>JAJVIO010000079.1 GCA_022071975.1 Planctomycetota bacterium
CGGGCGGCGGTGAAGGCGGCGGCGGTGGCGGCAACCGCGGCGGCGGTCGCGGCCAGGGCGGCGGCCGCAGCCAGGGTGGCGGCGGCAACCAGAACCAGGGCGGCGGCGATGACTACGGCGGCGGCCCCGGCGGCTACGACGACTACGCCACCAGCCTGCCCGAAGGCGGCGGCGAAGAGCCGCCATTCTAGAGATCAGAGTTCAGAGGCCGGAGGTCAGGGAACTGCCTTCGGCCTCTGTCTTTACCTCGTTACTCGGGACTTCACGTGCCCTACTTCATCGTCACAATCGACTACATCAAGCCCATCGACGAGGTGGAGTTGCACACGCCCGCGCACCGCGAGTTCCTGGCCGGGCTGCAGCAGCGCGGGTTGCTGCTTGCCAGCGGGCCGTTCGTGCCGCGCACCGGCGGCATGCTGCTGATGCAGGCCGAGAGCCTCGAGCAGGCCGACGCCGCGCTCGACCACGACCCGTTCCGGCAGCACGAGGTCGCGCGCTACCAGCTACGCGAGTGGGCGCCCAAGTTAGGCCTCGAACGCCTGCAGTGACTGCCGCGCCGAAGGCAGGCAGAATGCTGCAATGGATGCCGAGACGGCCTACTTCTTCCGGCACGCACTGCTGCGCGACGCGGCCTACGAGCTGCACCCGCCAAGCCCTCGCCGCGCGCTGCACAGGCTGGCGCTGGGCATCCTTGAAGAGCTGATCCCGCCGGCCGAACGGGGGCCCTTGGCCGCCGAGCTGGCCTGGCACGCCCACCAGGGCCAGCACGTCGTCGGGCGCACCACCCGCAGCCTTGGCCTGCTGCGCCGCGAACTGGAGTACCTGCTGCTGGCCGCGCGCTGGGCCGAAGGAAAGTTCGACTACACCGCGGCCCAGGCAGCCTGGCGCGCCTGCGCCGCGCACCCGCTGGCAAGCCCTGTGCAGCGCCTGACCGCGCTGACCAAGGTCGCCGACGCGCTGGCCAGCCTCGGCCACCCCGAGCAGGCAAGTCTTGCCCTGCAGGGCGCCGAGACCCACGCCGCCGTCCCCGAGGCCGCGCGCATGCTGCACACTTCGCGAGCCAACGTCGCGCGTCATGCCTGGCGCTTTGCCGAAGCGGAGCAAGAGTACCTGCAAGCCCTCAGCCTGACCGACGCCGCGGACCACGAAACGCTGGCCGCCCTGAACGGAAACCTGGCCGTTGTCCGCATGCACCTGGGGCGGCTGGCCGACGCGCTGCAGGGGCTCGATTCCGCCCTGCGCTTCAATCCCCTCCACGCGCCCTTCCGGCAGGACCGCGCCATCGTGCTGTTCCATATGGGGCGCCGCGAGGACGCATTGGAGGAGTTCCGCCAGGCCGCCGAAATCGCCGAACACGCAGGCGAGCCGCGCGTGGCTGCCACCGTGCTGGCCAATTATGCCTCGGTTCTGCTCAACCTCGGGCGCGGAAGTGAGGTTGAGGCGCCCCTGCGACGCGCCCTCCAGTTACAGCAGCCTGTCGGCGACCATCGCGGAGAAGCCACAACGCTCAGCGTTCTGGGCGCGCACCTGACTCTCACCGGAAGGTACCGCGACGCGCTGCACGCAACCCGGCGTTCGGTGATGCTCAATCGCGAAGCGGGCAACCTGGGAGTGTTGGCCATCACCCTGCGGAATCTCGCGGTGCTGCAGATCGCGCTGGGAAACGCGGAACTGGCTTCCGCGCCGCTCAAGGAAAGCCTGCGCCTTGAGCGGGAGGCGGGCAACGAGTTGGGCTGCGCCCTGACCCGCACGGCCCAAGGCATGCTGGCCCACGCGCGCGGCAACTTGAACGCCGCCATCGAGCTGCAGCGTGAGGCGCTGGCGGGCTGCGAAAAGCTGGGCAACGCCGTCCACGCCTGTGACGCGCGCATCCAGCTCGGGCGCGCTCTGCGCGACGCCGGCCGACAATCCGACGCCGAAGCCGCGCTGCAGCAGGCCCTGGCGCAGGCCGGCCCCCTCGGCCGCCTGGAATTGCAGGCCGCCGCGACCGGCCATCTGGCGTTGCTGTGGCGTCGCACGCGGCCCGGCGAAGCGGAGGCGCAATGGGACGCCGCCCTGCGGCTGTGCGAAAGCTGCGGCAACCAACTGGTGCGCGACGAACTCGAACACGACCGCGCCACGCAGGCCTGAACATGTCACTGGTCAGCGCGGTCGAGGGTGCGGTAGCCGATGGCCTCGGCGCGTACCCCCGGCGCGTCATCCCAACACGCGGCGCATGATCTCGGCGGGATCAAGTCTGGCATACAAAACCGCCAGGATGCGCACTTCGGTTTCGTAAACCCGGTAGAAAATCGAATACGGGAACCTGGCGAGAGTCGTACGCCTCGCCGGGCTCTCCCATTCGGGATAGGCGAGCGGGTACTCGGATATCACCTGCACCCTCGATGCGACCTCGTCTCGAAGCCTGTCACCAAGGCCCGGCGCAAGGGCCTGGTACATCACGTATGCGGTTTCGAGCTCATCGAGCGCTTCGGGCTCGAACCTGACGGGGACTGTCATTTGCGCTTGCCGAGGTTCGCAAGCGCCTCGTCCGCGGGGATGCCCGGGTGCGGCCGTTCATCCATGCGCTTGAGGCGCTCACGCACTACTTCGCGCTGCCACTCCGGCGCGGGCTCGGCGGCGGTGTCCGCAGCGATGCTCTGCATGATCATCTCAAGCAGCTTCACGCGCTCCTCAAAGCTGAGCTTCGCCAGGTCGTCGGCTGTAAGGGTCACGGCCATGCCCACAGTATAGCCCCGGCGGCGGCGCTACGCATCAGCGCGATCCAACGTGCGGTAGCCGATGGCTTCGGTGATGTGCCGTGCGCGATCTGCATTCATGAACCGAGAGCCCGCCGCCAGGTGTCGGGCTCCGCGGCGGCGTGGATGACTGCGACTACCCGAAGCGGATCTTCTTCCGACAGGTAGAACAACTTGAAGGGAAACTGTTTGAGCATGAGCCAGCGAACGCCCGGCTCGATTTCCGGAGTGGCGCCCGGGAATTCAGCGATCCTTCTCAGTGCATCAGCGACTCGGGACTTGAACTCTTGGCCCAAACCGGGGTGCGCGAGTTCGTAGTACCAGAACACGGATTCAACATCGGCCTTGGCCGACGGCTCGATGTAAACGCGCTTCACTGCTTGCGCCCGAGCTGATCAAGGAATTCGAAAGCGTCCGTGCCCTCGTGCGGGTTGCTGCGGTATGCCTCCACGCGCTCACGGATCAGCTTGCGCTGCCACTCCGGCGTGGGGAGTTCGGCGGCATCAGCCAGCAGCGACTCCCATACCGCCTGTATCAACTTGAGCTTTTCATCCACGCTCAAGCAATTGATCTGATCGGATGTGATGGTCGAAGCCATGAGAGCAGTATACCACTCCAGTGGCGAGAATCACTGATCAGCGCGGTCCAACGTGCGGTAGCCGATGGCCTCGGTGATGTGCTCGGTGCGGATTTCGGGCGCGGCCTCGAGGTCTGCTATGGTGCGGGCGATCTTGCGGATTCTGGTGTACGCCCGGGCACTGAGCTGCAGGCTTTCCATCGCGGTGTCCAGCAGCGTCTTCACGCCGCTGTCCAGCTCGGCGTACTTGCGCACTTCCTTGTCGCTCATGCCCGCGTTGTTGTGCAGGCCCTTGCGCGCCGATTTAAAACGCGCCGTCTGTACGTCCCGCGCCGCCTGCACCCGCGCGCGCATCTCCGCGCTGCTGAGCCCCGTCGCGCCGCCCGACAACTCCTTGTAATCCACGGCCGGCACTTCCAGGTGGATGTCGATGCGGTCCAGCAGCGGGCCGCTGATGCGCCCGCGATAGGCGGCGATCTGCCGGGGCGAGCACTGGCAGCGCTTGGCCGGGTGGCCCAGGTAGCCGCAGGGGCAGGGGTTCATGGCCGCCACCATCATCATGCGAGCCGGGTAAGTCTGGCTGCCGCTGGCCCGGCTGATGGTGACCGTGCCGTCTTCCAGCGGCTGGCGCATGACTTCCAGCGTCTTGCGGTTGAACTCGGGGAACTCGTCCAGGAACAGCACCCCGTTGTGGCTCAGGCTGATTTCGCCCGGTCTTGGGTTCGTGCCGCCGCCGATCATGCCGGCGTCGCTGATGGTGTGGTGCGGGCTGCGGAAGGGGCGCTTCGTCACCAGCGGCATCTCCTTGGTGACCAGCCCCGCCACGCTGTAGACCTTGGTGGTCTCCAGCGCTTCCTCAAGCGTCATGCGCGGCAGCACCGTGGGGATGCGCTTGCTGAGCATGCTCTTGCCCACGCCCGGGTTGCCCAGCATCAGCACGTTGTGGCCGCCGGCCGCCGCGATCATCAGCGCGCGCTTGGCGGCCTCCTGGCCTTTGACGTCGCCGAAATCGGCGCCGTACTCGTCGGCGTGGTCGAAGTAGGCCTCAATGTCCGCGCGAAACGGCTCGATCGGCAGGTTACCGTTGATGAACCCCACCACTTCGCGCAAATGCCCGGCCGGGATGATATCCATCCCCTCCACCACCGCGGCTTCACCGGCGTTGTCCTCCGGCACGATCAGGCTTTTCACACCGCGCTCTTTCAGCGCCAGCGCGATCGGCAGCACGCCCGCGACACGGCGGATGCGGCCGTCCAGCGCCAGCTCGCCGATCATGGCGTGGCGGCCGATCGCGTTGGGGTCAACCTGGTGGCTGACGGCCAGCGCGCCGATGGCGATGGGCAGGTCGTAGGCGCTGCCTTCCTTTTTAAGGTCGGCGGGCGCGAGGTTGACCGTGAGGCGCAGGAAGGGCCAGTCGTAGCCCGCGTTGTCGATGGCCGCGCGCACGCGCTCGCGCGCTTCGCTGATCGATTTGTCGGGCAGGCCCACCACCATGAAGGAGGGGTCCGTCGAGTTGGTGGACGCGCCGTCCACCTCGACGTCCACGGGCACGGCCATGATGCCGCTGACCCCGGCGCTGGAAATCTTCACGATCATGCAGGGGTTATAGCAGCCCGGTCGCACGGATGCACGGAGGGCTGGTCAGGCGGTCGCGACTCCGAAAAGCGTCCCGATGCCGTAGCTGGCGGCACCCGCCGCGGCGCCGATCAGCAGCATGCGCCCGCCGCCCCACCATGAGCTGCGCCCGCTGAACAGGCTCAGGGCCGCGCCCACGGCAAACAGCGCAACGGCGGCAAGAGCAATCGCGACCAGCAGCGCCGTCGTGCCGGCCGTGAACAGGAACGGGGCCAGGGGGATCAGCGCCCCGATCGCGAACGACAGGAATGAGAAGAACGCCGCACCAAGCGGCGAGCCCAGCTCGTCCGGGTTCAATCCCAGTTCTTCGCGGGCCAGGGTGTCCAGCGCGCGCGTGGGGTCGGCCATCAGCGTTGCCGCCAGCTTGCGCGCATCCTCCTGCGGCACGCCGCGCGCGGCGTAGATCAGGGCCAGCTCTTCGGTTTCCTCTTCGGGGTACTCTTCCAGCTCATCGCGCTCCTTGCCGATCTGGTACTCGAACAACTCGCGCTGCGAGCGCACCGAAATGTACTCGCCTGCCGCCATCGAAAACGCGCCCGCCAGCAATCCCGCGACGCCCGACAGCAGCACAACCCCGCTCTCAGAAGTCGCGCCAGCCACGCCGAGGATCAGGCTGGCGTTGCTGACCAGGCCGTCGTTGACGCCGAATACGGCCGCGCGCAGGTTGCCGCCGGCGACGGTCTTGTGCCCGCGCCCGACCTCTTCGACGCTCTGGGGCATGGCGTGGCCCGGGCGCGCGCCGCTGTACACCGAAAGCCCGCGCACTTTCAGTGATGCAAGCAGTGGCCGCGCGCGCCGCACGCCGATCCAGCGGGCAACGCAAATCGCCAGTCGCGCCCGTGACGATGGCCTGAAACCGGGAAGGCCGCCTTTGGCTGCGCTGATGGTTCTCTCCCAGATCGCGGCCTGGCGTTCGGCGGCCCCGGCCAACTCGGCGAACAGCGCTTCGCGGGGTGTGTCCTTTTCCAGTTCCGCGAGCTTGAGGTACAGCCATGCGGACTGTTTCTCGTCGCGCCAGTTCTCGATCGGCAGATCTGCCATGGGGGCATCATGCAGCCGAGAGTTCCGCCTGTCACGCCGGGAAATAGGCGCTGTCGCGGGCGCTGTTAGACTGAGGGTCGTCGGGTTCTTTCAGGGCCGCGGCGATGGGCCGGAGGCGTGCGGCGTGAGCCTATGCCTTCGCAGTTGCCCCCGCCTCACGGCCTGAGCGTTGCACGGACCCAAGTAGAGGCATCGAACAGCATGGCGCGCGCGAAAACCAGCTTCATTGACCCGCTGCCCGGCGCGTTCGTGGCCATCGACTTCGAGACCGCGGACCACTACCCGGACAGCGCCTGCGCCGTCGGCCTGGTGCGCGTGGAGCGCGGGCGCGTCGCGCGCCGGGTGCGGCAGCTGATCCGGCCGCCGCGCGACATCATGCTGTTCACGGGCATTCACGGCATTCGGCTCGAGGACGTCGAGGACAAGCCCGATTTCGGCCAGGCCTGGCCGATCCTGCGCGAAGTGCTGGATGGCGCCATGTTCATCGCCGCCCACAACGCCGGCTTCGACCGCGCGGTGCTGGAGGCCTGCTGCGAAGCGGCCGGTCTGCCGGCGCCGGAGCTGCCATGGGTGTGCACAGTGCGCCAGGCGCGCAAGGCGCTCGGCATTCACCCGGCCAACCTCGCCAACGTCTGCCGCGTGATGGGCCTGAAGCTGAACCACCACGAAGCCCTGAGCGACGCCGAAGCCTGCGCCCGAATCACAATGGCCGCCCGCCGCGCCCAAGGGTCTGGCTCCTTTTCCGGCCGGCGCAGTCTGCCGGGCGGAACAGGTGCCTGACCCCTTCCCGGCTCCGCCCCCCTTGCTCTTCGTTGGCGGCGCGCTAAACGCTGTGCTTGATGTGCCATTTTGGCCGAAAGGAATCGGCCCCGGTTGGGACTATGTGCTTACCGGGGTCACAAAGGAGACGCATATGAAGAGCTGGATGAAGCTGAGCATGGCGACGCTGCTGCTTGCGGCGCTCGCGGTACCGACGATCGCGCAGGAGTCCGACAAGGCGGCCCGCACCTTCAACCTGAAGGAGAAGTTCGCCAAGGACCAGAAGGTCACCGAAACCAAGGAAGAGAACAACAACACCGACGTCGCCCTGGAGGACGGCACGGTGCTTGAGTCGAACTCCGAGACCGAAACCGGCACCAAGATCATGGAAGTGCTGGCCGTGTCGGAAGACGGCAAGATCACCCAGGCGCGCGTGCGCTGGACCAAGGGCACCACCATCACCGAAGTCACCAAGCTGGGCCAGGAGCCCACGGACCCGGTCGAGATGGACTCCCAGCTCAAGGGCGCCTCGATCCTGTACACCTTCAACGCCGAAACCAAGAAGTGGGAGTCGAAGCTCGAGAAGGGCGACGCCGAGTTGAAAGACGTCAAGAAGCAGCTCAACAAGACCGACCCCTTCGCCAACGCCTTCATCCCCAACCGCGAAGTCAAGCTGGGCGAAACCTGGGATGCCGACGCAGACGCCCTCAAGGCCATGTTCTCGGGCGATGACACCATCGAGCTGAAGGAAGCCACCGGCACCTGCAAGGCCGAGGAAGTCGTCAAGGAAGGCGAAGTTGAGCTGCTGCGCGTCTCCTTCGAGACCAAGCTCAAGGGCAAGCTGAAAGATGAAAACATCGGCGAGCCGGAAATCACCGCCGGCAACAAGGGCAGCTATCTGTGGGACATCAAGGAAGGCCGCATCGTCCGCGTGAACATGGAAAACACCGGCGAGTTCAACGCCACCGTGCAGCACCCGCAGGCCGGCGCCCTGAAGCTGACCATCACCATCAAGGGCGAGGCCGAGATGAAACAGGCCTTCGGCAAGGTCGGCGACAAGGAAGAAGAAGAGAAGGAAGAAGGCGGCATGGACGGCTAGACGCCCGTGCGCTGGAGTTTTCATACAAAGCGGGACGCCCAAGGGCGTCCCGCTTCACGTAGGGACACGCGGCCGCGTGTCCCTACGATCATTGCAGACCGCGGCCAGGACACGCGGCAGCGTGTCCCTACCCCGCGCTTTTCATTCCTCGCCTGCAAGCTGCCGGCGTAGAATCGGAAAGATCACTCGAACCCGGAATGGAGCCCGCCATGCGCAGACTGGCCCTGCTCGCGTTGCCGCCCCTGGCGGCCGCCTGCCTGCTGATTTCGCTGCTCGACCAGCCCCGCGCCCAGGAGCCCGCCAAGACCAGCAGCAATCCCGACCTCACCGCGCGCATCGACGCCGAAATCGAGAAGGTCTGGAAGCGCGACGGCATCAAGCCCGCCGCCCAGGCCGACGACGCGGAATTCCTGCGCCGCGTCTACCTCGACACCGTGGGCGAGCCTCCCACCTGGCTGGAAGTCACCCAGTTCCTCGACTCCAGCGACAAGGACAAACGCGCCAAGCTGATCGACCAGCTGATCGAAGACCCGCGCTTCGGGCAGCACATGGCCGACCACTGGACCGTAATGCTGACCCCGCGCCGCGCCGACACGCTGTCGGCCGCGCACCTGCTGGCCCAGTGGATCGCCGAGAAGGTAAACCAGGATGTCGGCTTCCACACTGTGATCCGCGAGCTGGTGACCGCCGAGGGCGAGCTGGTGGACAACCCGGCGGTGATCCCCTGGTTCGCCGAGGGCGAGGGCGTGCGCTTCACGGACATGATCGGCAAGCTCAGCAAGAACCTGATGGGCGTGCAGATCCAGTGCGCCGAGTGCCACGACCACCCCTACGACGAAAAGCTGACGCAGAAGAGCTTCCAGGGCATGGCCGCCTTCCTGACCGCCACCCAGGCCCAGATCGACAACCGCGTGGTCCCCGGCCGCGCCTTCGTGCGCACCAACGCCGACGCGCCCAACAAGGTGCTCAAGGCCGCCGCGATGTACGACAAGCTGACGCCGCAGCAGAAGGCGCAGGTGGACCTGTACATCAACTACGTGAAGCCGGTGACGCTCGACGGCCAGGCGGTCGACACCCGCGACCCCAAGGTTTGGCGCACCAAGCTGGCGACCTGGATGCTCGACAACGTGCAGACCCGCCGCTACGTGGCCAACCGCGTCTGGAGCATCGCCTTCGGCAGCGGTCTGCTGAACCCGGTGGATGACTTCACGCCCCTGAACGAGGCCAGCCACCCGGAGTTGCTTGAATTGCTGGCCGAAGACCTGCAAGCGAACAAGTGGAGCATCAAGCGCCTGTACCGCGCGATTCTCAAGAGCCGCGCATACCAGCTTTCCAGCAAGGACGCGCCCAAGAAGGCCGAGCGCTGGCACTTCGCAAGCTACCCGGTGCGGCCCCTGACGGCCGAGCAGTTCCTGGCCACGCTGCTGCGCCTGTTGGATGACGAGCAGGTGAAGCCCCTGGTGGCAAGCTACCGCGACGGCTCCATCGAGGCGGGCAAGAAGCAGATCAAGGACCGCGAGGCGCAACAGAAGAAGGACGGCGGCGATTACTACACATTTGACCACGCCACCATGAACCGCTTCGGCGAACAGTTCGAGCGTATCGACGGCCGCTGGTTCATCGCGCGCTGGGCGGCGGGCCGCTATTCAAGCCTGTCCCAGGACGACGAGATGACGGGCGGCGAGAATTTTACGATGAGCATCAACCAGGCGCTGGCGGTGATGAACGGCGAGTTCACCAACGCGCTGGCGGGCAGCGGCAAGGACAGCCTGCTGCAGAGGATCGGCAAGAGCTTCGAGACGTATGAGGAAAGAATCGAGGCGCTGTATGTGATGGTGCTGTCGCGCAGGCCGAGCAACGAAGAATCGAAGCAATTGAGGGACTACTTCGAAAACGCCGAAAACCCCACGGCGGCCGCCGAAGACCTGCTGTACGCGCTGCTGATGACCACCGAGTTCGCCACGAGTCATTGACCGCGGGCATCCCGCCCGCAGCGCCCCGAGAGTCGTTCCGGAAGCGGGAGTCCCGCCCGCAGCGCCCCGAGAGTCGTTCCGGAAGCGGGAGTCCCGCCCGCCGCGCCCCGACGGGCCGTACCGGAACGCGGGCGCCCCGCCCGCCGCGCCCCGGAGGGCCATCCGGAACGCGGGAGTCCCGCCCGCCGCGCCCCAAGGGCCGTACCGGAACGCGGGAGTCCCGAGGGCCGATCCGGAACGCGGGCGTCCCGCCCGCAGCGCCCCGAAGGGCCGTACCGGATCGCGGGCGTCTCGCCCGCCGCGCCCCGAAGGGGCGCCGGCCTGTAGCCACGGGTGAAGCGCGCGGCGAAGCCGCGAGCGCAACCCGTGGACAGGATCGTCAAAGAACCCCTGCCCCGAAGGGGCAGGGGAAGCGCTCAATCAAACACATACTGCTCGTCAAACTCGATCTCATGCAACCGCAGCATCCGCAGCAACTCCGTCTTGAAGTCTTCTTTCGCGTGATGTGCCCGCTGTCCCGCGATGTACTTCTTGACGGCCGCCTCCTGCGACTTGCTCACGCTGAACACGCTGTAGCCTTCCTGCCAGGCAAACGACTTCAACGCCGGATACTCGTCGTGCACCCATTTCGACGAACGTGCTTTCACAGTCCGCATCAGGTCAGAGATCCTCCCATCCGTGCGCCAGCGCAGGTACAAGTGCACGTGGTCCTCGATGCCCCCGATGTCGTAGAGCACGCCCTTTTCGGCGCGGATGATGCCGCCCATGTACGGGTAGAGGCGTTCGGCGAGTTCCGGAGAAATCCACGGTTCGCGGTGCTTGGTGCTGAACACGACGTGCAACAGAACCTGCGAATAGGTGCCGGGCATGATGCGCCTTTCGTTGCCTTCCTTCGCCCCTTCGGGGCGACGATTCCTCTAACCGGTTTCCACGGGTTGCGCGCGCGGCTTCGCCGCTTGCTCCACCCGTGGCTACAACCCAATGCCCCTTCGGGGCAGGTAAAGACTGAATCCTTCTCCCATGGGCGGGGCGGCTGCGCCGCTTGCTCCACCCGTGGCTACAATCCAATGCCCCTTCGGGGCAGGTAAAGACTGAACCCTTCTCCCATGGGCGGGGCGGCTGCGCCGCTTGCTCCACCCGTGGCTACAATCCAATGCCCCTTCGGGGCGCACTGCCTGTGCGTGGCGCTACTCTCTGCGCAGGCTGTTCATCACGCGCTCGGATACCGCGCCGTCCACGGCCTCGGTTTCGGAAACGCTGATGATCACCGCGTCGCGGCCGTCAAAGAATCCCTGCACGACGGCGCGGCTGCCGTCGGTCAACTGGAAGGTCACCCGGTACATGCGGATGCCGTTGACGTTCACGTCGCTGCCGGACTTCGAGCTGACGTACTGCGCGTCGTACTGCGTCTCGAGCTGGTTGCGGAACTCCGCTTCCTCAAAGAACCAGTCCGGCGCCAGGCGCGTGCAGCTCATCTCGACCATGTACTGGTGGCGGTCCAGCGTGTAGCCGGCTTCGTAGGGCGCCTCCGCGCTCGACGGCAACTGCTTGCGCACAGGCTCACCGGGCATCTCGACCGTCACCCGCAACTCCGGGTCACGCACGGTCTGCCAGGCGCTTTCACTTACCGTGGTTTCCGCCACAAAACTTGCCACGGCCGCGCCTGCGCCGCCGATCACCAGCAGGCCCCCGAAAATCAGCAAAGCCGCCCCCACCGTGCCCAGCGTGCGCGGCGTCGCGGGGGCCGGCGCGCTCACGCCGTAGGGGTTGAAAGCCGATGCCTCAGGCGATGGGTAGGGCTGCGGCGCCCACGATTGGGACAGGTCCTTGGCGCTGATCGCGCGCGCCAGCGCAACAAACGCAATCGCAAAGAAAACGATGCCGCACAGCGGGCTGGGCGGCCCCTTGCCGGACTCCGCCGACTCCGAAATCCAGTTGACCACGGCCCCCAGCGCGACCAGGGCCATCAGCACGACGCCGACGATCGCGCCCCAGCGCTGCCGGCGCGCGATGGCGGCCGTGATGCCGATCGTGATCCCGGCCAGGATCGCCCCCATGCCCAGCAGCACGCCGGGCGGGCCGAACTCGGGATTCGGAGAACGCAGCTGGATGACGCCAATACCAAGCATCACCACAGTGTTGAGGCCAAGGATGATGCCGAACGCCAGCGCCGCGTCGCGGTACGCTTTCTGGAACTTGCGGGCATCGTCATGGTAAGTGCGTGTTGGTTGCATAGCGCAAAGTCTGCAACAGCGGCTCGTTTGTGGGAATCCCAAAATCACGAACAGGCGACCGCCGCGCCGGAATTTCGTTGCTTGAAACCCAAAATACCGCAACCCCGAATCTCCGGGTGGGTAACATGACCGGTGCGACGCGGCGGGAGATGCCATGAACCGCTATCTGCTGTTTTCACTGGCCCTCGCGGCCTCCTTGTGCACATTGGCCGCCTTCGTGCCCGCGCGCGCCGATGAAATCCAACCCGAGCGCAAGACCGAAGCCGCCCCCGCCAAACCCAGCGAGGCCGAACTCACGGCCGTAATCGACCGCGAAATCGCCAAAGTATGGGAGCGCGACGGCGTCACCCCGGCGCCGCGCAGCGACGACGCCGAGTTCCTGCGCCGCGTGTACCTGGATGTCGTTGGCATGCCGCCCCGCGCCGACGAAGCGGCCGCCTTTCTCGACGACAATTCGCCCGACAAGCGCGCGAAGCTGATCGACAAGCTGGTAGACGACCCCCGCTTCGGCGAACACCTGGCCGACCAGTGGCTCACAGTGCTGGTAGGCCGCGGCAAGGCCGCCCAGAACGCCGACCTGGTGCTGGGCGTGTGGCTGGCCGAGCAGTTCAACGCCGGGCGCGGCTTCGACCAGGTCATCTACGAAATGATCAGCGCCCAGGGCAAAATGTCCGACAACCCGGCGGCGGCATACTACGGCGCGAAGAAAGAAATCCGCACCGCCGACGTCGCGGGCGAAGCCACCAAGCACTTCACGGGCGTGCAGATCCAGTGCGCCCAGTGCCACGACCACCCCTACGAGGAAAACTGGAAGGTCGCCGACTTCAACGGCGTGGCCAGTTTCTTCTGGCCCCTGCAGATGCGTAACAAGGGCGACCAGCGCCCCAAGCAGGGCGACGTGTTCGACCAGAAGGGCGAACGCGCGGACTTCAAGAAACTCGAGAAGAAGCTCGCCAAGGCCGACGCCGAGAAGCGCGAGAAACTCATGAAGTCGTCCCAGTGGCAAGCACCCAAGTTCCTGGGCGGCGAGCCGCTGCAGGTGGACGACGCCCGCCTGTGGCGCAAGGCCTGGGCCGCCTGGGTGATCGACGCCGCCAACGCGCAGACGCAGAAGTACGTCGCCAACCGCTTCTGGAGCTTCCTGTTCGGCAGCGGCCTGCACAACCCGGTGGACGACTTCAACAGCTTCAACGAGCCCAGCCACCCGGAGCTGCTGCAGGCGCTGGCCGTTGATCTGCGCGACAGCGGCTTCGACATCAAGCGGATGTATCGGTCAATCCTGAAGTCGCGCACCTGGCAGCTTTCCAGCCTGCCGGCAAAGGGCGCCGAAACCTGGCACTTCGCGAGCTACCCGGTGCGGCAATTGAGCCCGGAACAGTTCTTCGCGGCGCTGATCAACGTGCGCAACCAGTCGCAGACCAAACGCGGCATGCGCGAAGGCAAGAACCCCTACACAAAGGAACTGCAGGAGGCCGAGCGCTACCTCAAGCGCGAGGCCGAGGGCAAGCTGGGCAAGAACGAGAAGCGCTTCGAGTACGACCTGGACGCGATCGAGAAGCTGCGCGCGCAGCTGGATCGCATGTCCGACGACTGGTGGCTGCGGCGCGCGGCCTCGCGCAACTTCGCGCGCTCAAGTGACGACGACGAAATGACCGAGGCCGACGGTTTCAGCCTCACCATCGACCAGGCCCTGCTGGTGATGAACGGCGAGGCCACCACCCTGCTGAGCGACTGGGGCAAGGGCTCGGTGCTCGATGGCGTGACAGGCAGCAGCGATAAACTGGAAAAGCAGGTCGAGCGCCTGTATCTGGTCGTGCTCTCAAGACGGCCCACAGCGGCCGAAAGCAAACGGCTCACCGAGCACATCAAGCAGGCCGACAACCAGAAGGCCGCCTGGGAAGACGCCCTCTTCAGCCTGCTGGTAGGCACGGAGTTCGCAACCACGCACTGATCAAAGCCCAGCCCGCAAGGGCTGGGGCTTGCGGGCACGACGCCTGCGGCGCGCCGCTGTCATCAACCCAGTCAAGCTCGCAAGCAAGATCAGCGGTACTAGTGCGGAGCGGCTACCCACCCCGACCGAACAGCCGGAGCCACTGGAGTCATCACCGCCGCCTCCGTTGCCTCCGCTGCCGCCTCCTCCGGTGCTGCCGGTGACCACTTCGATCCGCACCCACACGGTGGCCGTGTTCGAGGAGTCCGCCACTTCAATCCCAAACTCATAACTACCGACATGGGATGGACTGAGGGTTGCTGAGGTGACCCGCAACCAGTGGTTCACCTGGTCAACTGAGAACTGGAATGCTGCGCCAGTGGCGGGATTTCCAGCTGCGGGCGTTACAGTGCCCACACCGTGCTGCTCGGAAGTATTGGGATCTTGAATCAGTACCGGGTGCGACGCAAAGGCCTGGCCGACGATCGCGGTGACCACATACGGCGACACCTGCGTTCCAGCCCCGCCTGTCGCATCGGGGCCGGCCGAGAACGTCGGCGGAAGGTTGTTGATCTGGATGTACACTTCAAATGTCTCACTGTTGGCGTATTGATCCTCGACAACGATGGACCACTTGTGCGCACCCGGCGGGTCGTTCGGCGCGGCCGTGCCGGTCACCGCGAACTGATATGGAGAGGTCTGGAATCCCGTCTGGTAGGCGACCGTCAGGTTGCCGTGCGGAGCCGCCGGCGGCGTCACCGAAGTGATCCGCACGTCGTCACCCTCCGGGTCAACGATCTCGAGCTCAGCTATACCCGTGACCAGCGTGCCGGGATCCACGGCGAGCTCAAAATAAGTGATGGGCGAGGTGCTTGTCTTCACGAACTGGCTGCCCGCGGGAACATTGATGTCCGGGGCCTGGTTGGTGGGCTGGTAAACCGCGAGCCTGAGATACAGCGTCGCGGTGAGGCTCCCGTCGGTTACCACTACCGTGAAGTCGTGGTTGCCGATATCGGCGGCCGCCAGCGCCTGGGCAGGCGTGGCGTACATATCTCGCTGGCCGGACCCCGGAGTCATTGAGATTGACCACACGCCGGTCGGATTACCGGGATCCGGCGTGACACTGAGAATCGCCACAGTCTGCAGCAGGCAGGGATCTTCCACCTTTGCCATCCACCTGGACGGTTGAGTCCCGACCGGCGCGTTGCAGAAGTAGGGCTGGGCCTGGGTGCCCGCGCCGGATGCATCGGCGCCGTTTGTGTGCTGCGGATTCAGGTCGGTGATGGTAATCGAAACCATCACGGCCACGTTCGTGCCGGCGCCGTCCGTAAACGTCAGAGTCCATGTGTAGGTGCCGGGCGCGGATTGCGCGGTGTTGCCTGTCCATACCAGAACCGTGCCGCTGGGGACAGCTTGGGGGCTGGCAGGCGCGCTCATACTGGCCGGCGCGGACGGAGCGACGGAGACCGTCGCGAGGACGGGGACGCTGTCCGAGTCCGTGAGCTCCAGGTACATGTTGGTCATGGAAGGCGCAGAAGGCGCAAGAGTCGCAGAAAAGGGCCCTCCGGGATTGCCGGTGAAGTTCGTGGCACTGCTGACTGGCAGGTGCACTAAAGGAAGATCGTTCACCGGAGTCACGGTCACGTTCAGTTGCACCGGCGCGCTGACGCCGCCGTCACCGTCCGACACTGTCACGGTAATGACGCGTTGCGTACTGGTCGGATTGTCGCCCAGCACCCGGAACTCAATGGCCCGTAGCGCTGCCTGTGCCTCAGTGGCAGAAGCCGAAGCGTTGAATGTGAGCAGCAGGGCCGAGTTGCCGACGCCGCCGGAAAAACTGCCGATTGTGACTCCCCCGTAGGTAACAGTGGCGCCGGCTACGCCGATCTGTCCGGCAGCGGTACCCTGGTTGGGAATGGTCAGCCTGTCATCGGCCGTCGCGCCCTGCGTGATCTCCAGGCGGAGATACCCGCCGTCGAAGTCGGCAGAGTCAACATCCACAACTGTTGCAGCCGGGTCGAGATTCAGGGCCGCGGCATTCTCTACGTAGTTCAGGCCGCTCGCGCTTGAGGTTACGGTGGGCGCTTGATTGGCGGAGCCGGGATCCCATACCCACAACTCGCTTCCATACTGCACGGTCGGGGCCAGAAACAAAAGCTTCCCGGCAAACAGGTTCGCAGCGCCGATCACCACCGACTCAGGCCCTGCTGCAATCGGATCAACCAGCTGGGTACCGCTCGCGGTCCCATCTGTACGCCACAGCGCGCCACCTTCGGCGGACGTGTATCCGTTGAAGTAGACATAACCGCCCAGCTCGCCAACCGCCAGGTAAACGCCATTTGTCGGACCGTTAAACACGTCCACCAGCAGCGAGGTGCCGGCCGAAGTGCCGTTGCTGAACCACAATTCGCGACCATGCGTCGGATCGATCGCCCGGAACACGAAGCCCGAGGCCACAAAGCCCAGCACGCTGCTCGAACTGCTGGTGGTGCCGGGATACGCGTCCACAAGCATGAACGTGCCACTCGTGCTGCCGTCCGACAGCCAGAGCTCTCGGCCCGCCGCCGCTGTCATGTTGGAGAACACCAGCTGATTGCCAAACACACCGTAGTAAAATGGCGAACCCGACCCCGTTCCGGCCATTGCATCGGCAAGCAGGATGGTTCCTGCCGCGGTGCCGTCGGTCCGCCAGAGTTCCGTGCCCGTCGAGGCCTGGCTGGCGTTGAAGAACAGATAACCATTGGCCTCATCGTGCCAGGCAAGCGCTGTGGAGGCGGCCCCCGGATTGATGTCCTTCAGCAGTATTGTGCCGGCCGTGGTGCCGTCACTGAGCCACAATTCTTTGCCGTTCGCGCCGTCGTTCGCGGTGAACAGCAGTTGGCCGTTGTACACCCGCAAGTCCGCGGGCTGCCCGGATCCTCCGCCGCCCTGGGTGTCTTTCACCAACACCGTACCGGCCGCGGTGCCATCTGACTTCCAAAGCTCCTCGCCGACACTTCCCTCGTTGCAGCTGAAGAAGCACAGGCTGCCCCACTCCGTCATGTTCCTGGGTTGGCTGCCGATCCCGCCGGTCTGAATGTCCTTCACGAGCTGTGTACCCGCCGTGGTTCCGTCGGTGATCCACAACTCCGGACCGTGCGTGCCGTCATCCGCCTGGAAGAACACCCTGGTGCCGACCTTCGTCAAGTTGAGCGGATTGGAGCCGGAGGCACCGGGACGGACATCCAGCAGCATAAAAGTGCCGGCGGTAGTCCCGTCTGTAACCCAGATCTCGCGCCCATTGGAGCCGTCTTCCGCGGCAAAGACAGCCAGCGTGCCGATCACCACGATCGGGCTGCTGATGTTGCCCGTTGCACCGGGCATGATGTCCTGCAGAAGCTGGGTGCCGGCGCTGGTGCCGTCCGTTACCCAGGGCTCCTTGCCGTGTGTGCCGTCGTCGGCCCAGAACACGGCCGTGGTTCCCAGGGACTTCATGCCGGAAACACTGCCATCTGCGGCATCCTGCCAGATGTTCTTGACGATGTAGGTACCCGCGCCCGTCCCATCCGACCGCCACAATGCGTAGTTGGCGCCTGAGGTGCCCGTAAACACCGACATGTACAGCAAGCCGTTCGCCACAATCATCGGGCGCGGAGACGCGGTGTTGGGGACAACGCTCGACACCATGGTTGTCCCGGTGCTTGTTCCGTCCGATTTCCAGAGGCCGGTAAACGCACCGCCAGAAGTGAAGAAGAAGCACTCATTATTCCGCCGGACCAGGTAGGAAGGGCTGCTTCCTGTGCTCGGCGAGGGATTGATGTCCTTCACCAGGGACGTGCCACCCGAAGTGCCATCGGTGCGCCAAAGCTCGTCATACGCAGCCGAGCCGTCGTCCGCCTGCAACAGCACGTACGTCCCCATGGATACGAGATACTTCGGATTCGAAGAGTTGAATCCAGCCTTCAGGTCCACGATCAGCTGTGTGCCGGCCGTGCTGCCGTCGGTGATCCAGAGTTCCCTACCTTCATTGGCGGTGATTGCCGTGAAGACCACATCGCCGCTGCTAAGCTCAACGAACTCCCCGGCCAGGGAATTGGCCGTACCGGGATTAACGTCCTTCAACATTGTCGCCGTGCCGGTGCCAGCATCCGCCACCCAGGGTTCGTCCCCGTTGGCCGTGTTGTACGCCTTGAAATACAGCTTGGTGCCAATGACGGCGAGGTTGGACGGCGTACTGGATCCTGCCCCTGAGTTGATGTCCGCAACCAGGGTTGTGCCGGATGTGGTACCATCGGAGATCCATAGTTCTCTGCCGGTAGTGCTGTTCTGGGCCGTGAAAAACAGCCGGTTTCCCACCACTGTCAAGTCAGTCGGGTCACTTGAGCCTGCCCCGGTCTCGATGTCCTTCAACAGTGAGGTACCACCGGCAGTTCCGTCGGATACCCATAGCTCCCAACCGGTGCCGCCGTCGTTACCCCGGAAGTAAATCTTCCCCCCCATCACAGCCAGCGGGGTGGCGGCACCTGCCGCAGTGCCAGTGTTGATATCAGCCACCATCTGGGTGCCTGCCGGCGTGCCGTCACTGATCCACAACTCTGGTCCATGCGGGTCGTCGCCCGCGACAAAGGCAATGCCGCTGCCGAACGGAACCAGCCCGTTGGCCGAATTGCCGATGTTTGTGCTTGGGTTGCAGAGCATGATGGTTCCCGCGGCAGTCCCGTCGCTTTTCCAGGGCCAGGCCGGGGCCAAAGAGCCGAAGCGCGCTCTGAAAAAAACGTTGCTGCCGTTGGAGACAATCTGATCAACCCAGTCGCTCTCATCGGTTGCACCGGGATTGATGTCTTTGAGCAGGTAAGCCTGGCTGAAAGCGCTTTGCGCCAGAACACCGAAACAGAGCACCACCAGCAAACGAACCATGCCGCCTCCCCCATCGCATTCTTGCGCCATCGCGGTGAGTTTACATCACGGAACGCGGGGCTGGCGACACCCAAGCGTTCAATACCAGTCCGCGAGTTTCTGGATGCGGTCTTTGTACTCGACGCGCTGGCGCCACTCTTGGGGCCAGGCTTCTGCTCCGTGGTGGGCGCCGGCCAATGAGCCCGCTATGCAGGCGATGCTGTCGGAATCGCCGCCTGTGGCCGCCGCGCGGCGGATCGCCATCACCGGCTCGTCCACGAACAGCAGGAAGCAATGCAGCGCCGTGGCCAGCGCCTCCTCGGCCGTCCAGCCGTGGCCGGTTTTCAGGCCGGGGTCGCTGTCGCGGTCGGGCTTCTCCAGCGCCTTCTGCAGCTTCTCCATGCTGTGGCGCACTTCGTTCCAGCCGCGGTTGATGTAGGCCGCGCCGCTGCTGGCGCCGGCCTTCTCGTACAGGTCGCCCAGCGTTTCTTCGTGGTAGACGCCGACCTGCGCCTCGGCGTGAGAAAGCAGCCGCTGCGGCAGCTCAGCGGGATCAAGCCCCGCCACCAGCAGGTGTATCGCGTGGGCCGTGAGCTCAGAGGCCGCCAGCGCCGTGGGGTGCGCGTGGGTGATGGCTGCCTGCAGCTGCGCCAGTTGCGCGCGCTTTTTCACGCTAAAGCCGTGCTTGTCGGTCAGCAACCCCACCGGCTGCACACGCATGTTGGCGCCGCAGCCCTTGCTGCTGGGCTCAGTCGCATCGCGCCATGGCTTGCCCGACTTCAGCCGATCCAGCGACTGCATGCAGGTGATGCCGGGCGCGCGGTTGTTGTCGGGGCTGGCGTACCAGAGCAGAAACTCGCGCCCCAGCGCGTCGGCCCACTCGCGCGGGCCGGCCAGCCGGAAATTGGCAAGGCTCATCAGGGCCTCGCCCACGGCCAGCGCCATCTGCGTGTCGTCCGTGACGCGCTCGGAGGGCTCAGAGGGACCCATGGGCCCGTACTTCTCGACAATGGCCGCGTACTTCATGAACTCCGTGGGCGCGCCCAGGGCGTCCCCCAGCGCCAGTCCATAAAGGCAACCCTCAACTCGCGCACGGTAGTCCATGCCGCGATGATAGCGCCGCTGCGGCCGGAACGCAGGGTTGAGCCACGCATCACACGGATAAACACGGATGGGCCACTGCGGTGCTTCTTTGTGTCCAGCGGTGGGAAACCGGGGCGTGCTTGCTAACTTGCGGCTTGGGAGAACACCATGAACGTACCTGCATTCGAACAGATGACCGCCGAGCAGCCCGCTCTGGAAACCGTCAGCGCCAAGGTCGGCGAACTGAAAACCGCCCTGGAAACCGCCAAGGATGCCGATTCCGAGCTGATTGCCCTGCGCCGCTGGGAAGAGCTGCGCCGCGGCATCCGCACCTGGAGCTCCCTGGTCGGCCTGCACTTCAACCAGGACACCCGCAACGAGGCCTACCGTCAGCAACGCGACTACCGCGACCGCATCTCGCCCAAACTCACCCAGCTCGACAATGAACTGAAAGCCCGCCTGCTCAAAAGCCCCCACCGCGCGGCCTTCGAGCAGCGCTTCGGCCCGCAGGCCTTCGCATTGTGGGACTGCGACGAGAAGGCCCACAGCCCGGCCATTGAGGCCGAACAGATCGCCATCAGCAAACTGGGCTCCGAGTACACCGAGCTGCTGGCCTCGGCCGAGTTCGAGTTCAAGGGCGAAAAGCTCAACATGCCCGGCCTTGGCAAGTACCAGCTGGATGACGACCGCGCCACGCGCCACGACGCCTGGAAGACGCGCTGGCAGTGGTTCGCGCGGAACCGCGAGCAGCTTGACCGCCAGTTCAGCGAGCTCACCCGCCTGCGCCACGCCAGCGCGAAGAAGCTGGGCCTCAAGGACTTCATCGAGCTCGGCTACCTGCGCATGCACCGCGTTGATTACGACCGCCACGATGTGGAAGCCCTGCGCAAGCAGGTGCGCGAGGAAGTAGTGCCCCTGTGCGCCGAGCTGGTGAAGCAGCAGGCGCGTGAGCTCGGCATCGACAAGGTGATGGCCTGGGACGAAGGCGTCCACGACGCCAAGGGCAGCCCGCGCCCCCACGGCGACCACGACTGGATGGTGCTGCGCGCCCAGGAAATGTTTGACGAGATCGGCCACGGCCTCGGCGAGTTTTTCAAGCTCATGCGCGACAAAGGGCTGCTTGACCTGAAGGCCCGCGACGGCAAGGCCGGCGGCGGCTTCTGCACCACCTTCCCGGCCTGGGGCGTGCCCTTCGTGTTCGCCAACTTTAACGGCACCGACGGCGACGTGAAGGTGTTCACCCACGAGATGGGCCACGCCTTCCAGAACTACTCGAGCCGCAACCAGAAGCTGATCGACTACCAGTGGCCCACTTACGAGAGCGCCGAGATTCACTCCATGAGCCTGGAGTTCATCACCTGGCCCTGGATGGAAAAGTTCTTCGAAGAAGACGCCGACCGCTTCCGCCGCAGCCACCTGCTGGATTCACTCAAATTCATCCCCTACGGCACGGCCGTCGACCACTTCCAGCACCTGGTGTACGAACGGCCGGAAGCCAGCCCCGCCGAGCGATTCGAGATGTGGCGCGAGATGGAGCGCACGTACCTGCCCTGGCGCGACTACGGCGACCTGCCGCACGTGAGCGAAGGCGGTTGGTGGCAGACGCAGCGGCACATCTACCTGAGCCCGTTCTATTACATCGATTATGTGCTCGCGCAGATCTGCGCCCTGCAATTCTGGGTAAGAGCCGACGAAGACCGCGAGGCCGCCATGAAAGACTACGTGGCCCTCTGCAAGCGAGGCGGCGAAGCCCCCTTCCAGGAACTCGCCAAGGGAGCCGGTTTGTCAAGCCCCTTCGAGCCGGGGTGCCTGGAACAGGTGCTAACCAAGGCTCGCAACTGGCTCGGCGCGCACTAGAGCCCCGGCCGAAAGGCCGGGGACGCTCGCCGATTTTGGCGAGCGAGTGGTGCTGACGCAGGTCACGGGCGGACAAGTATGTCCGCCCCACTGGCCTGCGGAGCAGGCCCACAATGTTAGCCCCCACCGTAAGGTGGGGGTGTATCGACCCAACGATCAAGTGAGTCGCGGAGCGCCGGCACAACCCCGACCTCGCAAGATTGTGTCGGCGCTCCGCGACTCGGGTATCCTTTCCATCGCAAACCCCCACCTTACGGTGGGGGCTAACCTTTCAACGGCGCTCCGCGCCTTGGCGCAGGCTTCGGCGGACGGGCCGCGTTCACTTTGGCGAGCGCATGGTGCGGGCGTTCACATGGACTCCGTCCATGTGTCCCCGGCGTTTCCGCCGGGGCTCTAGCGCTTCTTGTTGGCCTTCTCGGCCAGCTCCGTGACTGGCTCTTCGAAGGCCTTCCTTAGCTCGGCGCGGGTTTGTTCGTTGTATTGCTTGGGGAACTCCACTTTCTTGCCGGTCAGCTCCTGCAGGTGGGTGTGGGCCTTCTCGGCCACCCGGGCGGCCATCTTGGCGTAGTGTTCGAGGCGCGACGGCCTCTGGCCGTCGCCGCCGGCCGGAGGCCAGCGGGACTCATTCGCGGGACGCGAATGCCACTGACCGCCGCAACGCCTCTGAAAGCTCGCCGGAGCTCCGCTGTTTCCACAGAAACCAGAAGCGGACACGGCGTGGGGTCCGTGTCCGCCTCTGTTGACAGTCCCGGGTGCGGATCAGGACTGCTTGCGACGCAGGCGCACAGCCAGGGCCGTCAGCATCATCATCGAGAATGCCGCAAGCCACAGGTGGGTGCCGCCGGCCTGCACCGCACAACCTCCGTCGTCGTCATCATCGTCGCTGCCGGGGTTAACCTGGACTGGCCCGGCGGTGATGTCGAACTGGCTTGAGCTTGCGCCCGCCAGCCCGGCGCCCGAGAAATCCAGCCGATAAGCCAGGCCCGCCGTGTCCACCGAGAGGTCGGTGAACGTTACCACGCCGTTGAGCGCAGCCACGTTGGCCGTGCCGGTCAGCAGTGCGCCGGCGCTGCCGCCTGCCAGCGCCGCCTGCACCACCGTGCTGCTGTCCGTGGCGCACAGGTTGCCGGCCGCGTCGTACAGCTCCAGCACCGGCTGGGGCGCGAGCGGGTCGTCCTCCTGGGCGCCGCCGGGCTGCACGCTGATGCTGATCTGCGTGGCCGCGCCGTGCAGCACGTCAAACGCCGCGGAGGTCTGGCTCAAAGAGCCGGTAACAAACCGGAGCTCGTAGCCGGCGGCCGCCAGGTCGATGCGCAGGTCGGTGAAGACCGCCTGCCCGTTGACCGGATTCACGCTGACCGTGCCCAGCAGCGTGGCGCCGGCGGGGCCGGTGAAAATCGCGGCGTCAACAGGCGCGTTGTAGCCGGTCATCGCGCGGCCGCCCTGGTCCTGGATTTCCACGACCGGCTGGGTGGTGAACGGGCTGCCGGAGACCGCGCCCGCGGGCTGAGTCACGATGCTGAGCGTGGTGGCAATCGGGTTCACGGCCTGGTCGCCGCCGGTGATGGGCCCGTAGCCCACCTGCATGGCGGGGCTTACCGTGACGTGTGCCGCGGGATCGAGCCGAATGCCGAATGTTTCACCCACGCCCGCCGTGGCGCTGACATCCACGGTCACCAGCAGTGTCGCGCCGGCGCTGGTGATGGTGACGGCCTTGGGCAGCGTGAAGCTGGCCGGGAACGCGCCGGTGGCGGTGCCCAGCAGCGCTTCGCCCGGGTCAACCAGCGCATTGCCGTTGACGTCGTCCCACAGCTTCAGCGCCGTGTAGTCGGCCGCGCCGGCGGTGCCAACGTTGTCGACGGCAATCGCGGTGATGTCGGCCTGGGCAATGGAAAGCACGATCACGTTGGTCTGCAGCACCGGCACGTTGACCATGCCCGGGTCCACGCTTCCGGCCTTTGGGTTTCCCCGCCCGTCGGTGAAAGCCATGGACTGGCCGGTGCCGATCTGGGCGCTGAGCCCGGAAGACAGAGCCGCCAGGAACATCCCGGCTATCAGGTACAGTTTCAAGTTCATCTCGCACTCCTCGTCGTCAGAAACCCCACGCACGTTGCGCGGCGTCGGGGCGCAGGAATGCAACCGGCGTGCCAGTTCTGCCCTTGACAGGGCAAGAGCGCCGAAAGTGCCTGTATGAAGGGCCTGGCGGACGCCACCCGGGCGACGCCATGGCTGGATCAGACCCGATCAAACCCGATCAATCGCGATCAAAGCAGGGGGCGCAGGGCGCGCATCGCCTCGGCCGAGCGGCGTCCGGGGCCGTGCTCGCTGATGCCGAGGCCCTTGGCCAGGGCGGCGGCCTGCGCCGCCAGGCGGCGGGCCTCGTCGCGTCGGCCGGTAACGGCGTGCAATCGCGCGCCCAGCACCAGCGCCTGGAATCGGGGCTGGGCACGGGTTGCTTCATCCATGGCGCCTCTGGCACAGGCGCGCTCGAAACAGCGCAGCGCTTCGTCGTGACGCCCCGCGCCGAGAAGCACTTCGGCAAGGCTGGCATCCACGCCGCCGCGCACGCTTTCGCTGACGCCGTCCAGCGCGTCGATTTCGCGGAACATCCGGAGCGCGCCGTGCAGGTCGCCGCGCCGGGCCAGCAGCATTGCCTGGTACTCAAGCGCGACCGCCAGCGTGTTGTTCTGGCCGATCGCGCGGGCGTGCCCCTCGGCGTCGCGCATGCTGGCCAAGGCCTCTATGTCGAGCCCCAGCTCGAACAGCACGATGCCGCGGTGCGTGCAGGCGCTGGCCAGGATGTGGCGGTCGCCGATTTCGCCGCCGCGCTTCGCGCTTTCCGCCGTGAGGGCCAGTGCTTCCTCCAGGCGCCCCATCGCCTGGGCCTGCAGCGCGCGGTTCACCAGGCTGCCGGCCGCGCCGCGACGGTCGCCGAAGCGCTCGAAGGTCTGCTGCGCCTCCAGGAAGGCCTGGGCCGACGCCGCGTGCTCGTCGCGCTCGTGCAGCATGATGCCCAGGGCCGCCAGGTTCAGTGCAAGGCCGTGCAGGTCGCCGGCGCGCTCCAGCATTCCGCGCGCCTCCTGGCAGCGGGCCAGGGCCTCGTCGCGCCGGCCCATGGCTGACAACGCCAGGGCCATGCGGCCCATGGCGCGCCCGCACGAGGCCGGTTGCCCGCCCCGGCCCAGCAGGTCGCAGGCGGCATCCGCGTCCACCAGCGACTCGGCCATGCGCCCGGTGCGGTAGTACAGCACGCTGCGGCTCAGCAGCGCCTCGCCGCGCACGGCCGGCGGGCCCTCCGCGGCGTCGCGCAGGGCGTCCTCGACGCATGCCAGCGCGCCGGGCAGGTCGCCGGACTGGTGCAGCGCCCTTGCCAGTTCCGAGCGCAGCAGCGCGCGCGACGCCCGTTGCGCGTCGGGCAGCACGGCCGAGGCGCCCTGCAGGCGCGCCAGCTGTTCACTCATGGGACCGCGCACCTGCAGCAGCACATTGAGCGCAAGGCTGAGCCTTGCGGCCTCCGCTGGTTCGGCGTGGCTCAGCGCGAAGTCGTGCGCGGCGTACAGGTTCTGGCGTTCGCACTCCAGCCGTTCGATGGCCCGGGGCGCCTCGGGCGTCTGCAGCTGCGCGGCCAGCGGCTCCGCGAACTCCAGGAAGTGCCGCAAATGGCGCGCCCGCAGGGCCTGCGCGTCGCCCGTTTCGCGCAGCAGGCCGTCCGCGGCCTCCCAGACCGCGCGGTACAGGCCCAGGCGCGCGGTTTCGCCGTCGAGGCGCGAGCGCAGCAGGCTCTTGTCACGCAGGGCCTGCAGCAGATCCAGCACCTCGCCTTGCGCGCGCACTACGGCTTCCGCGGCTTCCAGCGTGAAACCGCCCCGGAACACGGAAAGCTGCGCCAGTACCTCGCGCTCGTTGGGCGGAAGCAGGTCGATGCTCCACTGCACTGTGGCGGCCAGGCTCTGGTGGCGGGCCGGCAGGTCGCGCCTTCCTCCGCGCAGCACCGCCAGCCGGTCCTGCAGCCTCTCAAGCAGCTGCGGCGGCGCCAGCACGCCCACCCGGGCGGCCGCCAACTCCAGCGCCAGGGGCATACCCTCTACCTCGCGGCAGATCGCGGAGACGGCGGCGGCGTTCGCGGCCTCCAGCCGGAAGCCGGGCTGCGCCTGCCGGGCGCGCTGCACGAACAGGCGCACGGATTCGTTGCCGCGCAGATCCTCAAGCCCTGCCGCGTCCGGCGGGGTGGGCAGCGGCTGCAGCTCCAGCACCTGTTCGCCCTCCAGGCCCAGCA
Organism: Planctomycetota bacterium; assembly: GCA_022071975.1. GTDB lineage: Bacteria > Planctomycetota > UBA8742 > UBA2392 > UBA2392 > JACKID01. The sequence goes on from JAJVIO010000079.1 coordinate 26,078, forward strand.
GTTCGCGGCTGGTAGCCAGGCAGCACAGCCCGGGCGCCTGCGCCAGCCACGTCGACACCGCCTGGCGCGCGGCCTGCACGGCCTGCTCCAGGTTGTCCAGCACCAGCAGCAGCCCCGGGCGCACCTGCAGGGCCCCGCCCACCGCCGACACCGCGTTCTGCCCTGGCTGCGGCGCCACGCCCAGCGCCCGCGCGACCTCACTGGCCAGGCCCTCAAGGTCGCGCGCCTCGGTCAGGTCGATGAAGCACGACGGGCCCGGCGTGCGGGTGCGGAACTCGTTGACGAGCCGGGTTTTGCCCGTGCCGCCGGGGCCCAGCACGGTCACCAGCGCCCCCGGCCTGCGCAGGGCTGCCAGCCGGGCAAGCTCGGCCTCGCGCCCGACGAAGCCCTGGGAAGGCGCGGCAGGCGCGGACGTCCGCTCCGGCTGTTCCAGCGCCGCGCGGCAGGCCTCCAGTTCGATGCGGTGCTTCATGCCCTCGACGCGAAGCAGACCGGTGGCGACGGCGGCCGGCTTCAGCTTGCGCTGCCAGTCGTTCACCAGGCTGTTCTCGCTGGGCCCGGCGCCGCGCAGGGCGCGCAGCAGCGCGATCATGTCCTTGCGGGTGACGAAAGCGGTGTGGCGCTGCTGGTGGAGCGCCAGCAGGAAGCGGGCCCAGAGCCGGCGGTCGTCGAATCCGGCGGCCTGCAGCTCGCGAAGGACGCGCAGGTCTTCCGGCTGCTCGTCCTCGCGCAGCACGGGCGCCGAGAACATCGCGGGCGGCAGGTGCTCAGGCTGGATGTCTCGGGCGTCGCCGGCCATGGCCGCCGCGTAGCCCACGCATGAGCGCAACTCTCGCACGTTGCCCGGCCAGCTGTACGCGCCGAACAGCTTGACCGCGCGGGGGCTCAGGCGCTTGCCGCTGCCGCGCAGGAACTCACGGGCGAGCAGCAGGGCGTCGTCGCCGCGCTCGCGCAGGGGCGGCAGCTTCAGCTCGAAGGTGGCGATGCGGAAGTAGAGGTCCTCGCGGAAGCTGCTGCCGGGGCCGCGCAGGTCGCGGTTGGTGGCGCACAACAGGCGCACGTCAACGGCGATCTCTTCCCGCCCGCCCACGCGGCGCACCCGGCCCTCTTCGATCGCGCGCAGCAGCTTGGCCTGCACGGCGGGCGGCGCTTCGCCGATCTCGTCCAGGAACAGCGTGCCGCCCTGGGCTTGCTCGAACAACCCCGGGCGCGTGCGGTCCGCGCCGGTGAACGCGCCGCGCTCGTGGCCGAACAGCTCCGATTCCACCAGGTTCGGCGGAAGCGCGGCGCAGTTCACGGTCACCAGCGGGCCTTCGCGGCCGGAGAGGTGGTGCAGCGTCTCAGCCAGCAGGCCCTTGCCGGTGCCGGTTTCACCGGTAAGCAGCACCGGCTCAGGGCGCTTTGCCACGGTCCGCGCGGTATCCAGCAGCTTGCGCAGGGCGGGGTGTGAGCCGATCAGTTCTCGAAGCTGCCCGTTCATGGCGCGCAGTGTATTGACGAGAATTGTGACCGAAACCCGCAGACGGCCAGGAAAACCCGGCCGGTTGTCTGTTTTGTGTCGCGGTGGACAGATCCGGGCGCGGCATCAGGGCAGCGGTTCCATCAGCCCGCCCGTGGCGTGCCTTCGCGTACACTTTCTTCCACCACGCCGGGTTTGGTCGCGTATCGCCCCTCGAGCTGCCCGACGCGGTCCAGTTCGGGCTCCAGTTCCGCGGCCTGCTGCTGCTGCTCCATTGCGAACTGGATCGCCTGTTGTTCGCTCTCTGCCAGAACCAGCCAGCGCACGAGATAGCTGCCCCATTCCGCCTCCCACTGGGGCGTATCCGGATTCTCCGCGTGATTGTCCGGCAGGGGCTGCCTGATGAATACCTCGAACAGGAACAACGGGTCGCGATCAAGGTTATCCTCGCGCATCCGGTACTCTTCGTAGTAGTCGTTGTTCATCAGGCCCGCGCGTCGGGCGCGGCGCACGATGGCTGTCTGCAGCTGGTCATCCCCGAGCTCGCGGGCGGTTTCGAGCATCAGGTCGTGCATGGCAACCAGCCCGCGCGGCGCCATGTAGTCGATCTCCGGCAGCGGGATTGCGAGTGCAGCCTGCAGCTCCGCCTTGGCTTCCGCTTTCTTGGCCTGGCCGGCCAGGGCGCGGGCGTGCACCACGTGCACCTGCAGCTTCGCACCCGGCTCCAGCTCCGCTTCTTTGTCGATCAGCCCGATCGCCTCCTGCCACTTCTCCAGCCGCAGGTTTGAAATCGCCAGGTAATAGCGCACGCCGGAGGCGTCGGGAGCGCCTTCCGCCAGCGCGCCGCCGTAGCTGATGCAGCGCTCCCACAGCCCCAGCTCGAAGGCATCAACCATCGCCTCCCAAAACACCCGGGCGCCGCCGCAACCGTGGCGGATGGCCACATCCAGGGCCTCGAGGGCGTCGCGTGGGCGATCGGTACCTCGATAGATGCGCGCAACCGCAAGCGCGGGCGCCGCCGCGGAGCGGTCAAGGCGGAAAGCCCGCGCAAAACAGCGCTCGGCCTCGCTGAAGTTGCCGCTGTCCTCGTAGAATCGCCCGGCGCTGTAGTGGGCCCCGGCGTTGTTGGGATCGAGCGCGAGCGCGGCACGGTAGATCGGGTCCAGCTCTTCGGTGGCGGGCCGCACGTCAATGTCGGCCTCGCACAGGCGCAGCAGGTCGCCGATGTCCGCCGCCCGGGAGAGCACCGTGGCGTCATCGCTGAAGCGGCGGCGCAGGCTGTTGGCGCGGCGCCACAGTTCGGACGCCGCGCGCCCTTCACGCGCGAGCCACGTCCCCGCCTGCAGCCATGAGGCCGCGTCCTGCTGACTGAGGTCGGCCACACCTGCGGCAATCAACTCCTTTTCGATCTCGTCGAGCAGCGGTGCGGGGTCTTCGGTTTCGCGCAGCTTTTCCAGCCAGTCATCGACCCTACGCTGCCAGGCGCCGCGATCGTCTTCCGCCGGGGCGGATTCCTCCGGTGGCGTCTCTGCCTGTTGCCCGGGCTGCCCCGGTGGCGTTTCAGCTGCAGCCGGTTCGGAGGCGTTCTTGTCTTTCCAGGGACCTTCCAGCATCGGCATGGCCGTGCCGAGCGGGTTGGGAGTGAACTCCGGGTGGCGGTAAATCCGCACCATGCGTTCCACGAACCACTCGCGGGCAGGCCTGGCGCGCTTGAGCATGTCCTGGGCGAGCGAATCCGCGTCGGGGTTGCCGGCTGTCACGCGACTGGCAAACAGCTGCCTGGCAACCTCGAACCAGGCCACGAGGTGCTTGCGCTTTTCCAGCTCGGCCAGCCAGGGCGTCAGCAGTTTCTCCACTTCATCCCAGTCGCTTCGGGCGGCTGCCCGCAATGCGGCGACCCGGTCGTCGTCCACATCGTCGCTTGCGCACTCCCCTCGCGGCGGCGCCTCGGGCCGCGGATGATCCTTGCTCCAGGCCTCGTACAGTTCGGGCTCGCCCAGCATGATCGCGGCCGTTTCGTAGCTGCGATGGATGCCCAGGCGCGCGTCATCGGGGCTGTGGTACTCGGCCGCCGCATCCCAGGCGGGCTCCAGCGCCCGCAGCGAGGTGCGGGGGTCGCCCTCCAGCAGCTTAACCAGCGCCACCCGGCGCCAGCCATGCACGCGTCGGTCGTGCTGGACGTCTTTCTGGTCACGGTGCGCCAGCCACAGGGCCTGGTTGAGCGCCAGTTCCAGGTCGTCGGCCGCGATGCTGGTGTCGACTCCGTTCTCACGGAAGCAGACGATGCAGCGGGTCTTGCCGGTGCGATGACACACATCGACGCCCGCCTCGATGGCGCCGAACATGCCTTCGCTGTTGCTGCCCTGCATGCTCATCGTGGAGCTGGCGAGGCGGTCATAGGCGCAACTGCTGTACCAGTAGCGAGCGCCTTCATAGGCTTCGAGGTCGAGGTCCGGCTGGATGCGGCGGGCCGCCTCTTCGGACTCGAGCAGCGAAATCATCTCGATGGCGGTGTCGCGCTCGACCTCCGGTTCCAGCGCGGTGTGGCCGCGCCGCATGCTTTCGAACAGGAATGAGGTGTACCACTGGAAGTCGCGCGCGTCCCTTGACCGGTCAAGACCCTCGCGCAGCAGCGGCAGGACGGACTTGTAGCGATTCTGTTCCTGCAGCTTGGTCACGCGCTCCATGAGCGCTTCAAGCTCCTGGTCCATGTCGGCCATCACTTGCCTCCTTTGTGGCGGACCGTCTCGGCGATCCACTCCAGGTCATGCCGAAGCGTGCGCTGTTCTTCGTCCCTGGGCGCCAGCCCCGCCGTCAGGAACGCGTGGTAGGCAAGCGTGCGCAGGACGCTGGCAAGGGGCGCGTGCGCGCCGCCCTCCAGCGCGCCGCGCACCAGTTCATGCTTCCGGTTCAGCAGCAGCCGGTGGCGTTCACCGGTGTCTCTGCCCAGGTGGCGATCGATGATGCCCGCGAAAGCCGCGGGCAGCTTGCCGTCGGCCTTGATCTCGTCGAAATCACGGCGCGTCTGGAGCTTCTCGTTCAGGAATGCCAGCACGGGCTCATCACCGCGCCACTCGCCGGTCTCTACACTGCAGCGGAAGGGGGCGAAGAACTGCTCCCAGCCGTCGTCCAGGGGCTCGAATCTCCCGCCACCCAGCACGAACGTCAGGAAGTCATCGTCGCCGGGATCGGCGGGGCGGACCTCCAGTTGGTCGCCCCCGGCCCGCGCGTCATCAGCCAGCGCCTCAAGCAGCGCGCTTTCGAACGTGCGCAGCGCCTGCACGCAAGGCACCGGCAGGCCGCTGAACATGCGGTTGATCCAGGCCTCGCGACCGCGCGCCGTGTTGAACCAGATACGCGATCCGGCGCCCGCCTGTTTCACGGCTTCGCTGAGCTTGCGGAAGCTCAGCGGCCCCTGCGAGGTCTGGAACAGGTAGTGCTGCTCCAGCAGCTTGCGCAGGGGCGGGACGTCCAGCGCGGCGCCGGCGAATGTGTAGCGGTGCCAGTTCAGGATGGACTGCAGACGGCCGCGGTCTTTCTCGCCAAGCTCGAACAATCGCTCCAGCAGCAACTGCTCCAGGTTTGCCCGCAGGCGTTCGAAACTCTCGTCACGCACCAGGTCTTCACGGCTGGCCGTGGGCGTCATTTCCGGCAGCTCGAGGACGCCGCGGTAGAAGTGCCCCCACTCCGGGATCAGCCCGTCGAGACGGCGGTTGATCACCATGCGTCGCAGCGTAACCGTAACCAGGGGCCGCCCGCTGAACCCGGGCGTGCGCGCGCTGGTGATGTAAAGCGCGCCCTGGATCGCGCAGGGTCGTTCGCGGCGTATCAGGATGGTATCTAGCGGCGCTTCGTCGAAATGCTGTTCGAGATCCATGCTGACGACTTCGGGATCCGGCGAAGCTTCCAGCCAGCTCACGTTCACCAGGTTTGCGCGCTGCCCGTCGTCGTTGACGAAGATCGGGACCCCGAGAAAGTCGGCGTAGTGGCGAACGGTCTCTTTCAACAGTTCATCGGAACTGGCGAACACACGCGCGGGCTCGGACAGGTACAGCGTCACCGTGGTGCCGAGTTCACGCACGTCGGACTCACCAAGCTGGATGCCCTCCGCAGGCTCGGCGATCCAGCGCACACCCGGTACCTCATGCGACTTCCGCGAGACCACTTCAATGCGGTCCGCCAGCAGGAACGCCGAAAACAGCCCGACGCCAAACTGGCCGATGATGCCGGTGGCATCCTGCGCGCCGGCATTGCGCCGGACCAGGCGCGACAGCCCCACGCCCAGCGTGCCGAGGTATTGCTCGGCTTCTTCGAAGGTCAAGCCGATGCCGTCATCGTGAACGGTGAGTGTGTGAGAGACCGCGTCCTGTCGCAGGCGGATCTCGCCGAAGAACTGCAGCTCGTCCAGGCGGCGGCGCATGATGGCGTCGTGGGCATTCTGGATGAGCTCACGGACTGCCGTGTCGCGTCGGCTGTAGAGGGATCGCCCGAGAATCTCGATCACCCCGGCGATGTCGACTTTGAAGGGGATTCGCTTCATGGGCCCAATCGTTTTAAGGTCTAATCGCTGGTTGGAACAGGGTTTGCGGATTTTTCGCCGGCACCGCCCAAGGGTGTCGCATGGGTTAGTATATTACATTTCGTCATCACCAGAGGAGGACGAGATGCCCACGAATCCAAACCAAAACTGCCCCCAAAACCGTCTGCTGGAGGGCCAAGGCGAGGTGCGCTGTCGCTGTGGGGCGCTTATGTTTAGGGCCTTTGGGCCGGTCTGTATCGAGATGAAATGCCGGCGTTGCGGTCTGCTGTGGCGGATCGCGACGACCGGGGTGTGTCAGTAAATCTTACACTTTTCTTACAGGAGGCCGGAACCCCGGGAGGGTCGGAGCCCAGTCACCAGGATGGCTCCGATGTCCGCATTCGACTGCAATAACTGCCCGCTCAAACCCCGCTGCACGGCGCCGTGCGCGGCCGTGAAAGAACTGCTGCCGGCCCCCGAGCGCGGCGTGCTGCACGCCCTGCGCCGCAAGGGCGGCTTCCGCGCCGCGCGGCGCATCAGGCAGCGCATGCGCGAAACCCGCATCATGCTGGAGCACCGCGACCAGCTGAAAGGCCTGCAGCGCGTGGTATTCGACCTCACCTACAACGAGGGGCTGGGCCAGCGCGAGATCGCCCAGCGCCTCGGCATCCATCGCCGCACGGTGGGCTGCGCGCTGGAGGCCGCGCGCCGCAGGCTGGGCCGTTACGCCATGCAGGACAACCGGCCGCGGCGCCGCTAGCCCGGTTATTGCATGGAACTTCGTCGCGAAAGTCGCAGGCTGCTGTTCAGTCTGCGCGCCCGGAACGGGATCGACGCCGAGGCGTATCTGACGATACGTCGCAGGCGGCGAACCGCGATGACGCGCGGAATGAACGCGGACCGCGGCTTGCAGCAGATGGCTCCGTGCAATATCCAGGCTAGACTCGCGCCATGGACTACGATGCCGCTCTGCGCCAGGCGACCCTGAACCTTGCCATCCTGCTGTTCGCGCTGGTGAACGGGGTGGTGATCTTCATGGGCGTGGCGCTGGCGATCGGGCCGATTTCGCCGGAAGCCGAGGGGCTCGATGTCCTGCGCTGGGTGGTGCTGGGCCTTCCGCTGATCGAGTTGCCGGCCGCGGCGCAGGTCTACGGCCTGCTGGGCCGGCGCATCCGCGACGGCGAGGGCTGGCAGGCGCGGCTGGCGGCCCTGCGTTCGCGCACCATCGTGGTGGCGGCGATGCTGGAAGCGCCGGCGCTGCTGGCAGGCATCGTGACGCTGCTGCTTGGCTTCAGCTGGCACGTGATCCCGGCGCTGGCGCTGTTCGTGGCCGGCCTGGCGTTGATCGCGCCCACGCCGCGCCGCATCGTGCAGCAGGTGGGCCGCGAAGACGGCCGCATACCCGACCAGTATTCGTAGCGGGTCGGCCGCGGCGTGTTTAGCATCTGGGTATGTGGCCTGCGATCACGATTGAAAGCGTGGTGATCCTGAGCGTGGCGTTCGTGTTGTTCGCGGCGTTCGGTCTGTACTTCGCGTTGTGGAAGGCCTGGAAAAAGATCGACGCGCTGGAAGAGCGCATCGAGAAGCTGGAGAAGCGCAGCGTGCCCGGTTCGTACCTCGATGCCAACGGAGAGAACCATGAGTGAAGTAGTGATCGCGATGTACCGCCCCTGGGACCACGCGAACGAGGAGGCGCTCAAGGAGCTGATCCGCCAGCACAACACCACGCTGCGGGTGGAACAGCTGATTACCGAGCGCCCGGCGCTGCTGCTGCAGGGCGAAGACGGCACCTACCTCGAGATTTTCGAGTGGCTGCCCGGCGCGGCAAAAAAAGCCCACGACCACCCGGCGATCAAGAAGATCTGGAAGCGCATGGAAGAGCTCTGCGAGTTCGCGCCCCTGATCAGCCTGCCCGAGGCCGAGAAAACCTTCCCCCACTTCAAGCCAGTCGACGGCGTAGTGACGTAGCATCGGCGTCGCGCCGATGTCGTACGGACGCGCCTCCGGCGCGTGATGTACTGTGGCTCTCCGGGGCCAGGAGCGCCTCTGCGGCGACCGGATGTTTGATACCCAAACAAAACTCACCGGCAAACAAGCCTGCGCCCCGGGCGTTGTGGAATCGAATGACGCTCCCACGGGTTCTCAACGAGTTCGGACAATGTTTCCAACCGGAGGCACCATGGAGTCTGCTCCTTCGTTCAAAGCACCACGGCCTGCACTGTTGCGCATCTGGCACTGGCTGAATGCACTTGCGATGACCGGGACCCTGGGGACCGTGCTGCTGCGCAAGACGTTCCTGAGCTGGCGCACCAACGCCCAGGTGATCGAGAACGAGGTGCGCGAACTGGGTGGCGCGATTTCGGCGGACCAGGCGGCGAACATCGCCAAGACAATCCGCGCGCCGATGTGGGAATGGCACTACATCTTCGGTTTCGCGCTGATCGGGCTGCTGGCGTTCCGCATCGTGATTGCCCTGCTGGACCGCTCGCAGTTGCCGGTGCTGAAGGCGTGGAAGGCGTTTCAACATTTCCGCCGGCTTCCCGGCGCCCACAAGGCGGCCGGCGCGCATCACCTGATGGTCCAGCTCGGCTACGTTGTGTTCTACGTGATGCTGCTGTTGATGAGCATCTCCGGGACGGTGATGTACTTTGCCGAACCGCTGGGTGTGGCCAAGGAAACGGTCGACAACATCAAGGGCAACCACGAGCTGCTGATGTGGTTCTTCGTCGTGTTTGTGCCGGCCCACCTGCTTGGCGTGGTGGTTGCGGAGCTGCGCGGAGATCGCGGCCTGGTGTCCGACATGATCCACGGCGGCGAGCCGCGCGCGTAGACAATCGGGGTCGGGCCCCACGGCGACAGTCCCCGACGTTACTTCCGCAGCTCATAGATGATGAAGATGGCCGCGCGGAACAGATCCTCCAGGCCGGGGCGGCGCTTGAGTTGCGCCTCGTTCGGCATCGGCTCGTGGATGCGCTTGACGGTCAGCCCGGCGTCAAGAAACGCGTTGATCGTTGTGCTGAACATGCGGTGGTAGTTGGTCACCCGGTGCTGACCAAAGGGCACCACCCGCGCGCCTTCTTCGGCGTAATTGTCGAGCTTGTAGTGCAGCTTGCGGCCCTGCTCGTCGCGCAGCCACCAGGCGTTCGTGACCGCGGCCGTCGCGACCGGCGACAGGTTGCTGACGATCAGCCGCCCGCCGGGCTTCAGCACGCGCGCAGCCTGGCGCACGGCCGCGTGCATGTCGGGCACGTCCACCAGGGAGATGTAGGAGACCGCGAGGTCGAAGGCGTTGTCGGGCACGCCCTCGAGTTCCTCCATGTCGCCGAGCAGGTACTTTTCGCGCGGGCCCTTGCGGGCCTCGGCGTATTCGATGAAGGCGGGCTGCAGGTCAACGCCGAGCACCTCGGCGCCGCGCTCAGCCAGCATGCGGCAGAAGCGGCCCTCGCCGCAACCGAGGTCGATCACGCGCAGGCCGGTGACGTCGCCGCACAAGTCGAGCATCCAGTCGTCGAGGATGCCCTCGCGCGCTTCGTCGCGGCGTTCTTCGCAGCGCGCGATCCACTCGCGCGCGAACGCCTCCCACTCCGCCTTCAGATCGGTTTTGTCGGCCATGACGCGATTCTAACGCGCCGTGGTTGCGGCGCGAATCCGATCCTCGTTCGGCAGCGACCCAGCCACCTTTACCCGGCACCGCGCAGCTGCCTGGGTTTTCATTTGATTTATATAATGCCGTTATGTATTCTCCTGCCGGAGAGAACGCATGACGGCACAGGCACTCGATCGACGCCCCATCTCCGCCCGCAAGCTGGGCGCATCCCGGGCCCTGGCCTCCGCGCTGGCACGGGCGGGCGTCACACCCAACCAGATCTCCCTGACGGGCATGCTGGCCGGCGTGGCATCGGGCCTCGCCTTGGCCCTTACTCCCCTGGCGCCGGGCATGTGGTGGCGTGTCTTGTTCGCCTGCGCTGCCGTGCTGATCCTGCTGCGCCTGTTGTGCAACATGCTGGACGGCATGGTGGCCGTCGCCCGCGACGCCTGTACGCCGCTCGGCGAGCTGTACAATGAGATCCCCGACCGCGTCTCCGACACCGCCACGCTGGTCGGCCTCGGCTTCGCGCTGGGAGGCCTGCCGCTGCTCGGCTTCACTGCAGCGCTGGTGGCGATGTTCACTGCCTACATCCGCGCCATGGGCAAGGCGGTCGGCGGTCCCCAGCAATTCTGCGGCCCGATGTCGAAGCCGCAACGCATGTTCACGGCCGCGGCAGCGGCGCTGTTCTGCGCGCTGGCGCCGGCCGCCTGGCAGCCCGAAATCGGCGTGCCCGCGCTGGCGCTGCTGCTGGTGTGTGCGGGCGCCGCGCTGGCATGCCTGCGCCGGCTTGCCCGCGTGGCGAGTGCACTGAAAGGAGCGCGCCCGTGAACACCATGGAACGATTGTTCGGCTGGCGCCATGCCTTCGACCACCCCGTCAGCCTGGGCATCACCGTCTGCGTGGGCGCGCTGCTGCTGCTGGCGCCGCTGCTGATCGCCCTGGTGAACCGGCTGGCCCGGCCCGAGCCGCGCCTGCGCCGGGAGCTGTGGCAGCGTTACACTTCGTGGCTGGTGATCGCGCCGGCCGTGATGCTGCCGATCCTGGCGGGCGCGGCCTGGACGATACTCGCCGTCACGGCCCTGAGCCTGGCGTGCTACGCGGAGTACGCGCGCGCCACCGGCCTGTTCCGCGAGAAGCTGCTGAGCGCGCTGGTGGTGGGCGGCATCCTGGCGTTGAACTTCGCGGCGCTGGATCACTGGTACGCGCTGTTTGCGGCGCTGGTGCCGCTGTGGGCGGGCCTGCTGGTGGTGGCGGGCATCCTGGGTGACCGGCCACAAGGCTACATCCAGTGGGTGGCGCTGGCGCTGCTGGGCTTCATGCTGTTCGGCGCGGCACTGGCGCACCTGAGCCTGTTCGCCAACGACGCCAACTACCGACCGATGCTGCTGATGCTGCTGCTGTGCGTGCAGCTCAACGACGTGTTCGCCTTCTGCGTGGGCAAGACGCTGGGGCGCCGCAAACTCGCACCCAACACCAGCCCGGGCAAGACGCTGGAAGGCAGCCTGGGTGCCCTGCTGCTGACCACGCTGCTGGCCGTCGCGCTGGGGCGGCTGGTGTTTGCCGGCACGGCGCTGGAGTCATGGCCCCTGCTGGTGCTGATGGGCGCCATGATCAGCGTGCTGGGGCAACTGGGCGACCTGACGCTTTCCTCGATCAAGCGCGACCTGGGCATCAAGGACATGGGCGCCCTACTGCCCGGCCACGGAGGCGTGCTGGATCGCTTCAACAGCGTGCTGCTGGCGGCGCCGGCGCTGTTCCATCTTGCGCACTACCTGCTGCCCGCCGTCGGGCACGGGCAGGCCGCACGCATCATCACGGGAGGTTGAATGCGCGCCTGGCACTACACACCCGCGGCGGACTTCGGTCTGGCGCCGGGCGAACGCGTGAAGTGCGTGCGGCGCGAGGCGGGGCTGGTCGCCTCGCTGTTGCTGCGGCTGTTCTGGGCGCTGGTGCGGCTGTACTTGCGGGTGTGGCATCGCATCCGGGTGCAGGGGCTGGAGAACCTGCCGCGCGAGACGCCCTTCGTGCTGGTCGCCAACCACACCAGCCACCTGGACGCTTTGGTGCTGGGCGCCTTCCTGCCGTCGCGCCTGCGTGACCGGGTGTACCCCATCTCGGCCGGAGACACGTTCTTTGCGAAGCGCAGCGTTGGCTGGTTCGCGGCCCTGTGCCTGAACGCGCTGCCGCTGTGGCGCCGCAAGACCTGCGCCCGCGCGCTGAGCGAGCTGCGCGAGCGGCTGGCCGGCGGCCGCTGCGGCTACATCCTGTTCCCCGAGGGCACGCGCGCCCGCGACGGCGAGCTCGCGGGGTTCAAGCCGGGGCTGGGCATGTTGGTCGCGGGCACGGCCACGCCCGTGATCCCCTGTCACATCGAAGGCGCGTTCGCTGCCTGGCCGCCCGGCAAGCGGCTGCCGCGGCCGCGCAGGCTGACTTTGCGCGTCGGCAAGGCTGTCGCGTTCGGGGACGTGAAGGATGAGCGCACAGGCTGGGAAGCGGTCGCGCTCGCGGTGCGGCTGCAGGTGCAGGAACTCGCCGCCACTTGACCGTAACACGCGTGCGGATTCCGGCCGCCTTGGCATGCGGCATTGTGCCTGCAGCGAGATAAACTTCTGGTCTCATGATCCTCTCATGCTGGGCGGGCTATCTTCCGCGCGTCGCCCCGCGGTGGGGCATGAAAACGGAGATCAACCATGAAAGCGATGCTGGGTGTGGTCCTGTTCCTGCTGTTCGCCGGCGCATCCGCCGGCCTGCTGCAGGCCCAGGAAACGGACAAGAAGGTGACCGAGAAGACCGACAAGGCCGCGGAAAAGACCGACAAGACGGCCAAGAAAGCCGATGTCAGTGAGGCCGTGCAGAAGGCCGCCGCCAAGCTGGCCGGTGACGCCGAGGTCAAGTTCAAGGCCAAGGGCAAGAACTTCGAAGCCAAGTGGGTCAGCGACGGCAAGAAGAACGAAGCCCTGCTGGACGCCGAGGGCAAGCTGATCCGGTCCGAGATCAAGCTGGCGCTCAAGGACCTTCCCGAAGAAGTACGCACGGCCGTGGTCAAGAAATACGGCGAAGACACCAAGCTGGAGCTCACCAAGATCACCATTGCCAAGGGCGACAAGGTGTTCTTCGAAGTCGAGAGCGACGCCAAGGGCGACAGCATGTTCAACGCCAAGGGCGAAGCGGTCGATGATGACGAAGCCGACGAGGATGAAGACGAAGAAGACGACGACGACGGCGAAGAGGATGATGACGACGAAGAAGACGATGACGACGAAGACGAAGAAGGCGACGACGACTAACCAAAAGGCCTGAAACCGGCCGGGGGTGCGCCAGGCGCACCCCCGCGCCGTCAGGAAACCCATGCGCGTACTCGTGGTGGAAGACTACAAGCCCCTGCGCGAATCGCTGGTGCAGGTCCTCAGCGAAGAAGGCTTCGCCGTGGATCACTCCGGCGACGGCACCGAGGGCCTGTGGTACGCGCTCGGCAACCCCTACGACGTCGTGGTGCTTGACCTGATGCTGCCCGGCATCGACGGCATCCAGATCCTGCAGCAGATGCGCGCCAAAAACATCGCCTCCCACGTTCTAATCCTCACCGCGCGCGACGCGGTTTCCGACCGCGTGAAGGGCCTCGACGCCGGCGCCGACGACTACCTCGTGAAGCCGTTCGCGATGTCCGAGCTGCTCTCGCGCATCCGCGCCCTGGTGCGCCGCGGTTACAGCCGCAAGGACCCGCTGATCCGCGTCAGCGACCTCGAGCTCGACACCGCCACCCGCAGCGTCACGCGCGGCGGCAAGCCTGTTGAACTCACGGCCCGCGAGTACGCGCTGCTGGAGTACCTGGCAATGCGCGCGGGCCAGGTGGTCAGCCGGGCGGAAATCTGGGAGCACGTCTACGACTTTCATTCCGACGCCACCTCCAACGTAGTGGATGTCTACATCGGCTACCTGCGCAAGAAGCTCGACAGCGGCAAGCGCAAGCTGATCCACACCCGGCGCGGCCAGGGCTACTGCCTGCAGGAGGGGACATGAACTCCCTGAAGGCCAGGCTCACGATCGGCGCCGTGCTGGCCAGCCTGGCGGTGGTGGCGCTGTGCGGCGGCCTGCTGTACGGGCTGGTCGAGGACGACCTGGAGGACGAGTTCGACCGCAACCTGCTTGAGCGCGCGCGTGCCCAGACCGCGCTGGTCGAGTTCGACGAAGAAGGCCTGCAGTTCGAGTGGGAGCACTCGCCCCAGATCATCAAGGCCGGTGCGCTGCCGAAATACTTCCAGGTGCGCGACCTGAAGGGCAACATGCTGGCGCACTCGAAAGACTGGCCCGACAAGCAGGCCGACATCCCGCGCATCGACCACGCCGACGAAGACAACGAAGACGGCGACGTCCGCATCGACGGCAGGCCCGCCCGCGCCGTGGCCCTGCGCTTCACGCCCAAGCTGGACGACGAGGCCGGTCAGCAGCCGCCCACCCTGCTGCTGGTCGTGGCCGAGCGCACCAAGTCCGTCGATGAAACCCTGGCGCGCTTCCGCATGCTGCTGGGCCTGGCGGCCCTGGTGGGCGTGGCGTTCTCGGTGCTGCTGCTGCGGCTGATCCTGTGGCGCGAGCTGAAGCCCCTCGAGCAGCTGGCCGGCAAGATCGCCGCTGTTGACGAGTCAAGCCTCGGCCGCGAGATCGCCATCGAGCGCGCGCCCACAGAGCTAAAACCCGTGGTCGCGCAGCTCAACGCCCTGCTGGCGCGCGTGGACGACACCCTGCGCCGCGAGCAGGAGTTCACGGCCGGCGCCGCCCACGAGCTGCGCACGCCGCTTGCCGGCATCCGCGGCAAGCTGGAAGTGGCGCTGAGCCGCGAGCGCACGCCCGAGCAGCACCGCGAGTTCGCCCAAAGCTGCCTCGATATCAGCGTGCAGATGCAGGCCATCGTCGAAAATCTGCTGACTTTGGCGCGCTCCGGCAACAGCACCGACGCGCCCGAGCCCGTGGACCTGCGCGAGGCCCTGCGCGCGGCCTGGAAGCCCTTCGCCGAGCGCGCCGAACAACGCGGCGTGCAGGTGGATTGGGAGTTCGGCGGTGAAGGTATGCTTAACACGCGCCGCAACGCGCTACACGTGATCGCGACCAACCTGTTCGAGAATGCCGCCAATTACGTGAACGAGGGCGGGCGCATCGAGATCTCGGCCGAAGCGGGCCCCGACGGCCTGCGCCTGGAAGTCGCCAACACCGGCTGCACGCTCGACCCCAACCAGGCGCAGCGCGTGTTCGAGCCCTTCTGGCGCGCGGACGAAGTGCGCACCGGCGGCCAGGCCCACGCGGGGCTGGGCCTCGCGATCTGCCGCCGGCTGGCCAAGGCCGCGGGCGGCGAGATCAGCGTGCAGGTGATCAAGAACCGCTTCGTCGCCACGCTCACACTGCGCGTGTAGGGGGCCCGGACGTGACGCTCATCCCCTGCGCTTCAACTTTAGCCGGGCAAAGTACTGTTGCAGATTCTCGCCGGTTTCTGTCCATTCAAGTTCTCGCTGGCGCACGTACCTGCCGCAGCCCGCACAGAATGTTTCGTCGTTGTAGAGGGTTGGATTCACCAGGTAGCTGCGGATGATGTCCTCCGGCATTACTGTGCAGCCCCCGCATTTCGCGTGATAGTAGACCTGCGGCACATCATCCAGCGGTCCGTGATACCTGGCCGAAGGTCGCAGGGTGGCGTGGTCTGCCTGCTGCCCATCGGGAAGCCGGCGCGTGTGCGACAAGCTGTGAAACAGATACAGCCACCTCGACACGATTCTGTGGCAGAAGGGACACTCCCGCGTAGAGAACAGCGCCATGCAGTGCGCTCCTTGCGTGCAGGACAGGCTGCCTGTTTGTCCCGGCAGGCAATGCGCCTGCGCTACTTGCGCCGGGTTTCCCGGGGCTCGGTCAGCCTTACGTTGATGAACCTGGGTTTGTCGTCGGCCAGCTTGAACTTCTGGTCGAGCGCCGTCTTCACCTTGCCCGACAGGGTCCCGGCTGTGCTGGCGGGGTTCAGCTTGATCACCCGCTCGGCCTCGGCTTCCACCTGCGCTTCCAGGCCCTGGGCCTTGTACTCCTCCCAGTTCTTCAGCTTCTCGGCCGGGTTGTTGCCCGCAAAGGTCAACTCGAGCTGCCAGACTTCATCGTTGCCGTTGCGCTTGAAGTGCACCGGCAGATACAGCGGCTCGGGCGCCGTCGCCGAAGACTGCACGGCCGGCGTACCACCCGAGTTTGATGACTGCCCAGCGCCGCCGAACAGGTAGTAGGCCGCGATTCCGCCGCCGATCAGAGCCGCCAGCACGATGCCGATGATCAGCAGCTTGACCCAGCTCAGCGGCGCGCCGCCCTGCACTTCGCCGGTGCTGCCGTTGATCAGCACGTTGTACTGCTTGTCTTTGAAGCGGTAGCCCATCACGAACACGGGCAGCAGCACGTGCTTGAAGCTCTGGCCGAAATAGCTGGTGCGCACTTCCAGGAAGCGGTGGGTGTCGCCCGGCACGTCGCGGCCGCAGCGGGCGTAGCACTCGGCCTGCATGCCGTCGCGGGCGATGTTCCAGCCGGCCTTGAGATCAAGCGAGTAGACCTCGGCGCGGAATCCGGCCAGGAACTTGTCGTCGTAGGGCACCAGCGCCTTGGTCGGGAAGGGCTCGATCTTTTTCATCAGCGACTGCAGGTCGCCGCGGTAGTACTGCTGGCTGGCGCACACCAGCCAGTCGTCGAAGTGGTCGCGGCGCGAGCCGCTGGTCCACACCCAGCGGATTTTGCGCACCTGGCGCGACTGGCGTTTGCCCTGGCTGTCGGTGTAGTGCTCTGTGACGTAGTAGTAGTAGCCCGCCTGGGCCGTCCAGTTGCTGTGGGCGTTGCTGTCGTAGGTCCAGAACGGCACGTAAATGCCGTGCAGGTCGTCCACACTGGCGCGCTGCTGCAAAGCGCTGGGGCGCACGAGACGCACCCACAGCCGGCCCCAGAAGCCGTCGCCGCCCGACAACCACTTGCGGAAGCGCTCCACGGCGTTGTTGGAATCGAACTTGAAGGGCAGCAGCGCCTCGGGGCGCAGCACCTCGGGCGGCAGCTCTTCCTCTATGATGCGCTTGCCGCCGCAGTAGTCGCAGCGCGCGGTCTTGCTTCCCGCCGCCACTATGATGTCAGCGCCGCAGTCCTGGCACTTTACCTGGCGCTGGCCCGACTGCTCCATGTGCCGCACCTGCCCGAGGTAGCGATTGATGGCGTCGTTCAGGTCATACTCGATCACGGCCGCGTCGGCCGAGAACTCGATCGCCTGGGTGTGGCCGCAGTATTCGCA
>JAJVIO010000016.1 GCA_022071975.1 Planctomycetota bacterium
AACCGGGATCCCCTTCAACAACGCCGCCATGGCTACCTCCGTGAAGGGGCACAAATATGCCTCGGCAGCCTGTGATCGCAAGCACGGATTCAGCTTTCCTGGCCGGGCGCTGCTGCTCGCGCCGGTACTGGGGCGGTGGCGCCCATGCCCGCCGCGGCGGGCGGCTTGATCGAGTGGGATTCCGGCTGCTTCGCGTCGCGGCGGCGCACGCCCAACTCGGCCAGCGTGATGAACGTGGGCAGCAGGATCGCAAACACCACGGCGATGATCCCCAGCGTCGGCATGCCCTGCAGGCTCTTGTCAGGGTTCTCGGTCAGGATGAAGCTCGACAGCCCCGCTGCGATCGCCAGCGTGCTGTGCTGAACAGCGCTCTGCATCGACATGAAGGCCGCGCGCTCGTGGGCCATGGGCACCTTGGTGTCCAGCGTCCGCGCCGGCACGCCGCGCACGGTCATGGCCCCCATGAAGAACACGAACAGCAGCATCGCCGGAAGCGGCTGATAGTTGATGAACCATATGTACATGATCGTGCAGGTGAGCGCGCCACCCACCCAGCTCACGGCCGCGCTGCCGAAGCGGTCGGTCATGCGGCCCACCAGTTGGATCACCAGCAGGCTGACAATACCGCCGAACAGGTACAGCGGGCCCAGCACGCTGGGCCGGTAGTCGATGCCTAGCCAGGCCAGCAGGCCCGCGATCCAGCCCTCGCCCTCGTAGTGCAGATTGAAGACCAGGTAGGTCGGTATGTTGGGTATCACCGCAAAGGCGCTGGTCACCATGGCCATCAGTGCCAGTGCGGACAGCAGCGGCAGCGGCTTGGTCAGCATGCGGAACATGCCCCAGCCGGGTGGCGTCACGCCTCCCTGCAGGTGCAGCTTCAGGGGCGGCAACAGAAAGATCGCGCCGGCGCTGACCAGCAGGCCAAGCGCCGCCACGCTGTAGAACGGCGCGCGCCAGTCGGCCAAGTGTGCGATTTCAAGCGAGATCGGCACCCCGGCGATGCTTGCCAGGCTGAAAGCCGACATCACCGTGCCCATGGCTCGGCCGCGGCGTTCGCGCGGGACGACGTCAGCCACGATGGCGAGGCTGATGGCCGTGGCAGGGCCGCCGAACAGGCCGGCCACCACGCGCGCGGCGATCAGCGTCGGCAGGTTCCATGACAGGCCGGCCAGCGCGGTGCCGAGCACCAGCCCGAACATCGAGACGGCGAGCGCCTTGCGGCGGTCGAAGCGATCCAGGAAGAAGCTGCCCGCCACGCCGGAAACCGCGGCGGCCGCCGTGTAGCTGCCGGCAATGATGCCGATGTGGTTGGTCGAAATCCCAAGCTCGAGGGCGAAGTCAGGCCCCAGCGGCATCACGATCATGAAGTCCAGGATGTTGATGAACTGCACGGCCGCGATCAGAAGTACCAATACGCGTTCAGAGACCGGCAGTTGGGGGTGTGTGTTCATGGGCGCCTGACCGAGGGGCGATTGTGCGCCCGTGCAGCGAAAGAACAACGGGCAGTGAACGGTAATTTCACGAACAATCAAACGCTCAAGCAGGATGCGAAGTCACATTCAACGCGCGGCAGATTCAGCAGTTGCGCCGGGGGGTGCGGAGTATTAAACGGGTCGCGTCACTCCCGGAGTTGCTTTCATGACCTCAACCTCGTCCGCAGCATCCATAGGTGGCCACGAGCGCGGTTTTGCCGCCACCCACCGCAGCGACAAGTGGTGGGTCGGGCCTGTGCTGACGGCGGCCGGGCTGACCCTGTTTTTCGGCTACCTTACTGTGCGCGCGTTCCAGGGCACCTGGCTGTGGGCGAACCCGTACGTGAGCCCGACCGGAGCGCCGCCGCTGTTCACGCCGACTTCCGGCTACGCTGGCGCGATCCCGGTCAGCCACGCGTGGCTGGGCGCTTTCCCGAGCTGGTGGCCGAAGTTCATCCCGCAGTCGCCGGCGTTCTTTTTCCCGGGTCTGGCAATCGCATTCCGCTTCACCTGCTACTACTACCGCAAGGCCTACTATCGGGCGTTCGCGGCCTCGCCGCCGGCGTGCGCGGTGGCGGGTGCGCCGCTGAAGTATCGGGGCGAGACCGCCCTGCTGCTGTTCCAGAACCTGCACCGCTACGCGCTGTACGGCGCGTTGTTCCTGCTGGTGTGCCTGTGGTACGAGGCCTTCGCCGCGTTCTTCAAAAACGGCAAGTTCGGCATCGGCGTGGGCACGCTGGTGATGGTGATGAACGCCACGCTGCTGAGCGGCTACACCTTTGGCTGCCATTCGTGGCGCCACTTGATTGGCGGCAAGCTGAACTGCTTCAGCTGCGATGGCGCAAGCAAGTTCCGCCTCACAATCTGGAAGAAGTCGACCTGGTACAACCAGCGCCACATGCTGTTTGCGTGGCTGAGCCTGTTCTGGGTCGCGTTCACCGACTTCTACGTGATGATGGTTTCCCGCGGCGTGATTACCGACCTGAACACCTGGTAAACCAGGTTTCAGAGCAAGAGGAGGCAGGAAGCAGGCAGCGGGCAAGGCAACCGGGACTCACCCTGGCACCTGACACCTGACACCTGATCCCTGATTTTGCTTATGGCTGGACCGGACGTATCTGAGCTGCAGACCTTCGAACACGACGTGCTGGTGATCGGCGCCGGCGGCGCCGGCTTGCGCGCCGCCATCGCCTGCGCCGCACAGGGCAAAAACACCGGCCTGGTGTGCAAGAGCCTGCTCGGCAAGGCCCATACCGTGATGGCCGAAGGCGGCATGGCGGCCGCCATGGGCAACGTGGACGCGCGCGACAACTGGAAAGTGCACTTCCGCGACACCATGCGCGGCGGCAAGTTCCTGAACAACTGGCGCATGGCGGAACTGCACGCCAAGGAAGCGCCTGAGCGCGTGCGCGAACTGGAAGAATGGGGCGCGGTATTCGATCGCACCAAGACCGGCCTGATCAGCCAGCGCAACTTCGGCGGCCACCGCTACCCGCGCCTGGCCCACGTCGGCGACCGCACCGGCCTGGAACTGATCCGCACCCTGCAGGACCACGGCGTGCATCAGGGCATCCACGTGCACATGGAGTGCACGATCCTCGACCTGCTGAAAGACGGCGACCGCGTGGTCGGCGCTGTTGGCTACTGGCGCGAAACCGGGCGCTTCGTGCTGTTCAAGGCCAAGGCCGTGGTGCTGGCCACCGGCGGCGCCGGCAAGGCCTGGCGCGTAACCAGCAACAGCTGGGAATACAGCGGCGACGGCCTGGCCATGGCTTACCTGGCCGGCGCCGAGCTGATGGACCTGGAGTTCACACAGTTCCACCCGACCGGCATGGTGTGGCCACCCAGCGTGCGCGGCACACTGGTGACCGAAGGCGTGCGCGGCGACGGCGGCATTCTCAAGAACAAGGAAGGCAAGCGCTTCATGTTCGGCTACATCCCGGAGCGCTTCGCCCCGGAAACCGCCGACAGCGAGGAAGAAGCCAACCGCTGGCTCAAGGGCGACAAGTCCGCCCGCAGGCCGCCGGAGCTGCTGACCCGCGACGTGGTGGCCCGCGCCATCAACGCCGAAGTCAAGGCCGGCCGCGGTTCTGAGCACGGGGGCGTTTACCTCGATATCGCGAGCCGCCTGCCCGCGGAGCTGATCAAAAAGAAGCTGCCCAGCATGTACCACCAGTTCAAGGAACTGGCGGAGGTGGACATCACCACCGACCCCATGGAAGTCGGTCCCACGCTGCACTATTTCATGGGCGGCATCCGCGTCGATGCGGACAGCCAGATGACCACCGTGCCCGGCCTGTTCGCGGCAGGCGAATGCGCGGCCGGCCTGCACGGCGCGAACCGCCTGGGTGGCAACTCGTTGAGCGACCTGATCGTGTTCGGCAAGCGCGCGGGCGATGGCGCTTGCGAATACGCCGACAAAAACGGCGCCGGCCAGGTGGACAACGAGCAGGTGCTGTCGATCATCCGCCGAGCCACGGAAATCCTGAACCGCGAGTCGGGCGCAAACCCCTTCGTGGTGCAGGAGAAGCTGCAGGAGATGATGAGCCACAACGTGGGCATCATCCGCGTCAAGCACGAGCTGGAAACGGCCGTCGAAAAACTGCAGGAGCTGAAGAAGGAAGCAGCGACGGCCAAGGCCCACGCCACCAGCCAGTACAACGCGGGCTGGCACACGGCGCTGGACCTGCGCAACCTGCTGATCAGCAGCGAGGCGGTGGCGCGGGCTGCGCTGATGCGCGAGGAAAGCCGCGGCGCCCACACGCGCGACGACTTCCCCGGCGAGCGCGACGAGTGGCTGAAGTACAACATCTTCATCAAGCGCGGCCAGGACGGCGAGATGGTGGTTGAAAAGCGCGAACGCGCCCCCGGCCCGCAGGGCCTGGTGGAGATCGCTTACAGCAAGATCGAAGACCTCGAGTCAGGCAAGGTCGGGGCGGAAGTGAAGTAGGGAAGAGGCGGCAGAAAGCAGGCGGCAGGCGGCAGAAACCGCCGGGGCGCCGGAAGATCGCGGAGATGGCCGCAGGCACTGACGCCTGCCGCCTCCCGCCTGAGAGCTGAACCATGGCAACGCGTACATTCAGGGTCTGGCGAGGCGACAAAGACGGCGGCAAGTTCGTCGAGTACACCGTGGAAACCCAGCCCGGCATGGTCGTGCTGGACGGCATCCACCGCATCCAGGCCGAGCACGCCGGCGACCTCGCCGTGCGCTGGAACTGCAAGGCCGGCAAGTGCGGCTCATGCAGCATGGAGATCAACGGCAAGCCGCGCCTGTCGTGCATGACGCGCCTGAATACGTTCGAGCCGGGCGAGACCATCACGGTGCAGCCGCTCAAGACCTTCCCGCTGATCAAGGACCTGGTCACCGACGTCAGCTGGAACTACGAGCAGAACAAGCGTATCCCGCCGCTCAAGCCGCGCCCGCGCGAGGCCGACGGCAACCACCGCATGATGCAGGAAGACGTCGATCGCGTGCAGGAATTCCGCAAGTGCATCGAGTGCTTCCTGTGCCAGGACGTCTGCCACGTGTTGCGCGATCACGGCAAGCACGATCAGTTCGTGGGCCCGCGCTTCATGATCCGGCTGGCGCAGCTCGAGATGCACCCGCTGGATACGGAAGACCGCATCCCCAAGATCCGCAAAGAGTTCGGCAGCGGCTGGTGCAACATCACGCGCTGCTGCACCGAAGTCTGCCCGGAGCATATCGGCATCACTGACAACGGCATCATCCCCATCAAGGAACGCGTGGTGGACCGCTACTACGACCCCATCGCCTGGTTCTTCAAGAAGGTCTTCGGCGGCAGCAAGACCTAGCCGCGGAAATTCGGGAAAAGTGATCGGGGGCCGAACACGGCCTCCGGTTGCTTTTTACACGGTTTTACAGGAACTCCCGGCACGTCTCAGCGTCCAACTCGGTAGACCGCACCTGACGGGGTTACCATGCGTAAGCCGAAACTTTCCGCCTTCAGCCTGATCCAGCTCGTGGTCACCGTGATTGCCGTGCTTTTCGGCGTCTACGGTTTCATCAGCGCGGGCAACCCGCCCGCCAACAACACCGTGGTCGCCAACCTGCCCCAGGCACTTGAACCCGGCAGCATCGACCCCGGTACCCCGCTGGAACCGCCGGTCCGCCCCCAGCCCCGACCGCGCCCCGTGGAGCCGAATCCCGACCGGCCATTGCCCCCTGTGGCCGTTGACCCCGATGACACCGGCAGCGCCACCCTGAAGGGCAGCGTGAAGTTCAGCGACGGGCGCGCTGTCGAGGGTATGAAGATCACCGCGATCAGCACCGGCATCGAGCCCGCCGCGCCGCAGTGGGACCCCAACGACATTCCTGCCACCCGCAAGGCCTACGAGCTCTACTTCCGCGAACTCGAGCGCAACACCCGCGTCACCTTCACGGACGCGACCGGCCGCTTCGACCTCAGCGGCCTGGCCGAGGGCCACAGCTACCGCGTGACTGCCACCAGCGCTGAAGTGGGCGAAAGCCAGCAGGTGGTGCGCGCTGGCGGCCGCGCCGACTTTCAGTTCGATGTGCCGGCACTGCTCGACGGCGTGGTGACCACTGACAGCGGCAGCCTGCCGCGCCAATGGAGCGTGACGGTCAGCATCGACAACGGCCAGGGCTGGTTCGAGCACCTGGCAACCGCCAGCTTCAGCGACGCCGAAGGCAAATTCCGCATCCGCGCCAAGGCCGGCAAGCTGATGGTGGCGGTCTACGCCCAGGGCTGGGTGCAGGACAAAAACGAGGCCTTTGAGCTCAAGGCAGAGGGCGGCAGCGTGCAGGTGAAGCTGCTGAAGGCCGCGGTTCTCAGCGGCACGGTTACTTCGACGGACGGCAGTCCGATGCCGAGCGTCAGCGTGTACGTGAACGGCGCGGGCCAGGGCTACGAATACAGCGGCAAGCCGCGCCGCGAGTGGGGCATGCGCGACAAGCTGGAACTCGAGGAGCGCATCTCGGCGGTGCAGTCCCTCAAGGATGTGGAAGAGCGCCTGCTGGAGGAGGAACTGATCGAGCCAGGCTACATCCCCGGCGAGCTGTGGGGCGGCATGTCCGGCTACACCGACGCCTCCGGACGGTACCGCATCGAGGGCCTGCGCCCCGGCAAGGTGACCGTCACCGCAACCATGGGCAGCTTCACGGAATGCCGTGAGATCACCCTGGCGGGCGGCGAAAACTACGCCGACTTCAGCCTCGATGCCGGTTGCCGCGTAAAGATCGTCGGCAAGGACACCGCTAACAACCCCATCACGCCCCAGTACGCATGGTTCATCGACGCCCAGGGCCAGTACGGTTCGGCCGTGCAGCTGCCGGCCGGCGCCAAGGGCGAGCTCGAGTACATGGGCCTGAAGGAAGGCGCCTGGAACATGACCGTCCAGGCCCAGGGCTTCCCGACCTTGACGCAGGAGGTGCAGGTGCGGCGCGGCGCAAACACCGTTGACGTGGTGTTCCAGCCGGCGGCCAGCCTGAAGGGCAAGGTCAGCTCGCTGGCCGGGCGCGTGCCGCAGAACTGCTACGTGCGCCTGACGCCGGGCCTGCGCGAGGAAGAGAAGAACGTGGAAAAGCGCCGGCGCAGTTCGGACGAGGGCGGCCAGTACTACTCCATTGACGCCCAGGGCAACTACTTCGCTGAAAATCTGCAGCCGGGCGACTACAGCCTCAGCGTCGAGTTCAACCAGCAGGACCGGCTGCACCAGCAGCAGGTGCGCCTGTCGGCGGGGGAGAACCTGCTGGACATCACGGTGGACGAGCGCTGCACGTTGACCGTAACCGTCGAGCTTGCGGCCGAACTGAAGAACAAGGAAGGCGTGTCGATCTCGATTTCCAAGACCAGCCAGGAGGGCGGCTACGTCAGCCGCTACGCCCAGCTGAGCAAGAGCAACACCGCCGACTTCGCGTTCCTGCCCGAGGGCGAGTACTACGTGATGGCGTACGCCCAGGACGGCACCCAGAGCTATGTGACCGCCAGCGTGAACCGCGGCGGCAACGCGGTCAGCCTCAGCCTCGGCCCGCCCAACTGCGTGAAGATCACCCAGGTGGCGGAGGGCTACCAGGCCGCGGATGCCGGCGTGCAGGTGGGGGACCTGATCATCGAGTACAACGGCGTCACGATCACGAACATGGAGACGCTGATCAAGGAAGTACAGGCCACCGGCGAGAGCGACAGCGTAAGCCTGACCGTGGTGCGCGACGGCATGACCATGAGCTTCCGCCTGAAGGGCGGACGCATGGGGATCAACGGCGACAACTTCCGGCGTTAGCAGATGTTGAAGCGGGGGCAGGCGCTTCTGTGCCTGCCCCCGTTTTGCGTTCGCGGCGGGTTGACATGTAAGTAAGAACTTACTTACATATGGACATGGCTACCATGACCCGCAAACCCACCAGCGAGCGACGCGAGGAAATCGTGCAGGCCGTGCTGCGCATCATCGGCGAGCGCGGGCTGACCTCCCTCAGCACCTCCAGCCTCGCCGAGGAAGTGGGCGTCACCACGGGCGCGCTGTTCCGCCACTTCAGCTCGCGCGAGGAAATCCTGGCCGAGGTCGTGCGCCACGCCCTGGCGCGCATTGAGGAGACCATCCCCGCGCCTTCGCTGCCGCCGCTTGAGCGCTTGCGGCAACTGGCGATCAGCCGTGTGCGGCTGCTGTCCGACAATCCCGGACTAAGCTGGCTGCTGCGCACCGAACAGGCCTACCTTGAGTTGCCAGAGGCGTCCGTCGAACTGTTGCGCGGCGTGGTGAAGCGCTCACGCCGCTTCTTGCTCGATGCCTTGCGCGAAGGGGCTGAGCGCGGAGAGGTGCGCGACGACATCGAGCCCGAGCTGCTGCTGGTGCCGATCATGGGGACTATTCACGCGCTGGCCGGCTCACCCGGCCTGCAGCGCCACGCCACGCGCGACCACCAGCCGGACCGAATTTTCTCGGCGCTGCTGCAGATGCTGGCGCCGCCACGACCAACCACCGGGCAGAAACACAGACACAGGCAAGGAGACAAACGATGACCATCACCAACGACACACTGGTAGGCCAGCTCGCCGCTGAGCAGCCTCTTTCCACGCGGGTTTTCGCCCGTCACGGCATTGACTACTGCTGCGGCGGCGGGCGCCCGCTCGGCGAAGTCTGCAGCGAGAAAGGGCTCGACGCCGGAAGCGTCGTCGCCGAGATCGAGAAAGAGCTGAACGCGCCCGGAGAGCAGCCCACACGCTGGGACAACGCGCCGTTGCCCGATCTGATTGACCATATCCTGCAGGCCTACCACGTGCCCCTGTGGGAGGAGCTCTCACGCCTCGACGCGATGGCCCGCAAGGTGCACATGGTCCACGGCGACAAAGAGCCCGAGATGCTGGCCGGTATCGTCGACGTCTTCGGCGGCCTGAAAGCCGAGCTCGACCAGCACATGCGCAAGGAGGAACAGATCCTGTTTCCCATGATCCTGGGCGGCCACGGCACGATGGCGGGCGGGCCCATCCACGTGATGAACCACGAGCACGAAAGCTGCGGCGAAGCCCTGCGCCGCCTGCGCCTGCTGACCAACAACTACGACGTGCCGGAAGGCGCCTGCAACACCTGGCGCGCCCTGTGGCACGGCCTGGCCGCGCTTGAACACGACCTGCACCAGCACATCCACCTCGAGAACAACATCCTGTTCCCGCGCGCGCTGAACGGCTAGCGGCGGGAACGCACGGGCCGCCGGCACCCCACGGCCGGCGGCCCGCAGCATCTCGGCTTACTGGACTTTCTTGCCCTGCTGGAAAACTTCCTTCGTGAGCAGGTTGCCCACTTCATCCCAGGTGGACCAGGGACCGTCCTTCTCGCCGCGCACGTATGCGCCCAGCTCCGCCAGCCTGCCATTGCGGTAGTAGCTGCGCTGGTAGCCGTGCAGGATCTCCGTGCCGTCGTCGGCGACCGTGACCGTCCATTCCATGCTCAGGCTGCCGTCCGGGTATTGCTCCTGGCGATGCTGCACCTGCACGCTGCGGAAGAAGAATGTTTCCCTGGTCAGCATGCCCTCTTTGTAGGTGCGGCGCGCAGACAGGTTTCCGTCCTCGTCAAACTCCTGCCATTCGCCGACGCGCATTCCTTTGTTGTACTCGCCCTTCAGCCGCAGCACGTCGATGTCGTACCACTCGAGCCACTCGCCCTGCTCGAGTCCGTCCTGGTAGCTGCCGCGCTTGGCCTGCACGCCGGTAGTGTGCCACCATATCCACTCGCCGCTGCGCAGGCCGTTGCTCCATTGGCCCTTGAAGCTCTGTTGGCGGTTGCGGAAGTTGCCGTAGGTCTCGCCCTGCAACACACCCTTTTCCCAGTTCTCGCTGAGTTCTTCGATGCCGTTGTCGTGATAGACGATCCAGCGACCGACCTTGCGGCCGTCTTCGTACTCGCCGGAATTGCGCACGCGCCCGTCTTCAAACCAGCTGACCCAGGCACCCACGGGCTGGCCGTGTTCAAAGCGCGAGGATGACTCGAAACCGCCGGCGGCATGCCAGGTGCGCCACTCGCCGTGCTTCTGGCCGTCAACGTACGAGCCCTCTGAGGCTTTGCGGCCGTTGGCGTGCCACTCGGTCCAGGTGCCGGTCTGCTTGCCGTCTGTGTAGTTGCCCTCGAATGCGAGTTGATGGTTCACATGCCAGCCTCGCCAGGTGCCGACCTTCTTGCCCGCCAGGTACTGGCCCGCCGTCTTGTCCTCACCGGCCTCGTGCCACTCGCGCCACGCACCGTCGGGCACTTCCTGGCCGTCCACCGTGATGGCGTGCCACTGTGCTTTCACTGCTCCGCTGGGCCAGCGCTCGATGCGTTCTCCCTCAGCGCCGATGGTTTCGATTTCGTCCTTTTTGACCTGCGTGTCGTCCAGCAGCATGACGCCGGTGATCATGGCGGCGGTAGTCAGCAACGCCATCACCACGCCGCCGATCAGGTAAGTGCGCGCGGCCGTTGACAGCTTGCGGTGGGAGGGAGGCAGCGCATTGTAGGTGCCTGATTCGAAGCGGATGGTGGTCTCTTCGATGGCGCGGACCTGCGTGCTGTCCTCTTTCTCTTCGACGGGTTCGAAACGGCCGGTGTAGTCGTCGGACTTGGACTTCAGCTCTTCCAGCTTGGTGGTGCCGAATTCACTGACGAGGCGGCCCTTGAGCTTGATGTTCAGCTCCTGCTGCTTGGGCTCAACCTTGTGCAGGTAGACGTCGGTGATGAGCTGCTGGCACATAAGGCAGTACACCGTTTCGGTCAAACGGTGTTCGGCAACCTTCTGCCTGCGGTTGCAATGTGGGCAGGTGATCTCTACAGCCGCCATCAGCCTTACTCTTCAGCCGCCATCTGTCGCGAAATCCGGCCCCACACCACTCGTATTGTGCTTTTAGTACGCTTGATTGCGAGAACCAGCTTACCACAAACCGCGGTTACACCTGACGCAGCACAAACATGTAATACGCCACCAAGGCCGCCGCAATCACCAGTGCGAACACAGCCAGTGCCAGAACCGTGAAGGAACGACCGCGCCTTGCCTCCACCCCGGTCTGTGCAGGCGGCGTGTACGCGGACAGGTCGAACTTCTGGGGAACCATGATCGTGGATGGGTCGAAGCCCCGCGAGTACTCTTCGGATGCCGCCACGATCTCGGACAGGTTGGTGATTCCGCTGGCGCTGATGATTTTGCCGTGCAGCGGGATCTGCAGCTTGGGCGGGTCCGACTTCTTCTTGTGCAGAAACGGGTCGTCGATGGTGCCGCGGCATTTCATGCACACCCACGGCTCGTGCAGGCGTTTATCCGGCACCTGCTGCGGGCTCTGGCAGTACGGGCAGATGACTTCAACACGGGCCATGGTTCAGGTTTCAAGCATACGTCGGCGGGGATTGGCCCGCCGCCGGGCGCGCGCTTACTTCTTGGGTGTGTTCGCGTATGGGTCCGACTTTGCCCAGCTTTCGCTGGTGGGAATCACGTAGCGCGGCCTGCTTCGCAGCAGCAGCGACGCGTCCCCTTTTTCCGGCACGGTCAGCGGGATGCCCTGCTGGCGCATGTCGCGCAACTCGCGTCCCATGGAATCAAAATAGCGGACTTCCAGCTTGTGTTCGCCGGGCGGCAGCTTTGCCATCAGCAGGTGCGTCTCGCCCGGCAGCAGCACGTTGCCGCGGGTGTCGGCCTCGGCGTTCATCAGCAGGCTGGCGATCAGCACCACGGCGCCGGCGGCCATCACAATCGCGCCCGCCGTGACGGTGCCGTTGCTGTCCTTTGCCGAGCCCGACTCCATCAGCACACGGCCCACGTGCATGGCGGCTGCGCCGGTGGCGATGCCGGCGGTCTTGGCGATCGCCTTGCCCTTCAAAATGTCGTCCATCACCCGCCCGCCGCGGGTGATGGCCTGGTAGAACGTGTCGCCGATCTTGTAGCTCTGGCCCAGCGACTCGCCGTCCACGAACACCTCGGCGTACGCTTCTTCGTAGCTTCCCTGGTTGATCGCGCGCACGCTGCCGTGGTGGCCCTCGGCCGTGAAGTAGGGGCCTTCGCCCAGCTCGATCATCATCACGGTGTTGGCCTCGAGCTGTGCCTCAAGGTTCAGCCAGGGGCAGTCGGGGTCGAAGTTTGCGGGTTCTTTGGCGAGGCGGTTGATCTCGTCCAGCAGCATCTTCGCGCCGTCCTTGTCGCCGCGATCCAGGAAGCAACGCACGCGCATCAGGAAGGGGGGCAGCCAGTCGGCCGCGTATTCGCCGGCCTCGAGGTCGCCGGTATCGACAAAGATGGAATTGCGGAAGCACGCCATGGCGTCTTCGCGGTTGTTCGCCTGGAAGTACAGCATGCCAAGGTACCAGCTGTTGAAGGCGCGCTCGTAGGGATCGCCCATCCACCACTTCTGGCGCTCGCTGAAGAAGTAGGCGCTGGCGACGCCGCCGCCCTTGCCGTGGTTCATGATGTTCCAGGCGCGCAGGTAATCGACCTGCGCGCTGTCGAGATAGCCGAGCGCCATCTTGGCGTGTGCGCGGTAGTTCAGCACCAGGGTCTGGTCGCGCTCAGGAAACTCGTTCATGTCACGGGTGTCGGTGACGATCTGCTGCCAGCCGCCCTTGTTGAGCGCGGCCTTGGCGTCGTACACGGACTGACAGCCGACCAGCGCGAACAGCGCCAGCAGCAGGCAGGTAGTTTTCAGGGCTGGTGTCACTTGCTCGTCCTCACTCGCGGCCCGGAAAGAAGCCTCGCACAGAGATCACGGAGTTCACAGAGACGACTCCGTGTTCTCCGCGCTCTCTGTGCGAGACCGGCAACGCATGGCTTAGCGGTAAACCGCCGACTTTTCGCTGACGCGGCGGATCTTGTGGCCGCCCTTGAAGATCAGCTCGTCCGTCTCCGTGTCGATCAGCTCGAAGGTGTACAGGATGGTGTCGTCCTCGTACTCGCCGTCGGTCATCGACAGGGTGCTGAACTTGGCCTTCAGGAAGTAGTCGGCGCCCAGCTTGGTGCGGCGGCCGGTGCGGTCCGTGCGCTCGCCGGATTCCTTTTCTTCCTTTTCGCTGGCGACGGCTTCCTGCACGTCGCTGTCGCGCTGGCTGAAACGCAGCTCGTCGCGGGTGTAGCGGGCCATCAGCTCAACGACCAGGTCTTCCTGGAAAATCTGGCTGACCTCGGGGAAGCGCGTGTCGTTCTGCGGGCGGATCACCGCGACGATGGGCGCGTCGCCCCACTTGGCGATGAAGCGCTCGGTGATTTTCTGCTTCTTGATCTGGTCGGCGATCTCGTCCGTCACCTCAAGCAGGTCCGCTGCATAGGGGCCCGAGCTTTCCGGTCCCACTTCGTCGTCTTCCAGGTCCTCGCGGGTGGACTGGCGGCAGCCGGTGCCGGCGCCGCTGGCGGCGACCACGAAACTGAGCAGCAACAGAATGATCCAGAACTTGCGCATCCGATGTCTCCCTTTAGTCAGCCCCATGTGAGCCCGAATAGCGTAGCCACGCGCGCGAAACTCGCAAGCGCTGCGTCGGTTGACAGGCGCCTTGCACAAGCAGACAGTGAAATCATGGAGCCCAATTTCCGCAAACTCGACAAGACTGAAATCACCGTGCCTCCCGAGGCGGAAGGCAATCGCCTCGACCGCTTCCTCGCAGGCCAGTTCCCCGACTACTCGCGTACACTGCTCGCCAGCCTGGTGCGCGACGGGCTCGTCAGCATCGAAGACCTTCCGCCCGCCAAAGTGAAGCCGTCGCTTAAGCTGGAAGCCGGCCAGGTCATCACCCTTGAAAAACCCGCGCTTGAAGAAGCCGAGCTGGCGCCCGAAGACATTCCGTTGGACGTGCTGTTCGAGGACGACTGCATCATCGTGATCAACAAGCCCGCTGACCTGCCGGTGCATCCGCCCAAGGCCGGGCGCGGCGGCACGCTGGCCAACGCTTTGCTGTTCCACTTTCAAAAACTAAGCCGCCCCGATCCGATCCGCCCCGGCATCGTGCATCGCCTCGATGCCGACACCAGCGGCGTGATCGTCTGCGCCAAGGACGACAGCGCCCACTTCAAGCTCGCGAAACAGTTCGAGCAGCGCACCGTAAAGAAAGAATACCTGGCCATCGTGCGCGGCCGCATGAAACAGCCCAGCGGCGAAATCGACATGCCGATAGGGCGCCACCCTGACCACTACGAGATGCAGCGCGTGCACCCCGAGGGGCGCTCGGCCGTGACGCACTGGGAGGTGATCGAGGAGTTCAAACGCTTCAGCCTGCTGCGCCTCAAGCCGCAGTCGGGGCGCACGCACCAGTTGCGTGTCCACCTGTCGGCGATCAATCACCCGATCGTGGGCGACCGGCTGTACTCACGTAAGCCGCCCCTGACACGCAGTGAAGTTGAGGGGCGAGAGGCAGAACCCGGCGAACCGCCCCTGATCGCGCGCCAGGCCCTGCACGCGGCCAGGCTCGAGTTCGAGCACCCGCGCAGCGGCGAGCGCGTAAGCTTCGAAGCACCCCTGCCCGAGGACATGCAGCGCACGCTGGAAGCGCTGCGCGAAGCAGGCGGTAAACGGGACGCGTAACAGGAGCTGCGTTCGGTTGCGGTGCAGGGAACATTCCGCACACCGGCGCTGTTCCAGCAGCGGAGAAACGCCATGACGCGCACACTTCCCGCCCTGATCCTGCTCGCGGCCCTGATGGCGGCCTGCAAGGCACCCGAGCCGCAGCCGGCCGGCGGCCAGGCCGCGGGCATGGTGATCGGCTCGCGCTTCGACGAGACGCCGCTGACCGTGGGCAAAGGCGAGCTTGAGGGCAAGGCCGTGGTGATCAGCTACTTTGCCACCTGGTGAGGGGCCTGCGCCAAGGAAGCGCCCGTGCTGGCGCGCCTGAAAGCCGAGTACGAATCGCGCGGGGTTTACTTCATATCGCTGACCATTGAACCCGACGACGACCAGCAGAAGGTGGAAGCCTGGCTGCAACGCGCCAAGGCTGAGGGCCTGCGGGCCGGTAGAGCCTCCGATGCCGCGATGGACAAGCTGATCCGCATGGGCGGCGCGCAGCCGGGCGCGATCCCGGCCAACGTGTTCATCACGGCCGAGGGGACCGTCGCGCGTTCACTGGTGGCGCCTGTGTCTCACGACGCGATTGAGGCAGCGGTGTCCGAAATCGCGCCCAGAAAGTAGGCGTAACGTTCTATTACGCAGGCGCACAAAACTTTGCGGCGGCGCAGGTCGGGAAGATTGCGGCAAAATTCACTAAAGTGCCGCATCCCATTACCACGATAAGGCTTAGCGATTGCACCGAACGCTTTGGCGTATTGGCACGCCACGCGCTACGGGGCATTCCAGTTAGCTCGGTACATACTAAAGACCTAATAACACAGGAGTTACACAATGAAGAAGTTCGCTCTCGCGGTCGTCGTGATCGCCTTCGGCGCCCTGATGGTTGCCGGCTGCCCCGCTGACAATAAGACCAACACCGCCAAGCCCGCCAACGCGCCGGCCACGAACGCTCCTGCCACCAACGGCTAAGTTGTTCGGTTGATGCAGATTGAACGGTCCCGAGGAAGCTTCCTCGGGACTTTTCATTTGCCACGATTTATCCGTGAGGAACCTGCCGGGTCGGGCACTAACCCCACAAGTTGAAACCGGAGATAACGATGCGCATGTGGAAGCTGCTGGCGGCGTTTGCGATGGTGGGACTGGTTACCCCCTTCGCGCTCGCCCAAGACGCAAAGAAGGAAGAACGCAAGACCGACTCCAAGGACGAAAAGAAGGTCGAAGGCAAGGCAGACGAAGCCAAGACCAAGCTCGACCGCGGCGATGAAAAAGCCGAAAAGTTCCTGAAGCGCGCCTACATCCGCGTCTACTCCGCCGAGGCTGAAGGCCTCAAGAAGCTGCACGCCGGCGCCGACATCGGCGTTGACGCCAGCGCTTTCGGCATGGGCGAAATGCCCTTTGCCGGCGACCTGTGGTGGAAGACCGGCGGCCGTGCCACCTGGGAAAGCGCCGACGAGGGTGAAGAGGGTGGCAGCAACCCGCTGGGTAACATTTCCGCACTGGCCAAGGGCCTGTTCGAGCCGTACCTGGCCTACGTGACCGGCTTCGAGAGCTGGGACGTGCGCTTCAAAGAAGCCAGCTTCAAGTTCGGCGACCCGATCACGGAAGGCGAAGGCGACAAGGCCAAGGAGGTCGCCAAGACCGTGGTCGTGACCTACCTGGACGAAAAGCGCGTGCCGGAGACCTTCGCCGTCGCCGAGAACAAGGTGATCAGCGTCAGCAATGACGCCGAGGTCAACGGCCAGAAGGCCCGTGTAACCATGAGCTTCAGCTATGAAGACAAGGGCGACAAGCTGCGCGTGGCCGACATCACCGGCTCGACCGAGATCGACATGTCCGGCCTGCCCGGCCAGGAGCCCGATCCCAAGAACCCGGTGCCGCGCGGCGCCAGCAAGGAAAAGCTGGAGGGAACCATCAAGGTTTCGAAGTACGGCAAGGTCGGCGAATTCGAGCTGGCGCTGGAGCTGGAAGGCAGCATGAAGCTGATGGGCATGAGCTTCCCGGCCACGCTGAAGCTGTCCGACGCCAAGATCAACGACGACGTCAAGGATGAGGACTTCCCCAAGGAAGCCGAAACCGAGGAAGAAAGCAGCGACGACGAGTTCTAGCCCAGGACCCCACGCCTGGACTGATCGGGGACCGAACCCTTGGGGGCCGGTCCCCTTCTCGTTAGAGCTTTTTCATGGTTTGTTTACAGAGATTCCGCGCAGCGCCGAGCGAGCAGATCAAGAAGCGCGGACGCAGGCGTGGCTGGAGGCCACGCCGAGGTAGCGCGACGCAGAGCTGCGAAGTTCGCCGCAAGCGGAAGCCTGCAAACTAACCATGAAAATGCTCTAAGCGCTCAGTGCTGGCTTGGTGCCTCCCGGCAAATCCTGTGTCCGGGCAAGCCGAGCAGACCGGAGGCAACCAGATCGGTATGCACCCAGCGCGAAGGCCCACCGCTGATCCCGACATTCCTCGCGTGTGTGTTGTGCGGCCCTGACTCGCTCCCGTTCGCGCCGGGCACGGAAAGAAAAGGCCCCCGACAGGTGTCGGGGGCCGGTAGTTCCGGTACATCAATGCATCAGGCCTTCTTGAGCAGCTTGCGGCGCGTGCTGATGGCCACGATGCCGCCGGCGAGTACCCACAGCACGTGGGGATAGCCGTCGTTGCCGGTGGCGCAGCCACCGCTGCCGGTGTCGCCGCCGACTTCGGGTACCAGCAGGTCGCCTTCCACCGTGTAGGGCGTGCCGCCGGTGTCATTGAAGGTGAACGTCCAGATGTATTCGCGCGGGCTGGTGTCCAGGCTTTCGCGCCACTTGGTGACGATCAGGAACAGCGCGACCGAAGCGCCGTCAGGAATGGTGACGGAGACCGGGTCGTACGGGTAAATCGTACTCGGCGCGGCGCCGTCCGGTGAGCTCTGCTCCGGCGCCGTCGGGACGTCGTTCCTGGGACGCGAGCCCGCGAGCTGGATTGACGTGGTGTCCACCGTGATCGGCGCACCTGTGGTGTTGGTGATTACCGCCAGGTCGTGCGTCGTGGTACGCGCCAGCGCGTAAAACTCGTCGCTGATGCTATCCAGCTCGTTGCTGATGCCGCTGCCGTTGCCGTACACCGGGAACGTCGCAGGCTGCCCGTTGGGCTGCAGCGGGTCATAGAACGGGTTTGGAATCGTCAGGCCTGCAATGTACGGGCCGACGTCGTTGGCATTCGGCTCATGCACCACAGTGTCGATGGTGAGGCCCGCCGTTGCCTGGGCCGCGAGCGTGGTGCTGAATGCAACTGCGACAAGCAGGAACCAGTAGCGCATTTGCCTCCTCCAAGGCTGACTCAAACTGCGCGGGGGTTCAGGGGAGAACGCCGCGCGTAAAAGCAGGGGCTGACAATTGAACCGTCCCACGCCTCTACGCAAAGGCACAATCGAGTATAGGCCCCGACCCTTCGTGTGCAAGAGTTACAGGCCGCGAAATAGCTAAGTCAGCCAATTCGTTCTGCTTGATGCCCAAAACACGCAGGAAAATACTTCTGCCGACTACCGGTAGTAAGTTACCGACACTCCATCTCCAGGCAGTACAAAATGTCGTGTATCCGCACCGGTTCGACCAGAATGCCAATCCTTAATTACCGATTGACTGGCCCCCAAGCCTGCTACAATGCCGCGTCAAGTGCTTCAGGTAAGTGGGCACTAATTTGGAGGTCGGGAAGCGCAGGCGCTGCAGCACCGCGCCGCGCAGACGAACCGGCAGCCTGCGTCAGGCACCGGGTCGTTCCCCGCGCCGAAATGAAGACAGCAGTACTGAGCGAACATTCGCGCCAGTTTGAACAGCTGCGCTTTGCCTACCCGGTGGTCAGCCGCCGCAGCCGTGGGCTTTCCCTCGGGTTGAACGTCAACCCCGACAAGGTCTGCAATTTCGATTGTCCCTATTGCCAGGTTGACCGCACCGTGCCGCCCCGCGACACGAGAGTCGATTTCGACATCATGCTGGCCGAGATCGACGGGTTGATGGCCCTGGCCGCCAGCGGCGCCATCTGGCTGCATCCGAAGTTCGCCAACACACCTGACCACCTGCAACGCTTGAACGACGTGGCGTTCGCCGGCGACGGTGAACCGACCACCTACGCGCGCCTGGGTGACGCCATCCGAGAGGTTCACAAGCTGCGCCTCAAGCACAAGCTGCCTGAGGTCAAGATCATCGTGCTGACCAACGCCCTGCTTCTCAACAAGCCGGATGTGCAGAAGGCGCTGTCTGAGCTCAAGGCCGGGCCCTACGAGGTCTGGGCCAAGCTGGACGCCGGCACACAGCCCTACTTCGAGGTGATCAGCGGCCGAAAGCTCAGCCTGCAGCGCGTGGTGGACAACATCGCCGAGTGCGGGCGCAATCTGGAACTAACAATCCAGACGCTGTTTCCCACAATTGACGGCGCTGACCCCGGCGATGCAGAAGTACTGGCACTGGCGGACCGCATCAACGAGATCAGGGCCAAGGGCGGCAGGTTGCGCCTGGTGCAGGTGTACACGACTGCACGCAGACCGGCGCAGGACCGGATCGGCATGATTAAAGACGGGCGGCTGGATGAACTGGCCGCGCTGATTGCCGGAAAAGTAGACGTGCCGGTCGAGGTCTACTACGGAAGGCACTGGGAAACGTCCGATTAGATTATCGGACACGGGGCCTGTGGGCGGGCTCAGGCCCGCGCAGAATAAGGAAGCACGATGGGCAAAAGACCCAGAGTCTTCATCGTCGCCACCGAATCAAGCGGTGACAACTACGGCGCCGCCATGGCCAGGCAGCTTCGCGACCTGCGCCCCGACGTCGAGATTTTCGGGCTCGGCGGCGGCAAGATGGAGAGCGCCGGCGTAACCCTGTTCAAGAACATGCTAGAGCACGCGGCCGTGGGGCTGGTTGAGGTGGTGCGCAGCCTGCGCTTCTTCCTCGACACCATGGACGACCTGGTGCAGAAGGCCAAGGAGTTGCGGCCGGACGTGATCGTGCTGATCGACGCGCCGGACTTCAACCTGCGCATCGCGCCGCGCCTGAAGCAGCTGGACATCCCGATTGTGTATTACGTCAGCCCGCAGTTGTGGGCCTGGCGCGAGGGCCGGGTTGACCAGATCCGCAAGTACATCGACCGCATGCTGGTGATCTTCCCCTTCGAGGTGGACTTCTACGCCAAGCACGGCATCGAGGCCCGCTTCGTGGGCCACCCGCTGCTGGACATCATCGACCACGAGCAGATCAAGAAACGAGCCGAGGGCCTGCGCCACGGCTTCAAGATCCCGGCCAAGAAGAAGGTTGTCGGCCTGTTCCCCGGCTCGCGCCGCGCCGAAGTCACGCGCCTGATGCCGCGCATGCTTGACGCCGCCCGCGAAATCATGGCCCGCCGCAAGGACGTCATCTTCCTGGTCGGCTGCAGCCCCTGGTTCAACCCGGAGCGTTACAAGGCCGCCATCGCCAACCACGAGGATCTGCCCCTGCGCGCCGTGCACGGACGCAGCTACGAAGTGATGGCGCTGAGCGACTTCAGCATGATCTGCAGCGGCACGGCGACGGTCGAGGCGGCCATCGTCGGGGCGCCGTTCCTGTGCACCTACCGCATGGCCTGGGCCAGCGCGCTGCTGGCGCAGGTGCTGGTCAGCTACGATTACGCCTGCATGGTCAACATCCTGGCCGGCCGACAGGTTGTCCCGGAGCTGCTGCAGCACCAGGCGGAGCCGCTGACCATGGGCCTGATCGCGCTCGAAAACATGGAGACTGGCGCGCCGCGCATGCGCGAAGAACTGGCCGAGGTCGTGAAGATGCTGGGCGGGAAAGGCGCGTCCCGCCGCGCGGCCGAGCAGGCCTTGACGGTTGCCGGCCTGCGCCCCGTTTCGCGCCCGGTCAGCAGCGAAGTCCCGGCATTAAAGGTCTGACGTTGCGGCGGCGCCTTGGTGCTAAAGCCCGCGCGAAACCGCAACAGAAAGAAAGCCCCTGCTCTGCGGGGGCTTTCGCGTTCTTGGTGGCCTGACAGCGACGGCGGCGTTTGTTAAACTTGGTGAATACCGGAGAAGAACCGTGGCCGCGAACTGGGCATTGCTCGTAATCCAATTTGACGCGCCGGAGCCCGCACGCACGGAGTTTTTCGCCGCGGTCGACCTGACCGGCTGGAGCCGCATCGAAGGCATGGATGGCTGCTGGTACGGCCGTCTGGGACGTATGAACTGGCGCCAGGCCCTGCTGAACGTGGAACGGATGCTGGAAATCGCGGCGCTGACGTCGGGCGTGGAAAGCGAGATCCCGTTCGTTCTGCACACCGGGGAAAGCGCGCCGCACTTCGGAAAAGTCGAGGCGGCGGGCTCGGTGGGCAAGACGGTCAAGCCGGTTCGCCGCAAGGTAATGACCAAGCGGCTGCCGGCCGAGACCAAGCGCATCCGCAAGCCGGAACACCCCACCAAAAAAGTGTAGGCTCTGCGTCAGACGGTTTTGCTGCCGTCCCAGGTGGGCTCGTCGGGAGGTTTGTTCGGGTCAGGCTCGACGGCCGGGGCGATGTCGTCGCTGGCGAAGTCCTGCACGTCGGGCTGAGACAGGCGCTGCTTGGCGGCTTCTTCCGACATGGCCATGTATTTGTTCGAGGCCGAACGCAGGCGTTCCTGGATCTGCATCTGCTTGGCCTTGCGTACCTGGCTCTCGCGGCGGGCCTGTTCCCACTTTTCGACCAGCGCCTTGATCGCCTCAACCAGCGCGGCGCCGTTGAACGCGCCGTCCAGCACCTGCACGATCCCCAGCGCCTGGCGCTGCGGCTCAAGCGCCGCGCTCAGCGGGCCGCCGACCATGATCAGCGGCACGGGCCGCGACGCGGCAAGCTCGGCCATGTTCTTGACCGCCTGCATGGCGGGCACCGGCACCAGGCCGGCTTCGAATACCAGGATGTGCGGATTGACCTGCCCGACGGCGGCCAACGCCTGCCGTGCACCGGATACGGCTTTGGAGCGCAGGCCGGGCTGTTCACCCAGCAGCCGCGCCGCTTCGACGCCGATGGCTTCGGACGCGACTACCAGCACTCCGTGTGTGATGCTTTCGGTTGCCATACAACTCTTTTGCGAAAGAATCGCCCGCGACTCAAGTGCGCAGTCGCTTCCTCCCTCAGCTTCCGCGCGACAGCGACTCGCGGTCGCGACGAAGATTGGCCCGCGCCTCTTTCTCGAGCGGCTCGCCCCACGGCGTCCAGAAAATGCGCTCTCGCCCTAACATGCTGTCCAACCAGGCTCCGCGCCCGGCATTCCAGTCGGCTTCACTGACCTGCGCGAACTCGTCGCGGATGTTGCGCCCGTTGCGCTGGTAACTCTCCCAGCTTCCGCCCAGGGTTGACAGGTCAAGATCAATCACCTTTTTCGACTCTTCGATGCTCGGCACGTGGCCGCAGGTGTCCAGCACGATGCGTTCAACAACCCGGACGCGCTCTGCATTCCAGCCCAGTGCGGAAAGCCGCTCAACGGCCAGCTTCGCGCTGTCGGCCTCGTTGGTTTTGCTGCCCGGCACGTAGATCGCATCATGAAACCAGATTGCCATCACCTGCTCATCGCTCAGGTTCAACGCGACGCCCTTGCAGAGCATATCCGCCACGTGCCGCAGGTCGTGGTAGCGCCGGTGCGGCTCGGTGTAGAGGCGCGTCAGCTCGATCAGCAGTTCGGTTTGCATCGTGTCCATTCTAGCCGAACGGCGCCGCGTCGGAATGCGGTTTCAGGGCTTCGTCTACCGCTTTGCGGGTGCGGGACCACAGGTCGGAGTGAAGCCACTTGTCCGGGTCCTTCTCGTTCACGTCCACAGTTTCGCTGTTGCTTGCGTTTGCCGCCGTTCCGCCCAGCAGCTTGCCGCTCGAGATCTCGTACACCAGCACGTCGCCCTGCCAGAAACCGGGTGAAAACTGGTCGTTGCTTACCGCCGAAGGATCCGCGTACAGAATGGTGCGCACCACGACCAGGTACTTCACCGCCGCAAGCCGGTCGGCCAGCTCGTTGAAGTAATCCACCGGCAATTCGGCCGGCGGAGCGGCGTACGCGTCGCTCAGGTGCGTCAGCCAGTAGTCTTCGATGATCAGGTCCAGCCTCGGCGTACGGTCGCTGACGTTTTCGTTGAAGCGTTCCGACTGCATCAGCAGCGCATTCGGCGACTCGGACTTGCCTACGAACTTGAGTTTTTCGCCCTCCGGCAGCGCGATCGGGGTAAGTGAGCCCGTGTCGACGCCCTCGGCGCCTTTGCCGACTTCACGCAGCTTGTCCAGCTTCGGCCGGACCTCGGCCTCGCGCGATTGCGCGACCTGCTCGAACGAAGGTCCGCAAGCGGCGAGCAGCAGCACAAGCGGCACCAACAGGCAGCGTTTCATGGTTCATTCTCCGGGCCAGGGCAGCGGGTTCAGGCCGCGGCCATCCGATGCTTCGGCGTGGCAGTCGTTGCAGGCCTTGGCGATCGCCTTGTATTGCTCACCCACCTCTTCGGGTTTCTTCTCCCGGGCCAGGCGCGCAATGGTCAGGGCGCGGCGCTCAATGCCGCGCCAGATTTCAAGTTGCTTTTCCGCCGGCTTGTGGAGCTCGCCGGTCAACTTCAGCGTCTCGGCCTCGTTCTTCTCGATAATCGCTGCTTCCGCGCCCAGCATCAGCCCCGCCATCTTCTGCATCGAGGCACGTAGCGGCGCGGGCGCGCTGAACACCTGGCTGCCCCAGGGCTCATCGCCGAAAACGTCCTGGCTGTCTTTCCAGCCCTTCAGCGTATCGGGCGCAAAGCCGCGCGCCTGCCAGGGCCAGTACTCGTAGTGGCACGCGCCGCAGGTGCTGTGGGCCAGAGCGTTCTTTTCGGTGGCCAGCTCCCAGTTGCCTTCTTTCGCGGCTGTGGCGCTGTCACGATTCGCGTCGCGGATGGTCTGCCAGTAACCGGCGAATCCGCCCGCGCGTCGGGCCAGGTCGTCCGCGACGTCCTCCAGCATGTGAAGGTCCGCGACGTCAGGGTGGTACGAGTTGCCGATGATCAACCCGCAGTCAACCCACATCGAGCGCATCGTCGCCTTCAGCGGTGAGTGCGTCGTCCAGTCCGCGAACGGATGCGCCGGTGCGGGGGTGTCCGCCTGTGCGGCCGGTTGTTCGTTCGAGGGCTGGTTGGTTGAGGGCGCAGCGCCGACATTCGCGGGCTCCGAGTTGCCGGAGGGGCCGCAGCCGATCAGCGCGCATGTCAGCGCGACCGCGCCCATCGCGGCAACAAAGAACAGCTTTCGGCGATCACTCATCGTACTTCCAGGGCAGAGGGTTCAGCGGCGTTCGCGATTCCTTCACGTAGTGGGTGTGGCAGTCAATGCACGCCTGGGTCATTTTCGCGTAGTGGCCATCCACACCGTCGGTACGGTTGTTGGCCGCCAACTCGGCGATCGCGCGGGCCTGGCGCTCGATGCCGCGCCAGATTTCCAGTTGCTCGTTCGCCACCCGGTGCACGGCGGCCGATGCCTCTAGCACCCGGTTGGCGTTGTGATTCTCGATGCCGCGCACGGACTGGTTCAACCCGCGCATCATGGTGAACATCAGTTCCAGGAACGGCTGCGGCGCTGACAGCGTGATGTTGGCCGTGGGCACGTCGTCAGCCGCGTTGCCGTTGTTCAGCCAGCCCTTGATGGTGACCGGCCGGAAGCCGCGGGTGTGCTGCGACCAGTTTTCGATGTGGCAGTCGGTGCATGAGCTCCAGATGCGCTGCGATTGGTAGCGCGCCTCGAACCAGTCGCCCTCTTTGGCCTTGGTCGCCATGGTGCGGTTCTGGTCGCGGATCACCTCCCACAGATCGGCGAAGCCGTCGGCTTTGCGGGCGATGTCCTCGGCGCTGCCCTCAAGCGAGTCGTAATCGACCAGGCCGCCGCCTTCGACGTTTCGGACGATCATGCCGCAGTCAATCCACATGCTGCGCATCTTCAGGCGCATGGGCGACTGCGCCAGCCACTCTTCCATGGGGTCAGGCGCGTCTACCACGGCCGGGGTAGTCATGGGTTGCGACACCGACGGAGCCGGTTTGGGCGCTGGCGGAGGCAGGTCGTCGCTGCAACCAAGTACCAGGCAGGTGCAGGCCGCGGCCAGCAGGCAGATCAGTGACAGGTTGCGCATGGCGGCAGTCTAGATTCCCGCGCTCCGGGCGCGACAGGGGGCACCGGCACGACTATAGTCCCGCCCATGCACGAGCCGCGCAGCATCCATCCGGGCCACGCCTGGCGCGACCTCAAGACCCACAGCCTGCCGCTGCTGGTGCTGGGCTACACGGCCGTCGCGCTGGCGCTTACCGAGTACGTGTTCCTTGCCGGCCACTTCGCAAAGCTTTTCCCGCAGGTCGCGCGCGAGTTTGCCCCCGGCGTGGTGTACGGCAGCTGGGCCGCCGTGCCTGCGGGACGCGAGGCGCCCTGGTGGGGCGTGCTGCTGCCCTGGGCCTGGTGGATCGGCGGCATGCTGGTGCTGTGGGTGGCGTTGCCGGCGGCGCTTGCATGGAAGTTCAAGTTCCGGCCGTCTGAACTTGGCCTGCGCGCCAAGGGCGTGCTGCCGAAGCTGTGGGTGTACGGCGTGCTCTATCTCGTGGTGATGATCGGCGTGCTGTGGGCCGGCACGCAGGAAGGCTTCACCCGCATGTATCCCATGATCAAGCCCTGGTACTGCGAGCGCTGGACCGGGGCCGTGCTGCTGAGCTGGTGGGCGCTGTACGCCCTGCAGTTCTTCGCCGTGGAGTTCTTCTTCCGGGGCTGGATGCTGTTCACCCTCGAAAAGGAGCTGGGCATGGCCTCCGTGGCGGTGATGATCGTGCCCTACTGCATGATTCATTTTCATAAGCCGCTGCCGGAGGCGCTGGGGGCGGTAATTGCCGGCATGGTGCTGGGCTGGCTGGCCCTGCGCACGCGCAGCATCTGGGGCGGCTGGCTGGTGCACGTCGCGATCGCGATCAGCATGGACGTGCTCAGCCTCATGAAAGGTGACTACGGCCTGCCAAAAATGTTCGGGCCCTAGCAACCAAAGCCCGGGATGCCAATCCCGGGCGAATCAGCCTGTGTTCGCGAATCCATCGTAACCCGCCCGGGGTTTGCACCCCGGGGCTTTGGTCGTAGTGTTCGGATCACCGGCCATGGCTGGACCGGCTGTTTTCACCTATCGTTCCGCCATGGCAGTGATCCGGCTCTACAACCTTAATGTCAGCCTTGACGACGACTTCCAGCGCGCTCTTAAACGCGAGGCGGAAAAACGTGTAGGCCTTGACGTGTCAAGCGTGCGGCTGGTCAAGCGCGGGGTGGACGCCCGCGAACGCAGGCCGCGCTACAACTGCACGGCCGACGTTGAGCTGCCCGAGGGCGCTGATCTGGATCGCCTGCTGCGCGACATCGGCTCCAACGCCGCGATTCCCGAGCCCACGCCGCCCCTGACCGCAACGCCCGGCGCAGCGCCGCTCAAAGGCCGCGTGGTTGTGGTCGGCTCCGGCCCCGCCGGCGGCTTTGCGGCTTACGTGCTGGCGTTGAACGGCTATCGGCCGTTGTTGATCGAGCGCGGCAAGCCGGCCCTGGAGCGCCTGCGCCAGATCGGGCGCTGGAACGCCGACGTGGTCGAGCTCGACCCCGAGAGCAACGCCCTGTTCGGCGAAGGCGGTGCCGGCAGCTTCAGCGACGGCAAGCTCTACACCAGCAGCAGGCGGGACCCCTTCGTGCCGCGCATCCTGGAAACCTTCTTCGAGTGCGGCGCGCCGGAGCGCATCCTGACCGACGCCGCGCCTCATGTCGGC
Source organism: Planctomycetota bacterium (assembly GCA_022071975.1). Lineage (GTDB taxonomy): Bacteria > Planctomycetota > UBA8742 > UBA2392 > UBA2392 > JACKID01. The sequence continues at coordinate 26,191 of JAJVIO010000016.1, forward strand.
ACGGACATTCTGTCGCGCGTGGTCGTCAAGCTGCGCGAGAAGATCATCGCGCTGGGCGGCGAATTCCGCTTCAACGCGAAGCTGACCGACGTGACCCTGAGCGACGGCCGCATTACTTCAATCATCGTCAACGGCAGCGAGCGTATTGACGTGTCAAGTGTAGTGCTCGCCCCCGGCCACTCCGCGCGCGACACCTACGAGATGCTGCTGGCGCGCGGCGTGCTGCTTGAGCCCAAGCCCTTCCAGCTTGGCGTGCGCATCGAGCACGCCCAGGAGCTGATCGACAAGGCGCAGCTCGGCCGCTATTCGCGTGACAAGCGGCTGGCGCCCGCCAGCTACGACATCGCCTGCCACGCCGGCGGCCTTGACCTGTTCAGCTTCTGCATGTGCCCCGGCGGCATCACCATGGCGGCCGTGAGCGAGCCGGGCTGCCTGAACACCAACGGCATGAGCTTCAGCCCCCGCGCCAGCGGCTACGCCAACAGCGCGCTGGTGACCACCTTTCAGCCTGCCGACTTCGGCCTCAAGCCCCTGGACGGCGTGGAGTTTCAGCGGCGATTCGAGCGCGCGGCCTTTGCCGCCGGTGGGGGAGACTACGCCGTGCCCGCCCAGCCCGTGACCCACTACCTGCGCGGCCTGCACTCGCCCCGCAACATGCGCGGCACGTATGCCCGAGGCCGCAAGTACGCGGCCCTGGCTGAGCTGCTGCCTGAGAAGCTGAACAAGGCCCTGCGCGCCAACCTGCCGGAGTTCGACAAACGCATTCGCGGCTTTCTGAGTGACTCGGGCATCCTGCACGCGATTGAAGCCCGGGCAAGCAGCCCGGTGCGCATCACGCGCAACCCGGAGACGCGCGAATCCGTCAACACAGAGGGCCTGTACCCCGCAGGCGAAGGCGCAGGCTACGCGGGCGGCATCATGAGCGCGGCCCTGGACGGCATTCACTCGGCGCTGGCGATTGTGGCGCGGTTTGAAAGGCCAACGTAGCCCGACGTGTAAACGTCGGGCATCAGGCGTGGAGGCGTCCCAACAGTTTTAGTTTGCGTCGAAGGCTGGCACCTTCGGATGTCCGGGATCCTGCAGTCGACAACCCGCCCGCCTGATGCCCGGTGTTCACACACCGGGCTACATCCACGGGGCGGTGCTGATCATCTCGTACAGGCTGATCTCGACGCCGTGGGCGAGCAGGCCCGGCTGCCTGGCTCCCCAGGCCTTCATGTGCGGCGAGGCCGCGTGGGCGTCCAGTGCCGCGCGGCTGGTCCAGTTCTCGTAGAACATGAACACCGCCGGCTCGGTCTGCGAGCGGTGCAGGTCGTAGTTGAGGCAGCCGTCTTCACGGCGCGTGGCTTCCACCAGCTTGCGCAACTCGGCTTCTACTTCGCGTTCGCAGCCCGTCTTGGCGCGCACCTTGGCAATCACAGTCAGCATCGTTCCCTCCTGGATGCCTTATACAACGGCAGTCTCGCGCAGAGGACGCAGAGAGCGCGGAGAACTGCTTTCCTCTGCGCTCTCTGCGCGAGCCATGAATGGAAAAGGGGCACGCACGTGCGTGCCCCTTCGGCCCGGTATGGGGGGAGCGACCTCGCTCGCCGGGCCTATGGCTCCATCAGCGCCGACAAAAAGAACCCTCGCCGCGTCTCGAGCATCCCGCGCTCCGGGTCCAGCGGCCCGATGAACGACGCCATCTGCGCCGCCGCCAGCACCAGCAGGCCGAACCACAGCACCAGCACGCGTCCGTCAAACAGCCGCTCGCCGTGCTTCCAGGCCACATAACGGTGCGTTCGCGCAATGAAGTGAAAGCCGAACGTGGTAGACAGCGCCAGCACCACCGCGTGCATCAGCCCCAGGAAGTCGTTGGCATCTTCGCTGGTGCTGACGCTGAAAAACCACGCGATCGGCGCGCAGCCCAACAGTATCAACCCCGCCGCCGCGCCCAGCATCAACACCGCCGCAACGGCCTGCTTGAAACTCAGCCGCGCGCCCGTCAGCGCCTGGAACACATAGAAACTCGGCAGGCAGATCGCGCAGGCGCCCACGATCACCACCGGGAACTTCACGGCCGCATACAGCACCTGCCCGGCGCCCGCCACGGACCCCAGGATCGCCCCATACAGCAGCGAGGCGAACACCATCAACAGCCCGCAACCGGCGATGTAGGTGTTCAGGCCGCGCGCCTCGAACAGGTCGCGCGCCACGGCGCCCTGCGCGCGCAACAGGCCGCCGCCCACGCTGAGGGGGCCCGCCGGCGAGAAGCGGTCGTTGTCCCAGCGCGTGAACCAGGGGCGCGGAGGCGCCGCGACCGCACGGCCGTAGGGTGGGGGAGAATCGAGGGGTTGGATTGCTTCCAGTTCAATACTCATGGTTATGCTCCAATTTCTTTCAGCCAGCGCATGAGCACCGCCCACACGCCCATGTAGAAGTTGCCCGAAAGCCCGTGCGACAGGCTGTAGCCGTCAACGCCGTAGCTGCTGCCAATCCACGGCCGCAGCACCCAGGCCACCTGCGCGCCGGTGAACTGGTAAATCAGCGCCCAGGCAATCAGCGGCGCGCGCACCGGCCCGCCGCAGAGTGAGCGCATGCCGCGCGCCAGCACGCGCAGGCCGGCAATGCCCGCGAGCACGCCACAGGCCAGGCACAGCACGTACAGGTTGAGATAGCTGGCCATGCTGGGGATCGGCGCCGAGGCGCAAAACAGGCCGACTACCGGCGCGCAGGCGCCCAGGCAGATGGCCAGGGTGGACAGGCCGGAAAGCGCGACCGTCAGCGTCTGCGCCGAGCGCGCCTTCACGCCGCCGAGCAGCAGCGTGATGTGCATCAGCGGAAAGCACAGGGCCAGCGTGAACAGCAGGAACAGCGGCATCTTGATCGTTGTGATCCACAGGTGCGCGCGCCCCACATGGCTGCCCATGGCGGCGCCCCAGGCCATGGCGCCCAGCACGCCGGCGGTCAGCAGGTACAGGTTCCGGCCAACGGCCGGCGCCCGCCACGCCATGCGGAAGTGTAGTTCGGGCTTGTGCAGCAGATTGCCGAGCAACGCGACCATGATTGCCTCGTACTTTGTGCCGCAAAGTAAATCGGCAGGCGATAGGGCGGTCCCTGAGAGAAAAAGCCGCGAAAGCGCTTAAAATGTGGGTTTGTGGGCGGTTCGACACGGTTTATCGGACGCTGCGCACGCCACTGGTGCGAGGGTGAACTCGGTGGCCACGAATCATCGGCGCTTGCGCGCAACTACCCAGTTGCGCGGGGCGACCCCCGCCCTAAATTGGGGGCATGACCGCCACCTTGCGCTGGAACCGCCTGAACATCGCCGCCGATGGCGACGCCGAATTCAAGGCCGCCGTTGACGAGAACCTGCCCAGGCTGCTTGAGCTGCCGTTCCCTGAGCTGGAGGTCGATTGCGTCGCCTGCAAAAACCTGACGGAGCCCAGTTTCAAGGCAATCGGGCCCGGGCTGGCTGACGCGGCGGGCAAAAAGAAGCTTACGGTACGCATTCCCAAAGACATGGCCAACTTCTTCCAGGGCAGCGGCCTTGCAAGCCTGGTAAACGTGGCGGTGATCGAGCACATGACCAGCGCCGTGCGCCCCGGCGAAGAGGCGGCCGAGACGCCGGACCTCGACGAGCTCGCAGCCGAGGAAGAAGAGCAGGAACTCGAGGCCGCCCAGAACGAGACCCACCCGCCCAGCGACATCAACAGCACCAAGATCCAGACCCGCGCCGCCACCGGCGCGCTGATCGACAGCGAAGACGGCCACCGCTACGTGGTCGGAGACGAAATCGTGATCGGCCGTGAACCGCCCTCCGAGCCGGTGTTCGCGATCCCGACTATCAGCAAGCGCCACTTCCGGATTTACCGGCAGGGGCCGGGGTTCTTCATCGAGGACATGCGCAGCACAAACGGCACGTACCTCAACGGCAACCCGCTGACCCAGCCGCAGCCCCTGGCCGAGGGCGACGACGTCGTGGTTGCCATCACGCTCAAGCACCCCGAAGGCGCCAAGCGCTTCAAGTTCACGCTGAAGGGTTAACGTAGCGCAGGCGCCCCGCCTGCACAGGCCGGTGGCGCCCCGCCACCGGCAGAAGCTCCGTGAATCCTGCGCTACTCCTCAAACAGCCGCTTCGCCGTCGTGCACACAGCCAACTGGTATGCCTTGCGCTTCTCTTCGGGCCAGCTCCCTGGACACTCGACCACGATCGCCGTGCAGCCAAAGCTCGCCCAGGCGTAGTACGCGAGGCCGTAGATCTTGCCCAGCGCCATCACACGCAGCACCGGCAGCGTGGGTTTCAGCAGGCCGTCTTCACCCTGCACCATCAGGTACTTCGGCGCGGGGTCGAAGTCGTATTGGTCATTGAGCGCGTCGATGATCTTGCGCCCGATTTCGTCGTCGGGCCCGTGCTGGATCAGATACGCGCCGGTGCCATCAGGGTCCTCGTGCAGATCGAGCAGGAAGTCGGGCGGGTTCTCCTTCAGCCACTCCTTGACCGCCTCGGCCTCCGGGCAATCCGTTCGGCCGAACATGCGGTTGAGGTCGCGGCCGTCCTCAAGGTGGCGGTTGTTGTTCTCGATGCCCCAGGGATTGCAGGGGCCGTGGACGGTGAAGCCGAGCCCGGCGAGCTGGTCCTGGACCAGGTAGCCGGAGGGCTCATTGCCATGCACGCCGGTGGTGACGACGATGCGTTTTTTCGGCGCGGGCTCAGGTTCGGGCTCCGGCTCGTCGGTTGGCGCCAGCGCGCAGGCGGCATTGTTGTCAGATGGCCTGTTTTCAGGCAGTTCGCCCCTTACCGCCGGTCCCCGATTCCCGGAACAGGCGAAGATCGACAACGCGGAGACGACGAGCAGGCCCATCAGCATAGATTTCATCTGCTTCCCCGGTAATGAGCTATCATGACGGTTCAGGATGCGCGAATGAGCAATGAAACGCAAAGCCCCAACTTGAAACCGTACGGCGTATCAGAGGCTTCCCCGACCGGATATCGCCGACGTGCGATAATCGGCTGGCTGCTCCTTGTTGCGGGCTTTGTGCTGGTTTGGCCGCCCTGGATCGGCGCAACTCTGACGACATGGGTGCCCTGGATCGAACTGCGTGCGGTTGGATTCAGTAACGGGCTGGTTTTTGTTGCGTTTGTGGTGACCGCAGCGGGTTTCCTGATGATCCCTCAACGGCGATCAATCTGGGCCGGCATCGCCTTCGTACTGGCTGGATTGGCGCTGATCACATCGCTGCTTTCCTTTGCCGGTGCAATGGATCGTTACGTAAATCGTTCGGTGCGGGACGGGGTTCACGTCCCCGGCGAATGATGCAGGAGGTCGGGAGTAGCATCCGCGACACTCGGGCAGCCGGCCAGCTGCATGGCGCGTGTAAAATCTTCGGCGTAGAGGCTCAGCACCCGCTGCACCCCCTGCTCGCCGCCGACGGCCAGGCCCCACAGCACCGGGCGACCGATCAGCACGGCCCTGGCACCCAGCGCCAGGGCGCGCAGGATGTCGGCGCCCCATTCGACAGCCCCGTCCACCAGCACCGGGATGCGGCCGTTTACGGCGTCAACCACGTCGGGTAAAGCGCGCGCGGAAGCTATTGACGCGTCAAGTTGTCGGCCGCCATGATTGCTTACAATCACGCCCGCGCAGCCCGCGTCGGCCGCGCGTTTCGCGTCATCGCCGCGCACGATGCCCTTCAGCAGGATGGGCAGACTGGTCAGCGACTTGAACCAGTCGATGTCTTTCCAGGTCAGTGCGGAATCCTGCCGGTTGGTGAACAGCTGCGACAGGTGCGAGACCTCCGCCGTCGTGAACTTCAGCGGCTGCAGCTCCAGGGCGTCGGGGCGCGGCGCGGCCTCCTTGACCCGCGACGTGCGCCGCTCGTCGGGGTTTTCGTAGCGGGCAAGGTTCGCGCGCGTCAGGCCCGGCGGGAGCTCAAAACCGTTGCGCTCGTCGGCCAGGCGGCGCCCGAGCACCGGCGCGTCCACGGTGACCACCAGCGCCGCGTAGCCGGCCCGTTCCGCGCGGCGGATCAGGTCCCGGGTGATGTCGCGGTCACGGTGGCAGTAAAGCTGGAACCACTTCGGCGCGGCTGTGGCGGACGCGACTTCCTCAAGCGTGCAGTTGGCCATGGTGGAAACCACCATCGGCACACCGGTAGCGGCCGCAGCCTTCGCCGTGGCGATTTCGCCGTCCGCATGGGCGAGCTTCTGGTACGCCATCGGCGCGATCAGGGCTGGAAAAGGCAGCTTCAGGCCCAGCAGCTCGGTTGAGGTGTCCACCTTGCTGACGTCCACCAGCACGCGGTGCCGGATCTCGATGGCGTCCCAGGCCGCGCGATTGCGCGCCTTGAGCGTCTGGCCGTCAGAGCCGGAGACGAAGTAGTCGTACGCGACCGGCTCGATCAGCGTCTTCGCGGTTTTGGCGAAGTCGGCCATGGTCATTGGCTCGGGGTTCGCGTGCACCGGCGTGTCAGGCGCGCCGAGTTGCGCAAGCAGCTGCCCCCCGACGCTGTCGCGCTCGAGCGCGATCGCTTTCAGCAGGTAGACGCAGTTCAACTCGGCTTCGCCCTGGGCCTTGGCCAGTTGCGCGGCAAGTTTGATAGCCAGCTTCGTGCGTGGGGTCGGGGCGATTTCCTCGACGCGCGTGGTGCGGCGCCCCGGCAGATCCACAAAGAACTCTTCGATCTTGCGGGACAGCAACGGCAGGTCCACGCCCATTTCCTGCATGATTCTCGCCACGCCGGGAGTGGGCTGTTCGATCAAGGCCGCGAGCAGCGACTCTGTGCCCAGTTGCTGCATGCGGTGGGCGTGCGCGAATTGAGCCGCCGCGGAAAGCAGCGGTTCCACGTCGCCAAGCGGCAAGCCGATATCGGGCAAGTCCTGCACATCGACAGGTTACCCGCAATCACGGCTGTTGGTAAAGCCGGCTCGGCGTGCTTGAATGCCGCCATGAACGACCGCAAGGCGATTGAAGAGTGGGAGCTGAAGACCCTGGCGCCCTACGCCCTCAAGGCGTGCGAATCCCAGGGCCGGCGCCATGCCGAAGACGAGCACCCATACCGCACCTGCTTTCAACGCGACCGCGACCGCATCATTCACTGCGCCGCCTTCCGCCGCCTCGAGTACAAGACCCAGGTGTTCCTGAACTGGAGCGGCGACCATTTCCGCACCCGCCTGACACACACGATCGAAGTCGCCCAGGCCGCGCGCACTATTGCGCGCAGCCTGCGCCTGAACGAAGACCTGACCGAGGCCATCTCGCTCGCCCACGACCTCGGGCACACGCCCTTCGGCCACGCCGGCGAACACGCCATGCGCGAGCTGATGAAGGACCACGGCGGCTACGAGCACAACGGGCAATCCCTGCGCATCGTGGACGAGATCGAACGCCACTACCTGCCCCGCTTTGCCGGCCTGAACCCGACCCACGAGCTGCGCTACGGCCTGATGAAGCACCGCACCGACTACGACAAGCCGCTGTTCCGCGGCCTCGAGGAACGCGAATCGCCCAGCCTGGAGGCGCAGGTGGCGAACTACGCCGACGAGATCAGCTACAACGCCCACGACACGGACGACGGCCTTTACTCCGGCCTGCTGAAGTGGGAGGCAGCGCGGGAGAGCGAGCTGTTTACAGAGGCGGAGGAGTACGCCAAGGCCAACGTGCCCGAGGGCGAGGAAGACCTGCTGCGCTACCAGGTGGTGCGGCGGCTGAAGGATTTGCAGATCACCGACCTGCTGCAGCACACGGTGCAGCGCCTGAAGACGCTGGATTTCAAGGACGTGCAGGAGGTGCTGCATCACCAGAGCAAGGATTCGGTGGTGGACTTCAGCCCCGAGTTCAAGGCCAAGGTGAAGGGCCTGAAGCTGATGCTGTACCACAAGCTGTACATGCACCGGCACGTGCGGCGCGGCATGGAAAAGAGCACGCGCTTCATGCGCGAGATGTTCGAGCGCTACGTGAGCGAGCCGTACCTGATGCCCGGCGGCTTCCACAAGCGCGTGCACGAGGGCGAGAACATCCACCGCGTGGTGTGCGACTACATCTCAGGCATGACCGACCGCTACGCCCTGGAGCAGTACAAGAAGCTGTTCGACCCCGACACCTGGTAGAGCCCCGGCCGAAAGGCCGGGGGCACGCGGCTTGCCGCGTGAAGGATACATGTGATTCGTACCGAACGCCCAACAGGCGTTCGTCCCCGGCCTTTCGGCCGGGGCTCATGCGAGGAGCCAGCCATGTCCAAGAACATCCAGATCGTGCGCACAGACAACGCCCCCAAGGCGATCGGTCCTTACAGCCAGGCGGTCAGCGCCGGGGGGTTCCTGTTCTGCAGTGGGCAGATACCACTTGACGCGTCAAGCGGGCAGATTGTGGGCGAAACGGCGGGCGAGCAGACCGTGAAGGTGATGGCCAACCTGCTGGCGGTGCTTCAGGCTGCCGGCCTGGACTTCAGCAACGTGGTGAAGACCACCATCTTCCTGAAGGACATGAACGACTTCGCCGGCGTGAACGACGCCTACGCGGCAGCCATGGGCGGGCACCGCCCAGCCCGCGCCACCGTAGAAGTAGCCCGCCTGCCCAAAGACGTGATGGTAGAAATCGACTGCATCGCCGCGCTGGAGTAAGAAATCCGAGCCCAGTCCGCAAGGACTGGGGTGCACACAGCGGAGCAGAACCAGTGCACAGCACGGCGGTTAAGCCCGCCGGACACGGGCGAGGCGCCCGTGCTGCGTACTGATGATGGCGGCAGTTGCCTTTCAGGCCTGCGGAGCAGGCCTACAAGGTTAGCCCCCAGCGTAAGCTGGGGGTTTGTTCCGCCAGAGTAGATCGAGGCGCGGAGCGCCGGCACAGCGGCGGATTGCCGCCGAACGGCCTTGCGTCCGCACGGCGTTTGTGTCGGCGCTCCGCGCCTCGGCTGACTCACAACGCCGGGACCCCCAGCTTACGCTGGGGGCTAACAGTTGTTACGGCGCTCCGCGCCTGACTGCCGATTGGTGCATCACGTCGGAGTCTGCCACAAAATTCCTTAAACCCGCAGTATTGGGCGAGGGCGCCCGTGCCACCGCCTGCCACGGCTCATCGGGTTACGGCTGCATCAACCTGCGTAGTGCGGCTTCGGCTTTGCTTGCTGTGGGGGCGTCTTTGAATTCGAAGGTCAGTTGCCCGCCTGTGGCTTCCACCTTCAGCTCCCACCACTCGCCGGGCCGGCTGGGGCGCTGCACGGCGTTGATGCCGGCGAACTCCAGCTCGCGCTCGAGCATGACCCAGCGTTTGCCGGTCAGCTGCCGGCGCTCGTGCCAGGTGAGTTTCAGCTCGTCGGCCGCGACTTCGCTTACGTCGCGGCTGCCGAACGCCAGCGCCTCGTTCAAGTGGCGGGCCGCAACGGCGCGGCTTTCCGGCAGCCTGTATTGCGGCCTGTCGGCGTAGGGCCCGACGGCGCAGGCGCTGAGCAGCAGGCACAACAGCGGCAGGTATCTCATGCCAGCACCTGCTCCAGCCACTTGCCAAGCTCGGTCACCATGGGCGCGCTGACTTCGTGGCCTGCATCGGGGTCGCTATAGAAGTGGGTGTCTTCAAAGCCCAGCGCGGCGCATTTTTCGAGGGCCTCGCGCGCCATCGCGGGCGAAACGTTTTCGTCCTTCTCACCGTGAAACTGGGCTAGGGCCACCGCGCGCGGCGCGTCCTGCAGAAACTCGTGCTTGATGCGTCCACCCAGGCAGGCCGCGGCTCTGAAACGCTCCGGGTTGCGCGGCGCCACGTAGCCCGCCATGTAACCGCCCTGCGAGAAACCCACCACGGCCGTGGAAGCCACCGGGTAGTCCTTGCGCAGCAGGTCGTGCAGGTTCAGCAGGTGCGCGGCGGTCTCCTGCATGCTGCGGCGCAGGGCGTCCTGGTCGCCATCGAAGTGGTACCAGGCATGGCCGATGCGGATTTTCTCGGGCTGGCGCATCTCGAACGAGTGCGGCCCGCGCGGGAAGGCCCAGATCCAGGGGCGCTCCAGCAGCGGGCCCATGAAGCGGCGCATGAGTTCCTCAGTGTGGCCCATGCCATGCAGCGCGACCACCAGCGGCCAGGGGCGCGCCGCGGAGTAGCCCTGAGGCAGCACCAGCGTGTACGGGATGTGGCGCGTGAACGCGAGAGCGCCGTGTCGAAGGCGGTCGATCATACCGCGACTATAGCGAGGGTTGCTGCGGGTCGGACGGGTTTTTCGGCGCTTCGGCCTCGATCACGATCGGCGCGGTCACCACCTCGGGCTCCGGCGCGCGCAGGCGCGGCACCGGGTCGCGGTGCAGGGGCGGGTTGCTTTCCGAAACGTCTTCACTTTGCGCGTGAAGCTGCTTGCACAGTTCGCGCAGCGTACCGGCGCGCACCACATCCACTACGCGCACGCGCATGTCGAAGGCGCGTTCCAAAACGGCCGAGAGCTCCCAGGCGTCGAAGTTGACAGCCTTGAGGTCGGCGGCAATGCGGTCGGTGGGCAGCAGGCGTGTGTGGTCGATGCCGAGCGCGCGGCCTACGGCAAGGCGGAATGCGCGCACGAAACCCTGGGGAACCGGGGTGATAGCGCTGACGCCGGCGGTAAAGACCTCGTCGGACTGCGGCGTGCGCGAGTCAACCAGCTCGCGGCGCAGGCGGCGGCGGCGCATGGCAAGCGCCTCGGACAGGCCAAACGACAGCATCGTCACCAGTGCGAGCAGCAGGAAAAATCCGACGTCGCCCATGGGGCCTCCGGTTTACAGTGTAGCAACGGCAGGCGGTTGCGGGGTATTCCGGAGGCGCAAACAAAAGCGCCCGCCGTGAGGCGGGCGCTTGCGCGGTGATCCCGGTGCTATTCAGGTTTGTAGCTGTTGTAGAGCTCAATCCAGCGGCGCACGATGATGTCAGATTCGCTCTGGCCATCGAAGCCGATGGTGTAGACCAGCTCTTCCTTCTCCCAGCCTTCGTAGCGCAGGAACTGGAAGCAGTCGTACAGGGCGTTCGAGATGTTGAGCTTGCCGTTGCGGTCCTTCTTGTTCACGGCGTCGATCAGCAGGTCAATCATCGCGCCCATGGTGGCCTTCTTTTCCACCTTGTTGGGCTCGCCCTTCACCTGGCTTACGCGCGCGGCGTTCAGCTTGCCGCCGTCTTTCTGCAGTTCCTTGACGCAGTTCACCAGCGCCGCGTCGGTGGGCATGGCACCGGTCTTCGCTACGTTCGGCAGGTTCTGGTCCGGGTCCGCGGGCGGGTCTTCCATCGGCGGATTCTCACCGGGATCCCTGGCCGGGTCCCTGGCGGGATCGCGGTCCGGGTTGCGCGGGTCGCGGTCATCCACCTTGCGCTGGCGCGGGGCTTCTTTCTCCTGCAGCTTCGTGAACGCGCCTTTGTCGATGAAGTTCACGATCCGCACGTCGGTGCTGCCCTTGGGTGCGCCCAGCCAGAACTCCTTTTCAGGTCCGCTGCCCTTGAAGCTGATGTACACCGGCTTGGTCAGATAGGTAGTGCTGCCGACCGTCACGGAATTGCCCGCGTGGGCCTCAGTGCGGGCTTTCTCCCACTTGATGTCCTGGGCGCCGAAGTAGAAATCCTTGATGTACTCCATCACCCGCTGCTTCAAGCCGTCAGCGCCATGGGCCGCCTTGCCCATGAACACGCCGGTGGGGGCGCCGTCGGCGTCTTTCACCCATTCGCCTACGCACAGAAGTGCGGCTTCTTTGTAATCCCAGCTGCCGCCCCAGTTACCGGCGATCCAGTTTGCGTTGTAGCTGGCGTACACGTTCCAGTCGAACATGGCCTCCAGGGTCGCCGCGTCACCGTTGCGCAGCGCGGCTTCGATGGCCGGCGCTTGTTCCATGGCGGCGTTGATTGGCTTGAGCTTGGCCTCGTTCTCGGCCGCCACTTCGGCGTCCTTTTTGGCCATTTCTTCTTTGCGTTTCTTGAGGTCGTCGGCTGCCCTCTGCTTTGTTTGGTCTTCCGGCGTCGGGCCGCTGCCCATGAACACCGCAGCCAGCACGATGACCAGCGCGATCACGCCGACAATCACGCCGACGATCACGCCGGCGTTGCTGCCCTTTTTCGGCGGACCGTAGCCGGGTTTCTGCTGGGAGGCCTGCATCTGGCCCATGGGGCTGCCGCCCGCTGCCGGGCGTCCACGAGCGCCTCCGCGCGCAGGGCCGCCCGCTGCACGGGGGCCGCCAGCCGGGCGGGGTCCGCCGGTAGCGCGAGGCCCTGCCGCTTTCCCTTTGGCCCTGGGCGCGCCGACTTGAACCATGCCGCCGCACTGGGTGCACTGAAACTGGACGCCGGCTTGCAGGCCGGTGCCGTCGTATTCCATGCCGCATCCTGGACAACTGATCGTGCTCATGAATCGCCTCGGTTAACCATTGGTGGACTAACATCTTATGAACGGGCTTCCGGGGCGGAAGTTCGGACCGTTTCACAGTGGCGTCATCCGCGCTTCTCGCGGGCAGCGGCGCGGGGTACCGCGCGCGTAAGTGTCGGGCTACACTGCGTTTGGAGGCCTGCCATGGACGCTGTGACCGCGCACGATTACGCCCGCAAACTGCTGGATGAAGCCCACGCCCTTTCGGGTGACGAAGCCGTGGCCCTGATCGAAAGCCACATTGCTCACAACTACGGTCTGCTCAGCCGCGACCCGGTGGTGAAGGCCGAGGGCCCCTGGCTGACCCTGAAGAGCGGCCGCAAGATTTTCGACGGCGTGGCGGCATACTCGGCCGCGAACCTGGGCCACGGGCATCCGCTGGTGCGCGAGGCGCTGAAGGCTTTTCTCGGCTCGCACGCGCCGACGGTGCTGGGGCGGTTCATGCCGGACCCGTGGCTCGCGCTGTTCGGGCGCAAGGTCACGCAGATGACCGGCTTCGACAAGTTCCTGCCCGCCAACGGCGGCGTGGAAGGCCCCGAGGCCGCCATCAAGCTGGCGCGCCGCTGGGCCCACCAGGTGAAGGGCGTGAAGGGCACGCCCACGATTCTCTATGCCAACCACTGCTTCCACGGGCGCACGCTGACCGTGACGCAGATGTTCGACGAGGACGAAAAGGCCGCCCGTGAGGGCTTCGGCCCCTGGGCGAGCGGCTTCAAGCGCGTGGAGTACAACGACCTGGCGGCGGTGGAAGCCGCCGTGGACGAGCACACGGCCGCGATCATGGTGGAGCCGATCCAGGGCGAGGGCGGCATCAACGTGCCGGATGAGGGCTACCTGCGCGCGCTGATCGAGCTGGGGCGGCGCGAGAACTTCCTGGTGATCTTTGACGAGGTGCAGACCGGCTGGGCCCGCACCGGCGAACTGTTCGCCTGGCAGCATGAGGGCCCGGACGCGCGGCCGGACATCATGTGCATCGGCAAGAGCGTGAGCGGCGGGTTCGCGCCGGTGAGCGGCATATTGGCGAACGAGAAGCTGATGTCGCTGTTCGGCCCGGGCAGCCACGGCAGCACCTTCGGCGGCTGCCCGATCTCGAGCTGCATCGCCTACGCGGCGCTGCACGCGATTGAGCAGGAGAAGCTGGTGCAACAGGCGCAGGAAAAGGGCGAGTGGCTGATGGAGCGGCTGATCGATCTGGCCGAGCGCGCGCCGCGCATCAAGGAAGTGCGCGGCAAGGGCATGATGTTCGGCATCGAGCTGACGCGCGACGGCCCCGACGGGCATCACTTCACGGAACTGCTGCTGGAAAAGGGCGCGATCATCAAGGACACGCACCACTGGGTGCTGCGCTTCACACCGCCGATCGTGGCGAACAAACAGGACCTCGAGTTCGCGCTCGGCTGCCTGGAAGAAGTGTTCGTGGGGCAGGCTTCCAGCCTGCCGCGATGAGTCAGGCGCGAAATGTAACCCCCGGCTTACGCCGGGGGCTCACGGTTGTTGGCCTGCTCCCGCCTTCGCCGAGGCTACGGCGAGCGGGCCGCAGGCCTGCGGGCGGGGCGCCCGCATCACGTTACCCGTACTGAATTTCCGCGCCGCGGACGTGGTCCTGCACCTGGCCGTTTTCGTACACCACCTGGCCTCGCACGATGGTCGTCACCGCGCGGCCTTTCAGCGTCTGCCCGTGCCAGGGGCTCCACTTCACCTTGGTCAGCTGCTCCTCGTTGCGCACTACATGCTCGGCGTTGACGTCCACTAGCGTGAGGTCGGCGTCGCAGCCGACGTCAATGCGGCCTTTGCCCTTCATGGCGTAGGTATTGGCCGGGTTTTCACACATCCACTGCGCCACCTGCTCCAGTGTGCAGAAGCCCCGGCTTGACGCGTCAAGAATCAGGCTCAGGGAGTTCTCCACGGCGGGTATGCCGGCCGGAGCGCTCCAGATGTCGCGGCGCTTTTCCTCAAGGGTGTGGGGCGCGTGGTCCGTGGCGATCACGCCGATGCGCCCGTCGCGCAGGGCCTGCCACAAGCCGCGGTTATCCTCGCGGTACTTCAGGGGCGGGTTCATCTTCCCCAGCGTGCCCAGACGCGCGTAGTCATCCACGTTCAGCAGCAGGTGGTGCGGCGAGGTCTCGGCCGTAACCAGCGTGTCGCGCGGGATGAACAGCTCGCACTCGCGGGCGCTGCTGACGTGCAGGATGTGCGCGCGGTGGCCGTACTTGCGGGCCAGGTTCACGGCGCGGGTGGTGGCCAGGTAGGCGGCCTCCACGTTGCGCCACTCGGTGTAGCCGCGCATGTCGGTGCGGTGGGCGTACTCGGGCTTGTGGGCTTTCAAGTAGGCTTCGTCTTCGCAGTGCAGGGCGATCACGCGGTGCTTGTCGGTCTCGGCGAAGATGCGCTCTAGCGCGTCCATGTCGTCCACCAGCAGGTCGCCGGTGCTGGCGCCCATGAACACCTTGATGCCGCACACGCGCTTGACTTCCTGCAGGTCGCGCAGGTTGGTGTTTGTCGCACCGACGAAGAAGCCGTAGTTGACGCGTGATTTCTTGGCCGCCAGGGCCAATTTGATGTCAACGCCGGCCTGGTTGGTGGCGGGCGGGCTGGTGTTGGGCATTTCCAGGAAGCTTGTCACGCCGCCCCTGGCGCAGGCGCGGGTGGCGGTTTCCAGGTCTTCCTTGTGGGTGTTGCCCGGCTCACGGAAGTGCACCTGCACGTCGATCACACCCGGGAACAAGTGCAGGCCGCCGGCGTCGATCACCCGCGCGCCCGATGCGTCAACCTTGGGCGCCACGGCCGAGATGCAGGGACCGTCGGCGCGCACTTCAAGCGCCTGAAAGCGTCCGTTGTGGTAGACCTGCGCCCCGCGGATCACGATGGCAGCCATGGCACCTCCTGTTTCAAACAACGATAAGGAAGAGCCCGCCAATGGAAAGGGACGGCCCAAGGCCGTCCCTTCGTGAGTTACTTGCAGGGGCCTTTGCCCGGGGGAGGACCCTTGGGCGGAGCCTTCGGTGGGCCCGGGGGCTGCTTGCCGCCCTGGCCCTGGCCGCCGCCCTGGCCCTGGCCTTTGCCACAACCGCCACCCTGGCCGCCGCCCTGACCTTGGCCGCCACCCTGGCCACCGCCGGGCGGCGGGGGAGGAGGCTGCTTGCCTTTGGGCGGCTTGGGGCCCTTCTTCGGCGGTTTGGGGGGCTTCGGTGGCTTGGGATCCTTCTTCGGGGGATCCTTCGGCGGCGGGGGAGGCGGCTCTTCGCCCTTGGGCGGCTCGGCCTCGCCGTCATCCTCTTCGCCTTTGTCCTCACCTTCGTCGTGGTCGCCGTGGCCGTAGCCCTTGCCCTGGCCGTGGTCTTCGTGGCCCTTGCCCTGGCCCTTTTCGTGGCCTTTGCCGTGTTCACTGCCCTGGGATGGGTTGCCGCTCTGCTGCGCGAACAAAGGCGCCGCGCAGAATGCGGCGAATGCGAGGAGAATCAGGAGTTTCTTCATTGGGTGCTTTCCGGATGCAGGGGTTTGTCGGGGTTCACAAGCATCACGCAGGACACCCCGGGAATTTCACGGCGATTTCCGGAAAAACATCTGTGACTGTTGCCGCTCGGGTGGATTGCGGCCTGAGGTTTCAAGGCGACTGCAAGCGCAGTGGCATTCGCGTCCCGCGAATGAGTATCGCGGGCCTCCGGCCCGCGTCGACGGCCGGAGGCCGTCGCAACTCATGCGCTGGAAGCGCATGCCACTCATTCGGCCGTCTCGGACGGCGCGTCAAATCCGGAACACTACGCGTGCGATGACGAC
>JAJVIO010000038.1 GCA_022071975.1 Planctomycetota bacterium
CATGTTCCAGAACCGCACGGTGGATGTGCCGGTCAGCTACGGCGTGCCCGTCGGCACGCACATCCAGCTGACCCTGCGCAACCCCGACGACGGCACGGAAAAGACCGTGGACCTGGTCGTGGGTGAAAAGGCCGAGGACTTCTAAACGAACGCGCGGGCGAGACTCTCGCCTGCTGCCGCAAAGGAACTGAACATGAAAAAACTCGCAATGGCACTCGCACTGGTCCTCGCTGTCGGCGTCGCCGTCAACGTGGCCCAGGAAGCCAAGCCCGGACCCGTCACCGCCCCGGTCAGCTACGTCGCGGTGCCGTCCATGAAGCTGCACCAGGATCTTGAACGCCACCGCGTCGAGTTGGCGAAGTTTGTCGCGCAGCACACCGTTTCGGTCGAGATCGACTATGACCGCGAGCCCGTGGCCGCTACGCCCGGCATTCCCGGGCTGCCCGGCATGGGCGGGCCGGACATGAGCGACCCGTTCTTCCGCTATGACATCGGCCCCTTCTCGGGCCTGGTGGTCGGCGCCAATCACATCCTGATCAGCGACCGCTGCCTCGGCGACTTCAGCGCCGACGGCCCCAGCGACGCCGTGGAGGCCATCACCGTGACGCTGCCCAACGGCGAGCGCTGGCCGGCCCGCGTGGTGGGCCGCCACCAGCAGATCGACCTCGCCCTGCTCGAGCTCGACTGCATCATCAATGAAACCTGCCCTGAGCTGAACATCCTGAAGTTCCCCACCGAGAAGGTGCAGCTCAAGCGCGGCGAGGGCGTGATCGTGGTCGGTCGCGGCCAGAACCCGCTGGGCACGCTGGTCAACGACGGCATCGTCAGCGCGCTTGAGCGCGAAGACGGCCGCGCGTTCCAGCTTGACGCGCGTATCGGCAACAGCACCCTGGGCGCGCCGGTGGTGAACACCAACGGTGTGCTGGTGGGCATGGTGACCTTCCACAACCACCCGACTTTCGGCCAGGCCAGCGGCGTCAGCTACGCGGCGTACATCCACGAGGTGCGCGACGCCTACGACGCCATGAAGGAAGGCAAGTTCATCTCCAAGCCGCCCGCCCCGTTCATGGGCGTCGGCGCCAACAAGAAGTGGCCCGACAAGCCGGGTCTCGAAATCGGAAACGTGGTGCCGGGCAGCGGCGCCGAGAAGGCCGGCCTGCGCGTCAACGACATCATCACGCAGGTGGACGGCAAGGACATGAACGAGCTTGAGGACCTGCTGCAGGTGATCTCGGGCCGCAAGGTGGGCGACACGCTCAAGGTGAAGTACCTCCGCGGCGAGGAAGAACGCACCGCGGAAGTGACCCTGGGGGCTCGTCCGTAGTCAACTGAACTGTCGCGGGCCAAGCGCCCGCTGGAAACAGGAAACGAACATGAAGAAGATCATTGCGGCAATCGCGCTGAGCCTGATGCTCGGCGGCGTCGTCAGCCACGCGGACAACACGCCGCCCAAGGCCAACCCCACCGTCGAGAAGCGCGAGGCGGAGCTGATCAAGCTGGTTGACCAGCTGTACCCGGCCTTCGTGCTGATCGGCGGCGGATCCGGCGTCGCGATCAGCGAAGACGGCTACTTCCTCACCAACCACCACGTCTGGAACCAGGCGGCAGCGCCCGCCAACATGGTGGTCAAGATGGCCGGCAACAACCGGCAGTTCACGGCCGACGCCGTGGGCGCGGACCCGCGCGGCGACATCGTGCTGGGCAAGCTGCGCCTGAAGGAAGGCGAGAAGGTCCCGTTCGTGAAGCTGGGCGACAGCGACGCGGTGCAGGTCGGCGACCTGTGCCTCTCGATCGGCAACCCCTTCCTGCTGAGCGGGCGGGGCAGCGAGCCGACGGTCACCTTCGGCACGGTGACGGCCAACAACCGCTTCCAGGGCGGCTACAACGACTGCATCCAGATCGACACCGCCATCAACCCCGGCAACTCCGGCGGCCCCAGCTTCAACATCGACGGCGAGATGATCGGCATCAACGGGCGCAACATCGCCAGCCACGGCAAGCGCTTCAATACGGGCGCGGGCTACGCCATCCCGGCCAACCAGATCCGCAACTTCCTGGACACCCTGAAGGCCCAGAGCGGCGGAGCGCTGGTGGTGCGGCACGGCATGGTCGGCGGCCTGACGCTTGACATGTCAAGCCAGAACGGGGCCGTGGTGCGCGCCGTCGAGGACAACAGCGACGCCTCCGACGCCGGCTTCCAGCCCGGCGACATCATCACCGCCATGGACGGCAAGCCGGTCTTCAACTCCTACCGTTACTACGGCATCGTCGGCACCAAGCCCCGCGGCTCCAGCTTCAGCTTCACCGTCACGCGCGGCGACAAGCAGCTCACCCTCACCGGCCGCAACGCCGTCCCGACCGAGAGCGGCCAGTTCGGCACTGTGCCGCGTCCCGACGACGAAGCGCGCAAGGGCGGCGGGGGCATGCAGGCGATGTTCGGCGACCCCTTCAAACTGCCGGCCATGAAGAGCAGCCTGGGCTTCAAGGGCGAGTACAACAGCGACCGCGCCGTCGGCGGCTACAAGATCACCGGCCTGAAGAACGGCAGCCCGCTGCTCGAGGCGGGCATGGCGGAAGGCGACATCCTGACCAAGGTGAACGGGCGCGAGATCCGCTACTTCGCGGACATGCACGACATCCTGATCGCGATCGAGCCCGGCACCGAGGTGACCATCACCTACGTGCGCAACGGCGAGACCTTCGAGGTCAAGGCCAAGACCGCCAAGGGCAAGTAAAACGGGCAGGCACTTCACAGGGGACGGGCCCGCGCCCGTCCCCTGCTTCATTTGGCGTGCAGCCAGTCCAGGTGCTGCCGCGTGACGACGAAGTCCTCACGGCCCACGTGTCCGATACGGAACTCCCCCACCAGCTCCCGGGGCGTGGCCGGCCGCGGCGTTTCGAGCAGCCCGGCAGACCACGCCAGCAGGCCGATCACCCTTGACGGGTCAACGCCCGCGGCGCGCAGATGGTTCAGCGACAGGTCGCCGTCGCGCTTGGCCATGCGACGCCCCTGCGCGTCCTGCACGAAAGGCGCGTGCGCCCACTGCGCGGGTGCATTCAGCCCCAGCGCCGCGTACAGCGCCAGTTGCCGCGCCGTGCTGGTCAGCAGGTCACGGCCGCGAAGCACCTGGGTCACGCCCATCAGCGCGTCGTCCACGGTGACGGCAAGCTGGTAGCTGGGCAGGTCGTCGCGCCGCCACAGCACGAAATCGCCAAGTGTTGACGGGTCAATGCTTACGTCGCCGGAGACGTGGTCATGAAACCGGATCGGGGCGCCCTCGAAACGGAACCTCCAGGCCGGCTCGATGCCGCTATCGCGCTTCGCCTGCTCGTAGCTGTCCCAACGGCCGCGGCAGGTGCCGGGGTAGATCGCGCCTTCGTCGCCGTGGGGCGCGCTGGAGGCCTGCTCGATATCCTTGCGCGTGCAGGTGCAGGGGTAGGCAAGCCCGGTCTCGGCCAGCGTGTGCAGATGCTTTCGATACAGCTCGAAGCGTGTGCCCTGGTCGTACTCGCCGGGCGGGTCGCCGGCCTTCGGTCCCGCGTCCCAGTCCAGGCCCAGCCATGCCAGCTCGGACAACGCGGCCTCGCGCAACTCGGGTCTGCAGCGCGGGCGGTCGATGTCCTCGATACGCATGATCGCCCGGCCGCCGGTGCTGCGCGCCCACAGCCACGCCAGCAGGAAGCTGCGCGCGTTGCCCAGGTGCAGCCAGCCCGAGGGAGTGGGCGCCAGCCGGCCGACGGCGGAGCCATGGGCGCCGAAGCGGGAACCGCGAAGGCGGCTCACGCCAGGCGCTCCCGCGCGATGGTGTCGGCGATTTCGCTGCTGGGCCGGTCTTCTTTGTCGGCGCGCTGCAGCACCATGGAGGCGGTGGCGTGGATACGGTCCACCACGTCGAAGCCGACCTCGTGGCCCTGCACGTACTCGGTGACGCCCTTGATCAGCGCGCCCGCGTTCGCCACGTAATCCGGCACGAAGGTGATGCCCGCCTTGCGCAGCGCCTCACCGGCGGCCGGCGTGGCAAGCTGGTTGTTGGCGCTGCCGGCGATGACCGCGCAGCGCAGGCTGTCGGCGTTCTGGACCGTGAAAATGCTGCCGAGCGCGCAGGGCGCCAGCACGTCCACTTCCTGGCTCAGGATGCGGGCGGCGTTCACCACCTCGCATTCCATCTTCTCGCCTACTTCTGCGGCCAGCTTCTGGTCGGCGTCGGCCACGAACAGCTCGGCCCCCTCGGCGTCCAGCATGGTCACCAGCTCGGCGCCCACGGCGCCCAGGCCCTGCACCGCCACGCTGCGGCCCTCGAACGACTCGCTGCCGAAGCGGTGTTTCAACGCCGCCTTGATGGCCGCCATCACTCCGCGCGCCGTGGCCTTGCCGAAGTCCAGGTCCGTGGCGACGTACTTCGTCTCTTTGCCGATCTCGACCAGGTCGTCGTGGGTGGTGCCCACATCCAGCCCGGTGAAGTAGCGGCCGCCGAACTGCTCGATGGCGCGGCCCAGCGCGCGGAAGGCAGCCGCACGGTCCATGTTGTCGGTCTTGATCACCACGCATTTACCGCCGCCCGCGGGCAGGTCGGCCACGGCGGCCTTGTAGCTCATGGCCTGGGCAAGCCGCACGGCGTCAGTGACGGCGGCGCTCTGGCTCTGGTAGCTGAGGGTGCGGATGCCGCCGAATGCGGGGCCGCGCCGGGTGTTGTGGATGGCAACGAGCGCGTTCAGCCCGGAAGCAGCGTCGCTGACGAAGGTCAATGACTGGCAGTTGCACTCGTCGAGTACTTTGAACAGCGGCATGGGTACCCTCTCTGCGGGCCCGCAGTTTAGTCTGCAACTCCACGTGATTGCAAAGGTTCCCCGGGGTCATTGCCAGTGCGCGGCGCCAACGCAAACTGGCCACATGTCACGCATGCCCTTCTTCGCCCTGCTGCTGGGCACTCTGGCAGTCTCGACCGCCCCGCCACTGATCCTGCTGGCCGACGTGCCGCCCTTTGCCCTTGCGGCCTGGCGGTTGCTTGCCGTGGCGCTGCTGCTGCTGCCTTTCGCCGCGGTGCACCTGTGGCGCGACCTGGGCAAGCTGAACCGGCGTGAGCTGTTCTACCTGGCGGCCTCGGGCGTGCTGTACGGCGTGCACTTCGGCCTGTTCAACCTGGCCTTTGCCCACACCAGCAAGGAAAGTGTGGTGGTGCTGCTGGGGGTGCAGCCGCTGATGGCCGCCGCCGTGGGTGCGTTGTGGCTGAAAGAGGCCATCACCCGCACCATGCTGGCGGCTTCGGCCATCGCGATCGGCGGCCTGACCGTGTTCGTGTGGCACGACTACACCTTCGATTCCTCGCACCTGGTCGGCGATACGCTGGTGCTGGTGTGCGGGCTGGCGATTGTGCTGAGCTACAGCGCCGGCCGCAAACTGCGCCCGCGCATGAGCCTGCGCGGCTATCTGGGAGCGCTGTACGTGCTGGGCGGCCTGACCTGCCTGGCCGTGGCCCTGCTGTCGGGCGACCGGTTGGCCGGCTACGGTGACGATCAATGGTTCTGGCTGATTTGCGCGATACTGGTGCCAACCCTGGTGGGTCATTCGCTGTTTCATTACGTGGTGAAGTACGTGCCCGTGTTTTACGTGAACCTGACCATCCTGGGCGAGCCGATCCTCGCGCTGCTGGCGATGTACCTGCTGCGCGAGCGCTTTGAAGTGTTCCAGGCTTCGAGCCTGACGCCGACCCAGTTGGTCGGCGGAATGATGCTGTTGGTTGGCGTGGCGGTGGGCCTCACGGCCGGCCGTAAACCGAAAGTAGCGGAGGTGGCTGCATGAACCGGATCCTGATTCCCGCGCTGCTGTTGGCCGCGCTGCTGGCGTTCTCGCTGGCGCCCGCCAGCGCCCAGGAGGCGCAGCCCAAGCCCGAGTTCAAGGACGCGCCGGTGACGGACGTGCTGCTGTGGGCGCAGAAGTCGATCGGCGTCGGCTTCGTCTACGAGGGCCAGGTGCTGAACAACCCCGCCACCGGCCAGCTGCGCCGCGTAACCGCCAGCCACGTCGAGCCGCAGACGCGCCCGGAGAAAACCCTGCTGCTGTTCGAGATACTGAAACGCTGCGGCCTGGTGGCCTTTGAAGTCGGGGGCATGCCCGGCCCCACCTACCACCTGTACGCCGCCGACGGCGCGGCCCGCAACGCCACCATCGTGAACTCGATCGATGAGCTGGAGGGCATGTACTTCGCCTCGCTGACCATCAAGCTGCGCCGCGCGGCCGTGCAGTCCGTAGCGCCGCGCATCCGCCCGAAACTGAGCGAAGGTATCGGCAGCCTGGAAGTATTCGAAGACACCCACAGCCTGATCGTCAGCGACTTTGCCGACCGCCTGCTGGTGGCCTGGGAGATCGCCATGGCCGCCGACCAGCCCAGCCAGCGCGACGACGACCTAGTGGTGCAGGACTACGCCGTGCGCAACGGCGTGGCCGCGCGCTTCGAGGCCGCCATTGAGCGCCTGCGCGAAAGCAGCGAAAGCTGGAAGGCCACGGTCAACGAAGCCAGCAACCTGCTGCTGATCAGCGGCCGCCGCGACGAAGTGGGCAAGGTGGTGGACCGCCTGCGCCTGCTGGACTCACGGCCTGAGGATCCGGCCTTCCAGCAGACCACCCAGACCATCAAGCTGATCTACCTGACGCCCGCCGACGCCGTTGCCACGCTGCGCCAGATGTTTGAGGCGCAGATCGCGGCCGGCAGCGTGCAGGTGGGCGGCTTCGAGCGCGACCGCAAAGTGGTGTTCAGCGGCAGCGAGTTCGGCCTGGAGCGGGCCAGGGCGGCAATCAAGGCAAACGACCTGAAGCCGGAAGGCGGCGAGAAGAAATAGCCCCGGCGGCAGCGGCGCACTAGAATGCCGCCATGGCGCGCCTGACCACCATGCTGATCTGCCTCGCCACGCTGACCGCGTGCGCGACGAGCTCGCAACAACCGGAGCCCGAAGGCCCGCTGCTGCGCGAGACCACACTCACGCGCTTTGACGGCACCGCCATCAGCCTGGAAGAGCTGCAGTCGATTCGAGCCTCGGCGGTCGCCGCCGCCGACACCGTGGCGCGGCTCGAGCGCAGCCTGCTGGAACCCGGCGCTGAGCAGCGCACAGGCGCTGAGCTGATGCGCGAGCTGATGGCCCGGCATCCCGCGGAGAGCCGGCTGGCCCGCACCCTGTGGGAAAGCGCCGAGCCCAAGGGGCCGGGCAACAGCCGCCAGGACTTCCGCGAATTCGGCTGGTACAGCAACCAGCTTGACCCGCTGGCGTTCGGCCCACGCGTGCGCCCAGAGTCGCTGGAAGATTTCGCCGAGCTGCTGCTGCGCAGCCACGACGACCCGCTGCTGGCCGCCTGGCGCCGCTTCGCGCCCGCGACCACCACGCGCACGGAAGGCTACCTGGCCACAAGCTGGCGCCTCGAGCTGGATTACGTGCAGCCCATCGAGGTCACACTCAGCGAAAGCCTGCTCGGCCCCCACCTGCGTTGCGGCGTCGTCAACGCCGGCGGTGCCAGCTTCTATGGCCCGCCCGAGAGCTACGACGGCTACAGCGCACCGGCGCTGCTCCTCGACCTGCTGATCCCGGGGCCTTCCAGCCCTGTCGCGCCCGCCATCGAAGCGCTGGCACAACTGGCCGACGGAGAAACTTCCGCACTGCCCTTCCGCCTTGCCGAAGGGCGCATGGAGCCGGCCGACGAGCTGGACCAGCGCTTCCTGCGAGCGGCACTCAACGGGCTGCGTCAGGGACACGCCGAGCTGGAGTATTTACCGGCCGGCGTGCTGCGCGTGGCCGTGGTGTTCTCGTACCTGGTTGAGCAGGGTGAGGCGCGGGCCAGCCTGTCGTTCAAGCGTGCCGGCGCGAGCTGGGAGCTTGAGCTGTTCGACTACCAGCCAGCGGCCGCCAACCTGCTGGGCGGCGACGCGCGGCTGGACCTGCTGCCCGCATTCCGCGGCCTGATGAACAACGGTCGGCGCGAGTAGGGACACGCTGCCGCGTGCCCCTACAGCACGGCAAAGCAAAGCGGCCGGGGATATCCCCGGCCGCTTTCGTTTGAAGGCACAAGCCTAGTCTTCCTTGTGGACCAGCATCAGCTTGCGGATGATCTTGTTCTCGGGCAGCAGCTTCTGGAAGAAGAACTTCATGCCCTTGGTCTGGGCGCTGGCGTACTTGCTGCGGATGGTGGCGTTGGTTTCTCCGTTATCCACCATGGCGTACGCGATCCAGGCGCGCTGGGTCAGCTCCCAGCTTTCGGCGAAGATCGAGCTCTCGATGCAGAGGTTCAGGACCGGGACGTTGGAAGCATCCGGGGTGCTGCGCAGGGCGCTGAGGGCGCGGCGCATCACTTCCTTGTGGAAGTCCGGGGCTTCCAGCTCGCCGATGATGGCCTGGTGCACCCAGGGCAGACCGTCGGTGTCCTTCAGCGCCTGCAGGATCTGCAGGGCGTTGACACGGCTCTGCGCCGGCAGGCCGCGATCGGTGGCGATGGTGCCGAGGCGCTCCAGCACGTTCTGGCGGTTCTCGACGGCCAGCATCAGGTTGGAAAGCTTGCCGACGCAGGCCTGCGAAGTTTCCTCAAGCAGCATCTGGATCTGCAGGTTGAAGGCCGGGTGGGCGCTGTTGGTGTTGCGCACCAGCTCAAGCATGTAGGCGCGCTCGATGTCGCCGGCCGCGGAGGCGGGCAGCAGGCTGCCGACACGCTCGATCTCGGCGATGCTGAGCGTGCCCTTGAAGAGCGGGTGCTCAACCATGGCCTTGGCGGCGTCGCGGGCGGCGCGGGTGCCTGCCCAGGCGACCTGGTTCAGCAGCTCGGCCTTCCAGGCGCTCATCAGGTCGGCGTTGAACTCGCCCATGAAGCCCAGGTTCTCGAGCTCGAGGCGGCGGCGCAGCTGCTGCTCGATCTCGGCCTGGTAAGGTGCGTTGATGGCCAGGAAGTTGCGCAGCGCCTGCTCGTTCTGGTTCAGGCCGTTGGCGGCGACGTCGTCCGTCTCGAAGATGAAGCTGCGCCAGGCGAACGGGTGGTTCAGGAAGTAGTGCTTGCCGTTGACCAGGTTGAAGCACACGATCACTTCCCGTCCCAGGCCTTCGTCCGCGGGTGCGGGCTCAAAAGCCTCGAGCGTCACCTCGGCGCCGGGCAGCAGGTTGCCCTTGATCACCTCGTCGCAGCGAAGCGTCATCCGGTCGCCGACGTTGGTGCGCTCCAGGCTGGTGAACTCGCCCCTGGCGATGAACATCGAGTCCTTGGCCAGGTCGAACATCGTGAAGTTGGCGTGCAGCGCGCTGGACAGCAGAACCGTCAGCATCAGCACTGCGAATGTTGCGATTGCCTTCCGCATTGGTTTTCCTCTGTGTGCGTGGCTTGGTCCCGGTTTAGTGGCCCTTGCCGTCCGCTCCGAGAATCAGGGTCGTGTAGGGGAACTTCATGGCCGACTTGATCACCTGGTCAAGCACCGGGTCAGCTTCACCCAGCGCAAGCAGGTAGTCCTTCGCGAAGCAGTTGACGTTGCCTTCCGCGTCAACGGTGCGGCCGGCGGCCAGGGCGATGATCGCGGCGTTGATCTCGTTGGAGGTCAGGCCGTTGGTGTTGCGTTCGTCGATCAGGACCTTCAGGTCGGCGACGTGGGCATCCTGGCTGCGCAGGTCGCGGGAAGCGATCAGCGCCTCACGCAGCAGGTCCTTGCTGGTGGTGGACTTCAGCAGGCCCTTCACCAGCTCCAGGGTGCGGGTGCGAAGGTCCGCGCCGTCGTGGTCAAGCTTGGGACGGATCAGGCCGAGGCTGCGCACGATCACCATGCGGGTGGCGTCGTCCTGGGCCAGCTCGTACTCCGCCAGCAGGCGGGTGATGGCCTGGCCGCGGTCCACGTATTCCAGCGACATGCTGGCGAGGCTGGTGGTGCTCCAGCTGGTGTCAGCCAGCATGATCTCAAGAAGGGCGTCGAGAGCGCCTTCCGCCGGCAGGCGGCCCATGGCCGTCAGCAGCTGGTTGCGTTCCTCGCTGCCCGGCTTGCTGAGGCGGCCCAGACCCAGGATGCGCTCGCGCTGTTCCGCGGTCACGGCCGGGGCGTACAGGTCGTGGCGCCATGAGAGCTCAAGGGTGCTGTCCACCGACAGGCGGCTGCCGTCGAGAGTGATGGCGTTCAGCATGCGATTGATGGCGCGGGTGCTGACGCTGCCGTCCTTGATCTGGTCCTGGATGTAACCGACGGCCTTCAGCAGGTCGCCGCCCGATTCCTGGGCGCTGACCGTGCCACGCTCGTCGTTGTGGATCACGTAACGACCGTCCTCGGCGCGTGCGCTGAGGAAGTAGATGGCCTCGCCGGTGCGCAGGTCCGCGTCGTAGTTATCGAGCCTGAGCTGACGGATGCTGACGAAGCGCAGCTCGCTGCCCAGGTCGGCGTTGCCCTTGAGGATCGTGTTCACCTTCAGCACGCCCTCACGGCGGATGTAGTCCTGGCCGTCCTGGAACTTGCCGTCGTTGAGGCGCTTGTGAGCCGCGGCGTCGATGCCGACTTCATTCAGCTCGACATCTTCGACGCGTTCCAGCTTGCCCACGACCACGACCTGGGCCGAGTCCGTGAGCTGCTGCACCGTGGTGCGGTGCGGGCTGTAGTTCCGCGCCTCGGCGGAGGCTTCGGCCGCGACGATCATCGTCAGCAGGGCCAGGGCGCAGAAGAGAGTCTTGGTTTTCATTCCTATCCTCGGTTTGAGTTCGATCGTTATGGGGTTGCCAGGTATCCCGCGCTTACGGCGCGTTCGGGTCGCGCCCCTTGCCCGGCAGGTGCAGGGTGTCGAGAGCGTTCAAGTCGTTCTGGATGAACGAGTAACCGAAGCCGTTCTGCCAGATCACCTGCGAGGGGTCCATGATGGTGCCGACTTCTCCCGAGTTCAGGCCCACAGCCTGGGCGATCAGGTTGCTGTGCAGCGCGCCGAGGTGGCGTGAGTACTCGATCACCGCCTCCTCTTCGGTGTGGCCCGGGGTGGTGGGCTTCAGCACCGGGGCTGCCTTGTAGTCCAGGGCGTACAGGTCGCCGAACACGCCGGTGGGCTTGGCCACGGCCGTGAAGCCGCCGCCTGCGTTCTGCGGGATGGCGCCGAGGTTTTCGACGTTTTCGTTCTCGGTGTTGTCGCCGATGGTTTCACCCAGCGCCTGGCTGAGCTGCGGGCTGCCGGCGGGCAGCAGCTTGGTCAGCAGCACCAGGCCGATCTCGCTGTAGTTCTTGTTCAGGAAGCGGCTCTGCGGAGGCGGGAAGTCGCCGGGGCTGTTGGGCGGCGGGCTGGTCCAGCCGAACATCACCGAGCCCTGGCTGCCGGACGGGTAGGCCTGGCGGTTCACCTGGTACAGCACCTGGCCGCTGGGCAGCACAATGCGCTCAACGGGAGCGGTGATGAAGTTGATGTCGAGGCTCTTGGGCGACCAGACCAGGTAGCCGAACTGGTCGCGCTCACGGATGCGGCTGCCGTCCGCGTTGCGGCGGAACCACTGGCTCATGAAGCTCAGCATCATCGGGTACTGGTTGTTGACCTCGATGTGCGTGGGCGACTGTTCCTTGATCAGCCAACCGCTGAAGCCGGCGGTGGCCAGCGCCTGGATGGTGTCGGCGAAGAACGCGCCGATCACGCCGCCGGGGCCGTCGTCACTGTCACGACCCGGGTCGATGTACCACACGTCGTTGTAGAAGCCTGTGATCAGCGGGTTCTCAACGGCGAAGGTGAACACGGTGACGCCGAACAGCGGCTCCGTGCCCGGGGTGCCCACGGCCGAGCCGCCTGGCGGGCCGGCAAACTTGCCGTCGCAGCCCGAGCCGGTGAAGGCCAGGGAACCGACAAGCCCGGAGAGCAGCAGGGCGGGGAAGATGGCGAGTAGCTTGCGCATGTTTCTTTCCTTGTGTCCGCGCAGGGCGCGGGAAGTCCAGGGTCGTTTCAGTTAGCGGAACGTGCCGGGCAGCGTGCTGCGGGGGCCCGGGGTCTGCCAGGTGCCGTTCACGGTGTCCTGCATCCGCAGCAGGTCTTCCACCACGAACTGGAATTCCTTACCGGCGGCGACGAACGCGGTCATGTCCAGCACCACGCTCAGGTTCATGATGTCTTCCTGGTTGTTCACCACGCCGGGCAGGGCGAACGCGCTGTCCACCAGGCCCAGGCCGTAGCCGATCAGGTGGTTGCCCACGGCGGCCAGGTAGTAGGAGTAGTTCACGCCGTCGTCGATGTCGATCGTGGAGTTGGTGCCGGCCGTGGTCTGCTGCCAGTTGTCGGAGAAGCGCTGGTGGTACACGCCGCCGCCCGCGGTGATGGGGCCGCCGCCGCCGAAGTAGTCCGGCACCGGCACGCCCTGCAGGGCGCGGAAGTTGGTCTCGATGTGCTTGTTCTCGGCGGGGCCTTCGCGCCAGGCCGCTGCCAGCAGGCCGGCGGGGGCACCTTCGCCGTTGAACGCGAAGTCGAGGAAGTTGCTGGCGGGCACCACGATCTGCTCGATGCCGTTGGCGCCGACGCCGGTCGGGCCGGCGGCGATCGCTTCCTGCTGGCCGGCCACGGAGAGCTGCGTGCCGGCGGTGACAGCCTGGGCACGCTCCACGATGCTGATCGCCATCGAGGAGAAGTAGACGCTTTCGTACTGGACCGGCGGGTTGCCGACGATGGCCGGCACGATCACCGAGCCGTTCACCTCGCGCAGGAACCACTGGTGCTGCAGCGAAAGCGTCCAGGCGCCAATGTAGGTGCTGGACGCAACGCCCGAGGAAGTCACGGACGGGTCAGGCCAGTCCGCGCCCGGCGTCTTGTACTGCTCGGTGGTGTAGATGAAATCGGGCACCGGCATTGTTGTGCAAGTCGGGTTGTCCGTGCAGGTCGTGTAGAAGTCCTGCGCCCACAGGTCGTGGCCCGGCGTCGCCTGCTCCGTGAAGTCCGTCGGCATCAGGTTGATGCTGGTGAATGCCGTGACGTCCACGTAGTTGTCGCCGGTGATCGGGTTGGTCATCTCCGACGGCAGGTTGTAGTGCACGATCGGCGTCTTGCGGACCGGGAACTGTTCCACCTGCTGGATGCCGTTGAAGATGATGCCGTCAGAGCCGCAACCGGCCAGCAGGCCGACCACACCGACAGCAATCAGAACCGCAACTCGCTTCATAATCTCTCCTGGCTTCTGAAACCGACCAACAGTCGGGCTCGGGGTCTTTCTCGGGGTGCTTCCGTGCTGATTCTAAAGCGCAAGTCGTGCCAAACTCTCAGAATTTCGCAAATCACACAATTACAATGGTTTACGAAACTGGCTCGGAACCAACGTATCCACCAGGTGCGTAAATTCTATACATACGCCCAGCTGGCTAGTTCCAATGATGCCACCTGCTGCAAAGGCAAATTCACGCGCCGGGACTGTGCTACATAATATGAGGGGGAACTTCGGGGTGAGTAAATGCTACGCCCAGCCGGCCGCCGGTCAACTGGTTGCCCGGAATTCCCCACTTCCATACAATCCCCGCCCTGACCGATTCTGACACACCGGAGATCCCGTGGCCGACAAACCAAAATCACACCGCGTTATCGAGGGCAACCTGGTCGCCGCGGATGCCCGCTTCGCCATCGTCGCCGGCCGCTTCAACGAATTCCTGGTCAAGCACCTGGTTGAGGGCGCCCTGGACGGCATCCGCCGCCACGGCGGTGATGTCGGCAAGGTCACGCTGGCCTGGGTGCCGGGCGCCTTCGAGATTCCGCTGGCGGCAAAGAAGCTGGCTGAGTCGGGCAAGTACGACGCGGTGATCTGCCTGGGCGCCGTGATCAGGGGCAGCACCCCCCACTTCGACTATGTCGCCGGCGAGGCCGCCAAGGGCATCGGCCAGGCTGGCATCAGCACCGGCGTCCCGTGCATCTTTGGCGTCATCACCACCGACAACCTGGAACAGGCCATTGAGCGCTGCGGCAGCAAGATGGGCAACAAGGGTTTCGAGGCGGCGGTCACGGCCATCGAGATGGTGAACCTGTTCAAGCAGTTGTGATGGCCGACCATCTGGTTTCACCGCCCGATTCCTTTGGTATACAGGCGGTATGGCTGAACAGCATGACCAGGCCAACTCCCGCACCCTCGCCCGTGAGTTGGCGCTCAAGCTCCTGTATGTCTCCGACCTGAGCAAGCCCGACCAACAGGACCAGCAGTTGCGCGACGTGCTGGAAGTCGAGCGCCCGCCCGCGGCCGTGGCCGACCTGGCCGGCGAAATCTCGCGCGGCGTGCGCGAAACACGCGACGAGCTTGATGAAGTGATCCAGCAGGTGGCCGTGAACTGGCAGGTCAGCCGCATGCCGGTGATCGACCGCGCCATCCTGCGCATGGGCGTCTATGAGCTGCTGTACATGCACGACGTGCCGCCCAAGGTGACGATCAACGAGGCTGTCGAGCTGGCCAAGAAATACTCCACCGAGAAGTCCGGCGCCTTCGTGAACGGCGTGCTGGACAAGATCTTCCAGACCCGCTGCCCCGAGAAGGTTTGACGTGGGACTGTTCTCCAGGAAAAAGAAGCCTGAGCCCGAAGAGACGCCGCCGGAACCACGGGCCGAAGAGCCCGCGCCGGGCAACGGCGAAAAGAAGGGCATGCTGGCCAAGCTGACCCGTGCCATTTCGCGCACGCGCATGGTGCTGAACCGCCGCGTGCTGGGGGCCGTCGGTCTGGGCCAGAAGATCGACGACGCTGTGCTTGAAAAACTGGAAGAAGCCATGATCGAGGCCGACTTCGGCGTCGAGACCAGCGACTTCCTCATGGGCGTGCTGCGCGGCGCCTGGAAGAACGGCCGCATCGAGACCACCAGCGACATCCTGCCGTTCCTGCGCGTGGACCTGAAGCAGCGCTTGACCCACCGCGGCAACGCCCTGCGCTTTGCGCCCAAAGCCCCCACCGTGATCCTGGTGGTGGGCGTCAACGGCGCCGGCAAGACCACCAGTGTCGCCAGGCTGGCCTGGTACCTCGAGAAAACCGGCCACCACACGGTGCTGGCCGCCGCCGACACCTTCCGCGCCGCGGCCGTTGAGCAGTTGAAGACCTGGTCTGAGCGCATCGGCTGCGAGATCGTGACCGGCCCCGAGAAGGCCGACCCGGCCTCGGTGGCCCACAAGGCCGCCGAGCGCGCCCTCGAGATCGGCGCCGACGTGCTGCTGGTGGACACGGCCGGGCGCCTGCACACGCAGAAGAACCTGATGGATGAGCTGCGCAAGATCCGTAACGCCTGCGCGGCCAAGAAAATCGAGGGTGCGCCGCACGAGACCATCCTCGTACTAGATGCAACCACGGGCCAGAACGCCGTGGTTCAGGCAGAGATGTTCAAGCAGGCCGCCGAGGTAACCGGGCTGTTCCTGGCCAAGCTGGACGGCACAGCCAAAGGCGGCGCGGTGTTGAGCATCAACGAAAAAGTGGAAGTACCCGTGAAATTTGTCGGGCTTGGCGAGAAACTGGAAGACATACAGCCCTTCGACGCGGACCAGTTCGTCGAGGCGCTGTTCGACATCGAGTCCCTCTCGGAAAACCAGGACGCGGGGTAAACCGTGACGCAGGCCGAAGCCACACGCGAGATCAGGGAGTTGCTGGCGGGGCGCCCGGGCGGCGTGAACCGCATTCTGCGCCGCTTCGGCAAGCCGGTGGTGGATTACGCCACCGCGCTGATCCCCGACCGCGGCGCGCCCTTTGAGCGCATGGTCGAGGACATCCTGGTTGACGTGATCTCGCAGGCCCGGGCCACCGCCCGCGCGGCCAGCGACGAAGAGGTGTTCGAGTTCGTGATCGAGGCCGCGCTGCGAACCGTGCGCGCGCGCTACCGCGAAGTGCTGGAGGGCGAAGCCCGCCCCACCAAGGCCACCACCAGCTACAACTTCAAGGAAGTCCTCGAGCGCACGAAGATGACCGAGGAACAGCTCACCCGCGACATCAGCGAGGGGCGCATCCGCGCCGTGCGCGCCGACGACCAGCTCAAGATCAAGGGCGACAGCATTCCCGGCCTGGGCGACCGACGCGCCTACCAGGCCTACCACGTCAGCGCCGCCGAGCGCGAGCTGCTGTGCCTGCACTACCGGCTGGGCTTCTCGCCGGCCGTGATCGCGCGCTGGGCGGGCGTGACGCCGGTACAGATCGAGGACGCGATCGGCAAGGCCGCCAACCACCTGTCGCAGGCGCTGGCCCGCAAACGCGGCGCGGAAGCCGATCCCAAGGACACCGAGATGCGCCGTTACATCGACGGGCGCATGCAGGGCGACGAAACGGCCAAGTTCGAACGCGCGATGGTGAAGGACAAGATCGCGCAGCGCAGGCTCGATGAACTGCGCTCCGAGGCCGACCGCATCCGCCAGCTGTTTGATGCGGAAAGCTATGACCTCTCCTCGGTGGCCGTGAACGTGCGCTCGCGCAACCCGCACTACTCGCTGGCGCTGCCGCCGGTGGCCGCGTTGTGGCTGCAGGCGGTGGGCATCGCGGTGGTGATGCTGATGTTCCACAGCGTGGGCGCCTACATCGCGCCGCCGGATGTGCAGGTCAGCGCCGTGGCCGGCGCGCCGGAATTGCCGCAAGGCGGTCGTCTGACCGTGGGCGGCAGCGTTTCCACGCCCGCGGGCGCACAGGCGTTGCTGGTGCTGGACCAGTCCAACCGGGTGCTGATGGCGCCCGGCAGCGAACTGCAACTGCTGGAGCCCCGTGACGCCGCGCGCCAGGTGCTGGGCATGCCGCAGGGCGAAATCTGGGGCCGCTTCACCTCCGCGGGGCACGCCTTCCTGGTCGAGTTCCCGGTTGCCGAAAACCGGCTGTTTGAAGTCACCAGCCAGTCCGGCGCCGACTTCGACCTCGCGGTCGGCACGCCGGTCGGCTCCATGCTTCCCGACAACCTCGAACGCGAGCGCGTCCGCGCCTTCGCGATGGCATTCGAGAACGGCGGGCAGGGCCTGGTCGCGAAGTCCGAGCTGCGCACTTTCGCGGGTTTCCGCTTCGGCAGCATCGAGGAAGGACTCAGGGCGGGCGACCGTCTCGACAGCATCGAGGGCGTTGCCATCCGCAGCCACGAAGACCTGACCGCCGCCGTCCGCGGCATGAAGCCGGGCGAGGCGCTGTCAGTCACGATCGCGCGCGACAACGGGCGCCAGGCCATGCAGTTGGCGCGCGTTGAGCTGCCGGCGCGCGCCGTGCTGCGCGTGTTCCATGGCTCGGTGGCCGTGGGCACGCCCGGTGAAGAGCGCGTGCTGGTGAACCGCGGCCAGTGGGCGCTGTTCTACGACGGCCAGCCGCCGCTGCTGGGCGTGCGCGGCATGGAGGATTTCCGCACGCTGCGGCTGGGCGCCGACGAGCGCTTCAAGCAGCGCCTGCACTGGCTGAACAGCGAGAGCTACCCGCTGCGGGCCGAGAACAACCTGCTCAACATCGAACGCGAGCTGCGCGCGCTCGCGGAGAAACTCGAGGCCATGCGCGCCTCCGAAATCCAGCGTGACGGCCCGCGCGAGATAGCGGTGTTCGAGAACACCATGCGCGAGGCGATCGACGACGCGCGCCAGCGCATCGCGCGCGGCGAGCCGCGGATCAAGGGCGAAGGCACGGCCTCGCTGTCCGACGAGCTGCTGGTGAAGTCCGAGGACGACATCCTGGGCATCATTGCCCACTGGCGGCGCCAGGCCGGCACCGGCGTGTACCCCACCCTGGGCGACGCGGCCAAGACCCTCAGCGCGCCGATCTCGCGTTTCCGCGACGAGCTGGAGCTGCGCGGCGAGGAGATCACCCGCTCGATCCTGCTGCAGGATCGCATCAAGGAGCTGGACGAGGCCATCGCCCGCCAGGACGCCGCGATCGCCGAGCTGAAGCAGTCCGAGTTCTTCGACGCCGACGGCGCCAAGCGCAAGGCCATTGACGACGCGGTTGCCGCCCTTGACCGGGAAGTGCGCGCCGGCGCCGACGCCAACAGCCGCATCGACCTGCTGAAACTGAAACTGAACGAGCTGGATGCGAAACTCGATACCGAGCGGCGCAAGCTGGCAGGCCTGCGCAAGGCGGTAAGCGAAGCCGAGACCGCGCTGGCCGAGGTCAACAAGCTGCTGGCCGCGAACGTCTACACCGCGGAAAAGCTGACAGCCGCCGAGCTTAAACAAGCCGCCGCCAAAGCCTCGCTGGATGCGGCTAACTCCAGCCTGCTGGCACTGAAGGAAGAAGTCGCACTGCGCGCGCTGGAACTCGAGGCCGCGGAGAAGGCACAGGCCGAGGCGCAGAAACCGATCGCCGGGCTGCAGGCCGCGCTGGACCAGGCCGACGACGCCCTGACCGACGCCGTCGCCGGCCGTGCCGAGGCCCAGGCCGCGGACGAAAAGGCCGACGCCGAGGTGGACCGCATCCAGGCCGAGCTTGATGCCATGGCCCAGGACGACCCCAACCGCGCCGCCAAGCAGACCGAGCTGGAGGTCGCACAGAAGACCGCATCCGACACGCAAAAGAAGCTGGATGACAGCATCAGCGCCGCAACGACCGCGAAGCAGGCCCAGGAGGCCGCGTCGGCCGCTGTCCGCGACGCCGAGGCCAAAGTCGCCCAGGCGAAATCCGCCGTCGATGCCGCCAAGGCGGCAAAGACTGCCGCGGAAAAGTCCCGCGACGAGCAGGACGGCAAGGTCAAGACCGCCGAGAAAGCCCTCAAAGACGCCGAAGCCGCGCTGAAAGCGCAGCAGGACGCCAAGGTGGCCCGCGAACTGCTGGACACCCGCAAGCTGGAAGCCGAAGGATCCTTGGCCACAGCGCAGGCCAACCTGCTGGCCGTTGAAACCAGGGTCAGCGAGATAGACGCCGAGGCCCAGCCCGGCCGCGACCAGCTGGCAAAGGAACTCGCCATCGTGGAGCGCGCGGAGAAGGCGAAACAGGAGATAGAGGAACGCAAAACCGAACGCGGCCGTTACCAGGCCATCAGTGACGCGATCGACCTGCGCAACAAGGACCGCGGCGTGCTGGCCAGCGAGCGCGAGCAACTGGCAGGCTCCAACCTGGTGCTGAACTTCCAGCAGCTGAGCGACGAGTATGACGCGCTTTCGCGCCGCATCGACGCCTACGCCTTCGTGCACGCCCGCGCGCTGCTGGAGGACGCCAGCTTCGCCCATGAACAGAAGGCCGCCCAGGACCGCTTCCGCGAGGCCGCCGAGGCCGCGGGCAAGCAGGCCGTCGCCGTGCTTGACCCCTATTGCCCGGCCTACCAGGGTGATGCCTACGCGCCGTTCACGGCCGAAGGCGGGCCGAAGCTGCGCACGGCGGTGCTGGAGTCGCTCTGGAAGCTGTACTACGACGCGGGCCTGGAGAGGGCCTCTGACGGCAGCGAGAACTTATGCTACTATGTGGCGATCCAGTCCGGTGCGGGCGGCGAAGTGTTGAACCGGCTGGATGACCGCTGGAAGGCCTACCTTACCGCGGCGCTTGGCAAGCAGGGTTATGAGGCGATCGTGGGGCTTTCGCCCGATGGCCTGCCGGCCGCGCCCGAGAAGAAAGACTGATCGTGGCCAAGGACCGCATCCTGTGTTGCGTCAAGAGCAAGGTCTGGTTGCCTGACGAGTACCTGACCACAATCGTGGGCGACTGCGACCGCGGCAAGTTCAAGATCACGCGCCCCTTCACGTTCCCGTGCATGCTGATGCCCAACGGCAACCTCTACATCGAGGAGCAGGAGGGCGTGGAGATCGAGAACGACGAGCGCAACCTGTCGCAGATCAAGTGCGGCAACTGCGGCTCGGACGTCGAGATCCGCGAGATCGACATCCGCGAAATCCTCGACCGCCTGCGCCAGCGCGAAATCACCATGAAAGAACGCCGCCGCCTGCGCGAATCAGGTAAAGTGGACAAGGCTGACCCCGCCAAGTAAGGGGTCTGATCCTCTCCGGAGGCCGCTATGAACAATATCCGTGTGCTGGCAGGCGGGTTGGTTGTGATTGTGCTGGCCCTGGCGGGCGGCACCGGCTACCTCATTTACGAGCGCATCCAGAACGAGGTGAACGTCGAACCCAAGGCCACCAAGCAGGACATCATCGAGCTCAAGGCCGAGCAGGCCGAAACCAAGAAAGACGTCGGCGCGCTCAAGGAAAGCGACAAGGTCCAAAGCGCCAAGATTTCTGTGCTCGAGGACGAGGTGGCCGTCCTGAAGGTCAAGGACGAGCAGAAGACCAAGCTGATTGAGAAACTGGAGCAGGACAAGGCTTCCAAGGAAGAACTGGACGCCGTCAAGGCCGAGCAGGCCAAAGACCGCGAACGCATGGACGCCGCAGCAGCCGAGCTGGAGCAGGCCAGGAAAGAGCGCAAAGAAATCCGCGAGCAGCTGAAGGCCCAGGGTGAGCGGATCGACGAGCAGGAGAAAAGACTCGAAGAGCTGGAGAAGAAGGGCGACGCCAGAGACCAGGAACTCGCCGCCCTTCGCGCCGAGCTGGCCGAGCTGAAGAAGCAACTAGGCCTCGGCGACCCGGTACCCGAAAACTAACGCTGAACCTGTCGCGCCGGATTCGGTGCGACCGCCGACAGGATTGTCGGCGCCACCCGGCCGGAGTACTCACCAAACACAACCGCCGCGCTTTCGCGCGGCGGTTGTTGGTTTGGGCTTCGCTATTCCTTCAGTTCGATCTGCCAGACCGAGATGTCGCCGTCGCTCGGCTCGCCGGTCTTGGTGTTGGCGTCGATCCACTGCAGCATGGTCGCCAGATCCGTGATCTTGCGCGCCTCCTTGGCTTCCTGCAGGCCGCCCTTGGCCACGTCCTTGGCGCCGTCTTCCGCCAGTTCGATCGCCTCAACCGTGGGATTGTAGTCCTCGAGCTTGGTCACGCCGTTGTACCAGTAGCCCCAGTAGCGCTGGCCGTTGCGGCTGCCGGTGTAGCCCTGCCCCACCACCGTGAGCGTCTTGCCTGTGACGAACGCGCCCTTGATGCGGTGCTCGCCGTTCTCATCCGGGCCGGTGCCGGTGTAGTAGAAGGCGCTCCACTTTTCCGCGCCATCGGCGGTGTTCAGGCCCAGCAGCAGGCCGTCGCCGCCGGCCGTGTCGTACACGCCCGATGCGCCAAGGCGCCCGCCGACCAGCACTGTGTCGCCCACCACGCGCACCAGGTGGGTGTTGTTGCGGTCGCCGGCGGTGCCGGTGTAGGTCTTGCCCCAGGCCAGGTTGCCGTCCGGGCTGAACTTGGCGGCGCTGAAGAATGTGGTGGCGCCACGGCGGTCGAGGCTGGCGTAGATGTTGCCCTCGGCGTCCAGGTCAACGCAGTTCACGTTGCTGCCGCGCCCCAGGTCAAGCCGGCGCGCCCACGCGATCTTCGGCGCATCGCCGTCGCAGCCCGTAGCCTTCAGCAGGAAGGCGCGGTCGGCCGCCAGACCGCCGATTACCACGCTGCCGTCGGCGCCGGCCGCGATGCCGTAGCCGCGGTCGTTGGTGCCCGGGGTGATGTCGATGCTGCGCTGGAAGACAAGGTTACCGTCGGCGGCATTGAATCCGAGCAACAGCACTTCACCGAAGCTGAAGCCGGTCACGAACACGCGGCCGCCGCGCACGGCCAGGCCGTAGGCCTCCGCATGGTGGCGGCCCAGGGCTGACTTGGCCCACTCAGGGCGCCAGAGCTTTTCCCAAAGGGGCTCGCCGGTCTTGGCGTCGATTTTCATCACCAGCGCCGAAAGCACGCTGTTCGACTTATCCGGGCTGGTCGCGCCGCACAGGTACAGGCCGCCCTCGCCGTCCAGCGCGAGGCTGTTGGCGGTGCCGCCCGTCTCGGCGTTCTGGCCGCTGTCGGGGCTGTGGTCGCGGAAGCCGCCGTTCCACAGCTTGGCCCACGCCAGGCTGCCGTCGGCGTTGATGCGCCCGTAAATGATGTCAGTGCTGAAGCGGTCCACAATCTGGGTGGCCTGGCCGCTGAAGTAGATGTTGCCCTCGGCGTCGCCTACGGCCGTGCTCAGCAGCTCGTCGGTCTTCACGCCGCCGAACAGCTTGTGCAGCCGGGTAGCGCCGTGGCTGAAGAACTTGGCGTTCTCGCGGCCGCGGCCGGCCAGCTTGAGAGTGAAGGTCTTGTCGGTGTCGTAGGTGAAGGTCAGGGTCGCGTTGCGCTCGCCGCTTTCAACGGGGTAGAAGCGCACCTTGAGGGCGTATGCGCCCTTCGAAGCTTCCAGTTTGGTCTCGGTGAACTCGAGCGGGCTGCGCTTGATTTCGTTCTTGAGCAGCGTGAATTCTTCGTCCATCACGCCCTCGGCGCGGGTCAGCTCAACCTTGTTGAGCGTCATCTCGGCGCTGGTCTTGTTGTAGAACGTGACGACCTGCAGTGACTCGCTGAACAGCGCCAGCGAGTTGGTCTCCGAGTTCATCGGAATCCAGTACCGATCGCCATCCTTGAACTCCATGCCCTCGGCCATCGCAACCGGGACGGTTGCCTGCGCCAACGTGGCCGGAGCCTGCCAGACGGCCGCCAGAACAAGCGAAGCCGCCACCCCCAAGGCGAATGCACGCATCATTGCCTCCTGTCCAAATGTTTCGGTGAATGTGAGCGAGGCGTTAAACTAGACCCGATGCATAACGAGTCAATGCCCGCAATACTTCAGGCCTGAATCGTCGTCTTGAGCTGGAATCGGTCTAGTTGCCGCTGCTGACGTCGCGGAACAGCAGGGTCAGCTTCATGGTGGGTTCGGTGGGCAGCGCGTCTTCTTCCGTGGTTCCTGCGCCTGCCCCGCCGTCTGTACCGCCATCCGTGCCGCCGTCGGTACCGCCGTCCGGCGCGGGCTGCGCCGGTTGGGCGTTGGGGTCCGCGGTGCGGCGGTAGATGGCCCGGATGGTGTGCGTCACCTTGCCCACCGTGGCAGATGCCAGCACCTCAAACACCGTGCTGCGCACCACCAGCCACGGGCGCATGGCGTTGTAGATCTCTTCGCTGAAACCCTCGATCTCCGTGGCCGGCTGCTCGCCTTCCTGGGTCTGCTGGTTGTTCACGCGCTGCACGAAAGCCTGGTAGTTGGCCAGATCCTGCGGGCGGAACGAGGCCTTGTCCTCCTCCTCGGCGGGCGCGTTGGGGTCGAGATTCGGGTCCGGCTCTTCCTCCGGCAGGGTGCCGCCGTTCTCCTCGGCCGCCACGACATCCTGGCGGTCCTGCTCGCGGGCGGTCAGGATTTTCTCGACCACGTCCCAGGTCAGCTTCTCATCCAGCGCCAGCAGCACCTCGCGCGGGGCGGTGTTGATGTTGATGAAGCCCGTTGAGTACAGGGTGATGAAGCCCATCAGGGGCAGCGGGTTGGGGTCGCTGGAGCGCTGGTCAACGCCCTCGATGTTGGTGCGGCGTTGCTCGAACTTCTCTTCGTCGGTGAGGTCTTTCCAGTCGCGGGAGGCTTCTTCTTCCTCATCGCTGGAACTGCTGGTCATGGCCTGGTCGGCGCGACGCACCGGGCCGTACAGCAGCTCTTCGGTCCAGCCCTCGACCTGCAGCAACTCGCCGGGCGTGAGCATCTCGAAGGGCGTCTGCTTCTTCATGCTGCGTACGTCGGGCTTTTCGTTGGGATTGGCGGTGAACTCCAGGGCGTCGGAATCTTCACTGGCGCGCTCTTCCAGGTACTTCACCAGGTTGCGCACCAGGGTATCGGTGTTGACGGACGAGTCGTCGGCGCGGCGCACGGTTTTCACGCCGCCGTCCAGCATCAGGCGCTCGTCTTCGCGGCGGCAGATGCCGATCAGGCGTTTCAGCACGTTGGTGGCGCGCTCGCGCTGCAGCTCGTTGCCGCGCACCAGCGAAAGCAGGTTGAACTTGCGCTCTTCATCCGCGATCTGGATCTTGGGCGGCGCCGGCGGCGTGACTTCACCGCCCTGGCTGTCCTCGGCGCCCCAGGTTTCCCCCAGCCATGAAGCCGGCTTTGACCAGTCCTCGTTAAAGCTGTCGTAGTCGGCATGCTCGTCCAGCCGCAGGATTACCTGCCCGCGCACCAGCGCCATCTGGGCCAGGTAGGCGGCCTTCAGGTCGTCGCGCACGTTGGCCGAGATCGAAACTTCGCGCATCACGTCGCGCTGGAACGCGAACACCAGCACCGCCAGCAGCACCAGCAGGATCATCACGATCAACAGCGCGAAGCCCCGCCTGCGCGGGTGCCCGGGTTGCCTGCGATTGCTGCGTTCAGCCATGCCTCTTTAACGCCTTGGGCCGCCCGCGGTTGGTTCGCGGGCGGCCTCGTTCGGTGCCTGCTAGCGCTGGGCGTCCCGTGCGCGCAGCACCACGCTGATCTTCAGGCGCTTGCCGGCGCGGATTACTTCAAACTCCACGCGGTCGCCGGGGTTGTGATCGGCAAGGATCGTCCGCAGGTCGCCGGTTCCCGCCACGGCTTCGCCGCCGATCGCCGCAACCACATCGTCCACTTTCAGGCCGGATTCCGCCGCAGCCGAGCCTTCACTCACCACAGTCACGCGGATGCCGCCCTCGATGCCGAGCTTGGCCGATTCCTCGGGCTCAAGGTTCACGAACGTGGCGCCCAGGGTGACCTTCAGGCGGATGCGCTGGGGTTCGTGGGTTTCGGCCGGCTTCACTTCGGGCTTCACGGGCTCTTCCTTGGGCGCGGGCGTTGTTTCCTTGTCGGCCTTGCCTGAGCCCAGCTCTTTCAGGCGCTCGTCAAGCTGGTCACGCACGCGGCGGCGCTCGGCGTCAAGTTCGCGCAGGCGCTCACGCAGCTCTTTCACCTTGGCGTCGTCGCCGAACTTGTCGTCTTTGTCCTTGGCCGAGCCCAGTGTCACCATCAGCGGCTCGTTGCGACCATTGGCGCGCCGTACCCCCAGGCTGAGCATGTCGCCGGGCTGCTTGGCGCCCATGATCTTGCCCATCTGCTCGATACTGGTGACGCTGTCTTCGCCGGCCGACAGGATGATGTCGCCGACCGTCAGGCCTGCGTCCGCGGCCGGTGACTTGGCGTCCACGCGCGTGACCTTCAGGCCGCCATCAATGCCGAGCTTCTTGGCATCAGCCTGCTCGACCACTTCAAGCTTGACGCCCAGCCAAGCGTCCGACTGGGCCTTGAGCGCGCCGGCACCCAGCAGCAGAAGTAATGCACAAACCATTGAACCCGCGAGACGCATCGTTTTCTCCGTCACAAGCACAATAAGCAGGACCTTTTATCATACGCATGAACGTGCCGGCACGCGAACGGTTTGGCTGGACTTGTCCACACCCTTTGGCAGACTCTGGCCATGGTTCACACCGTCGAAATCATCAGTTACGTACCGCGCAGCCAGTCAGCCGGCCGCCTGACCTTTAAGCTGGACGGAAACACCTACCACGCCAAATGTTACGCCGACGCCGCCTTGGCCGATGGCTTGCTCGTGCCCGGCCAGAGCTACCCAGTCGCCCTCACCATCGAGGCCGAGGGTAGCGTCGAGTATGCCGTCGCCACTGAGCCCAGCTTCGAGGTGCTCAAGGCCGCCGAGGCCGGCGACCGCATCAAGGCCGTCGGCCGTACCTGGGACAGCATCAGCCACCAGGTCATCAAGCTGGACGCCTCCCCCAGTGTCGGTGTGCAGCTGAACCTGCCCCAGACCGCCACGGATTACCGCGGCGGCAGCTGGCTCACGGCCGTGGGGACCCTGTGCGCCGACCTTCCGCCCGAAGAACATGATTAGTCACGAACCGCGCGGGTGCATCGCGCCTTGCCGCTTGGCATAGTGCCCGGCCCGAGGGGACACCGCGTTGCTGCCGCTGCTGGAAACCATGATGTCGGGCTCAGCCGAGGCTCTGGCGCAGCTTGCCGCCAAGGCCGGCTGGCTTGAGGGCATCTACGCCACGTTTTTTGACCCGGCCTGGAACCAGGAGCACGCTGCCACCATCTGGCTGGTGATCATCTCGGTGCTGATCCTTACCGGCGTGGGCCTGCCCACGCCCGAGGACATCTGGCTGACCCTGGCCGGCTTCAGCGCCTACAAGCAGGCCGACGACCAGTTCGTCTGGTATTACTTCGTGGCGGCCTTCTTTGCGTGTTCTGTAGCGAACCTGATCGGCGATTCCTTTGCCTGGCTGCTGGGCAAGCGCTTCGGCTTCGAGATTCGTGATCGCTTCAAAATCATGCGCCGGCTGCTGACTGAGA
Source organism: Planctomycetota bacterium (assembly GCA_022071975.1). GTDB lineage: Bacteria > Planctomycetota > UBA8742 > UBA2392 > UBA2392 > JACKID01. Next base: position 26,034 of record JAJVIO010000038.1, read on the forward strand.
AGCGCATGCGCCGCGTGCAGGGCTGGTTCGACAACTACGGAAGCTGGACGGTGTTCCTGGGGCGGCAATTGGCGGGCGTGCGCTTCGTGACCTTCTTCAGCGCCGGCACCATGCGCATGCCGTGGCTGCGCTTCCTGCTGTTCGATTTCCTGGGCTGTTTTGTCAGCATCCCGCTGTGGCTGACCCTGGGTGCCTTGACCAGCATTTACGGCCGCGAGTGGCTGGACAAAGCCTCAAAAACAGTGGGCGGCGGCATGCTGGCGGGAGCGCTGGTGGTGCTGGCGATCTTCCTGATCGTGGTGAAGGTCCGCTCCGCCAAGCGCGCCAAGAAGGACGCCGAGGACATCGAAGCCGAAATCCGCCTATCAGCCCGAGGCGAAGCAACCCCACCCGAAGCCCAGTAGGGCCCCGCCTGCACCGTGGCGTCACGCCGCCGGCAAGCTGCCAACATTCCAAGGTTAAACCTCAACGAGCGCCGGGGGCTCCCCTTCCTTACTCGTGCCAGCTGACGAGGGAGCGGACGCCAGCTCTCACCGAAACCGGTGCATTGCCACGCACAGACATCGATAGAATGGATTGGATGATTCACTTCAGTTCAGTTGCCTCACAGCTCCAAGAGGACCGTCAGCCCCCTGATTAGACAGCCAATGGGTGTTACTCGCCCAGCGAGGAGTCTGCAGAGGCGGGGATTTCAGAGCCAGTCTCTCGTCTGATTGCTTCAGATTGCCGAAACTCCTTCGCTTCTGCTACAAGTGTGAGTTCCACTTCGAGCCCGACCGAGTTACAGCCATCGACAATTTCTTGCATGGACACTTTGAAAAACTCCTTACGGTCGTTCACGAGATTCAGGCGGCGGTGCCAAAACAGGTTGTGTAGGTCGTTTTCGAGCTTGGGGGCGTCTTCCGCGAATATCATGCCATGCACATCGAAGTAAAAAGGCACGGATGCGTCACCGAGTTCCTTTACTCTTTCCAAGGGCTCCATGCGGCGAGTCATACCAATCTTGTAGACGTCTTCGCCGAACGAGCCAATGTTCGAAACGATGTAGACGTGTCCGGCTTTCGTGAGCTCTGCCATAGAAGCGGCACGTTGACTGTTAGCGTGTGCCTCTATCAGTAGTGTTTCAAGTTGCGCAAGTTGCTCCTCATACTTTGCGGCCTCTTCTGTTCTTGCCTCCAAGCGCGCAGCTTCAAGCAGTTTGCGGGTGGCTTCCGTCTTTTCCTGAGCTTCGCGTTCAGCTTTTTCGGCATCCTCCTTCGCCTTCTCAGCTTCACGCCGCGCACGCTCTTCTTCTCGAATCTGAGCTCTGATGATTCGCTGCTCCTCTCGCTCCCGCTCCAGTTGTTCCTTGTGCTCGTGCGTCAGGGTCAACTCCTCAAGCCATAGTTGGAGGTATTGGTTAGTTAAACTAAGCTTCCAACGCGCAACCAGGTTATTGATAGTTTCGAACGACTTCTCGATGCGCTTCCTCATCACTTTGAAGTTGTTCCATCGAACCTTACCGACTGCAGCTTCGCACTCGGCATTGAAGGCACGTAAGATTAACTTGGTGAGATCTTTCGTCAGTTTCGAGCCTTCTCGCTTGCTACCTCCCATACTCCAGTTGGCATCACAAAAAGTGGCCCTCCCTTCTTTGACAAACTTCTTGTGGCGATCGTAGTGCGCATCCAAGGCAAGCCTGAACCTGTTCGAGTCGTTCCAGTCGTAATGCGGTTTGTACACGCCGATGTCTGCGAAGAAGAGATCTTCGTTGACTTGATTCAGTTCGTCCCGTTTCTTGCGGAGTTCGTTCAACTGCGGTCGCAGCAGTTCAATCTCGTGCTCTACGTCCATTATCCGGTCATATCGTTGGCGATATGATTCGAGCTGGAGTTCAGCGCTTTTGACTCCTGCTTTGCACCGTTCCAATTGCGCTGCGAGATCTCTGCTCCTCTCGCGAAGTTGAACGCACTGCTCTTCTAGATCTTGCTGGTCCGAACTGAAGGCAGCTTGCGCATTCTGCAACGATCGTTGTGCATGCCGGAGGTCACCTTCCGTCCTTAAGACTTGGCTGCTTAGGACTTCGATCCGTCTAGTTTGAGCGACGTTCAATGCCTCAAACTCATCTGCACGATGCGCAAAATGATTTCTTTCGCGAACCATCTCGTTGTACTCAAGTCGAGCGCTCTGCTCTGCTTGTTTCGCGTCACTTCGCGACTTTAAAAGCGCGATGAGTAGTCCGATCGATGTGGCGGACAAGAAAATCAAAAGGATTGGCCAGACTGACTCCATGTTGCGCCCTCGTCTCCTGTCGACAAATATGCGGCAACATATCAAGTACGAGAGCTGGATGCAGCTGTACTTTTCGTGACTGCATAAAGTCAGGCCATGCGCCCTAGGTGTCGGATGGGAACCGCTTTAGCATCACTCATGCCCTGTAATCGGCCGTAGCGGAGTCTGCCACTATGCTCTGAACCGTCGTTACATAGCCACCATCGTCATTCAAACGTCCGAGGATTCGTCCTTAGCCTGCGCTTCCCGTTTCACATGCGCTTCAGCGGACTGCTCAACGAGCGGGCTTCGTTGCCTTTGAGCGCATCTTTTCCATGGCCCCAAAAATGTCGCGGGGGTTGTTACACTTCGCGCGGGGGGATTGCCTTGGCCGGGTCTGTTGGCTCAACCGAACGTCAGCTCAACCTGCTCAGCACTTTGCTGAAGGCGCGGGCGCCCCTTGGCTGGCCTGAACTCTCGCGCATCGAGGGCTACAACGACGACGACACCCCCCTGCGCTCGCGCCAGAAGCGCTTTGAGCGCGACCTCAAGGCCCTCGAAGCCACCGGCCTGAAAGTCAGCCGCCAGAGCGTGCACAACCGCCCCGTCTACGAGCTTGACCGCGGCGCCTGCCTGCTGCCCGCCCTGAACCTCAGCGCCGAGCAGCGCCTGTTGCTGTACCGCATCGGCATGGCCTACCTCGACGACGACGCAGCCGGGCCCCTGAGCCACAGCCTGTCCTCCGCCTTGATGAAGCTGCAGGCCGGCGCCGGCAGCGACGGCTTGCCCGCCGAGCTGCCCCGCACCTTCGTGCGACGCACCCTCAACCGCCGCCCCGCCGAGGCCGCCTGTCTGCAGGTGATCGGCCCCGCGCTGCTGGAGCGCCGGCGCGTGGCCTTCAAGTACGCCGGGCGCGGGCGCGGCGCGGACACCAACCGGGTGGTCGCCCCTTACGCGCTGGTGGCGCGGCGCGGCGGCTGGTACCTGGTCGGCTACGACATCGAGCGCAAGGCCGAGCGCACCTTCCGGCTCTCGCGCATCCGGGGCGCGGTGACGCTCGCTACGCCCCGCGCCAAGGCCCCCGAATACGAGGTGCCCACCGACTTCGACCCCGAGCGCAGCTTCACCACCGAGCTTTTCGGCCGCGGCGAAAACGCCTTCACCGACGTGCGCATCGCCTTCGACGCGGAGGTCGGCTTCATCATCGAAAACGAATTCGGCGGCATGTACCAGATCACCACTCGTAAAGACGGCTCGGTGATCCTGCACCTTCCGCAGGCCTACCCCGATGAGCTGCTGCGCTACCTGGGCGAGTTCCCCGGCCACTGGCAGGTGCAGCACCCGCCCGCCCTGCGCAAGCTGGTGGTCGAGCGCCTGAAGGGTGCGCTGGGCAAGGCCGGGAGGGCGCGATGAGCGAAATACCCCAACTGGTCAGCCTGGTCAGCTTCCTGGTCGCCAACGAGGGCATCACGCTCGCCGAGGCCGCCAAGGCCACGCACCGCACGCCCAGGCGCCTGCTGCGCGACCTCGAGCGCCTCGTGATGTGCGGCGTGCCGCCTTACTCGCCCAGCGATTACATCAACTACACCCTGCGCGGCGTCGGCGACCAGGCGCGCCTGAAGGTGCAGTTCGCGGGGCATTTCTCGCGGCCGTTGAACTTCACCTCTCAGGAGGCGCTGGCGCTGAAGTACGCGCTCGACCACTTCAGCCGCGGCGCCGACTCCGAGACGCTGAAGCAGCTTGAGGCCGTGAACCTTGCGCTGCGTGAGGCCCTGCATGGCCGCGCCCAGGAGTTGCTGTCGGACCGGGGCAAGGGGTTCGTAACGCCGCGCCGCACGGAACGCATGCGCCGCATGATCGCGCTGCTGTCCAGGGCGGTCGAAGAGCGGCGGGTGGTGGAGATCGAGTACTACTCGGCCCATCGGGCGAGGCTGGCGAAACGCGAAGTGAGGCCGTTTGCGGTGCTGGAGATCGGCGCGCACTTCTACCTGTACGCGTGGTGCGCGCTGGCCGAGGACACCCGGCACTTCCGGCTTGATCGCATCCGTGACGCGCGCGTGCTTGAGGAGACCTTTAAGGCGCCCGCGCCCAAAAAACGCGAGGCCGGCCGCATGGAGTCGCTGTTCCATGGCACGCCCAAGGACCGGCTGGTGGTGCGCTTCAGCCGCGAGGTGGCGCGCGAGGTGTGCGACGAGTGGGAGGGCTCGCCGGGCGTGGTGGTTCGGGCCTTGCGTGACGGCCGTGCGGAAATCGAGACGCCGCTCTACAACCAGTTCTGGGCGATCGGCTTCGTGATGGGCTTCGGCGAGCACGCGGAGCTGCTGCAGCCCAGGTGGCTGCAGCGCGAGCTGGAGGTCACGATCCGCAGCTCGCTGGCTGTGCACAAGGAGTAGCGCATGTCGTGGATCATGGTTGACGTGGAAGCGGACGGCCCGGCGCCCGGACTGTACAGCATGGCCAGCTTCGGCGCGGTCGTGGTCCGCGAAGGCCTGCGCGACACCTTCTACAGCGAGATTCTGCGCCCGCTGGAAGGCGCCCAGTACATCGCGGAAGCCATTGCCGTTTCCAACATCACGCGCGAGCAGATGTTGAACGGCGCCGACCCGGCCGAGCGCATGCGCGCGTTCGTTGACTGGTTGAAGGGCGTTTCGGCCGGGCAGCCGAGGTTCATTTCAGACAACAACGGCTATGACTGGCAGTTCGTGAACTACTACCTCTGGAAGTTCACGGGCGGAAACCCGTTCGGGCATTCGTCGACGAACCTGGGCTCGCTGTTCAAGGGCATGGAGAAGTCGATGTTCAAGAACTTCAAGCACCTGCGCAAGACGGCCCACACGCACCACCCCGTGGACGACGTGAAAGGCAACGCGGAGGCGCTGCTGCACATGAAGAACGAGATGGGGCTGGCGATCAACCTGGACTAACGGCGGCGGCGCATGCGGAAGGGCATGCCGGCCAGGTACACCACTCCGAACAGCAGCAGCGACAGCGCGCAGATCGCCAGCGGATAGTGCAGCTTGATCAGCAGGTTGCCGATGAACGCGAACACGGGGCCGTCGGCGCCGGCCTTGAACAGCCGGTCGACCACCAGGTGCAGCACCAGCACGATGCCGCAGATCACCAGCAGGCCCAGCGAGCCGTTCTTGAGGTCCTGGCGCGAGGGCGCCATGCCCAGCGTGAAGCACATGGCGAAGTACAGGAACACCCAGGTACGCCAGTCCAGCAGCGCCGAGGCCTTGAAGAACAGCACCATGTCTTCCCACACCAGGGTGGCCAGGCTGGCGGCGAACATCAGCTGGTTGGCGTGCACGCCCTCGGCCTTCACGCTGTAGAAGTTTACGGGCGCGCGCAGCAGCATGCCCAGCAGCAGCAGGCACAGTGTGCATCCCAGCAGCGGCGCCAGGCTGATCGCCACGTCGCCCACGTACTTCAGCTTGGGCGGGCCGTGTTTGACCTCGCCGCTGCCGTCACTGCGGAACAGCACCATGCTGTGGACCTTGGCGCCGGTCAGCACGCAGGCCAGGGCGTGGGAAAGCTCGTGCACGGCGACGCCGGGCGCGATCATGTACGCCAGCACGCGCGGCGGCACCGCCCGCACCCACAGGGCACGCAGGCCGTAGGTCGCCAGGATCAGCAGGCTGACGCCAAGCACAAGGTTGAGGAAGGCGGCGAGTGTGGGCACTGGTTCAATTCAAAATGAAAAATGCAAAATTCAAAACTACATCATCGGCTGCCGGAGCAGTTCATTTTGAATTTTGCATTTTGAATTTTGAATTCACTCCGCGAGCTTCACCTGGTTCTTGCCGTGGTTCTTGACCCAGTACAGCGCGCGGTCGGCGTCGCGCAGCAGCTGCTCTTCACTGGTGATGCCCTTGGTGACGCAGGCGATGCCCATCGAGACCGTGACGTGGATTTTCTGCTCGGGCTTCTCCAGCAGCGGCAGTTCCGTCTCCGCGATCTTGCGGCGGATCTGCTCGGCCTTGGCCTTGGCCGCCTCCCCCACCGTTTCCGGCAGGATCACGCAGATCTCTTCACCGCCGTAGCGGCACACCGTGTCCAGGTCGCGAAAGCTGCCCGCCAGGAGATTGCCGACGGTGCTCAGCACCAGGTCGCCCTGCTGGTGTCCGTAGGTATTGTTGACGACGCGGAAGTCGTCGATGTCGAGGATCAGCAGGCTCAGGTCGCGCTCGTAGCGCAGGGCGCGGCGGAACTCGGTGCTCAGCTGCTCCTCGAACACGCGGCGGTTGTACAGGCCCGTCAGCTTGTCCTGGCGCGACTGCAGCTTGATGCGCTCGAGGTTTTCGTGGTTGCTGATCACCACGCCCAGGAAGTCGGCGATAGTGCTGACCAGGTCCTTGATCGACTGCTGGATCGGCTTGTGGCCGGCATAGAAGCGCTGCAGGTTCTTCGGCAGGCCGACCTGCAGCAGGCCGCGGATCGCCGCGCCGGTCTGGATCGCCGCGTAGTGGGTGCCGCCTTCGTCAACGGCCAGGCTGTCCTGGCCGCTCAGCACGCGGCTGATCAGGGGCGTTTCCTTGACCTGCAGGCTGGTGGTGGTGCGGAACGGGTTGGCGTACTTGACCTCGAGTTTGCCCTGTTCGTCCTTCAGCAGCACCGCGCAGCTGCTGAACTGGGCGTCGTTCACCATGGTGAGCGCGGTTTCCTTGAACACTTCGTTGATGTCCTCGAGCTCAAGCAGCCGCTTGGTAAGCAGCGGAATCGCGCGCAGCACCTCGGAGAGCGCGCCCACGCGGGTGTTGGCCTCAAGTACCTCGAGGCTCTTGCGCTGGGCCTCCTTGGCGGACTGCTGGGCGGCCAGGGTCAGCTCGCGGTTGAACTCGGACTCGTTGCGCAACTTGATCTCGAGCTTCACCTGCTCGCTCACGTCTCGCGCGCTGCCTACCTGCACGATGCGGCCCATGTAACGGATCAGCGTGAAGCGCACCTCCAGGTGGCGCACCTCGCCGTCGGGGCGCACGACCCGAAAGCGCGCAACGCCGCTGTCGCCCGGCTGGCTGACGGCCTGGCGGTGGCTGCGTACCAGCTCGCGGTCGGATTCGTGGATGATCGAGGTGGTCGCGACCGGGCGCCGCGCCTCGACCAGCTGTTCGCGGGTGTAGCCCAGCAGGTCGCACATCGCCGGGTTCACCTTGATGAACACGTCGGCCTCGGGGTCAAGCACGTACTGCCCGTCCACCGCGGTGTCGAAGTGGAGGTGCAGCAGGCTGGGTGACTCCGTGACCGATGTGTCGCTTTCCATGCGCCTTCAGTTCGGGCGCATCAGTCCTCCGCACTCAGGACCTTGCGCTCGCTTGGTGCGACGGCCGTGTCGAACACCCTTACCGAGGGGTCGCGCCGCACCGCAATGACGTCCGCCCGTACTTCGATGGGCAGTTTCTCCGCGGGGTCCTCTTCAGGGGCCTCCGCGACATCCACCGCCTGTGACACCGGCACCTCGGGCTCGGCTTCCGGTTCAAGCTCTGCTACCGGCTCCGGCTCGGCCTCGGCGACAACCACCGGTTCAGGCTCCGGTTCGGGCTCCGGCTCGAACACCGGCACAACCTCGGCCACCAGCGGCGCCCTGGCACTCAGCGGAATCGCCGGCCCCGCCAGGCCACGGCCCGAATCCTGTGCCGCCTCGGGCGCTACTCCGCGCGGCCTGGCAAGCCTGGCGCGCAGCATGTCGAAGCCCACCCAGGCCACCAGCCCGGCCGCCGCGGTGAACGCGACGTAAGGTACATATTCTACAATCAGAACGGTCATGTCTCGACACCTCGTCGTTAGCCCTTGCCCCCAGTGTCGCGGGGGCATAGATTTCCCGGCATGACTCAAGTTCTCGCGGTCATACCGGCCCGCCTCGCCTCCACGCGCCTGCCCCGCAAGGTGCTGCTGGACAAAACGGGAAAAACCCTCATCCAGCACGTCTGGGAGGGCGCGAAAGCCTGCACTGCTATCGACCGGATCGTGGTCGCAACTGATGCCGAAGAAGTGATGAAGGCCGTAAAAGCCTTCGGCGGCGAAGCGGTAATGACCTCGCCGGCCTGCGCCAGCGGCACCGACCGCGTGGCCGAGGCCGCGCGCCACTACCCGGACGCGAAGATCGTTGTGAACGTGCAGGGCGACGAGCCCGAGATGTCGCCCGAGCCGCTGTACGCCCTGGTAGAAGGCATGAAGGCGAACCCCGGCGCCGACATGGGCACCATCGCGGTGCCCTGGCCGAAAGACGTGCCGCTGTCCGAGCCCGGTTTTGTGAAGGTGGTAACCGACCGCCACGGCTACGCGCTGTACTTCAGCCGCAGCCCCGTGCCGTTCTATCGCGACACACCGGACGCCCCGCCTCACGGCGACCGCCCCGACGGGAAGCCCCGCTACCTGAAGCACGTGGGCTTGTACGCCTTCAAGGCGCCGTTCCTGCAGCAGTACGCGGCCATGGCGCAGACGCCGCTGGAGCAGGCGGAGGCCCTGGAGCAGCTGCGCGCTCTCGAGAACGGCAAGCGGATTGCCGTGTTCATCAGCCGCTACACGGGCTACGAGGTGAACACCCCCGCCGATTACGAAGCCTTCGTGGCACGGCAATCGAAATAGAGCCCCGCCCGAAAGGGCGGGGACACGCGGGCTTGCCCGCGTGAACGGCGAAACCCGATTCCGCCGCGTGAACGCGGCGGTCCCCGGCGTTTCCGCCGGGGCTCTATTCCCCCGCGCCCGGCAGAGTGCCGGTGCGGGCGCTTTCGCGCATGCGGGCGATTTCGTCGATCACGCCGGCCGGCGTGTCCCGCCGCGGCGCTAGCTCTTTACGTGTCAAGTCCTCGGCGTCTTCCAGCTTCAGGCGCGCGGCCGCCTCCTGCAGCAGCGCGGCCATGCGCTTGCGCTCCAGCTCGGCGGTGCCGAGCTTGCTCTCGAGCTGCTTGACCTCGGCCTCAAGCTCCGGCACGCGCGGGTCCTCGGGCAGCGCGGGCGGGCCGCTCAGCGCGGTATAGAGTATGTACAGGATGCACACGAACAGCGCGAAACCCAGTGTCCCGATGCCCATGCCCGTCATGCGGCGGCCTGCGGGCACCGGGCGCGGCGCCAGCGCGGGATCTTCCCAGGGTTTGAACTTCGCGGGGGCCTGGCCGGCCTCGGGCTCGCGCTCGACTTCGCCCGTGGGCTCAAGGCTGAGGCCCGAATCGTCGCCGCCGTTCCAGGCCGTGGGCTCGCCGCCGGGCACCAGCTCCCAGAGCGCGTGTTTTTCCAGGCCGGGGATGGTCTTCTGCAGCGCCGCCAGGTCTCGCGGCAGGTCCTTGGCCGCGGGCCTGTCCGCGGGCCGCTTGGCGAGCATCTTGCGCACCAGGTCCTGTAAAGCACCCGGCAGCTCGCCATCGTCCAGGCCTCGGGGCTCGACCTCGACGTGCATGCGCAGCACCTCGACGGGGTCGGAGTTCTCGAACGGCAGCCTGCCCAGCAGCGCGCGGTACATGGTCACGCCCAGGGAGTACACGTCCGCCTGGGTGTCGATCTCCGGTCTGATCGCCGCCTCGGGCGCCATGTAGGCCGGCGTGCCTTGCGCCACCATGGGCGAGGTCAGGTTGGTCGCGCCCGCCGGCCGCGCCAGCCCGAGGTCGCAGAGTTTCACGCGGCCTTTGCGGTCGATCATGATGTTGTCGGGCTTGATGTCGCGGTGCACCAGGCCAACCTTGCCGATGTAGGCGATGGCGTCGGCGATCAGCCGCGCGATCTCGATGGCGTGGGGCAGCTCGAGCTTCGGGCGGATGCGCAGCACCTGGCCGAGGCTGACGCCCGAGACGTACTCCATCACCATGTAGACGTTGGCGCCCTTCTTGTTGATGTCGAAGGCGCGCACGATGTTGCGGTGCTGCACCTTGCTGGCGACGCGGGCCTCGCGCAGGAAACGCTGGATGTACTCGCGGTTGGCGCTCAACGCCTTGCTGAGAATCTTGACCGCCACCACGCGCCGCAGGCTGGGCTGCCAGGCGCGGTACACGCTGCCGCGCCCGCCGCGCCCCACCATGTTCAGCAGCATCAGGCCGGGCAGCTGGGGCTCAAGGCCCTCGAGCTGGTTGTTGCCGATCAGGGTGATCAGGTCTTCGACCACTTCCTCGGGCAGCAGTTTTTCGCGCCCCAGGTACTGCAGCAGCGGGCCGTGCTTCTCGAGGCTCCAGCGCGAGTTGACGAGCTCGACCTCGGCCGCGGACAGGAAGCCCTTGGCGTTCAGGTAACGCAGGATCTCGTCAGGTTTCAGGACGGGCACCAAAACTCCCGGGGGAGCCCAAGTATAGCCCCCCACCACCACACACAAAAGCTCACGGGGCGCGGGAAAGCGGAGGGGGCCGGGTTTTCCCGGCCCCCTTTTTGGTTACTTGGGCTTGGTTGGTGCGCTGGGCGGCCTTTGTCCCGGCAGGAACTTGGGCTCAATCCCCCTGTCGATGGCGCGGCGGTAGGCCGCGCTCAAGTCACCGACCTTGGCCTGGCTGCGGATCACGCTGAGGCTGCCATCGAAGCGGGTCTTGATAGTGCCCGGCGCGTTGTTGGCGCGGCCGTAGTAGTTGGCCAGCTTCAGGGTGGGCATGGACTCGGCTTCGCGGGCCCAGCTTTCCTTGACGACTTCCTTGTCTTCCTTCATCTGCTCGGTGCGGATGTAGTACTCCCAGGCGTAGGTCAGCACGATCACGTCGTCGCGGGCCGACTTGGCCTGCGCGTAGGCCTGGGGCCAGAGCTGCACAGCGTACACGCTGCTGGTGTCAACGTCGGCCAGCAGCTGGTCCGTGAGTTCAAGCCACTTGGTGATGAACTCGGTGCGGTATTCGGCCCATTTGCCGACGTCGAGCATGATGTCGGCGCCGACCTTCTCCGTGAACTTTTCCGGGTCGAAGGTGTCGCGCTCTTCCTTGATGCGCAGGTAATCAAAGGCCGCCTTGGTGGCCTCAGGCGGGAAGTACTTCCACTGCACGACGCGCGCGTCCCACTTGGCCTGCAGGCCGCCGGCCGCGTTCTGGTGCTCCTGCAGCTTCTGCTTGCGGGCGGTGCTGGCGGCGCGGTTGTCCTTCTTGTCGATCGCCTCCCACGCCAGGTAGGCCGGCGCGTTCACACTGTGGAAGCCGGTGTACAGCAGGTGGCCGTCGATCAGCGCCCAGTAACGCAGGGTCAGGTAGTCGTGCAGCTTCGCGATCTGCTGCAGGATCGCCATGCGCGCCGTTACCGCGCTGGTGTGCAGCTTGACCTCGGCCTTGCTGGTGCGGCCGCAGAACTGCTCGATCAGCGCGGTGTTTTCGCGGCGGATGCGGGCTTTGTCTTCGGCGGCCTGCCTCTTCCATTCTTCTTTCTTCTCCTCGAGCTCCTTGATTGCGGCCGCGTTGGCGTTCTTCTTGGGCTGGACCTTCAGCTTCTGCTCCAGTTCCGCGTCTACGACCTTGTCCACGTTGTCGAGTTCGTTCTCGTACTTGATGAGCTGGTCCACCACCATCATGTGTGTGGTCCAGGCCATGTAGTTGGCGGGCTTGCGGTCGGTGCCCTGGGCGGGCGCGATCAGCTCGAGGTTGCCGTCCTTGTAGACTTCGCCGATCCAGAGCAGCGTGGTGTCGCTGACTTCACCGGTGACGTCCATCAGTTCGCGGTACACTTCCTCGTGCAGCTCAGGGGTGGCCATCACGTCTGTCCAGATCATCTCCTGCGTGTCCGGGTCCTCGACGCCGCGGGCGCCGTACCAGCTCGAGCAGTACTTGATCGACTGCTGGATCTTCTGGTCCTGCGACTTGAAGCGCACGCGCGCCACCAGCCGGTACACGCCGGGCGCCAGCGGCTTCTGCAGCGCGGGCAGGCTGAACTTCACCAGCCCGTAGTTGCCCTCGGTCTGCGTCACGTTTACGGTCATGTACTGGCCTTCGACCAGGCGCCCCGGGTCTTTGGGATCAATCTTGGGCTCGAGCACCGCCTCGGTCTGCGGGTCGCGCTCCAGCACGGTGTCGTAGTGCAGCAGCTCAATGGCCACGCGCAGGCCGGTCAGCTGACCCTTGGGCAGGTCAAGGGCGGGGGGCACGCGGTCGGCCTCGAAGTCCGTCCACACTTCGCCGCTGACCTGCATGCCGCGACCGACCACCGCCAGGTCGGCCTTGCGGATGATCACGCGGTTCTGCGGGTAGACGTCTTCCGGCGGCCTGATCTCGGGGCGGACCATCCGCACGCGTTCAATGGGGTATCCGATGTAGTCGTCCTGCGCGATGAGCGCGCCGGACAGCAGCGCCAGCGTCAGCGCCGCCATGGTGATTCGAATTGCCATCTGTCTGTCCTCCTGGCCCCAGCCTGTTCTCTTACGCGACCCCTGTTACGCCAAACGCGGGGCGGGGCAACTGCCCCCGCCCCACGGTTGAATTTGTCTCTTCGACGCCTGGTACTCGACCACGAAAGGCCTAGTACTCGACCACGAAAGCCAGCTTGCGCGGCGGCGTCAACACAGTGACCTTCACTTCCAGCAGATAGGAGGTCACGTTGTTTACCACGATGTCCCGTCCGACCCGGAAGTGAGCCCGGTACAGCAGCATGCCGACCTTGCTGCCCGAGGGCAGGATGGCGCCCCGCATGCTCATGCCGCCCGCGGCCCAGTAATCCTCGGCCTTCACGTCAGCGCCTTCGCGCACGCCGGAAGAACCGCGGTGCTTCACACTGCTGATGTCGGTCTTGGCGCCGCCGGCCTTGATGGTGCCGTAGTCGTCCACGATGCCCCACTCAAGCTCGATTCCCGAGCTGGTGGAAAGCGTGAGGCCGCGGCCCATGTACGGGTCCCAGTCCGGGCGCAGCTCGGTCCAGCTGATGGTGCCGAGGCGCACGGGCAGGGCGTGCAGCATGTTGTCGTCGTTCTGGATCGGCAGGAAACCGTTCTCGTAGTAGCAGTCATTGCCGTCCGGGTCGTAGCGGCTGAAGGGGCGGAACTGGGAGTCGGTGATCTCGACGCTGGGCGCCAGCACCTGGGCCGTAACGCGGAAGTCGTCAATGGTGGCGTTGGCCACGGCCACGATGTTGGAGTCAAACTTGAAGACCGGGCGGGTCGGCTTCAGCAGCTCGCCCTGGTCGTCGGCCTCCGAGTAGTAGGTGCTGTACACGCCGCTGTCCTCGAGGTCGAGCTGGCGGCGGAAGATGCAGCCCACGGTGAGGCGGTCTTCCGGGTTGATTTCCAGCAGCTTCGAGGTGGTGCGGTAGATGTCATAGCCCGGCGAGCCCGTGGGTTCCTCGGTGGGCAGGGGCTGGTCCGTCAACGGCGCGTGACGGCCGTCGTTGCGGTAGCCCTTGGGGGCGTTGATGTCGGCGTCGGGGTAGAACTCGACGGCCTGCACCTGGCGCCCGTCCAGCCAGAGGCGGAAGGGCGAATCGGTGTTGCTGTTGTAGGTGAGGGTGAAGCGGTGCCAGTCGTGCGGGCGCAGCATGATCTTGCCCAGGCTGGCGCCGCCGACGTAGGTGGCCTTTGACAGGTCAAGCCAGGCGTCGGTGCGGGCGTACAGGAAGCCCTTGTTGTCGTTGCCGAAGCCGCGGTCGTTGCAGATGTCGTTGGTGCCGGTGTAGCCGCCCAGGGGCTTGGTGACGTCAAAGATGCGGCGCATGGCTGTGCCGAATTGCGTCACGGTCTGCGGTGCCGTACCGGTGGGACCGGAGGTGATGTTGGCGCCGAAAGCCTCCGAGAAGTAGAGGCGCGTGAAGCGCAGGATGCCGCCCGGCTCTTTGTACACGAAGAACTGCACGCCCTCGAAGTCCGCGTTCTGGTCGCGGTTGGTGGCGTCCGGGGCCTTCATGGTGTTGCTGTCGCGGAAACGGCCGTAAGCGGTCGCTCCGAACAGGGCCGAGAAGTTGTGGCTGGCGGGGTCGATTTCACCCAGCGCGACCGCCACGTCAGCGCCGGCGTAGTTTGCGCCCTGGGCCGGCAGGTCCCACTTGATCCAGAAGTCCACCGTGCCTTCGTAGTACGGCATGTTGGAACGGTGCTGGCGGATGAACTCGGAGCCTTCGTTGTGCTCGTCACTGCCGCGGTAGGGCGGGCTGAGGCCGACCAGGCGCTCGCGCATCAGCGGGTCGCTGTCGCCGCCGCTGAGCGGGTCGAGGTAGCCGGACTGGCGGGTGTCTTCCACGCCGTCGTCACGGTCCGCGTCGCCCTGCCAGGTGAACTCGCGGATGGGCTGGAAGGGGTTGTCCGAATCCTGGGCGCCGCACGGGTAGCGCAGCAGCTTGAGACGCGGGAAG
>JAJVIO010000089.1 GCA_022071975.1 Planctomycetota bacterium
CCCCTCAGGTTCGCACGGCCGGTCCCGAGGAAGACCCCGCCCAGCGCCAGTTCGCGCTCAGCGAGATGGCCAGCGTGCTGCACCAGTATGAGGACAAGCTCGAGCGCGGCGAGGTGCAGCCCGAAACCCCGGATCCTTTCGCGCGCTTCCGCGCCCCGGCGCAGCCGGTGGAGGACGCCTTCGCTGAGCCCCACGTGGGCGACGCTTTCGACAACCCGCACCTGAACGACGAGGTCGAGCCTGAGGCCGTCAGTGGCGCCAGCGCGCTGGGCAAATACGATCCCAGCCACGCCTTCGACTCGAAACCACAGGAGCGCGACACAGGCCAGAGCGGCTTCGCGGCCTTTGACGCCCCGCCTGCCGGCGATGCCTTTACGGCGCCCAAGCCGTTTGAAAGTTCGCAACCCGCGCCCGTGGGCGGCGACCTGGCCGGCAGTTTTGACGGCCTGATGGGGATGCTGGGCGACAGCTCGCTGATGTCGAGCCAGCGTGAGGAGATCATCAAGCGCCATACGGGCAGGGCCTGGCAGGTCGAGCTGGTGGTGGAGCGGGTGGACAACACGTGGGGCTTCGATGTGCCCGACGAGTTGCGCGACGGAAAAACCGTCGAGGCCCATCTCAAGGGCTCCAGCACCAAGCTGGCAGTGCGCTACCCCAAGGCGCGCAATGACGAGATCGGCAAGCTGCGCAGCGGGACGGAACTGACGGCCGGCGGCACGCTGGCTGCCTGGGACGACCTGTTCAAGAAAGCCACGCTGGACGCCAAGTAAGCCGTCCCGGCCGCAACAGAAGAGGCAAATGCAAGACGGCGCGCCGCTTGGCGCGCCGTCCTTATGATCGGAATCGTCTACTTGATGCTGTCCATCTGCTTCTTGGCGCTCTTGACCCAGTTGTCGTCTTCCGGGCCGGCTTCCACGATGGCCGCGTACTCGGCCTTCGCGGTTTCGTTCTCGCCGGCTTTCTGGGCGTAGAAGGCTGCCCAGAACTTGGCCTCGGTCAGGCGTTCCATCTTGGGGAAGGCTTCCATCAGTGCCTTGATCTCGGTACGCGCGTCCGAGTGCTTCTCCATAAGCATCGACTTGATGCGGGTGTTCAGGATGCTGGGGTCAACGGCGCGTTCGTCCTTGGCCTTGACCAGCGCGGGCAGCACCTCGTCATAGATGCCGCTCATCTTGGTGCCCACGTCCTTCTGGTTCTTCTGGGTCATGGTGCCCATCAAAGCGTCGGCGTAGGCAAGCTGGGCCGTGGCCCAGGCTGCGTCTTCCTTCTTCAGCTTCGGAATGAAGGTCTCGTACAGCTTGATGGCTTCGTCACCCTTGCCGAGCACGCCGTAGACACCGGCGAGCTCGATGGCCGCGGCGGCGTCTTCCGGGTTTTCCTTGTGGGCGGCCTCGTACTTGCCGAGGTTGTCCAGCGCGTCACCGACCTTGGTGAACCACTTGGTGGCGTCAGCGGGCGTGCTGAACGGGGCGCCGACCTGGCGCATCAGCTCGGCGCCTTCGGCGTCCGTGATCACGAACGTCGGGAAGGCGCGTACTGCGTACTTCTTGAGTGTGTCGGGGTCCTTGTCGTCATAGATCATGACGGGGACGAAAGACTTGGCGATGACTTCAGCAAGTTCGTTACTCGGCCAGACATCCCGTGCCAGGCGCTTGCAGGGTCCTCACCACGTGGCGGTGAATTCAATGAACAGGCGCTTCTTCTCCGCCTTGGCCGTCTTGAGGGCCTCGGCGTAGTCCTCGGTCCACTTCACACCCTCGGCTTCGGC
Source organism: Planctomycetota bacterium (assembly GCA_022071975.1). Classification (GTDB taxonomy): domain Bacteria; phylum Planctomycetota; class UBA8742; order UBA2392; family UBA2392; genus JACKID01. Next base: position 1,769 of record JAJVIO010000089.1, read on the forward strand.
CGGCTTTTCATCCGCCTGCGCGAAGAGGGTGGGAGCGGACAGCAGGGCGAGCGCCATCAGGGACAGCATGGCAGTCGTACGCATTTCTTCTCCCGTGAAAATTAGGCAGCCGACCCGATTCGGCTGCCTTGCAACGTATACGGCCGAATCGCGCCGAACTGCCATGCAATTTTCAGGGATTCAGGGCGTAAATCGCCATAACAGCAGATAGGTACGGTACTTGAATTCGACGATACCGTTCTGTTGACGCTTGCCGAAAAGGTCTTGTAGGGCAGCCTCGAAGCCCGGGCGGTCTTTTACGCCGTGGATCACGTAGCTGCTGCTGTTGGCGCGTCCAAGCAGGGCCGGCCAGTCCAGGCACTGGCTGTTTTCGAACTCGTGCTCCTGCACCTCGATGCACTGCGACGAGTTCTTTACCCAGGCGCTGTTGTCCTGTCCGCCGTCCACGGCCTTGCGCACGTCGCCGTACTCGCTGGACCAGCGCAGCAGCAGAGCTTCGTACTCGGCCTGCCAGCCGTCGTCGCGCCGGTAGTTCCAGAACGCCGCGCAGGCCCCCTGCGGACTCAAAATCCGCCGCCACTCAGCCACGCAGTCGTTCAGCTCGAACCAGTGCAGGGCCTGCGCGCAGGTGATCAGCTCAGCGCAGGAGTCCGGCAATCCGGTGTGGTCGGCGTCGCCATCTATGTACCGAACCTGGCCTGGGCCCGGCGCGGGTGTGGCGCGTGCCTTAGCCAACATGGCGGCATTAGGCTCAATGCCCGTGACGCGATAGCCGTGGGCCGCGAAACGCCGGGTGCTGATGCCGGTGCCGCAGCCGATGTCCACCACTGCTGAGCCAGGAATCAAGCCCGCGTACGCGGCACAGGCCCGCAACAGCGCGTCGGGGTAGTCCGGCCGATACTTCGCGTAGTCCTCGGCGGCCTGGCTGAAGCGTTCTCGTGGGTCCATGGCCTGATTATGCGTAGAAGTCAGGCAGGTGCGAGCGGGGGTATGCTCGTTTCAGGATTGCGCCGGCGGGGTTACAATCGGGTCATGGCCGGCGACAAGAACCACTACGAGATGGCCTTCAGCGGCCTGCTGGTCGAGGCCGGCGTTCGCGCGTTGGCAGTAGATGAGGCTCGTCGCCCGGTGTTGAACGGTGTTCAGCTCAAGAACTTCGACTTCCTGGTGAACGGTCTGGAGCATGTCTGGGCGCTGGACCTCAAGGGCCGCCGAGACCGGCCCTGGATCACGCGTACGGACCTGTTCTCGATGATGGGCTGGAAAAGCCTGCTGGGTCACGCGGCCGAGCCGGCCTTCCTGTTCGCCTTCTTCCAGCCGGCGCACGCATTACCCGGGCGTGCGGGGCTGCTGGACTGCACGGTGCACGAGACGCCCGCCGGTGTGTACCGCTTCTGTGCCCTACCGATTGAGGCCGCCCAGTGCATCGCCAGCCCGCGCAGCGAGAGGTGGGGCACCTTCGGCTTCGACTGGAGCGCCTTCGCACGGGCCGTGCTGCCGCTGGAGAGCATCCTGCCCCTTCCCAGCAAGGTTTGATCAGCGGTTCTCTTCGTGATGCAACTCGAAGGCGGATCACGCCTCGTGAAAAACGGTCGCGGCCCGGGGATTGCTCCCCGGGCCGCTGAGGGTGTGCAGCGCGTTTCGCGCAGGCACACTGCTTACTTCTTCTTCAGGGTGCGGATGTAGGAGATGACCTGCCAGATCTGGTCTTCCTTCAGGCTGTCCTTGAAGGGCGTCATGCCGGTGTGGCCGAGCGCTGCTCCACCCTCCATGATGTGCCAGAACATGTAGTCGTCCTTCATCACTTCCTGCAGCTTCGGGTCCGTCAGGTCGCTGGCGGGCGGGTTCAGGGCCTTGCCCGCGGCCGCGTCGCCGTCACCCTTCTCACCGTGGCAGAGCGCGCATTGGCCGGCAAAAATCTTCTGGCCTTCCGCCACGTCGGCATCGCTGGTCTTGCTGTTGGTCTTGCCCGCGTAGGGCTCCGGCGCGGGCGGGCGGGTCAGCGCGGCCGCTCCGCCGCCGCCGGCAGCGTTGTTGGCTGGCTTGCCGCCGCCACCGCAACCGGCCGCCAGGGCCGCCAGGGCTGTAACCGCGAGAGCTGCAAGCAGGGAAATGCGTTTCATAGTTCGTCCTTTCCTGAGGTGCATTAGTAGATGTCGTGCACCGTGTTATAGACATTGAAGTGACCGGTCGGCGTGACCATCCAATCGCCGGTGATCACTTTTTTCAACTCCAGGGTCTTGTCGTCGTACACCAGGATGGCGCCCTTCTGGTCCTTGCGGCCCCAGGCGGCAACCCACACCTCGGTGCCGGCCTTGTTGTACTCCATGTGCACGGCCTTGTGGCCGCGGAACTCCTCGGGGATGACCAGGGTCTTCTTGTTCTCGAGGGTGTCCTTGTCGATCACGAAGATGGAGTCGGCCAGCATCTTGTCCGGGTTGAGCGGACGGTCGGCATAGACGTGCTTGGAGTTCGGGTGGGTCTTGATGAAGAGGTTGCCGCCGCCAACGCCCGGCAGCTCGACCTGTTTGACCACCTTCCAGGCGTTGTTCGCATGGCCGTCGGGGTCGGTGCCGATGAAGCTGATGTGGTTGCTGCCAATGTGGCCCGTCGCCCACAGCGGCCCGTAGGCCGGGTGGTCGATGTTGGCGCCGCGTCCCGGGTGGGGCGTGTTGCCGTTGGAATCAACCAGAGCCACCAGCTTCTGGGTCTGGGTGTCGATGACTGCAATCTTGTGCTTGGCGTTAGCAGCCACCAGGAAGTAGCGCTTGCTGAGGTCCCAGCCGCCGTCGTGCAGGTAACGCTCGGCCTCGATGATGTCGATCTTGAGCGAGCCTTCCTTGCCTTTCAGGTTGGAGTAGTCCACCAGCCACATCTGGCCGGTTTCCTTGATGTTGACCACCCAGGTGGGGTGGTGGTGGTCCGCCACGATGGCCGCGACACGCGCCTCACGCACGTAGCTGCCCTCGTTCACTTCGTAGCCCGAGCTGGAGACCATCTTCAGCGGCTCCAGGGTCTGGCCGTCCATCACTACCAGCGCGGGTGGCCAGTAGCCGCCGACGATGGCGAACTTGTCGATGAAGCCTTCGAAACGGCTGGTCTCGATCGAGCGCGCTTCCAGCACCGGGCGCAGCTCCGCCACGCGGTCCGGTTTCTCCATCCACAGGTCGATCAGCGTGACTTTGCCGTCGCGGCCGATGCTGAAGAAGTAGCGACCGGTGGCCGAGGTGCGCAGGATGTGCACGGCGAAGCCGGTGTCCACGATGTTCACCAGCTCGTAGTTGTCGCCGTCGATGATGGCGACCTTGCCCGCGTCACGCAGCACCACGCCGAAGTAGTTTTCCCAGTTGCGCGTGGTCTGCGGCGCCGTGGGACGCTTCTCGACCGGCACGAACACCTTGTGCGAGTTGCGGATGTCCGGCAAGCCCCATTCGGGCGGCGGCGGAACCGGGTTCTGGATGTACTTGGCCATCAGCTTGACTTCGTCTGGCGTCAGGATGCCCGACTTGCCCCATTCCGGCATGCCGGCCGGCGAGCCGTTGGTGATGATGGCCTCGAGGTAGGCCGTGCCCTTGGCGCGGGTGGATTCCGGCTCGATGTTCTTGCCGGTTGCGCCCTTGCGCAGCACGCCGTGGCAGCCGGCGCAGCGCTCGAAGAAGATCCGCTTGCCGCGCTCCATTTCCGCGTCGTTGAGCTTCCAGTCGTGCTTCTTGTCGTCATCATCGTCGTCGTCGTGGCCGTTTTCGCCGCCGCCGGATGCGACTTCGTTACCGCCGCCCTTCGTGCCGTTTCCGGCGGGGCCGCAGCCCACGACCAGGAACGAGATGCTGAGTACCGCGAAGGCCCCCAGCAACCAATGCCTTGGAATATTCATGATGCCCTCTCCTCACCCACAACCCGAGTGTCTCTAGTAAGCGGCGGTTTCGACCGCCTTTTCCCGTTGACTTTCCGGCCATCCCGGCCGGCCTGCTGCTAAATCGGACATTCAAGTTCTTTTATCTTATTTTGCGTCGCGGCACCCCTTCCGTCAAACCAGATCGCCCCTCAAGGACCGATTTTTTCCACTAGTCCCACACGAAGCCGTGACCGGCATCGAACTGCACCACGCGCCGGCGCGACGTCTCGAAATCCACATCCCGCGACTCCACGTAACTCCACTCTGACGCGTCCGCCGTGTCGCCGATTGCCACTTCCACCTTGTGGCGCCCGGGCTGCATCGGGAACTCGCAGGTGCCCACACTGGCGCTGTTCTTGCGGATGCCACGCGGGTCAAAGGCCTGCTCCAGCACCACTTCACCGTCCACCTTTACCCGCAGGCGCACCGGCAGCAGCTCTACTCGCGTCTTCATGCCCTTCATATGCGCCAGTTCGCTCTCCACTTCGCCGGCCTGCTCTTTCTCTTTGCCCGCGTGCTTGAACGAAACGATCAGCAGGGAAGGCGGGCGCTCAGGCTCGACGTACACGAAGCGCGAGAACAGAACGGTCAGACCGCCCAGCAGCAGGATGCTCAGCCCCGCTGCCACCAGCTTGCCCGGCAGGCTCGCGGGTTTCGCGGTTGCCGGTTTCTCTGCGGCCTCGCCCACGAAGCGCCGGGCCGCCCGCTGCAGGTCGGCGCCCTGGTTCGAGTCGAGCTGCAGAAACTGGAAGCTGCCGGCCGGTATGCGCGCCGTGTCGAACACCGGCTCGCGCTTGCCCGCAACGCGCTCGGCCGCGATTTCAGTGCCCAGTCGGCAGCGCGGCTCGGAGCCCTCGCAAGCTACCAGCAGCACGCGCCCGCCGTTCTTCACGGCGACTTCCACCAGCGAGGAGTGCAGCCAGGCCGCGCAGGGGATGCCCACCACGCGGAAGCCGGGAAGCTGGTCCGACAGGCCGGTTTCGCGGTCGAAGCGAATCCGTCTGCCGGCGCCGTCTGCGCACAGGAAAGCTATCGCCCTGGGTCCGTCCTGCTTCAGCCAGCCGGTGATGCGCCTGAGCACGTCGCGGCGGTCGAGCTCGGCGTACTGCATGGCGCCCGGGTCGCACGATCCAACGCATACGCCGCAGCTTACGCAGCGGTTGGGATCCACCAGCGACACCAGGTTGTCCTTGCCCTCGATGCTGACCATCGAGATCGCCTCGTAGGGGCAGTCCTGGTAGCACTGGGTGCAGCCGTTGCAGGTTTTCTGGTTGGTCTCGGCGGGCGCCTTGCGTTTGCGCGCCAGCACCCAGGGCAGCGACGACAGCCCCGCCAGCATGCCCAGCCCCACTACCCAGAACCACACGCCACTGAGCCGGTCCGTCAGGTACAGCGGGACCAGGTAGAACCAGTCCACGTCGAAGTTGGCCGGGTAGACCGACATGTCGGCCGGCGCCGCCAGGCTGGCGGGAACAGCCAGCGAAATCACCACCAGCACCAGCGTGCACGCGATCATCAGGTTGCGCTTGGGCAGGAACTTGGGCTTCTTCAGGCGCACCAGGTGAATCCAGATCACGATGCCGATCGGGATCGGCAGCAGCACGTGGGCGAAAAACACCGCGAAGAAGATCAGCGAGTTGATGCTCTCGTTGGTAAGGAAGGAACGCGCGATGGGCTCAGGGAAGATTGGCAGCACGTCCAGCGCCTTGGCGGTGCCGACGGCGATGGCCTGCGCGCGCTGGTCCCAGACCAGCCAGTAGCCCAGCCAGCCGTCCAGCCAGATCAGGCCCAGCACGATCAGGCCGGTGATCCAGGCCAGCCAGCGCGCGCCCGTGAACTTGCGCGCCAGGAACACCTTGATCGCATGGATCACCGCGAACAGCACGCAGGCGTCGGAACTGTAGCGGTGCAGGGCGCGGATCATGCCCGGGCCCCAGGGCTGCTCGTTCATCTGCGCCACGGACGAATACGCCGTGTGTACGCTGGTGTCATAGAAGAACAGCAGCAGGATGCCGGTGACGGCCGCGATGATGAACGTGAAGCCCGCCAACGCGCCGGTATAGGCCAGCGGGTTCAGCTCGCGGGGCAGGCCTTTGCCGATCAGCGTCTCGGCCCGCAACAGGGCGCGGTCGCCCGCGGCCAGCAGCGGCTCGGCGCGCAGTGGGCGATCGGGGCGGGCCTCTTCAACTACAAGCGGGGGCAGAAGTGCCGTTGCGCTTCCTGCCCCCGTCGGTTCGTCCTGCGTGTTGTCTTCCCGGTTGCTCATGACTTCGGCTCATTCTCGGCGCACAGCAGGCGCAGCGCCTCGACCAGCCACTCTTCCTGCAGGCTGCCCAGCGACAGGCGATAGGCGATCTTGCCACTGCGGTCGATCACCAGGAACAGGTTGGTGTGCTCGATGATGCCGGTGGCGGGGTCGCGGCGCCGCTCGACCCCCATCTTGTCCAGGATCGGGTTGATGGTGGCGGGCTCGCCCACGCACAGGTTGAAGAACGGAGCCGCGACCTCCTGTGCCGAGGCCAGGCGCGCCATGGATTCCTGCGTGTCGTGTTCAGGGTCGAGCGAGACGGCCACCAGCCGCACGTCAGCCTGCTCTTCTTCGTTAAGGCGCGCGACCGCGCGCTTGGCCTGGCCAAGGATCATCGGTCACGTGAAGGCACAGGTGGAATACACGCCCGTCAGGATCACGACCTTGCCCCGGTACTGCTCAAGCGAAACGGCGTGGCCGTCCTGGTTCGGCAGGCTGAAGCTGGGCGGCGTGAGCGCCACCCGCAGCTTGTCAGCGGGGAAAGGCAGAGGGGTGCCGGGCTGCTGGACTTGTGCGATGGGCGGCACCGCTTCACTCATCCAGAACCACCCGGCACCCGCTGACCCGACAGCCACCAGGGCGGCCAGTGCGCAAGCGAAGAGAGCCAGCGGCCTGCGCACAGCCGATTTGAGCTGCGGGTAATACACGGCAAGGGTCATGGCCCCCAGAATCAGGGGGGCCGTGATGAGCGGCAGCACGTAGGTCCAATCCACGCTGCCGGTTTCCGGGTCGGGGTTGAAGCACCACTTCCGGAAATCCCTCGCGAACTCGCCGAATGCGCCCTCCGGAGCCGGCATGAAGGCCAGGACCAGCATCAGCCCGTGCCACAGAACCAGCGTGATCAGCACGAAGAGCGCAAACTGCCCGTTTTCAAAGATACTGCCCACCCGGAACGGCGTGGCTTGCCTGCCTGTTTTCTGTTGCGCGTCCATGGTGCCGCCTTCACCACCGGTTACTTGACCGGCCACACGTCAATCAGCGCCTTCCAGTTCGAGAAGTAGTACACCGCAAAGCTGGCCAGGAAGATAAAGGTCAGCACCACGGTACCCTTCGGCTTGAGGCCCGGTTCGTTCGGGCTCCACTTCGTGCTGATCAGGTTGGCCGTCAGCTTGCTCTGTTCCGGGGTCTGCCAGCTCTCCATGGCGCGGCCCTTGTTGGACTTGCCCAGGAACACCGCATGCACGGTCAGCAGCACGAAGATCAGCGCGCCGGTCGCCGCGATCACGCCGCCGATACCCAGCATGGCCAGGAACGGCGCCGCGTCGCCCAGGTCCGCCACGATCTTGGCGCCCGTGAAGTCGATGTCCGGGTGACGGCGGGGCACACCCAGGCTGCCGGCCAGCGTCATGCCGATCGCCATCAGGCTGATGCCGAAGCCGAAGATGTACGGCTGCAGGCGGGCGAACGCCTTGAACGAGTACTCGCGGCGGAAGATCAGCGGCACCACGTAGTACGCCAGGCCCATGAAGGCCAGCGTCGTGCCGCCCGCCACCGTCACGTGGAAGTGGCCGGGGATGCGCAGGGTGTTGTGAGCAATGATGTTGATCTGGTGCGTGCCCAGTGTGACGCCGGTGATGCCGCCGCCGAATCCGAAAATCACCAGTGACAGGAAGAACGCCGAGAAGCCCGGGTCTTTCCACGGCGCTTTGGTCAGCCAGCCGAACAGCCCGCCCATGCCCTTCTTGCGTCCTGCGACTTCGACCGAGGCCGGCACCGTGAAGCCGTGGATCATGCTGGCCATCACGGCCAGGTACAGCGCGTAGCTGGTGTTCCACATCTTCCAGCCGGCACTGACGGCCGGGTCCACCAGCAGGTGGTGCGCCGACGCCAGGTTGATGAACAGGATGTAGAGCAGGAAGGCGAAGCGGCACACCGTCTGGTTGAGCGGCTTGGCGCCTGTGGTCAGGGTCGCCAGGAAGTACCACACGGCAACCATGGCGCACACGTTGATCTGCTGGCTGCAGTGGCCCAGCGCCCACCAGATCAGGCGGTACCACACCGCGTCCGGCGGGCTTTCGAGCACGCCCAGGGACCAGAGCCAGGTGGGAATCAGCACGATGGCGCCGTGCACGATGGTGAACACCGCGATGATCGCCGCCGCCAGCGCGCCGAACACAACCAGCGGGATGGCACCCTTGTAGGTCTTGTCGCGCTTGGCGATGTACAGGCCGCCGAAGAAGTTCACCGTGCCCAGCAGGGCGCCGACGGCGAACAGGATCATGCCGAGGTAGAACTCCTGCTCGGCGCGCAGCGGCACGTAGCTGGTCATGGTCACGGAGGCGCGCCCGGCCAGCACGGAGTAGTTCACCATCACCATGCCGACCAGCATCAGGGCGAATTGCCCCCAACTCAGCAGGTTGTTGAAATTTCTACTGTTGAGCAGCGTGGTCGAGGCGAAGTACAGGATCGCCATCTCCATGAACAGGATCCAGAAGATCAGCATGTTCAGGCCGTGGAGGCTGATGACCATGTAGTAGTCGACCGGGTCCAGTAGCGCGACCGTCTCCCAGCGCGTGAGCGCCAGCAGGATCGCCGCCACGGCGCCGATCAGCAGGCTGACCACGCCGAACACGGCGTTCAGCTTGATGAAGAGTTCCGCGTTCAGGCAGACGGGAAGGCCCGTCGTCGCGCAGACTCGCATTTTCTCTGGCTTCATGTTTCCCATGGCCGCCCCTCCTCTATTCCTCGACGATGATCAGGCCGGTCATCTGGTGGTGGCCCGCGCCGCAGAACTCGTTGCAGATGATGTTGAACTCGCCGGTCTCAGCCGGTGTGAAGGTGATGACGTGGTCGTAGCCCGGTACGACCTGGAAGTTCATGTTCATGGGCAGCAGGCTGAAGCCGTGCTGGTAGTCGCCTGATGAAGTGTGCAGGCGATACTCGACGCCCTTCTTGAGCTTCAGGATCGGGGTCCACTGCCAGTTCCTGCCGATCAGGTAGATGTCGCTGCCCGGGGGCGGCTGCACGATGGGGACGTAGTTTCGCTCGCCGACCTTGTTGGCCTCGATGAAGCGCGCAATGCGCGCCTCGAACTGCCCGGGCTCCAGGGTGTAGGCCTCGCCGCTGCTGGTCTGCTTGCCGGTGAAGTGCCAGTAGGGCATTGCCACGGACAACACCATGCACCAGGCCAGCGCGATGCCCATCCAGACGCGCTCGAAGCCGTGGGGCGCCTCAATCCATCTAGCCGGTGGGTTGAAGATGCTCATGTTCTCTCGCCTTTCCGCCTACGGCAGCTCTGCCGGCTTGACCATCAGCAGCTCGATCCACCCCCACACCGTGTAGGAGAGGAACGGCACCAAAAAACCCAGCGCCAGCAGCAGCCACGGGTTGTCCAGCAGCTTCTGCAGCGGGTGGATCGGACCCGTGTCCTCGGGCGCGTCCCCCTCGGGCTGGCCCGGCTCCCGGCTTGCGCCTTGCGGCTCCTCGCTCATGGCTTGCTCCCTTATTTCAGATAACCGAATCTTCTTATCCTGAGTATTACCCCGCCGCTTCCCGCGCGTCAAGCAAGTCCCGCAAACTCTTCCACAGGACGTACTCGACGTGATTCCAGTCCCGCCCGGTCCCGGCCTGCACCAGTTTCATGCAGGCCGGATCCGTCACGTCAGGAAATCGTTACGGCAGAGGCGTGTAGCGCAAACTGTAGTGCGGAGTCTGCACGAATGAATCGCGCCCCGTGATGAACCACAGCTCGCCGTCATGGAACACCGCGCTGTGATAGCCGGAGCCGTTGTCCGGCGTCGCCAGCTGCTGAACCGTGCCCCCGGCGCCGCCCGCGTTAGGCGTGAACGACTGCAGCCGGCTGGTTGCCACCGGCGAAAACCCCGAGAACTTCCAGCCGTTCAGCACGTACAGCCGGCCGTTGTGCACCGCCGAGGCCGCGTAGTAGCACGGCTCCGCCAGCGTCGGGTAGTTGCTTGAATCCAGCGTCGCCAGCGCAACGTTGGCTCCCGCCAGGTCGGGCTGGTACATCTCGATCGTGTCCAGCGTCCCCGCCGAGCCCGTACCGCCCACGATGTAGATACGGCCATCAATCATGCCGCCGGACGGGAAGCGCCGCGGCGTGTACGGCGCGACATCCGTCTTGCGGTACCAAACGCCCAGGCCCACGGCGCTGGTCGGCGCCTCGTACATCAGCACGGCCGTGTTTTCTTCCTTTACATAGCTGCCGCTTCCGGCCGTGCCCTCCACCTGTAAGCGCCCCGCCACCAGGTAGATGCGGTCGTCAGCGTCGAGCGCGGTGTCGCTGCCCACCACCAGCGCTTCGGCATAGCCCTTGATGTTGCGGCCCGCGAGATCCGAGGGCAGCTCCGACAAGACCTCCCAGTTGCCGGGGGTGGCCAGCGCGTTGCCCGCGGCATCGGCCACCTGCATGCGCTCCACTACGCGTGTGAAGTCGCCGCTGGAGGGCGCGGTGTTGGAGTACAGCTCGCCGCCGACCGCGTAGATGTAGCCGCCGTAGCTGTGCTGCAGGAAGACCGCGCCGAGGTACTGGCGCTCACTGGCGAGCGGACGGCCGATGTCCTGCAGCTTGTACTCAAGGTCCGGGTTGGCCTGGTGCGCTGTGTGGAACACGTAGACCGTGTTCACGGTGTCGGCTACGCGCCCGCCGATCACGTAGATGGCGCCTTCGCTGCCATAGGCCGGGTGCGGCGCGACAACGGTGGCTTCACTGTAGTGTTCGTGATACGCGCCGTCGCCGTTGGCCGCCGCGGCGTCGTAGTAGCGATGTTCGCCGAAGCGCTGCCAGTAATCGCCGACTGTAGAGTCGAAAACGCGCAGTCGCACGGCGCGGCTGGCAACCAGCCCGCCGGCGTCAACGCTCACGCTGAAGTCAAACAGGCCCTGCTGCGTGGGCGTGCCGCTGAGCGTGCCGTTCTGGGCGAGGCTGACGCCCGTGGGCAGTGTGCCGGCGGTCTGGCTCCAGGTCCCGGTCGTTACGGGCATGCCGCTGAGGCTGGCCTGCAGTTGGGTGTTCAAGGTGCCCGCGGCCAGGTCGTGTTCTACCAGGTCAGTGGCGATGGTCAGGTCGCTGAACGTGATGCGGAAGGTGTAGCCGTTGGCGTTCCAGGTGGTGTTCTTGTACTGGGCTTCCACCTTGAGGTACCAGGTGCCGGCCGGCGCGTTGTCGAGCACCATGCGCGAATCGTCGCCCGCGGCGATTGCCACGCCGTTCACGATTTCCTCGGGCACACCGTTATGCTGGCCGCCCAGGTTGGTGAGCAGCTTGCCGATGAACGAGTCGAAGTAGACCTCGACCTGGATGCGGCCGGTATGCGGGGTGGTGAATGAGAAGTAGTCGCGCGGGTCGTAGTTCGGGTCGGCCGGGTTGGACGTGACGCTCAGCGGCGTGAGCTGCACGATCGGGGCGGTTGCGCTAAGCGCACCCAGGTTGGTGGCGGTGGCGAAGCTGTCGTTGGCAGGCGTGTCGTACATGTCCGGGGCGTGCGTGTAGCCCACGGGCTCATAGATCACGATATCGAGCGCCGCCTCGGCGGCGCCGCCCTCGTCGTTCACGCAGCGGAAGCGCAATTCGAACAGCCCGCTTACCAGCGGTGTGCCCACCAGCGCCCCGCTGGACTGCAGCACCAGGCCGCTGGGCAACGGCGATGATTGCGCCGAGAGCGACCACAAGATGCCGCCTGTGCCGGCCGGCGTGGTGGCCGTAAGCATGGCGCTGTAGGCAGTGTTGCGCGTGGCGCGCGGAAGGCTGGTGGTGGTGATCGTGGGCGCGGGGGCAGTGGCGGGCGCGCCCGAGCCGGATCCGTCGCTGCCACCGCCGTCACACGCGGCCAGCATCAGGATGAGCAGGGGTATGGTCAGGCCTGTCGTCAGGTATCGCATGGCTCTCTCCGATTCGTACTCGTTGCCTGGCTGTCTCGTCACCTGCAGTTTCATAAAGTTATTCGGATACGCAAGTCTTATTTGATGAATCCCGCCCCGTGCAGCGAAAAAAATCAGAACCTGCTTTTTCCGCCGCGGTCGCTTGCTATCTTGGCGCCCCTTACACAGGCACAAACATGTTCGCGTACCGCAACATTTTCGCCTCTTACGCTGCGCACCGCAGCATGTGTTGCGCTCGGTAGTCTCCGGGCGCTCAGTTCACCTATCCACACTTACAGGGCCCGGAGCAGCACCAACTCCCCGGGCTCGTGTTGGCTTGTGTGCTGCTTCGATTCACTTCCACGGGGGCAGGAGACAGAAAAATGGGCAACAGAGTCAACGCAATCCATGAGCTGGTCGGCGACACGCCGGTCGTGCGCCTCAACCGCGTCACGCCGCCGGGCGCCGCCACGGTCTGGGCCAAGCTCGAGTACCTCAACCCCGGCGCGTCCGTCAAAGACCGCATCGCGCTCGCCATGATCGAGCAGGCCGAGCAGCGCGGCGAGCTGGTCCCCGGCCGCAGCGTGATCGTCGAGGGCACCTCGGGCAACACCGGCATCGGGCTGGCGATGATCGCGGCCAGCAAGGGCTACCGCATCATCCTGGCGATGCCGGAAAGCATGACGGTCGAGCGCCGCAACACACTGCGCGCGTTGGGCGCCGAACTGGTGTTGACGCCGGCATCCGAAGGCATGCGCGGCGCGGTACAGAAAGCGCGCGAGCTGGCCGAGAGCAATCCCGACTACTGGGAAGCCCGCCAGTTCGACAACCCGGCCAACCCGCTGGTGCACCGGCTCACCACCGGCCCCGAGATCCTGCGCCAGGTGCCGGAGATCGACGCCTTCGTGGCCGGCGTCGGTACCGGCGGCACGGTCTCGGGCGCTGGCCGCGTGCTGAAGGCGGCGCGGCCGGAAATCCAGGTGTACGCCGTGGAGCCGCTGGACAGCCCGCTGCTGTCGGGGGGCAAACCCGGGCCGCACAAGATCCAGGGCATCGGGGCGAACTTCGTGCCGAGCGTACTGGACCGCGAGGTGTACGACGGCGTGATCGACGTGACCTACCAGGACGCGCTGGAAACCTCGCGCCGCCTGGCCCGAGAGGAAGGCATCTTCAGCGGCGTCAGTGCGGGCGCGATCGCCTGGGCGGCGCTGAAGGTGGCCGTTGAGCTGGGCGAAGGGCGCAGCGTGGTGTTCATCGTGCCCGACTTCGGCGAGCGCTACAGCACCCACGAGCTGTGGGCCAAGGCCCCCGAGCTGGCAGCGGTGCAAGTTTAGCAGGCAATCAGACCGGCGGGCGCAAGCCCGCCGGTCTCCTGCTTTGGGGCATTGCCACGCGGAGGCGCGAAGGCGCAAAGGGCTTTTCGCATCCCGACGGCCTCTACTGTTCAGGGACGGTGTTCAAACGCCAGGGCGCCAGGAATCGCCGCGGCCTTTTCGTTGGCTGCAATTCCTTTGGCCAATCAACTGGCCACAACAATAGTGCCGCGGCGCACCTTGGCGTCCTGGCGTTGTTTCCCGCCCGAACAGGCGATAACTGGACGACCAGCTGTGCACCCCTTGCGCCTTCGCGCCCCCGCGTGGCCATTTTCCCTGACCCCTGACCTCCGAACTCTGGCCTCTGATTTCCTGCTATCACCGGATAACCGGATATGGTAATCGTTTTACCCCTCGGAAAGGGACTCCCATGCCGATTGAACTTGCCCATGACTTTCACCGCGCCGCCGTTGACGACCGGCCCGTCCACCCGCTGGGCTCACGCGCGAAAGTGCTGCTGACCAGCGTGTTCGGCCCCTACGCCGTGGACGACGAATACGGCAGCAGCCGAATCAACCCCATGGAGCTCTACCACAACCAGGTCACCCGCACCCAGGGCCCGTTCTCGCTGCGCATGTTCCACCGCAGCTGGGGCATCATGATGATCCAGTGCAACCTCGCGGCGCGCTGCAACGTGCTGGACTTTCCCAGCCTCGAGCGCTTCATCGCTGAGCTCAAGGCCGAGCCCTACGACGTGATCGGCATCAGCAGCATCCTCGTCAACGTGCTAAAGGTGAAGAAGATGTGCGAGCTGATCCGCCACTATCAGCCCGAGGCCAAAATCGTCATCGGCGGCCACATCGCCAATCTGCAGGACCTGGCACAGCGCGTCGATTGCGACCACGTCGTGCGCGGCGAAGGCGTCGAGTGGTTCCGCCATTACCTCGGCGAAGACACCGACAAGCCCTACAACCACCCCGTGGTCTACTCGCCCGTCAACATGCGCAGCATGGGCGTGAAGGTTCCCAACCGCCGCGGCAACACGGCCGCCACGCTGATCCCCTCCGTGGGCTGCCCTATGGGCTGCAACTTCTGCTCGACCTCCGCCATGTTCGGCGGCAAGGGCAAGTTCAACACCTTCTACAGCACCGGCGACGAGATCTTTAACGTGCTGCTCGGCATCGAGCGCGAGGCCGGCGCGCGCAGCTTCTTCGTGATGGACGAGAACTTCCTGCTGAACCGCACGCGCGCCCTGCGCCTGCTGGAACTGATGGAGCAGCACGGCAAGGCCTGGTCGTTCTACCTGTTCGCTTCGGCCAACGTCCTGCGCAAATACAGCATCGACCAGCTGGTGCGCCTGGGTGTCAGCTGGATCTGGATCGGCCTGGAAGGCGAGCAGAGCCGCTACGACAAGCTGCGCGGCGCCGACACCCGCGAAATGATCCGCGAGTTCCAGGCCAACGGCATCCGCGTGCTGGGCAGCAGCATCATCGGCCTTGAGGACCACACGCCCGAGAACATCGACGCCGCCATCGACTACGCCGTCAGCCACAACACCGACTTCCACCAGTTCATGCTGTACACGCCCCTGCCCGGCACGGCGCTGCACTCCGAGTTGAGCGGCAAGGGCCTGATCGTGGACGAAGAGCTGGTGGGCCTGCCGGAAATCCACGGCCAGGCGCGCTTCAACTACGTGCACCCGCACATCCGCGACGGCCTTGAGACCGAGCTGCTGCTGCGCGCCTTCAACCGCGACTTCGAGGTCAACGGCCCCAGCGTGGTGCGTATCGTGGAGACCACGCTCAAGGGCTACCGCAAATACAAGAACCACCCGGATGCCCGCGTGCGCGACCGCTTCATCTGGGAGAGCCTTGAGCTCGGCACCACCTGGTGCGCCGTGGTGGCCGCCACCCGCCGCCACTACCGCAAGGACAAAGCCATGCGCGAGAAGCTGACCGCCCTGCTTCGCGTGCTGCACGGCGAGTTCGGCCTGAAGGCAAGGCTGGCGTCAGGCCTTGGCGGCCGATTCGTGCACTTCATGATGAAGCGCGAAATGAAGCGCATCGAGCGCGGCGAAACCAGCGAGCCGCCGACCTTCTTCGAGAGCAACCACCCGGTCGCCGGCGACCGCGCGCAGCCATGTCAGTATGTCTCGCCCGGCCCGGCAGCCGGCAGGCCCGTGCGCGAAAGCGTGGCGGTGTAAGCACGGGACAGGTGGAACCGGGTCTCCATTACGGGTAATCTTGCCGCCCGGGAGACCCGCATGGCCAAAGATTCCGGCAACCCGCTGCTCAACCTGCTTTCCGGCCGCGCCAAGGCCGATGCCGGCCTGCAGGTGCACCTCTCCGAGCGCGACGGCCGCAGCCTGCATGACAAGATGCGCCAGGCCTACTGGTGGATCACCAACAACGCGGTGATCTGCCCCTACTACGACATCGAGTTCGGCCAGAACTCGGCGCTCAAGAACGCCGCCGGCGACCGCCTGTATCTGCACGACGACATGAGCTACAGCTCGTTCGTGCTGATCCCGCTGCTGACCCTGTTCACCTGCCGGCGCGCCCTGATGGTCGGCGGCCCCGGCCGCGGCAAGACCACATCGGCGGTGCTGATGGGACTGATCAGCGGCATGAGCCGCGAGACCGTGCGGCGCAGCATCCTGCGCGGCCACCCGCAGCTGACCATCTCCGACATGCTGGGTGCCCCGCTGCCCTCGGACATGTTGAAGGCCGAGGAGATGTCCGAGATCAAAGTATCCTGGCGAAAGTGGATCGGCGAACGGGTCAAGATCATCGACGAATACAACCGCATCCCCACCAAGACTCAAAGCGCGCTGCTGAGCCTGATGGGCGACGGCTACGCCGAGATGTACGACCAATACGTCTACGCCGGCAAGTCGTCCTGGTTCCTGACCGCCAACGACGACGCCGGCGGCGGCACTTTCCAGGTGATCGAAGCCCTGAAAGACCGCATCGACGTGGTGGTGCGCGCGGTGCCCTTCAACAGCGCGTTCATTCACTCGTTGCTCCAGCGTATCGAGGCCGACAAAAACCCCGAGGACCTGATCCCCAGTGAGGTGATTTTCACGCCCGCCGAGCTGGAGGCGATTTTCGCCGAGATACTGAAAATCGATTTCCCGCGCCCGGTGCTGGACCGGCTGGCTTACTTCCTGGGCCAGCTCGACTTCTGCCGCATGGCCAGCCCCCAGTTCGAGTACAAGAACAAGGACACGCTCAAGCTCGCGGGCGGTAGCGTCTCGAAAGTCTGCACCGAGCAATGCCCGCTGGACAAGCGTGTGCACCTGTGCACCCAGACCGAAAACGGCGTGTCGGCCCGAGCCTTCCAGACCTGCATGCATTTCGCCAAGGCGCTGGCCTACTTCCGGGGCCACGGCGCGGTCGGCGAAGATGACCTGCGGCAGATCGTGCCCTGGGTGCTGCACGAGAAGCTGGTGCCCAACCCGCGCAGCCCCTTCTTCGAGAGCAAGGGCGCAGAGGGGCTGCTGCAGGACCGCGTGGCCTGGATTCGCGGCATGTGGGACATCGCCATGAGCCAGTTCCCCCGCCATGAAAAGACCCGCGCCGACGTCACTGCCCTGCGCGCCGAGCTCGATCGCGGCCTGGAGGGTGTGAACCTCAAGACCGCCCAGGCCCGCATGGGTGCAGTGGGTGCGCTGATCCAGACCCTGATGAAATCGGAGCTGTCGGGTCCGGTCTGGGAGGACCTGATTCACCTGAAATCGATCTACAGCCGTTACCGGAACTACACCGAATGGCTCAAGCGCAGCAAGGCATGAACGACCTGCCCCAAAGGCTAGAGGCCGAGGCGCGCGGCCGTTACGTGCGCTGGAGCCCGGCTCTGTGGCAGGAGCTGCTGGCCGGCCCGGCGGCCGAGTACGCCAACGCCCTGCACGCCGCGGGCCTGAGCGCCGAGGGCGAGGCGCTGCTGACCAGCTACCTCACGCTGGCGCGGGACGGCATCGGGCTCGGCTACCTGGCGCCGGCGGCCTCGGGCGCGCGTAACTTCTTCACGGTGGCTTTCAGCGAGGTTCTACCGCGCAAGCTGGCCGGCTTGAAACCTGCGCGCCAGGCTGAGTTGCTGGCGGCGTGCTGGAACCTGGGCGAAAACCTGGAGTCGCAGGCGGCCTGGCTCGACCGCGTGTTCGCCACGGAACTGCGTGAGCTGCCCTCGCTCGAGAAGTTGGAAACCATGGTCGAACGCATCAGCACCGGCATGCAGCAAGCCCCTGACCAGCGCCTCAGCCCGGAGTGGCCCGTCGTGATGATCGACCTCGCGGCCGTGGACCACCGCTTCCTGCCCGGCGCGGTCCGCTTCCTCACACCGACGGTGGTCTGCGTCTACGACCGCGCCCGCAGCGGTGCCGGGGGCGAAGTGCCGACGCTTGGCGTGTGGCTGCGCGAGACGCCGGTGATCCTCGGCCCTGTGGCCGTGGACGAGCCGCCGCCCAAGCCTGCCGACGACCCGCTCTGGAAACGGGTGAACGAGCGCGACCCGCGGCTCTCCACCCGTTTTGCCGCCGTAGCCAACGACTGGCGCGCGGTGTGCACGCTGAACACCTCGCAGTGCCTGTTTGCGCTGCTGCCGGGGGAACAACCGTGACCGCCGCCGCCATTGACGTGTCAACAGCCTGGCGCGACGCCCTCGCGGTGTGGGGCGCCAACGTTAATCTTTCGCCGCCGGAGCCTCACGAGCGGCCGAAAGGCGGCTGGGTGGCCGAGGACCCGCTGGCCTACATCGACCTCGAGACCCGCCAGGTGCGGGTCAACTTCAAGCTTCTGAACGAGCTGCAGGTCCAGCACTGCCTGACGGGCATCCTGGCCCATGAGCTCGGCCACCACGTGCGCTTCCCCCACACCCTGCGCATGGCGGCCGACCTGCGCCTGATGGAGCAGCGCCTGCTGCCCGGGCTCAGCCAGTCCTTGACCAACCTGTTCTACGACCTGCAGGTCAACGAGTTCGTCGGCCACACGCATCGCGAGCAGCTGTGCGACGTCTACCGCGCCTTCCGCCGGCGCGACGGCAAAGCCGGCGAGCGCGGCGACCCGCTGTTCAACTTTTACCTGGCGATCTACGAGGAGCTGTGGGGGCTTGAGCCCGGCGACCTGGTCGGCCTCGATCCGCTGCCGCTGATGGAGAAAGAATTCCCCGGCTGGCGCGCCGACGCCCGCATGTTCGCGCAGACCTTCTACGACCTGCCCACCGACTACCTTCAGTTCGCCTACTTCTGCAGCCGCTTCGCGCGCTACATCCAGCTTGATCCCAACGCCATCAAGGGCATCCCGCTTGCCGGCGACGTGCAGCAGCCCGGCGCCGACGACTTCGCCGAGGCCGTGTGGGGCAACGTGCTGTCCGACGAAGCGATCGACGAGGCCATTGAGCGCGGCTGGATCGACCAGGGGAGCGAGCAATCCGGCGACGGCGACGGGGCATTGCGTAACCTGAACCGCGCCCTGGCCGGCATGCCCGGCAGCGCCCAGGCCGCTTTCCGCGACACGCTCACCAGCCGCATCTACAAGCGCCTGGCCGAGCGCCACTTGATTGCGTACCCGCGCCTGGAAGACGTGACCGCGCCCGAGCCCTTCCTGCCCACCACCGTCGAGGAATGGGAGTTCGGCGACGACCCCCGCGCCATCGACTGGCAGCAGACCATCCTGCGCCAGGGCCACCTGGCGGGCGCCATGCCCCTGCGCCGCGAGCTCGAGGCCGACGCCCCCACCGTGAGAGGCCACGGCGCCCCGCCGCTGGAGATCTACCTCGACACCAGCGGCTCCATGCCCGCGCCGCACATGGGCGTCAACGCCATGACGCTCGCCGCGCAGGTGCTGCTGATGGCCGCCATCCGCGCCGGCAGCAAGGTGCGCGGCGTGGTCTACAGCTACGGGCCGATCCTGGCCTCGGACTGGATGCACGACGAAGAAAACGCCCGCCGCTGGCTGCTGAAGTACGCCGGCGGCGGCACCGACTACCCCTTCGACGAGCTGGTGCGCTCGGCCGCCGAGAACGCCGGCGTGCTGCGCGTGATCATCAGCGACAGCGATTTCCTCTATAACGTGAGCAACGGCCGCAAACACGCCATGGAGGACCTGGCGGCCGGCATCGCGCAGTCGCGCCTGCTGGTGGCCATGCTGCGCCTCGACGAAGCCAGCGCCCGCGCCGCGCTGAAGCCAGTGCTGAACCTGCCCAACTTCCGGCTGGTGTGCGTCACCAACCCCGGCGACCTGGGGCGCGCGGCCGCGGCTTTGGCCAACGCGCTGTTTGAGGAATGAAGATGGCGGAGCTGGATCTCAAGCGAGTGCAGTCCGAGCTGGCGGCGGCGCCACTGGTTTCGCCATGGCCACAGGAGCTGGCGGTGGCCGCGATCAACGATCTGTTCCGCCACGCGGGCATGCCGGCCGTGAGCGACGTGTTGTGGACGGACTGGACGAAAAAAGCGCACAAACTGTGGGGCGAGCAGCTGGGCATGCTGGCGCACTTCCTGGCAAGCAGTTCACTGCGCGGCTTCACACTGCTGGCGTTGCGAGAACTGAAAGATAGGCAGCCCGACGAATCCGCACAGCGCAGCAAGGTTGCCCTGGCCCTGCGCGAGTTCTGGGCCGCGACGGAACCCCTGACGGCCGAGATGATCCGCGCCAACCAGTTCCGGCAGGAGGAATTCCTGCGCCGCTGGGCCGAGGCCTGGCAGGCGGGCATCAAGGGCGAGAAGGCCAAAGAATCGAAGCGCCGGCTCGAGCAACTGGATTATCGCAGCACGCTGAAGGAATTCGACCAGGCCGAGGCGGCCCGCAAACGCGAGGCCGAGGCCCGCGCCAAGGCCCTGCGCGAAGCCGCCGAGCGCGACGCCGCGGCGCGGGGGTGGCGCGAATGAAGGAGAGCGTGCAGAACTTCGAGCGCCGCACCGGCCTGCGTTACGCGCCGCCCGCCACGCTGGCCGCCGCCGCCCACGCGCTGGCGCGGCGCGAAAGCTGCCCCACGCTGTTCCGCTATCCCGGCCCGCAGGGGCTGGCGCAGCTGATCGGCGGCACGCTGCGCGAGCTGTCGCCGCCCGGCACGCCGTGGATCTGGCTACACGAGAAAACGCCGCCCGAGCGCAAGCTCAGCGCGCAGCGTTTCGGCCTGCTGGCGATCCTGCAGCCGCTGCGCCTGTCACCCGTGCGCGAGGGCAAGGGCGTGTGGCTGGCGCAGGCGCACGCCGTGGCGCCCGACGAGCCGCTGGTGTGGGTGCCGCCCTCGGCCGTGAAGAGGCCGGTCGGCCTGGACCGCGTGAATCAGCCGGAGCAGGCGGTCAGCCGTTTCGGCCCCAGCTACGAGGCCCAGCGCCGACAGGTGACCGAGCAACTGGACGCCTACCTGGAAGAGTTGTCGCTGCTCGAGCAGGCCGGCGTGGAGCCGCCCCGCAAGCCGTGGTGCGAGCTGTCGGCCGCCACCCGCAAGCGCAAGCTGGCGCAGGCCGGCGTGAAGGCGCGCTGGACGCGGGAGTTCGGCAAGTGAGCGTAGCCCGGCCTGTGGCGGTGCCGGCGCGCCTGCGCCACGACTATGACGCCCTGCGCGCCTGGCTGCCGCGCGTGCACGAGTCTGTTGCGGCACTGGCTACGCCGCTACCCGCGGATGAGGCCGCCGCCCGGGCCGCGCTGGCGCCAAGGCTTGAGATCCTGCGCCGGCAGATGCTGGGCTCGCCCTGGTGGCTCGACACCCTGCGCGCGCACGGCCTGTCGCCGCGCGACCTGCAGACTCTGGATGACCTGCGCGGCTTCCCCACACTGGCGCGCGCCGAACTGCGCCGCCAGGCCCACGCCCTGCCCAGCTTTGACCCGGAATCGGAGGAAGCGCGCCAGGTGGTGCTGATCCGCTCCTCCGGGAGCACCGGCGAGCCGGTCGAAGTATTGAAAGACACCTACGACACCCTGCACATGTGGGCGGTGCTGCGCTTCTGGCTGCATGCGCTGGCCAAGCCCCTGCCCGACCAGCCGCGTGTAGCGTTGCTGTGCGCCCTGCCTGGCGGCCTGGAATACAGCTCGCGGCTGCCCGCACTCAACGACGGCCTGCTGACCCGCATCTCCAGCGTGCGCGAACGCCCGTTGCAGAGACTGCTGCAGGCCGATCCACAACTGCTGTTCTCGGACCCGGCGGGCTTCCACTGGCTGCTCGCGCAGCCCGATGCGCCGAGGCCGCTGCTGGCGCTCAGCTCGGCCCAGTACCTCGCGCCGCAGATCCGCGCGCAAGTGCAAAAGCGGCTGGGCTGCCCCGTGCTGGACTACTACTCCACCAGCGAGACGGGCGCGATCGCCTGGCGCTGCCCGCAGGCGCCCGACAACTGGCACGTACTCACGCCCGAGGTATGGGTCGAGCAGCTGGAAGGCGAGCTGGTGGTCACGCGCCTGCGCGACAGCGTGCTGCCGGTGATCCGTTACCGCACCGGCGACCGCGGCGAGGTGCGCTTCGGCCGCTGCGCCTGCGGGCGCGTTGGCTACAGCATCACCGGCTTCCACGGCCGCCGCGCCTGCAACTTCGTCGCGCCCAATGGCGGGTTGGCCGACGCCTGGACGCTGGCCTGGATCTTCAAGTACCACGACCTTGAGGACTTTCGCCTCACGCAAACCGATACGAGCGACTTCGAGCTGGAGGTAATCGGTGCTGCCGAAACCGGCGAGCTGCTGGACAAACTGCAGCGCGCGCTGGCCCACATGGGCTGGCCGCAGCCGCGCGTGAAACTGCTGCGTGTGGACGCGATCACGAAACAGGGCGCGAAGCCCGAGCCGTTTCGAGTTGCCGGTGCTCTTCAAGCTCGCCCGTAGAGCCGGTGCAGAAGCGGCAGGACTCCAGGGGCTTCTCGGCCGTCAGGTACTCCAGCAGCCGGCGCTGCAGTTGCCCGCCCCGCAGCTCGACGCCTTCATCTGCCAGTTGCGGCCGGCCGTGCACGTCGGCCAGGTGGGGCGGGCGGGTGCACAGGAAGAAGCGGCCGTCTCGCACCATGTGGCAGCGGTGGCGCAGCCAGCAGCCGTTGAAGATTTCGGCTGCGTCGGCGTGTGGCGTGATTGCATCCATGCGCTGGAAGCGCGGGGCGGGCTTGAGGCGCAGCTCGACGTCGAAATCCTCACAGCGCTGCAGGATCAATCCCAGCGTGGCGTCCGGCAGCGGCGCTGAGGGGTACAGCGAAACGCAGATGCGATCCAGCACTCGCCAGAACTCGTCGGGCATGCGCGGCGCTAGAAAGCCGTTGGTCGTCACCTGCAGCACCGGCGCGATGGCGCTCTCGCGCGCGAGTTGCAGGCACTCAACGATGCCTGGGTGCAGCAGCGGCTCGCCGCCGGTCAGCTTGAAAACCTGCGGCGCCAGCACCGGTGCCAGCGCAGTCAAGTCGCGGGCCAGGGTCGAAGGCTCAACCACCCGGGGCGCCAGCTGCGGCGACAGCGTGCAGCAGTGCACGCAGCGCAGGTTGCAGTGGTCCACGATGTGCGCCTCGAGCGCCCAAGTCTGGATGCGGCCGTTGTGAATCCCGTAACCCATGGCAGAAGTGTAGCACCGTGAAGCAGAGCACAGGCATGACTTCGGCCGTGTACGCCGCGCTGACCGATCCCAGCGAGTTCGGCGCTTGCGTGCGCCCCCAGCCGGTTGAGCCCGCCTTGCCCGCGCCACCCGCCGATCTGCACGCCGCGCTCCTGAAGGCCGTTGGCACGTGCGGCGACGCCGTGTTCTGCCTGAGCGGCGGTCTGGATTCATCGCTGCTGCTGGCGCTTGCGCTGGAGGCCGGGCTGAGGCCGCGCGCGGCCACACTGGTGTTCAATCAACCCGACGCAGAAACCGAGCGCGCCCGCCTGGTGGCGCGAACGCTGGGCGTGCCGCTCGCCGAAGTCACCGTACACGCATCCGAGCTGCCCGCCGCGCTGGAGCCCGCCACCCGCGCCGCCCGCACCGTGGTCTACAACGGGCGCGCGGTCACCAAGTTTCTGTTCTGGCAGAAGCTGGGCGCGAAGGACGCCGTCAGCGGCGTGGGCGCCGACGAAGTGTTCATCGGCCAGCCCGCCAAGCTGGCCTGCAACCCGGGCGAACCGCCCCCCTTCCTGCAGCGCCGACGCGCCGAGTGCGCCGAGGGGGCAAAGCTGCTGCGCGAACCGGCCGTCTTTGCCGAGCCGGCATGCCCCGGAAACTGCCTGCGCTGGGCCCAGCGCCTGCTGTGGCGCGTGGAAACCCTGCCCGGCACCATCGCCGTGGAGTGCGACACCGCGGCCGGCGCGGGCGTGCGCGTGCTGCTTCCTTATATAGAAGCAAGTGTGCGGGCATGGGCGGATGCACGGCCGGTCAGCGACTTATGCCAGGGCGACATCGGCAAGCTGCCCCTGCGCAAACTGGCGGAGGGCCGACTGCCTGGCGAGGTCCTGCAGGCGCCCAAGCAGCCAGTGCTGGCGCAGCCCCAGCCCGGCCCCGCCCACGAGGCATGGTGCGCCGCGCTGGCAAGCGTGCTGACGCCCGAGCGCCTGGCGCCGCTGCGGGTGGTTGAACCCGCGGCCGTGGCCGCCTGCCTGGCGCGCTTTGCGGAAACGGCCGACGGCACGCTGGATCGCGTGCTGCTGAAACTATCATCGCTGGTGGTGCTGCGGGAAAGTTACGGGGAGGCTGCATGGCACGCATCGTCCTGATGTCCACCATGGAGAAAGGGCACGTGAACCCGGTGGTTGGCGTGGCCCAGTGGCTGCGGCGCATGGGGCACACGGTGGGCTGGCTGTGCATCCCGCACCCCGAGGAGCAAGTACGCAGGCTGGACGTCGAGGTGCTGCCCTTCGACCCGCCGCCGCCGCCGGAGCTGCCCACCCGCGGCGAAGAGATCGCCGCCCTGGTGCGCGACAACGAACGCCTGCGCCCCTGGCTCAAAACCCTGCTGCTTGACGCAGTGCCCTCGCAGATCGAGCCGGTGCGCCAGAGCCTGCGCGGCTGGCGGCCCGACCTGGTGGCGCTGGACCCCATGTTGTACCAGGGGGTGATCGCCGCGCGGGCCGAGGGCATTGCACTGGCGACCATCTCGTCATCGCTGAACCCGGCCACGCCCGCCAGCCTGGACACCCCGCACACCCGCAACGTGCGCAGCATCGAGGCCGAGCGCAGCGCGCTGTTCGCGCAACACGGCATCGAGGACGATTTCCGCCTGTGTGACTGGCGCGCGCCGCGGGTGAACGTGGTGTTCGCCACACG
Source organism: Planctomycetota bacterium (assembly GCA_022071975.1). Classification (GTDB taxonomy): domain Bacteria; phylum Planctomycetota; class UBA8742; order UBA2392; family UBA2392; genus JACKID01. Next base: position 26,307 of record JAJVIO010000089.1, read on the forward strand.
CGAGTACCTGGGCGAGCTGGCCGACGTGCCGCCCAACGTGCAGCTGGTCGGCCCCAGCCTGCCGCCCGGCCCCCGCGGCGACGAGCCGGATTTCGACTGGTCGCGCCTCGACGGCCGCCCGTTGCTGTATGTCTCGTTCGGGAGCCAGATTTTCCACCAGCCGGAGCTGTTCGGCAAACTCGCGCGCGCCAGCGCAGGCCTGGGCGTGCAACTGCTGCTGAGCGCCGGGCCGCTGGCTGAATCGTCCTGGGCGCGTGAGCTGCCGCAGCACGTGCTGGCCGTGAAGTATGTGCCGCAACTGCAGGTGCTGAAGCGCGCCCGAGCGTTCGTGACTCATGGCGGCGCCAACTCGATCATGGAGGCTCTCTACCACGGCGTGCCGCTGTTGCAGAGCCCGGTGTGCAATGACCAGTTCCTGCAGGCGGAGTTTTTGCGGCGCTCCGGCGCGGGTGTGGTGCTGGACCTGTACTCGGCCGACGAGGCGCAGGTGCATGAGAAGCTGGCCGGCCTGCTGCGCGACGACGCGCCCCAGCGCAAGGCCATTGCGCCGATCCAGGCCAGCTACCGGGCCCACGACGGCGCGCGCAAGACCGCCGAGCTGCTGCACGCACTGGTGAGTTGATGGACGCCGCGCCGATCATCGAGCGCTTCCGCGCGCCGGGCATCACGCCCGCCGAGGTGTGGGACTTGCACCTGAACGACCGCGCGTTCTGGCAGCACGTGGGCAGCACGCGCCTGGCCGAGCTACGCGAAGCCGGCCGCAGCGAGTCCGCCATAGCCGCGGAGTTTGCGCAGGTGATCTCGGGTGCGCTGCCGCTGATCGCCGAGCGCCTGGGCGCTTTCCAGCGTGTTGTGCTGGCCGGCGGTCTCACCCTGCTTGGGGGCTTGAGCGTGCAGGGTGCCGCCGTGCTACCGGGCGGGGAGTTCTGCGCGGCCGGCGCCGCCGACTCGGATGCCGAGCTGGTGGTCGACATCGGCCAGACCGCGCACAAGCTGGCGCTGGGGCCGCAACGCGTCTCGATCCCGCGCGACCTGCGGCGCTGCCCGCTGGTCACCGTGGAGCATCACGCAGACCTCAGCCCGCAGAGCATCGCCGAGCTTGGTGACGCGGCCTGCGAGTTTGCGGCTCAATCCATCGCGCGCGGCCTGCAACTGGGCGAGGCGCATACGTTATGGCTGGCACTGCCTGTGGCACTGAACGACGCGCTGCTACCGGGCGACTGCACCTACCCTGGCTGGGAGGGCGACGCCGGGCTGGTGCGCCGCATGCTGGCGCGCGCGTGTGAACTTGCAGGGCGCGCGCCAGAACGGGTGAAGGTCGCCAACGACGCCGAGCTGGCGGCACTGGCGGCGCGCAAGGCCGGCCTGTGCGCCGGGCGCACGCTGGTGTTGACGCTGGGGTTCGGGCCGGGGGCCGCTGTGGTGGACGCATGAAGCTCAAGCACTACGACAGCGTCTACTTTTCGCCGCACCTGGACGACGTGGCGCTGTCGTGCCCGTGCACGCTGTTGCGTGAGGTCGAAGCCGGCGCGCGCGTGCTGGTGGCCACGCTGTTCTCGCACCCGGGTCCCGCCGACGCCGGGCCCTTCCGCCGCGACGATTACCCCGCGCGCTGGGCCGAGGACGCCCGCGCCATGCAGGCACTTGGCGCCGAATACGTCCATGCCGGGCTGCTGGACGCGCCTTTCCGCAGCAGCCTGTACCACAACTTTGAGGGCATCCTGTTCGGCCGCGACCCGGGCGACGCGGCAACCTTGCAACGGGCCAGGGCAGTCGTCGCGGACATCCTGGAGCAAGCCACGCCGCGACGCGTATACGCGCCGCTGGGCGTCGGCGAGCACATCGACCACCGCCTCACCCACGAAGCGGCGCCGCCCGGCAGCCTGTTCTACGAGGACCGGCCCTACGCCTTCGTGCGCGACGCCGTCGAGTTTCGCCTGGCCGTGCTGGGCGCGGGCCCGGTGCCGGACCTCAAGGCCGGCTTCTTCCACTCGCTGCTGCAAGGGCCCATGGCGGCCGCGTTCTACGGTACCCCCGCGCAGCAGCAGGCCGTGCGCGCAGGCTTCCGGCGTATGGCCTCGCAGTGTCCGCCGGTCACACGGTATGCGAGCGCGCGCAGTGAACTCAGCGATGCCGCCCACGCGCAGGCGATCGCTGAACTGTACGTTTCGCAGCTCGAGCCGATTCTGGGTGGTCCCGGCCGCTACGCACAGGCCGCCACGGCTGAAGGTCCATACGCCGAACGTCTCTGGACGCTTCCGGAGTAAAATGTAATATAAATCACACTCACTGTTGCACCGAGTATCCGCAACCGGGCTGGTTCTTTTTGCTCCAGACAAACTGGGAATGGCCATGCCCCGCGGCAACCCGATCAGGCCAGCGCGCCGACGGCAGCCATCACGGCCCCGCGCCTCGCGGTGTGGAGACAGTCTGTTTGACGCTTCGCCCCTGGGCAAGCTGGAGCTCGACGCCGAGGATGCGATCGTGCGGGCCAACCCGGCGCTTGGCGCGATGCTGGGCGCCAGGCCCAAGGCGCTTGTCTGCAAAGATTTCACGGGCTTCGTCGCCTCCGACTCGCTGGAGGATTTCCGGGCGTTCCGCGTACGCGGGCGTGACAGCGCCGAGTTGCAACTGCAGAGCGCGGCTGGAGAGCCCATCCCGGCGCGCCTGTCGTTGATCCAATCGCTCGGGCGCGGACGCGCGCTGCTGGCGGTTTCCGACCTGCGCGAGCTCGAGGAGGCCCGCACCCGGCTGAACGAGCAAGAGCGCGAGTTGCGCGCGGCGCGCCGCCAGCTGGAACGGTCGGGCCGCCGCGAGCACGACTATCTTGAGATCGCGGACGTGATCATGGTCGGGCTGAACACGACCGGGGAAATCACGTTGCTGAATCGCAGAGGCTGCGAACTGTTGGGGTACGAAGAGCACGAGGCGCTGCGTCGCAACTGGTACGAGCTGGTCTCCCGCGGGGACGAGCGGCGGGAAGCCTTCCAGCGTGCCATCGCCGAAAACCAGCCGCTGCCGGAGTTCGTGACCGGTACGGTGCGCACGCGTGACGGGCAGGAGCGCCAGATCCGCTGGCACAACATGACTCTGCGCGACGCCCATGGGCGCATCGAGGGCACGCTTTCCTCCGGCGTGGATATCACCGAGCAGCTGCGCACCGAGCAGCGCCTGCAACGCAGCCAGGCGGCGCTGGTCAACACGCGCCAGAAGCTGGACCTGTACGAGAGCATGATGGTGGCGGTGGTCGAAAACGCCGCCGACGCGGTGCTCACCATCAGCCCCGAGGGGCTGATCCAGACCGTCAACCGGGCCGCGCTGCGCATGTTCGGCTACGCTGAGCATGAACTGGTCGGGAAGCATGCCTCCGTGCTGCTGCCGCCGCCCGCGCACCCGCAGCACGACGGCAAGCTGGCGGGGGCGCTGCGCGATGACCTCGGGCAGCTTGTCGGCGACGGGCGCGAGACGTTTGCGACCCGCAGCACCGGTGAGAACTTCCCTGTACACCTGTCCGTGGGCGACATCAGCGACTCCGCCACGCGCGTCTACACCGGTGTGCTGCGGGACTTGACCCGCGAGAAACAGCTGCAGAAGAAGCTGCAGGAACAGGAGGCGCTGGCAAGCCTGGGGCGCATGGCGGCCGTGGTCGCGCACGAGGTGCGCAACCCGCTGGCCGGCATTTCCGGGGTGATCCAGGTGTTCCGCGACCGGCTGGCGCCGGACAGTCCCGAGCGCGGGGTGCTGGCCGAAGTGCTGTCACGCATCGACGCGCTGGTGGAGACCATCCAGGAGCTGCTGTTGTACGCGCGCCCGCGCGAATTGCGGCCGGCGCCGGTGGCGCTCGCCGAGTTGCTGGCCCAGACGGCGCGACTGGTGGCCGAAGACCCGCGCTTCAGCGCGGTGGACGTGCGTGTGACCGACGCCGGGCTGACGCTGCGCCTCGATGCCGACTATTTTCGTGAAGCGCTGCTGAACCTGATGATCAACGCCGCGCAGGCCATGAACGGCAACGGCGTCATCCGCGTGACAGTCGAAACGCTCGACGGGCTGGCGCGCATTCGCGTGGCGGACAACGGCCCGGGCATCGCGCCGGAGATCCGTGAAAAGGTGTTCGACGCGTTCTTCACCACCAAGGGGCGCGGCACCGGCCTGGGGCTGGCGCTGGTCAAGAGCGTGGTCGAGCGCCACGGCGGCCAGGTCGGCATCGAATGCCCCGAAAGCGGCGGAACCGTCGTCACGCTTACCCTGCCGGACACCGGTGCTACAGCGCAAACACTTTCCCGCGGGTGATGGTGAACTTCGCCTTACCCATCAGCGTTTGGCCGATGAACGGCGAGTTCTTGCGAGCACTGGTCAGCGTCTCGGGCGTGACTTCCCACTGCGCCTTGGGGTCAAACACGCACAGGTCGCCGTCGAAGCCCTCCGTGATCGCGCCCTTTCTGTGGTGCAGGCGCATCACGCGGGCGGGATTGATGGTCAGCTTGGCCAGCGCCTCGGGCAGCGTCAGGTCGCCGGTTTCGACCAGGTGGGTGATGACCGCCGCCAGGGTGGTTTCCAGGCCGACGACGCCGAACGGCGCGCGGCCGAACTCCAGCTCTTTCTCCTGCGGCGGCACCGGGCGATGGCCCGAGGAGATGCAGTCGATCACGCCTTCAATCAGCCCGCGCTTCAGCCAGGCGATGTCGCCCGCGGTGCGGAACGGCGGGAATACTTTGAAGTTGGTGTCGTAGGCGCGGCGCACGACTTCGTCCGTGAACGCCAGGTGGTGGGCGCAGACTTCGGCTGTGACTTTCACCTTCAGTTTGCGGGCGCGCTTGACGGCGCGCACGGCGTTGCGAGTGGTCAGCTTGGCGGCGTGATAGTGGCAGCCCGCCTCGCGCGCGAACATGCAGGCCTGCGCGATGGCCAGCTCCTCGGCGACGGCCGGCATGCCGGGCAAGCCGGCCAGGGTGGCCTCAAAGCCTGCATTCATGGCGCCGGTCGCGAGGCCGGGGTCCTGTGCGTACTCGATCACCGCGCGGTCGAACATCGCGGCGTAGCGCATGCCGCGCAGCACGCCGCCCGGCTCGTCGGTGGCGCGCTGCTCGTCACTGAAGGCGACCGCGCCGGCCTCGATCAGCTGGCCGATCTCGGCCAGTTCTTTGCCCTCGCGGTTCTTGGTGAGTGCGCAGACCGGGTGCACCTCGGCGAAGCCGGCTTTCTCAGACTGCCGCTTTACGTAAAGCGCGGCGGCCACGTTGTCGAGCGGCGGGTCGGTGTCGGGCAGGCAGGCCACGGTGGTGAAGCCGCCGAAAACCGCGACCTCGGCGCCGTGGGCGATGGTTTCCTCGCTGTCGTGGCCGGGCTCGCCCATGTGCACGCGCAGGTCGATCAGCCCGGGTGTTACCACAAGCCCCTTGGCTTCCACGGTGGTGACTTCGCTGACCTGCGGGTGTTTCTTGCGGATCGCGCTTTCCGTGTGTTTGCCGATGGCGGCGAACTGGCCGTCCACCACCAGCACGTCGCCCACCGCGTCGTGGCCGCTGGCCGGGTCGATCACGCGGCCGCCCTTCACCAGGATCGCCTTGCTCATTCGCGCGCTCCCAGGAACTCGTTGATGCGCGCGCGGATCTGCGCCGCGCGCGTTTCGTCGCTCCAGATGTCGTTGTGGCCCACGCCCGGCAGCGCCAGGTGCTGCTTGGGCCCGGGCAGCGCGGCGAACAGTTGCTCGCCTTGCGCGTAGGGTATGATGTCGTCAGCGTCGCCATGGAAGTGGAAGACCGGCAGCATGAGCTCCGGCGCGCGGCTGAGGTTGTCGTAGAGGTCGTAGACCAGCCACTCCGGCTTGCCCAGGTGCGAGAGGCGCAGGCTCGCCATGTCGCGCACGCTGGTGAAGGGCGCCTCCAGGATCAGCGCGGCGGGCGGGTTCTCGGCCAGCAACTCGGTGGCCAGCTTGATGGCCGGACCGCCACCGAGCGAGCGGCCCCACAAGATGATGCTTGAGGGACGCCACTTGAGCTCGTTGACGGCAAAAGCGTGCGCGGCACGGGCGTCGGCGTACAGGCCGGGTTCGCTGGGGCGGCCTTCACTGGCGCCGAAACCGCGGTAGTCAAACAGCAGAAACTGGGCTTTCAGCGCCCGGCAGTGGGCCTCGTACATCGACGCCGAGGGGCCGACCTGCTCGCCGTTGCCCATGAACTGGATGATCTTGCGTGGCGCGGCGTCGTCGCCCTGCACCCAGCCGTAAAGCTTTACGCCATCGGCCGTGGTGAATTTGACTTCGCGCACGTCGCTGCGTTCGCGGGCCAGGGCGGGGCCGGTATCGGCGCCGTTTACCACACCGGGGTACAGGTTGGCGGCGTTCAGGTAGCGCACCCCGATCAGCAGCAGCGTCACCAGCAGCACGCCGGTCAGGCTGATGCGCAGGGCCAGGGGTGCAGGCTGTTTTACCGGCTCATCCGCCATGGCTCTCCCGCGCGGACTGCACCAGCATCAGGACCGCCATGCGCACGGCCAGGCCGTTGGTCACCTGGCGCAGGATCACGCTGTTTTCACCGTCGGCGACCTCGTGGCTGATTTCGATGCCGCGGTTGATGGGGCCGGGGTGCATGATCACCACCTCGGACTTCATGCGCGACAGGCGTTTGCTGTCGATGCCGTACAGGTAGTGGTACTCGCGCACGCTGGGGAACAGGCCCTTGTTCTGGCGCTCCATCTGGATGCGCAAGATGTTGAACACGTCGTAGTGGTCCAGCACTTCGTCCAGGTTGTGGTGGATGTTGACGCCCAGCTCACGGAACGCGCCGGGGATCAGCGTCTTGGGCCCGATCAGCCCTACCTCCGCGCCCAGCTTCCGCAGGCCCCAGATGTTGCTGCGCGCCACGCGGCTGTGTGTGATGTCGCCCACCAGCGCGATCTTGCGGCCCGTCAGGTCGCCGAGCTTCTCGCGCATGGTGAAGATGTCCAGCAGGCCCTGGGTCGGGTGCTCGTGGGTGCCGTCGCCTGCGTTCACCACGCAGGCGTCCAGGCTGCGCGCCAGCAGGGCCGGCGCGCCCGCCTGCTGGTGGCGGATGATCACGATGTCTACGCCCATGGCCTCCAGGTTGCGGCCGGTGTCCACCAGGCTCTCGCCTTTCACAGCGCTGCTGGCTTCCTTGACGATGTCCACGATGTCGGCGCTCAGGCGCTGGGCGGCGAGGCTGAAGCTGGTCTTGGTGCGTGTGGAGGGCTCAAAGAACAGGTTCAGCACCACCTTGCCGCGCAGGGCCGGGGCCTTCTTGATGCTGCGGGTGCTGATTTCCTTGAAGCCGGTGGCGGTGTCGAGCACGTGCTCGATTTCAGCGCGGCTGAGCTCTTCGAGACCCAGCAGGTCTTTGCGTGTCCATGCGCGGGCGGCGGTTTCAGGCATTCTGCATCCCCGCGTGAGAAAGGGGACAGGCACCTTTTGTTCGGCTGCGCTGCACAAAAGGAGCCAGTCCCCAAACAAAAACAGCGACGCCGATCGCGTCGCTGTAGAGGTTCCGTTCACTCGTGCGCTTCACCTGCTCCTCCGGTGGCTCGAAGATTTATAGTTCTCCCGCGCCTTCGTGCAAACCTTGATTCCGGGGCTACACTCACGCCATGGATCGGGAACGTCTGAAACGCAGCCTGGCCGCCGTCACCTCGCGCATTGAGGCCGCTGCACGCCGCGCCGGGCGCGACCCGGCGGGCGTGACCTTGATCGCCGTCACCAAAACCGTGGACGCCGCCACCACCCAGGCGCTGATCGAGCTGGGCGTGCACGACATCGCCGAAAACCGCCAGCAGAGCGCGGCCGAGAAGTTGCCGCTGATCCCCGCCCTCAATGGCCCGCAGCGGCCCACACTGCACTTCATCGGCCCCCTGCAGCGCAACAAGGTAAAGCGAGTGCTGGAGCAGTTCGACGTGCTGCACAGCGTGGAGAGCGTGAAACTTGCCGCCGAAGTCAGCAAACGCGCCCTTGAGCTGGGACGCACGGCCGCGATTTTCGTGCAGGTGAATGTTGCGGGCGAGGCGCAGAAAGGCGGGTTCGCTCCCGATGAACTCAGCGATTCGCTGAAGGAAATCATCCGTTTGCCGGCCGTGCGCGTGCTCGGCCTGATGTGCATGGCCCCCTACAGCGACGAGCCAGAAGCCGCGCGCCCGCATTTCAAGCGGCTTGCGAGTCTGTCGCGTGAGCTGCTGCCACCGGAAGCACACGCGCTGTCCATGGGCATGAGCGGCGATTTCGAAGTCGCCATCGAGGAAGGCGCAACCCACGTGCGCGTTGGCAGCGCGCTGTTCGAGTGACCGGGACTGGAATCATCCGCGAATGGCGTTAAGACAGGCCGCGCACCGGGCGGGTGATTGACGCTACCCCTTGCGCGCCTAGAATTTCGGAAGACTCCGCGGACGAAGCCATGCAGATCGAGATGTTTGTCGGCAAGCTCCACCAGGCCACGGTCACCCAGTGTGACCTGACCTACCAGGGCAGCATCACCATCGACGCCGATTTGCTCGAGGCGTCGGGGATCCTGCCGTACCAGAAGGTGGACATCTACAACATCAACAACGGCGCGCGCTTCAGCACTTACACCCTTCCCGGCCGCAGCGGCAGCAAGGTGATCGGCATCAACGGCGCGGCCGCGCGCCTGGCGCAAGTCGGCGACCGCGTGATCATCGTGGCGTTTGGCTACTTCGAGCGCGCTGAGCTGCGCGACCATAGACCCAAAGTGATCCTGCTGAACGACAAGAACGAGATCGTCGGCGAAGGCCACTGATACCAACCCCGAAATTTCTGGCAGGCCGGGCGTGTGCGCGTAGCATGAAGGCGACGCCACCACACAACCGGAGCTGCCATGACTCGCGTACTGCTATGCGCGCTGTTTCTGCTGGGCGGTGGGCTGTCCGCCGCCGACATCTACGTCGCCACCACGGGCAATGACACCACCGGCACGGGCGCCATCGGCGCACCCTACGCCACGCTGGCCAAGGCGCACTCGGCAGCCAGCGCGGGCGACACCATCATCTTCCGCGCCGGCACCTACGCGGGCGGCGTCTATATCACCAAGAACGACCTGACCTTCCGCAGCCACAGCGGCGAGTGGGCCAAGATCGAGCACCCCAACAACGTCAGCGGCCAGGACAACGCCTTCTACGTGGGCACCGCGAGCAACTGCACGATCCGGCGGCTTGAGCTGCAGGGCGGCTACTTCTACGCGCTCAAGATCGACACCGGCCCGGCGCTGGTGGAGGACTGCATCATCCACGGCTCCGGCCGCGACTGCGTGAAGATCCCCGGCGCCGACAACATCACCATCCGGCGCTGCGAGATCTACGACTCCGGCCTGCGCGACCCCAGCAACGCCGAGGGCATCGACAACGTCAACGGCGACACCATGCTGGTGCAGGACTGCTACATCCACGACATCGCCACCAACGGCGTCTACCCCAAGGGCGGCAGCATCGGCAGCATCATCGAGCGCTGCCTGATCCGCAACTGCGGCCAGAAGGGAATCAGCATGGCGCAGAGCAGCGGCCTGCAGTTCTACGACACCACCGCCAACCCCGAGTACTACTCGTGCCGCGACTGCATCGCGCGCAACAACATCATCGAGGACTGCGAGGGCAGCGGCATCGACCTGGAAGCCGCCCTGCGCGCCAGGGTCTACAACAACACCATGGTCAACGTGGCCAGGAGCATGCAGGGCGGCATCCGCATCGCCAGCGTCGACAAAGGCGCGCCGGCCGGCGTGGTGCGCTGTAAAGACTGCGAGATCCGTAACAACATCATCGTGCTGGGCAGTACCAGCCCGCGCCCCATGCTGTTCATGGGCAACAACAGCCATGAGGGAACGCTCACCATGAGCAACAACCGCTACCACAAGCAGGGCGGCGCGGCCGTGTACTGGTGGGAGCCGACCAGCTACAGCCTCGACCTGGCGGGCTGGAAAGCTGCCAGTGGCACGGACAGCAACAGCACGGAGGGCGACCCGCAGCTGAGCGCCAGTTGGCACCTGGACACGGGCAGCCCCTGCATCGGCCAGGCCATGACCATTGCCGGCTTCAGCGACGATTTTGACGGCAACACGCGCAGCGGCGCCTGGGACATCGGCGCCGACCAGACCGGCGGCACGGCCCTGCAGACGCCGCCTCCGGCGGGCACCATCGGCACAGGCGGCGGGCAAACCACCACCACGCCACCAACCGGCGGCAGCGGCTCAGGCACAGGCAAGAAAGAAAGCGGCGGAGGCGGTTGCTCCGCGCAGCCGAACTCAGCCGCCATGCTGGCGGCAATGCTGCCGCTGTTGCTTGCAGCCCGACGACGGACCTGAAAACAACAAGGGCGCGGGCAAAGCCCGCGCCCCTTTGGTGTCGCGTTGACTCCCCGGAGACGCGGCGGCACGCGTCAAGCCTCGAGGGTTGCACGCCGCCTCAAGTCTCAGTCTGCCTGACTCTCTTCCCCGGGCTCAAGCCTTAGAAGAACACCCTCGTCAATCGGCGCTATGGGATTGCTCGTGAACAGGGACTCTATGTACTCCAACGACTCGCTCAGGGCCTGTTGAGATGTGATTTGTTTTCCCAGCGTACCTGCGAGACTACGTGCTTCCCCCGCGATGAAGAGGGCCTTCTTCATGTTGCCACGGGCGTGTTCGCATCGAATCAACATCACCAGAACACGCCAATATGCCGCTGAGCGACTGTCACCCAACGACACCAGCAGGTCTAGTGCTTCCTCCGCGCATGGCTGAGCTGAGAACACCTCTCCCTCAATCATGGACAGGCTGGCAATCTGAACCAGTGTCAGAGCCAACTCAGCCAACTGGCCGGTCGCACGCTGCAGCTCGGCGGCGAGCCTGAAGTAATGGCGCGCCCCGACCACGTCATTCAGGCACCACCGTGCACTTCCACAGTGGCGAACGGCGCTTGCCTTCAGCGGCGTTAATCCCAGGTCGCCCGCAAGCGTGGCACAGGACTCAAATGCCTCATGCGATTCCACAAATCGGCCTGAGCCCATGTGTATGATGCCAGCCTGGTGCAGATTGCTGGCCAGCTGGCTCGCTTCACCCATTTCGCCCGCGATGCGAGAACTCTCACTCAGTTTCACGAGTGCGGCATCGTTCTGGCCCGCAAGAGAAAGGAGGATCGACTCGTTTGCGACGCACTTGGCCAACCCGCGATACTCACCCAGTTGCTGAAACAGCGCGGCCGCCCGTCGAAGCCGGTCCAGACTGGTGTCGAGATCGCGCCTGTGCATGTAAATGGATGACTCGTTCAGCAGAGTCCGCGCACGAAGCGCACCATCATTCAAGAGTTCCGCGAGATCACTCACGTCGTTCAGACAGGACTCGGCCGCTCCGAAGTCGCCGACTCGCTGAAAAATGTTCGCCCGGTCACCGATAACTCTTGCTACGCCCCTGAGGTCTCCGGCACTGCGGTAGTGGCGCGACGCCAGGTCGTACTCATCCAGCGCCCTGTCTAACGCGCCGGTGTGAAAGTACACCTGCCCCCGCAGTGCGTGCATGTCGGCTCTAAGTGCGGCACTGCCCGATTGCTCGAAATGCTGGCACGCGCCGTCCAGGGCTTTCGCCGCTGCGTCGAACCGAGAAAGCAGCAACATGGCGTCCGCCTCGCGCAAGCGCGCTTCGCCCGCTGCGCGGGAGTCCGCAATGCGCAGAGCGATTCCCGAAGCTTCCTCAGCCGCGTGGATAGCGGAGTCAGTTCGCCCGATTTTCAGTGCATAACCCGAGAGGCGCAACAGGCGTCGAATACGGTCCGCATCACCCGTGTCATACTCCAGCGCATCCTGGCTGAGCTCGTATGCAACCAGCCACTGGGCACTCCGATCGGCTGCCTCCAAGGCACTCTGCAAATAGGCTTGCCGTCGTTGAAGGACTTCGTCTGGTCCGTATCCGTGAAACTCCGCCCGTCTGGCGTGGGTGTAAAGTTCGAGTGCTATGCTTTCGCGACCACCGGGCGCGCAGTTGCTCTCGAGTAATTCAACCACGTGTGCGTGCAGGCGGCCTCGCTCTTGCGGATCAAACAAGTCTCGAGCAGCTTCGAGCAAGGCAGCATGGCGGAACAGGTACGCGGTTTCTGCGCCCAACACACTCGGATCATTATCGCTTTGGGTACTCATCAGGATCTGAAAACAATAGCCATCTTCTGGTTGCCTGGCGAGGCTTTCAGATCTCAGAAACAGGACGGGCGTGGGCAAGGCCCACGCCCGTTGGATTCCTTCTCACTCTACTCGCGGCGGAACTGGCGTGCGCCGACGGTGAGTCCCGCCAGCAACGCGAGCAGCAGCAGCCATGAACCGGTGGCGCCGCTGGTGCTGCACTTCTCGTCATCATCATCGTCGCCGCCGCTCGCCGGCGCAACCACCGTGACCGTGATGGTCTGGCTGGTGGTGTGCGTGCCGTCGGAGACAAAGAAGGTCAATGTGGTGGTACCGACCTGCCCGGCCTCCGGGGTGACGGTGAAGCTGAAGTCCGGCGCCGTGCCGGTGATGACGATGCTGGCGTCCAGGATCAGCGCCTGGTCGCCGCTGAAGGCCTGCGGCGCGTTCAGAGTCACGTCGCCCTGCGGGTCGGTGGCCGTGAACGTGAACGCCTGCGAAGTCTGGTCACGCTGGATCACGATGTCCGTGAGGCCGCCCAGCGCCGGCGCGTCCACGGTGTCGGTGACCGTTAGTGTGAAGCTGACGCTGGCCTGCGCGCCCACGCTGTCGTGCACCGTCAAGGTGATGACCGAAACGCCGGTGTGGTTTGCCTGCGGGGTGATGGTGAGGGTGCGGTTCATGCCCGTGCCGCCCAGCGCGACGTCGGTAAGCAGGTCCACCAGGACCTGGTTGTTCGCATTCACGCTGACGGTAAGAGCGTTCGGGCCCTCGTCTGCGTCGTCCACATCGAAGGCCAGTGCGCCGGTGTTGCCGTTCATTGCGATCGACTGGTCCGCAATGGCGGTAATAGTCGGCAGCGCGTTGGCAAGCACGTTCACGGTCAGGTTGGCCGTAGACGTGTTGCCGGCCTCGTCGGTGGCCGTCAGCGTGACGACGTATGCGCCGGGCGCCAAATCGGGCAGTGCGGCAACCGTACCAGTCACCACGCCCGAGGCATCCACCGCGATTGCCGAAACCGTGAGCCCGGCCGGCACCGTGGTGGCCGCGACGCCGACTGTGAAGCCGGAGAACGTGTCGCTGACGTCGGCCAGGTGCTGCGCGGTCACACTGCCGCCCTGGTACACGTTGAAGGCCGCGGCAGCGGTGATCACCGGCAGCGTGTTGTCCACGTTGACCACCGCGCTGGGGCCCGCCGCCGGGGCGTTTCCGCCCCCGTTGCTCGCGGTGTTGGCGGCAATGCTGATGGTGAAGTCGCCATCACCCGTAAGGCCGCTGATCGAAATGGTGCGTGTGATCAACCCCGAACCACTGACGGCCACGGTGCCGGCGACACCGCCGGATGCGTTCAGGGTGACGTCCGTGTCGGTGAGCGTAATCGCGTTGGCCATGCCGT
>JAJVIO010000085.1 GCA_022071975.1 Planctomycetota bacterium
CGGGCTACGACCCGATCGCGGGTACCACAAGCTATACGGACTTCAGCGCCTTCAGCGCAGCCTACATCGGCATGCAGCTGTTCCCGGAGACGGACACCTACCCGAACGTTAGCTTCACGATCATAGACGTGCCCAACAGCAACACGGTGGTGGTGCAAGGCGACACCAGCGCCTACGGCACGAGCGCGGGCGACCCGTACACCATCGCCGAGCGCTGCTGGCGCTATGACTCGGTCAACGACGAGAGCGACTACTTCGACGCGGACGCCAGCTTCGCGGCCTTCATGGTGGGCTGGACGTTTGTGCCGGATATCAGCAAGCCGTGCTACCTGCCGGTGATCGCCGTGGACGCTGAGAACGGCAGCATCACGGTGAAGGGCGACGCAAGCGGCCTGGCCGCGCCCCTGACGGATCGCTACCACCTGATCCCGCCCGCAGGCGTGGCCAGAAGCACAGGAGCGTACGCCAAGCCCGAAGACGCCGGCGACTCAACCTGGAACGGCACAGGAAGCTACGACGACCCAGGCGCAAAGTGGCTCTGGAGCGGCTACCTGTACGTCACGCCTCAAGTAGGCCACGAAGTCAGCGGAACCACCTACGGAGCCCAATCAGGCACCAACCACCTCGGCCAATACCACTGCTGGAACCGCGAATACAGCGTCTACCTAAGCAGATGGACCACCCCCGACCCTGTGATGCAGTACCCGAATCTGTACAGCTACGTGGGCGAGTCCCCCCTGGGACAAACTGACTCATCAGGATTGTCCGGGGGATATGTAATCGAGCATTCCGACTGCCCCGCTGACTATGATGAGTGTTTCGAGGACCTGTCCGCATGTCTCCAAGTCGGAATCACTATGGCGAAGCAAGCACTACTGGCGTTCATTGCTGGTGCAGCAGGACCACCGCAGTCGCTAGGTGAACTAGCGGCCGGTCCGTTAGCTATGAACTTCGCAACAAAGGCGACTGCATTGGCCGTACTTGCGAAGCTCTTGGTTCTTGAGGAAGAATACCTGCTAGATGAAGACCTATCTTTTGAATGTCACTGCTGTATCGGCAGCAGGTACGGTGCCTTTGCCAGACGAATTGAAGATAAGAAGTTACGAAAGAAGCTGGGCGCAATTGACGACGAGATCAATGTTTGCCCGAGATTCTTTGAGAGGTCTTGCGCCAAGATGGCGGCTCTGATTTTTCACGAGATCACGCACATCGTTGTAGAGGTAGATACCGATGACTTGGCCTACGACGGCGAAACGGGAGCTATCGGAAGCGGCAGCGATAATCCGGATACGCCCTACACTTGGCCCACTCTCCCGCCAAATGAGCGAATCAACAACGCTGACAGTTGGGAGCGATTCATTGAGCCATTTATGGCTGGATGCACATGCGATTGTGCGGTTCCGAAGGGAGATGTTGGAGGATGTTACGACCAGAGCAAGAAAACACACGTCAAGTGCCCGCCTCGGGATGGCTGGCAGGACTGATGCGATTGACCATGAGCCGAACCATCCTCACGTGTATCGCATTCAGTTTGCTAGCCCTCGTGGCAGCGTGCACTACGACCGCGCACTCCAAGACTTTCATTCCTGAGGTTAAACCCGCAGAGTCGCCGCTTACGTCAAGCGGAAACCTCGATTGGCCCACTGAAGGGCGATGGGTAGAGTTCGTTCTTGATAGAGATGGCGTCGCGGTTGGCGACGCAACTTTTTGGAGCATTCGGTTCTATGTCCTCCCAGACGGCTCAATCAAGCAGGCTGTAGAGAAACGGGACCTTCGCGAATCGAGTCTCGTCGTCGAACTTGTAGACGGCGATGGCGAAGCCACTTACAGGTTGTCAGGAAGCAACTTGAGTGAGTGGGGATTTACATTCGCGGAAGCCACCCTGAGTGACGAAGAACGCGTCCTAGTTCTAACCTACGAACCCGAATGGGGACCTACGTGGATCATCCACTGCGACTGAAACAATCCCCTAACAGGTCGTTGAAATAGCAGTTCTCGGTGGCTTGGCTCTTCGGTTCCTGGGTCGTTCTTATTGAGTAGCTTATTTTCTCTGGTTGCCGGCGGACGGGTTTTTGCCCAGTCGCCTAGCTTCAGGCGACGCCCAGGTTGCTCAACCTGAGCAGGTTGTAGGCCGCGCCTGATGCCAGAAGGTACAGCTTGGTCTTCCACCGCCCGATGAACTTCGTTCGCTTCAGTCCCGCCACTTCCTTGCCCCAGCCGATCACCTTCTCGATACCCTTCCTACATCGCTGGCTGGCGGTCCAGCCTCTTGGCTTTCGACCCTTGTGCCCGGCGATGTGCTGCGCGACTCCCAGTTTCTCCAGCTCCTTCGTGTGCTCCGGCCCCCTGTAGCCCGCGTCCTCGCCCAGCGTCTTCGGCCATATGCGGTGTCGCTTCCTCACGTGCTTGGTATCTGTTCGACGAAGCACACCTTGACGGGACAGAACGTCGGTTCTCGGCCGTGTTCGTCGTTGACACTGTTGACTGAGCCAGTTGCCGGGTAGCAGGTTGGGCTGCTCTGACAGATGCGTCGTTGCGATGCGGGCTACGACGTCTCTGAGCCAGGTCCGAGAAAGACGGTTTTGTCCCGTCAAGGTGTACTTTGTCGAACAGATACGATCTTTCGGCTTCAACCGTGGCCGGCCAGTCGATGCCTGCAAGAGAGCGAGCTGATGGCGTAGAGCTGCGTTCTCCATCACGAGGGTCGTTTTTCCGCAGATAATCAAGCGAAGCGCGGCCATCACCAAGAACATCATCTCGTCGCCCCACCAGGTTGTGGGGCATGAGACAACCATCACTGGTGGCGATGGAAAGACGTATCTGTTCGGCCAAGCACACCTTGTCGTAGGTTGAGGTTGTTTTCATGTTCGCCGGTCTTTGGGGAGGTCGGTGATGACTCGGCGCGGCGATCGGTCTTTGGAGAAGGAAGCGTTTTGGAGGCTGGCTGTTGAAGAGTGGAAGACGGCCGGCACTACGATCCGAGAATTCTGTCGTAGCAACGGACTCAAGGAATCGGCCTTCTACTTCTGGCGGCGGGAACTGGCCAGGCGTGCCGGGTTGCCTGCCCTGAGTACGGCCGAAGGGCCAGCCGCGGAGGCCAAAGTCCGAAGGACGGGTAGGACCCGCGAGAACTCCCAAGCCGGTCAGGCGCCTTCACCGACAGCTATGATCTTGCCTCTCACGCTGCGTTCGCACGAGACTGCGGCGGCCGGGGGCGGGGAGTCCGGTTCCATCGAGATCGTCGTAGGTGGTCATCGTCTGCGGGTCTCGCCAGGTTTTGACGAAGAGACCCTGAAGCGCCTTCTGCGCATGCTCGCCGCATGATCGGGCTGCCTCCGAGCACCCGCGTGTTTCTCTGCCTGCCGCCCACCGACATGCGCAAGAGCTTCGATGGCCTGGCCGCGCTGGCCGTGGACGTGGTACGACAGGAGCCCCTCTCCGGCCATCTTTTCGTCTTCCGCAACCGCCGTGAGGATCGCATCAAGGTGCTGTACTGGGACCGCACGGGCTTCTGCCTGTTCTACAAGCGCCTGGAGCAAGGCACCTTCCGCTTCCCCGGCCGAATGACTACGACGGCTGCAGACGCGGTCTCCGCCGGCGAGATTGACGCGGCCGAGCTGGCTCTGATCCTCGAAGGCATCGACCTCAACGACGCGGTACGCCGCAAGCGCTACCGTGTGGCCGGTGGTACGAACGGCCTGTGATTTGACTGTGGCGTAGGTGTGTTTTTCGCGCGAAGCCCGCATCCGCGGCACACGGTATCCTCCACCATGCCGCCCGAGATCCCTTCCCGCGAGCCGTCCGACCTCGAAGAGGCCAAAGCCCTGATCGAAGCCCTCAAGGGCCTGGTCATGAACCTCTACGACGAGAAGGAGACGCTCAAGCACCGGCTTCAACTCCTGCTGCGGGACCGGTTCGGCCGCCGCTCCGAGAAGTTCGCACCCGGCCAGGGACTGCTCGACTTCCCCGGCCTGAAGGAAGCCCTGGCCGCTGCGGGCTTGGACGCCGGAGACCTGGACGCAAGCGAAGACAACGACCAGGAAGCGGAAAGCGGCAAACGCCACGGTCGTCGCAGGCTGCCTGAAGACATGCCGCGAGAGGTGATCGACTACGACCTGGCCGATGACGACAGGACCTGCGACGAGTGCGGAGCCGAGCTGACCGCCATCGGTGAAGAGACCAGCGAGCAACTCGAATACATGCCTGCCACCTTCAAGGTCCTGCGGCACAGGCGACTCAAGTACGCCTGCAGAGCCTGTGGATGCTGCGTGAAAGTGGCGGAGCGGCCGGATACCCCCGTGCTCAAGGGCTTTGCGGGCCCCGGCCTGCTGGCCAACACGCTGATCGCCAAGTACGACGACCACCTGCCCCTGAACCGGCAGGAAGAGATCATCCGCCGCCACGGCGTCGAGCTCAACCGCAGCACCCTGTGCGGCTGGGTACGACAGACCTGCGAGCTGCTGCAGCCCCTGGTGGACCTGATGCGGGAGCGGGTGCTGCAAAGCCGGGTGATCCAGACCGACGACACGCACGTGAACTTCCAGCTCGGAAAGCGCGGCCGTAGTGACTGCGGCGACCTGGAGGGAGACAGCGACGGCGAGGCCAACCCGTCCAGCAAGTCCAAACGTAAGCTGATCAAGAAGGGCTACTGCTGGGTGTACCTGGGGGACGAAGAGAATCCCTACTGCGTCTTCGACTTCACGCCCGATCGTACCCGCGCCGGGCCTCTGCGCTTTCTCAATCACGCGCCGCCGGATGAGCCACTGGTGGGCGCGCCCAGGCCACAAGCCTGGCGGGGTTACCTGCAGGCGGATGCGTACTCGGGCTACGACGAGGTCTTCAAGGGCAAGGACGACGCGGGAGCGCCTCTCGTAGTCGAGGTCGCCTGCTGGGCCCACGCCCGACGCAAGTTCTACGACGCCCTGAACAGCAGGGACCGACAGCTCGCGGAAGAGGTGCTGGCGTTGATCGGCCGTCTGTACCACGTGGAGAAGGACATCAGGGATGACCGCAGCGATTGCGAGGCGGTCAGCTACGACAACGTTGCCGAAGTCCGCAACCAGGAGGCGAAGCCGCTGCTGGAGGCCATTGCGGCCTGGTTGGAGCAGTACCAGCCCCGCGTGCTTCCCAAGAGCCCGCTGGGAGAAGCGATCTCATATGCACGAGGCAACTGGACGGCTCTGACACGCTACACCGAGCAGGGGTATCTGAGCATCGACAACAACGCCAGCGAGCGGGCGCTGAGAAACGTTGTCGTAGGCCGCAAGAACTGGCTGTTCGCCGGCAGCGAGGCGGGAGGCCAGTGGGCCGCCAGCGCCTACACACTGATCGAGTCAGCCAAGCGCTGCGGCGCGAACCCCTGGACATGGCTCAGAGATGTCGTAACCCGCATCGCTGCGGTCCGTCTCTCCGAGCTGCCAAACCTGCTACCCGACAACTGGCTCAGTCAACAGTCGTAGACGACGAACACGTCCGAGAACCGACGTTCTGTCCCGTCAAGGTGTGCTTCGTCGAACAGATACACGTGTTGCGAACACTTAGTCGAATGAACGCTTACTCTTTCATCGACCGTCCGAGTCGATCAAGTTTTCCTTCAATTACATTAATGCGCTTACGTATAACGACTAGCATATACAACCATAGCCAAAACTGGAAGATAGTGAGCGCTGCTGTAAGTATTACAATCTGCTCTAGGTCTGACACTTACGGCTCCTGGTGTCACTCACCGGCACCGCAAAGGGTTAGGTAAGGGACATTCTGTTGTTACGAAGTGAGTCCTGACCGTGCACCCGTAGCGACAATCAGCCGAAGGCGCGCGGCGTTCGACAAGGTGCTGCGGTTTTCTCCACCGATGGACACACCCTCCTCCCCTCAACCTTAGCTCGCTAGGCATCCCAATTGAAACCTAATCCGGAATCAGCTTTCCGCAAACCTCCGCACACTCCTTCTTAGCTTTGTCACGCGGCACTAAGCGTCCTCCAACTGCCGCGCTCAGTGCAGCCATACAGTCAAGTTCACATGACGCGCGTCTGACGGCCGGGCGCTCAAGTGGATAGTCATTTATTTTTGTCGGATCAAACCAAGGGGCTGGTCCGTCCCCAGTGCTAACCCCGGTCTCCCAATCGTGGGCTGTCGGGCGTTGAGCGGGCCTATTCTCGTCTTCGTAAAGCTTGTCAAGGTCCGTTTCTGCTCCAACAGGCTTGACGGTTGGGGATTCGTTAGCTCGCGCAATGTCGTCCGCTTCTGCGATGGATATGCAGTTTAGTTTTTTCAGGAAGTTCAGTGACTTATTAGGGATTGTCATCCCTGCCTTTTTGGCAATAAACAGAAGCAACTTAGACATCAGTGTTGCCGACGCGGATCCTCCAACAGAGATAATGCCCCACTTCAACAGTTGTTTCTCCAACCATGGTCCGATTGCGTACGCCGTGACGGGTGCTGCAACGCACCCGATGAGAGCTGAGAGAATGACAGAACACCAGTCGGTGTCCTTCCAGCGGGCCTTAGAGCCTCCACTAGAACAGGTTCCCGATGCCCAGTCCCAAGCGTCACCCAAGTGTTGAATGGTGTAGTCCAGGGCAGCACCCAGAATAGCTCCAATAGCACACTTCCCGAGGGCAGCGGTGGCACTAACCGGCTCCATCCCGGCCGGATCCCTCGATTGACCCGGAGTGGTGCTCACATAATCCAATAAATTCGGAAGATGGGCCAGCGGGTCCGGTGTGGTCCACCTTCCTGTGTTGACGTCGAATTCCCGGTTCCAGCAGTGGTATTGGCCGAGGTGGTTGGTGCCTGATTGGGCGCCGTAGGTGGTCCCGGACACATCGTGGCCTACCTGGGGGGCGACGTAAAGGTAGCCGCTCCAGAGCCACTTCGCGCCTGGGTCGTCGTAGCTGCCGGTGCCGTTCCAGGTTGAGTCGCCGGCGTCCTCGGGCTTGGCATACGCTCCCGTGCTTCTGGCCACGCCTGCGGGCGGGATCAGGTGGTAGCGGTCGGTGAGGGGCGAGGCCAGGCCGCTTGCGTCGCCCTTCACCGTGATGCTGCCGTTCTCAGCGTCCACGGCGATCACCGGCAGGTAGCACGGCTTGCTGATGTCCGGCACGAAGGTCCAGCCCACCATGTAGCTTGCGAAGCTGGCGTCCGCGTCGAAGTAGTCGCTGGTGTCGGCGCCCGAGTCGTATACCCAGCAGCGCTCCGCGATGGTGTACGGGTCGCCCGCGCTCGCGCCGTAGGCGCTGGTGTCGCCCTCCACTACCACCGTGCTGCTGTTGGGCACGTCTATGATCGTGAAGCTCACGTTCGGGTAGGTGTCCGTCTCGGGGAACAGCTGCATGCCGATGTAGGCCGCGCTGAAGGCGCTGAAGTCCGTATAGCTTGTGGTACCCGCGATCGGGTCGTAGCCAGCGCCCAGGTCCCACGTGCCGCTGGTGCTGCTGGGGCTCGCCTCAGCTGCGGGCAGGTCGAGCACCTGGAAGCCCTGGGTGGCACTGTTCAGCGCGCTGTAGATGCTGTCGCTGCCGTCGTCCTGGACCACGATGGTGCTGCTGGTGGTGTCCAGCACCTCGCCGTACAGCAGGCGGTTGCTGGCCGCTTCCGGCCGTACAACCCGCAGCTCGAGCCCGTTATAGGCGTCGGCCGTGAGCAGCAGGCCGCTGAGTGTAATGGTGGTCTGGCCGGCCGACGGTGTGTCGTTGGCGACAGAGGAAACAATGCTGTCGGGACAGTCAAGCACGGGCTTGTACCTCACAGTATGCCCGTAGTCAGTATAGGTATAGATGTCCGCAATGGCACCATTTTCATCGGTGCAGCCGGCCGTGCTCCCGTGCTGGTTGTGGTGCATGTAGCGCCAGTAGTCGCCGTGGGTGTCGCTGGTTCCGAAGGTGGCCACAATGGCGTTGCCGGGCCCGCGGCCTGAGGACGGCACAGCCGCCGTGGCCGGGTGCACGGCCGAGCTGGAGCCCGGGCTTTCGACCTCCGGCCCCCAGATGTTGAGCTGGTGGTCGAGGATGGCGGCCGTATCGGCCTCGTGGGTAATGAGTTCGCCAACGCCGTCCTCGTTGCCCGTGCAGCCGCAGTTGCAGGCGCAGGGAGAGATGTAGCAGATGTCGTAGACGTCTGGGTTGTAGGACTCGGTCATGCGCCTGCGCTTGCCCTGGTTGTCATAGCTGTAGGTGCGTTCGGGGCTGGTGAGCGCGCTATCCTTGTCGGTCTTGATGAGCTGGCCTTTGTAGTCATATGCGTGGTACAGGCCGGTGCTGGGGTCGTAGGTGGTCTGCTCGATGGCGTCAAAGGTGTAGCTGTCGCCGTCCACGGCCGTGTACTGGTTGGTGTCGCTGTTGGCGGTGTAAGAGTAGTCGTAGACGCTGCCGGATGAGTCGTCCGAATCGGCCACGCCCGTACTGCCGGAGCGGTTGCCGCGTGGGTCGAGGTTGTAGGCCCGTTTCAGCCCGAACGTGGAGGGCGTGTTGGACTGGTCGGCGTAGGTGGTGAGGGCGGTGCTGTATAGATCCACGCCAAAGTAGCTGGTGTCGAGGCGCTTGGCCTCGTCATAGCGGTAGACGCTGCCCAGGGCGCCCAAGTGGTCCTCGCGTTCGACCGTGACCAGGCCGAGCTCGTCGTAGAGCCGGCCCGAACCGAACAGAATCTCGCCGCTTGATACTCGCGTGTGCTGCACGCTCTCGCAGAAGGGCGTGGCTCCGCCGCAGCCGCAACCGGAGGCTTCCCACTCGTAGGTGGTGCGCACGCCATTGCCGGCGGTGCGCTCGACCAGACGATGGGGCCCGGCGTAGATGTAGGCTGCGACCTGGACATTTTCGGTGACGTCGTAGCTGGCGAGGGTGCGGTCAAGTTGGTCCTTCAGGTGCTCGACCCGGTGGCCGTCGCTGTAGATGGTGGCGGTGTTGAAGCCGGTGGCGTCGTATTCGGCGCCGGAAGTCCAGGTGCCCAGCGGTGCGCCGTCCTTGTCGGCGATGGTCTGATGGAACCGTTCCGGCTGCGACTGTGTGTTGTACTCCCAGGCGCTGGCGGTGAGCAGCTCGCCGTCGGCGTAGTTGCTGCAGGCGATGAGTAGGCCGCGGCCGTCGAACTCGTAGGTTTCGTAATCCGTGCCGACGATGCCCGTGCCGCAGACGATGTTACGGTAGGCTATGAGATTGCGGGCGTCGTAGGTGTCCGTGACGGTTGTGCCGAGCGGGTCGTCCCAGCCGATGCGGTTGCCGTTCACGTCATAGCGGAAGTTCCAGATGTCGCCATCCGGCCGGCGCAGTGTGATCAGCCTTGAGCGCTCGTCGTAGACGTACTCGGTCTCCTGGTAGGTGGTGTCGCCCGGGTTCCGCTTGATGGCGCGGGTGAGGGTGCGGCCGTCGTCGTCGTACTCGAACATGGTGTGGATGTCGTCCGTGCCGGCCTCCTCGGTGCTGTCGGTCACGCGGCTCAGCAGGTCGTAGTTGGTGCTGACGGTGTTGCCCGCGGCGTCGGTGCTGACCGTTACGCGGCCCCAGCTGTCGCGGGTGGTATTGCCGCTGGTGTCGAAGGTTGCGCTCCAGCGGCGGTCGCGCACTTCCCATGCGACGTCGCTGCGGTTGAGGATGTAGCTGACGTGGGAGGGCTCGCTGGCCCCATTGAGGCCGTTGATTTCGATGTAATCCACCTGCGTGGTGGCGCCGTTGGCGTTGTAGGTGTAGAGGGTGCGGTTGCCCACGGCGTCGCGGGTTTCCGTGGTGCGGTTGGCGCCGTCGTAGAAGCTGGTGTAGGTGACGCCGTTGTCGTTGGTGCTGCTGACCACGCGGGAGTTTTTGTCGAACAGGGTGGTGCTGGTGTTCCAGCCGTCGCCGATGGGGTTGCCGTTGTGGTCCTTGGCAAGGCGCGCGGAGACGTAGGCGCGGTTGATCTTGTCATAGGTGGTGGTGCTTTGCGACAGCAGGGTGCCGAACACGTCGTAGGCGCTGCTGGTGGTTACGTTGCTGTTGGCGTCGTATGCACTGGTGCGGTAGTTCCCGCCGGCGTCGGTGACCTGGGTGGTGCGGTCGAAACCGTCGTAGGTGTACTCGGTCTCGTTGCCCAGGGCGTCGAAGCTGCTGATGACGTTGCCGTTGGCGTCGTAGTCGGTCTGGAAGGTGCCGGCCACATCGGATTCGGCCCCAGCGATGCGCTGGTAGACCATGTCGCGCTCGTCGTAGACCGTGTGCGAGCGGTTGCCGAGGGGACTGATTGATTCGATCACGTTGTAGTTCGAATCATATCGCGTTTCGCTGGTAACACGGTAGACAGCCGAGCCGGCCGTCTGGTCGCGGGTGACCTTGGTCTGGTAGTTCAGCAGGCCGTACTCATAGGTTGTTTCGACCCAGGTAGCTGCCATGGCGCTGGAAGCCTTGCTGAAGGTGCCCGGGGTGACCAGGTCGCCGGGGACGCTGGGCGATGTGCCTGAGTCGGTGATGTACTCCTGATAAGAGTGGGTGAGGTTGCCGTTGGCGTCGAAGTACTTGTAGGCGTCCACACTGACCAGGCTGGAACTGACGGGACTGCCGACCTCGTACTTGCTGGTGACGTGCCAGGTCTGGTTCAGCTCGTTGACCTCATAGCTGGTCTTGTAGTCATCCTTGGTGGCGCCGGATTCGAAGGCTCGCGGCGACCATGAGGCCGTGAGGTTGCCCACGGGGTCGTATTCGAATTCGGATGTTAAATCCAGCTCGCCCCAGGCGCTGATGCGCTGGTACAGGAAACCGTTGTGGCTGCCGGATGTGTAGTATTTCAGGTAGGTGACGTTGCCTTCGCCATCCACCATGGTGACCGGCTGGCCGAATTCGTTGTAGGTCGTGCGGGTGGTGATGGCGGCGCTGGAGGCCATGGAGCCCGTGATGGTGGGCGAGGTGACCAGCACCAGGTTGCCAGCGTCGGCACCGTTGCCGGCTGATTCTTCGTAGTCGTAGCTGTAGGAGGTGGTGTTGCCTCTTGGGTCGGTGACAGTTTTGACGAACTGGTACCGCGGCTCGTAGGTGTAGCTGGTGACGATATCCGACTCGGAGCCCAGAGCTTCGTCCGAGCGCGTCACGCTCAATACGTTGCCTGCGGCCATGGGATCGCTGGCTTCGTCGTATACAGCGTAGTCTTCGCCGCTAGTCCAACCGTCGAGAGCCATGCTGAAGCCGCTGCTCTCGATGGTGATTGTCGTGGCGTCGTTGTCCACGATGGGGTAGTAGGCGTATTCGCCTGCGTTGCTGCCAACGCGCAGAATCATTCCGATGTAGGCATCGGGCGTCCACGACTTGCCGGTGTCGGCTAAAACGGTGTCTGTTGGATCGCTGGTGCAGGTGCCCGACGTCTGGCTGGAACCACTCGGGTACTCGTAGGTGACCTTGTTGTCGCGCGGGTAGGTGATGCTCAGGATTTCGTGGTTGGAGTTGTAAGTAAACTCGGTGTCGAAGCTGGTGGGGTCTCCGCCGCGCAGCTTGGTCAGCACGGTGCTAACCGTCGAGTGCACGATCGGTTCATCCGTATCCACGGAGTAGAACCCGGTGTAGCGGCTCACGGTCGTCGCCCGGCCGGTGCCGTCGATCGTGTAATCCGTACGGTGGCCGTTGCGGTCGATCTCATGGATCAGGGTTGAGCTCTCGTAGCGCAGGCGGATGAATGCGGACTTGGTGATGTGGGAGTCCAGCACGTCGGCCTCGTCGCCCAGCTTCTGGTCGATCACGCGGTCACTGGAGTCATAGAAGTTCTCCAGGTAGGCGACAGGCTCGCTGCTTTCGGCGAACTCGCGCGGGTTGATGCAGCGGGTCAGGTTGTGCGCGCTGTCGTAGGCGTAGCCATAGGTCGTTCGCGCGTAGGGCGAACCGTCATAGCGGCTGGTAGTCGGCGCCTTCTGCTCAACCAAATTGCCCTCGGAGTCGTACTCGTATTCAACCTGGCGTGCGGCCGTGTGGCCCGTGGTGCCGTCGTTCCACATGTTGTCGGATACCGTGTCCACGCGTCCGGTGTTCTGGTAGGCAATCGTAAAGGTCTCGCCCAGGTCGTTGGTGATGGTGGTGAGCTGGCCTGCGTAGTTGTAGCTGCACTCGGTGGTGTTGCCGTTGCGGTCAATGCACCGCCACAAGCGGCCGTCCGCATTGAACACGCACCGGTAACCATGTCGGTCCGTCAGGGTGATTGTACCGTGGGTGTTTTCGCTGCTCGCGGTTAGGTAGACGCCTGCAGGACTGCTGTAGCCGCCGGTTATGTCTGCGAACACTTCGATCCTGCCGTCAGGAGTCACCCAGTTAATGTCGTTGCTTCCATCGATGTAGGCCCGCTGGAAGTAGTGCCCCACCCAGCCGTGGCCCAGGGGACCGTCGTAGGTGATCCGGTTGCGGTAGTGGCGCGACCAGGAGATGCCCATCATGCGGCCGCGCACGGCCAGGTCGGTCTCGCTCTTGAAGAACTCGCCGTTGACCAGGAACACGTTGACGCCGCCGATGGCGGGATTGCGCGAGGGCTCGTCGTTGTTGACCATCGGCAGGATGTTGGTCGGGTACTCGACGATGATCACGCCAACCGGGTCCGTGCCGGTGGTCATGTCCACCGTGAAGGTCCGGGGCCCGCATGCCGCCGACTCGGCCACGGTGACGGTAACCGTGATCTCGGTGCCGGAGTCCTTGTTGTAGCTGACGGTGGTGATGCCGCTGCCGAAGTCCACACCGTCCACCGTGGTCGAGAACGTGCCGGTGATCATGAAGGTGAGCTCGGTGTCACCCTGGTGAAGCAGCTCACCGGTCTTGGCGACGTCCGACGCCGCGCCCTCCACGTAGAAGCGGCGCGTCGCCCACTCCGAGTAATTGCCGTTGTCGTCAGCGACGCGCGCGGTCAACGTGTACTCGCCGTCGGCAAACAGCTCGGTGCCGGCTGTCTGGTTGATCGTGCAGGTGGCGCGGCTGTCGTTAAGCGTATCGATGCTCAGGCCGGCGCCGATCAGCTCCGTGCCGGCGGTCTTGTTGGCGCTCGAAATCGTCACGTCGCGGGAGGCGTAGATTTCCAGGGTGGCGGTATCGACACCGCCGCCCTGGTCCGTGAAGTCGATGTTGAAGACGAACGAGCCGCTGGTGTCCGCGTCGGCCGCAATGCCGCCGTTATTGGTGCTGAACACCAGCGTCGGGCGATCGGCCAGATCCGCGTCATTGGCGTTGACCGTCAATATCTCAGTCTCAACCTCGTCGTAGGCTGCGATGCCCCAGATGTCCTCCTCCGTGACCGTCATCGTCCAGGTCCCCGTAGTAGCGCTCGACAACGTCGCGTCAACCAGCGCCAGCTTGGCGCTGATGATCAGCGTGTCGTTAACCGTCACACCACTGCCGCCGCCTTGGGTAATCGTGACGGTTGTGGAGCTTTCCCAGTGTGTGTCGTCGCCGATCACACTAAGGGCCAGAACGCTGGTGGCGTCCGCGCTGTCGGGTGATACGGCCGAGATACTCGAAGCTGCCGGGGCCAGGGTTCTCGCTTCGCCGCGGTTGCGGCTCAGAGGTGCGTCCTCAGTGGAGTCGTCGATGGTCAGGTAGAAGTAGTAGGTGGTCCCGTTAGTGAGGCTCGCCGCCTCGTCATGGGTATCCGTCAGCAGACTGCCGTTGACCTTCACGAAGAAGCTGTAAGGGTCTCCGGACAGGTACAGCCCGGAGTAGTCGCCTGAAACGCGTATGGTTGTCGAAGAGGGGACGTCATAGACCGTCAGCGTCGTAGTGCTGGTGGCGTCCGGGTAGAAGGTCAGGCCCGCCAGGGCGCTGGTGAAGCTGGCGCCGGAGTCGGTGAAGGTGGTATAGCCGCCGGCGTAAGTTGCGTTGGCAGTCCAAGCGCTGTCATCGAACGGCGCTTTGTACAGGTTGAAGCCGTAAGCGCTGGCGTCCACTTGATCGTTGGCGTCCCAGTCCGCGCGAATGCGCGTGTCGCCCAGGGTCAGGCGCAGTCCCGTCGGTGGGGTCAACTCCCAATCGACTTTGTTGCTGCTGTCGCTGTCGAAAGCCTCGCCCTGACCCACGCCGCCGCATCCTAGCATGTTGATGTTGTTGGCGGTGCTGGTTGCCGTCACGTTGAATGTGCTTGTGCCGTTGACGGATGTGTTGAACTGCACTCCCCGCATCTGGGTTGCGCTCAGGCTGCTTTCCGACTTCCAATAGATGTGCTGGGTTGAAACGTCGTTCTGGAAGATGTTGTCGTTGAAGAGAGCCAGGACACCGTCAGCTTCCACGGTGACGCTTACTTCGTCAAACGTTGTGTCGGCGCAGGAAAGCACGGCCGGGGCTTCGGCCGTGGTCGAATCCACAAGCAGATCACTGACGTTGGCCGTCAGGTCTTGAATTGTCGCCGAGTTATGTGAATCAAATGTGCCTTTGGCCACCTTCAGTGAGAGTGCGCTGCTTCCCGCGAATTTCAGAGTCGACCCATCCAATACAAAGGTGCCGGAGGTCGTAGAGTTCGAGCCGTCCAGAGTGAGGGTCGAACCACCAAGGACTTCAAGTATGCCGTTGTTCTCCAGCTTGTGGAAACTGGCATTGAAGCCTTGGGTGCGGAGCAGGCCTGAGCTGCCCACGTTAAGTTCAACGTCCAGCGATGTGGTGCCGTCCAGAGCGCCGGACATATCCAGTTGTCCCTGCAGATGCAGACCGTCGCCTGTGCCATCCAGCGTGGATTTGAAGGTCACGGTACCGCTGGAGTAGGTCCAGGGAATGTCCGTGTCGGCTGTGGTGATCTCGAAATCCGCATTGCTGAACACGAGGCCGTCAACGGTGCCGTACACGTAGGCGCGCTCGGCGCGCACGACGATGCTCTCTCCCGCCCAGGTCATGCTGTCGCCGGTGAAATGGAAGACCGCTGCGCCCTTCTCCGTTTCTCCATCCACGTAGACCCAGAGCACGTCGCCGACCTCAAGGGCATCGGTGGTGACGATATCAAAGCGCCCATCCACAGAGCTGACAGTCTGGGTGTCGTCCGAGTCGCCGGAATCGACACCGTTGACGTACAGGCGCATGGTCTTGCTGTTCAACCCTGCGCCGGTGTTGTCCTGCAACTGGCCGCTGATTGTGTACGAGCGGCCCATGTTGAACGTCCACGTTGTTGCGTACGAGCCATATTCAAACATGTCGTAGGCTCGCACCTTCCAACTACCCTGTTGGAGAACACTCGTGTCGGGGATTCCCCACTCATCGGGCCAAGTAAGTCTGACCTGAACCGTGTCACCGCTCGGAGCTCCCTCCGACGGAATCGGGATCCATGTAGATCCGCCATCAGTTGAGAGCTCGAACTGATCTCGAACGTCCAGGCTGGTGGGCGTGGCTCCCGAAGCGGTGCCAGTGTCCCAAGATTTCGCGGTGTAGGACTTGTAGTTGCTCCCGTTGATTTTGTCCGACCAATCCACAAAGACCTCGAAATGCAGCGGATCTTCGTTCGTGTCGGCTGGGCGCTCCCAGACAAACACCGGCGTCCAGTCAGTCAAGCTGGCTGAAGTTGCAGGCGTACGGTTTGTGTTTCCTACCGTTCCCGGCACGGCATTCGTGCGGAAGGCGTGGAGATACCAGGGCCCCGCAACGTCCTCGTAGTTCCAGAGCTTGACTCGCACGTAGTACACCGTGCCCCCGGCCAATGTGGGCGTGAGGCCGATGTCGCTTGAGCTGCTGCTGGTCTTTGAGCCGTTGTAGAGCAGCGAGCCGAAGGCCGGGTCGTCGTCAATGTCGATTTCATAGGCTCCTTGCGTTTGGCCCTCGAAATCACTCGCAAAGGTCCAGGATATCGCAATCGAATCATCATCGACAATGTGCAGCTGGTCAGGCAGTGTGGTAGCGCCAGTTGCGTTAGCGACGCCGAGGTCTGCCGGCCCGGCCGGGCTGCCGCCGATAAGCACTCCCAGATACTGGCGCGGCAGAAAATCATCGGGTGATCCCCAATCGACGTTGCTGTTGACGTCGTCGGTTCCGGGGCCAATTGCAGGCCCGGATGCGGAATTCCAGTAGCAGAACTCAGCCAGCAGATCCGTGGAAGCGGAGCCTCCGCTTGCGTCATAGGCAGCATAGGATGTATTGCCGACGAAGTCACAATGGTATGCGACCGCTCGCGCGGTCTGAGTGCGCGCGTCATAGATTCCATACGTGTTGCCACTGAAGTAGCACTCTTCAAAGTTGTATTCTTCAGTGTTGTTTGCGGTACTGACGAAGTAGGCTCCATAGTTGCAGGACGCGAAGTTTGTCCGTCTTGCAACAAACGCTGAGGTAAGACTGTGGGCAGAGGCGCCGGCCTTGATCGAGTTTCCGTAGAGCCCGTAGTCCGGACCCATGATCGTGCAGTCCTCGATAAGCGCATCGATCGGCGACGTGGCGTCACCGGCTATGACAATAGCGTCGCCGGTCGTGTTTGTGGCCCGTACGAAGCTGTGGGACATGCGGAGGCGAGAGGCGCCATCGACCTCGGACCACTGGTTGGCCAGCACGTAGACACCATTCGTCGTGGACGTCTCGATCACCGAACGATCGATTGTCGCGTCAGATCGTTGGCCAAGCCCGTACACATATACTCCGTAGTAGCCGGGGCCAGTGATCCTTGACTCCCGCAGGATGGTGTGGCCATTCCCGGTCCATAACGTTCGACCACTGGTGTCAACGCCTTTAAGATGGCAGCGAAGTACTTGGGTCTCCGGAGAAGCCGCGAATACGCCGGTGCTGCTGCACCAATCGGTCGAAGTGGTGCCACCGACTGTCGCTGAGTGCAGCACGACGACGGCGTCGGGAGTCAGCAACCACACACCCGTGCTACAGTGGAAGGCTTCGATACCTGGGATCTTGAACGTTTCCCCTTCATACAGCGTGCCGCTGCCTTTGGACATGTACACACCGAGTGAGGCGTCGCGCACCGTCAAGAACGCGAACGGCCCTACGCCCCCAAAGGTGTTCTTCTTCGTCGTGGTGTCATCTTCGAGGCCGCTCCAGTCCGTAAATCCGGGCGTACTGCTAACCGACCGGAAGGTCGTTCTGGACTCTTCGGTGCCCCAGATCGAACCGTTCACAACTTCGACCTTGGATGACGCTGCGCACTTGAACGTGTAAGCATCGTCGAAGCGCCAGTGTGACACGTTGCTACTGTCGCCGACTGTACACGTGCCCGCCAGATAGTTGGTGGGGCTGTCGGGGCTGTCCGGATCAGGAAAGCGGATCGTCCCTTCCGTGGAGGTAACTGCATTCAAGTAGAACACGTAGTCGACGCTGCTAGCAGTGAAAGGGGCAACGATATTGCCCTCTTTCAACGTGTTGATGCCTTTGCCGTTCATGCGCACGGCCGCGACGCCACTGGTCGCCTGGTTTGAGAACGTCAGGTTTTCGAGGTAGGGCGGGTAGGTCTCGTTATCCTCGACCAAAATCATGGCGGTTTTGCTGTCATTCCCGCCGTACGAGAACGTGGCGTTCTTCACATCGCTCTGCCGCGTCTGACTTGCTTCGAAGATTAAAGCGCCCCAGGTGTTGAGTGAGTTGTAACGAGTGAATGTGGTCGCGGCCGTCGTGTTGGACCAGTACATACGACCGTTGTTGGCGACGCGGATGTTGCCGCCGGTCTTGATCTGGAAGGTCAGCGCGCCGGAGGCCGCCTTGATCTCCAGCGTGCCCTGTTCGGTGCTGCCGTTGCCGATCTTGAGGTCGCAGTCCTCGTTCCATTGCAATGCCACCGCACCATCTGTCGTGTCAATGGTCAGCGTTGCGCCGTTGCGCACGGTTATCGTACCGCCGCCATTGCCAGCTGGGTTAAGCACGTACGGGCTGCCGGCAGCGTTCAATGTCGTGTTGGTCGTGATGTCTCCAGTGATCGTCGTTGCCAACAGGCCGGCCGGCATCAAGGTGACAATCAGCAGAACGAGCAGTGTGCGGTTCATGGTTTGATTCCCGTGAACGAGGTTTTTGTTTTGGGTCTGCGTTTAGTTGCCGGACAACGGATTCGGGTTCGTGGGCAGCTCTGTCCACTCCTGAATCAGCATGCCCTGGGCATTGATCTTCAGGATGCGCGGGAGACCTTCCGGCTTGTTCATTCGCTCCAGGATCCAGGTCCATGCATCCTCGCAGCGTTGGCAGGTGGCAAAGGGCAAATGATGGGCGCACAATGCATCGCAGCCCTGGGCTGTCTTCAATTCGTCCTCGATCTCCTTCACGAAGTCCGGCATGGGCTCCGGCTGAAACTCCTCGCCGGCCTGCTGGGCGGCCTGGCGTGCCGTTTCTTGTTCAGCTTCCCAGGCTGCCACGCGCTTCGTGTACTCTTCCTGACGCAGGAACAGCTTGATCGCTTTGGCGCCTGTGTCGTCCATGCACATGGCTAAGACGCGGTTGGCGTGGTTGCTGTGCTCGCGCACATAGGCCGACGCCGCTCTGACGCTGGCGCAGGAGTCCTCGTTATCCGGCCGGAACAGGAACAGGTAGACGGTGTGATTCTCCAGGGTGCTGTCGTCGATGGTGTTGCCGTTGACGTCCTTGAGCATCCAGGTCAGCCAATCAGCGTCGGGATGGGCCGGTCCCTCGTCAGCAACCACGGCCGTCCCCAGCAGCGGGAGGACCAGCAGGACGGCAAGGCACAACAAGCTACGCTTGAGCATGGCTCAGTTCTCCTGAAAGAAACCTGATGTGGTTCTCAATTGCCCGACATGCGTTGAGACGAGAGTCGAAAATCTACCCTGTCGCGTCACCGAGACAAAAACAAATTACTGAAAAAAGTTACTGACACTCTCAACATTGCGCGGTGTAGTGTTCTTGAACGATGTTTGGCCGGGGAAACCCAGCCATGGGTTAGCGCCGGCCTCACCGCCTGTGCCTGAAAACGCTCTGAAATGGCCAGCTAAATGGGTTTCCCGGCCGGTGTCACGAAGCGCGGCTGGAGAGCACGGCTCGTAGTCATGAAGCTGACGAAAGAAAAAGTGCACAGATCGAACTCCGCGACCTTGCACAATGAAGTAGTCGGGGTTCAAAAACGGAATTTGTATGAAAATAAGCGGCAAAGCCACATGTGGCGGTGTACATTTCTTCCCCGATGTAAATTCGCATACTTGGAGAGTAGTTCATGAACAAGGCCGGCGCTGGCGCAATTCTGGCCCTCATCGCTTTGGGGGCGGCATTGGCGTTTCTGGCGTTCAACGACTCCGGAGGTGCTCCAGCGATCAGTCCGGTGTCCGCGACGGGCTGCTCGATCCCCGCTTGCGGAACCCCGGAGTTGACCACACCGGAAGCCGCCGCCGATGCGAAGATGCTTGAATTGGACAACCCAGCCGATCGGATCAGCCACTTGTCCTGGATTGAGAGGCAGCCTTGGGCGAAGTCCAGCCTGCCGGTGCTGCGGAAGACCATCGTGGGTGATCCCAGCGAAGAAGTGCAGCTTGTTGCCCTTGAAACCGCTCTGCGACTGGCGGGCGGGGAGGGCACGGCCGCAACCACGAGCGTAGTGAAAACCTCCCTGGCGTCCACGAAGGGCAACACGCGGGCGCGTGGGTTGAAGGCCGCGCGGGAAAACCCGGATGCGGAGCTGGTCTCCACCCTGATCGAGCTGGTCGACAACCAGGATCCCTACGCAACCATGGCTCTGAACGCGCTGGCGTACACCCCTTCACCCGAAGGGCACGCGAAGATCCTGGCGATCGCCGAGGACGAAAGCGCTGACCGAAAACTCCGCGAACGCGCGATAGCACTGCTAGCTGTCACCAAGGATCGTGAAGCACTCACGCTGTTGACCGAACTGGCGAACGGTAAAGACGAAGCACTTAGCAAGCTAGCGGTCGAAGTACTGAAGGTTCTGAGCGAGTAACGTGCGGAGGCTGTAGTTCGGCCCCGGAGAAACCTCTTGGCGAGGCGGGCATGATCGACAAACACCCTGGGTACACCTCGCCATGGCCGTGTGGCGCAGTTCAGCGGTTGGAGCGTCGGGGCCGGGAAGAGCTCTTATGTCCGGTTCCAGTCCGCCAGCGGGTAGCTCAGCCAGTCACGGAGCTACGGCGGTGCACCGCACAGGGTACCGAGAAGGACGCGAAGTACCTTTGACAGTATTGTCCGACATGCCTGAAACTCTGACAGAGTCCGAAACCAGATACCGGCCAGTACTTTGCCGAGCTCTGCCGCATGCACCGGGTGGAGCTGCTGAACTACGACGTGTTCGGCGTGGGCAGCGGCGTGATGGCGACGCTCAAGCGCATCCCAGGCGTGCGCGCCAATGGCATCAACGTCGGCCAGCCGCCCACGGAGCGCCTGTGGCTCGACGGCAAGAAGAGCCGCGAGAAGTTCCTGAACCTGAAGGCCGAGCTGTGGTGGTTGATGCGCGACGCCCTGCAGAAGACCTTCCAGCACGTGGCCTGGCTGGAGAGCGGGGGAACGCGCGGACGGCAGCACCCGGTGGACGAGATGATCAGCCTGCCCGAGGATGACGTGCTGTGCAGCCAGCTCAGCGCCGTGAAGTGGTTCCGCACGCCGGCGGGCAAGATCCAGATCGAGACCAAAGAGCAGCTGCAGAAGCGCGGCGTGAAGAGCCTGGACCACGCCGACGCCCTGGCGCTGGCGTTCGCGCCCACGGCCAAAGAGATCCGCGTGCGCACTGTGCGCGGGTTGTATTAGCGGGTCGTTTGCGCGATGAGGGAGCTTGAAACATCTTCATTCGGTTTCAGACTTGGAACAGGGAATTGACTAACGCGCCTAGGTGACTACGATCATCGACTTCTCATAGGGGCAAAACATGCGACGTATATTTTCCGGTCTGCTTCTCGGCTCGGTCGCTGTCGTGGCGGGCTGTGGGCACACCAAACTCGCTGAGCGTCACGTCCTGCAGGTCAAGGATGACGACGGCCAGATCAACTACTTACGGGTGACCATCGAGGGTGAAGCGAAGCTCGCAAAGACCCACTATCGAGCAGGACTGTACGACGCCCAGGCCGTCGACGCGCTAATGGGCGGGCCCGGCGATGAGGGCACGAAGGACTTGCACACCACGCTGCAGCGCTTGCGCATTGGCGCCTTGAACGAGGTCGCGGGCGAGTACTTCAATGAGCTGCAGAAAGACACGCCCGATCTGGGACGGTTGAACCAGCTGGCCAGTCGCGTGTACCACCTGGCCAACACGCCGGCCGACATGATCGGCACAGAGCACTGGACCGACAACGGCGTCAGTTTCGCCGGTGCCCCGCCACGCAAGTACGTGGTGATGTTCACCGCCCTGGCTTCGGTGGTGGAGGAAGCAATCGCCAACTTCGTCGAGGAACGCAAGACACAGGAGGCGGTAATGAACGCGATCGCGGGCCCGAAGCGCGAAGAATACCTGCGCGCGAAGGCGCGCCTCGATCAGTTGCAGCGCAGTCGCAAGACCCTGGCTGCCGCGTTTGCTTCGCTGGCGGCGGAGGGAGCGGACAGGCCAGAGAGTCTCCGCTCGACCCTGCTGACCCTGGCGTCCATGGACGACGAATAGGAGCCTGCGATGAAACGACTTGCCAAGTTCATGACCGTGCTCTGGATTGCGGGAGTCATTGCGGGCTGTGGCTCCAGCCTGTCATACAAGGTTGAGGTGTACGACCTGGACTCGCCGCCGGGCCGGGACGGCGAACTATCGAGGGGCCGGGCGGAGTACAATAGGCTCCACCCCAAGCGGGACCTGAATTTTCGCGAGGCTGTGCAGCCGCTAACCGGGCTGCAGACCAACTTGCGGAAGTACCGTGAAAACCTCACGCTGATTAACGAGCTGGACGCCTACCTTGTGTCCGATGAGGCAGCCGCGTCGAAGGAGTTCGAGCTGCGAAAAAACAGCATCGAGCGTCTCTTCCAGCCGATCACCGCGGCTGTCGATGCGGAACTAAAATTAGTTCAATCCGCTGTCGGGTATGAACAGGGAAACTCGACCTGGCTCGGAGCGGCGGCCATCCGAGGCCATTTGACGCTGCTGGAGGGCGCCCTGAAGAGGGTCGCGGACAATGGGAGCATCATTACGGACACTGCGCTTCTGCGCGAGAATCTCATCGGCGCTGTGGCGGACTTCGAGAGCAACAAAACCGTCAAAGATCGCTATAGCGGACTGCTGCACAGGCTCGACAGCGACGGCAGAGCGGAGACCTTCTCGGGAACAATTGCCAGGCTGCTTGAACTTGTCGAGCCGCGGTACATGCAGGCCGAGTCGTCCATCGTCGCAGCGGCGGCGTCGTTGGCTCCATCAGGAGACCTGCTGGATCGGCGCCACGAGCCCTACCAGGATCTGAGCGACCCGTTCCTTCAGCACATTGCGAAGATGCCCCACGGCTGGAAGCACGTCGGGAACGGCGGCAGTGTCAGCGGCGACGGCGACACAGAGTTCATCCTGGTGTTCGAGAAGGGTCTGGACGGCCGCTGGAAGTCAGTGTCGGTCGACCCGACAAAGGTGATCGCGGCCAGGCTGCGCATCGGACGCGCAGCCGTGAACACGGTTGCCGCCCTGGGTGGCATCGCTGCCGGTGCCTTCGGTGTACCGCTCGGCAAGTTCGGGACCGGGAGCAGCGGCGCCGGTAGCAGCGAGATCAAGGACTACTCTGAGATGACGGCCGAGTTGGTGACAGCAGAAGAACAGCTGGAGTCCGGGCGCAAGGAACTTCGGCGCATCCGGGAAGTCGCCAGGGACATGCTGCGCCGGCTCGATGCTCTACCCACTGGAACGCCGGAAGAGATTGCACAGAAGGAGGAGTTGGCGAAGCAGTTGAAGAAGGAACTGGAGATCGAGCTGGCTCGATTCAAGAACGACGACAGGTAGCGCATCTCTGGCCAACGGAGCTGAAATGCCAATTCAAAAAAAGGACATCCGCCGGGGCGACTCCGTGCGGGTCACCAAGGAAGTGGGAAATCGAACGGCGGAATACTTCACCACACAGAATGGGAATTCGACGTTCAAGGTGAGCCTGAGCCCGGGCGAGCGAGTGCGGGCGCGTTCACGAGCCACGGGAACTTTCAGGCTCCGCGTTGGCGTGAAAGACGACGCGGGATACGCAGGAAGCGTGTGGCTCGAAGCGGACGAGTGGGCTTCTTGAACGTTGTTTCCAGTCCGCGCGACATAGACCAAGGAGCGTCTGAGGTTCCTGGAAGGGTGGCGTGTTTTACTAAAGGCGAGCACCCGGTATGCAACCACGTGGAAATCAGCACCTCGGTCCGGTCGCGCCAACCCATTCGAAAGAGGCGATGGAGCCCGGCCATGCAGGCTCAAAGTTTCCTCGTTCGTGATTCGCTGTAGCGGCTTCCATCGAGGATCATCGTAATGACTGACCAGAATCAATCGAGTCTAAGCACATTACCTGCGGTTGAAGAGAAGGCCGGGGCAGACGACACACTTGATGGCCTCCTCGACTCGTTTTCAATTAGGCCGGCCCTGTTGATAGGGATTGGTGCTTTCGCATCGCTGTGCGTGGGACTGGCGATCTTTCGTTCGGCGCTAGGTCAAGGGGAGGTTGGAATCCTGATGGCATTGGCAGCCGCGATCATCGCCCTTCCATACATTATCCCAAGAATCGCAAAGATCAGGTATGGCAAGTTTGTCGCCGAGTTCCGGCGAGAGCTCAACCAAGTAGCACAGACTGCGCAAGCGGCGAAAGAGGTTTCAAAAACGGCCCTGGAGTCAGCACAGAGTGCCAAGATAAGCGTAGGTAAAACTTCGCAGGCGCTGCAGTGGAGCCTGGAAGAGAAGGCGGAGAAGGAAGAAACGGCGCCGGAGCCAGTTGAAACCGGGGGGGCAGGTGAAGTACGGCCTTGCCCGAATGCGAACGAACTTCGTGCATTGTTTGAAAGCAAGTACAGCAGGTACACGGGTGATGAGGAAGACGACCCCCTAAAGAACCAAGGACTTTATGGAAAGGATACGTACAAGAAGTATGGGATTGATGTGCGCGTAAGGGAGGTTGAGAAAGGGGAGTATTCGATAACTATCTCCGCCAAATCTGAGGATACGAAACTGATGGGAGACAGAGTGTATCTTCTCGTCCATCCAACCTATCCAAAGCGTTGGTGGCATCGGAAAGTGCGGAATGGCTCAGTAGAGTTTTCCGACATCCACGCTTGGGACTGCTTTACTTGCTTACTGTACTTCTGCCCGACCAGAGAGTTTGTGGAAATCAATTTGTGCGACGAGCAACATTATCAAGATTCCTGATGACGGATAGATCTGATTGCTGGAGGCGAGGGGCGCGTGCGCACCGTGCGATAGCATTACGTAAAGGCGTGACGTAACCAAAAGAAGTGGAACAGAGCTGCCGTGACTCTTTGTAAGCGCGTATACCGCTCCCCTTGGAGTTGCATCCGCCCCTACTGGGGCCGATGAACGCCTGGGAAGGGTATCTTCATGGCTGCAGACCTACCATCGGAGGTTCCGGGCCAGGTTCAGCGGTGGACTGCATGGCGCAGGGTGGCGCTGATGATCCGCATCCTCAAGGGCGAGACCACCGTGGTCGAGGCCGCGCGCAAGCACGGCTTCACCGGCTCCCAACTCGAGGACTCGCGCCACCGTTTTCTGGCCTTCGTCGAGGACAGCCGGTGCAGGAACCCGCGCAACGACGAAGCACTCCAGAACGAGATGGTCCCCCCGCAACCGCTCGATGTTTGGATACAGCCGCCGAAGCGCTCGATCTAAGCCTCGAAAATTCCGCGCCTTACCGTTTTTACAGGAGGTGACAGGAAAAAAGCAACTTCAGCGCCTAACCAGTGCCGGGGTCAGCCTGCCACCCAATCGAACGCCGGCTGGCGCTTCCCCTGGGATTGCCGCTTGGGTTGAGGGGGGCGTCCTTAATGTAGGTGCCGACTCCCCTCTTTCTTCAGATTAGCGGGCGTCTACCATTCGCTTCCGGCACCCGACGCATGTACCGGCATTGGTCGAAAGTGTAGCTCCTGTAGACAAAAGGTCACTTGGCTGTCCTGGTGGACTTGTTTCCTGCTATATCCGTATCAGCTAAAGTTCTGTAAAATATAGACTTACAAACATTTTGCATTGTGCCGACGATCACAATCTTGGTGCCATAACGCCTGCGACCAGCGTAGGGGATCCTGAGTCTGCCGGCTACAAAAGTAGACTGAAAGTGCACAAAACGACCAAAATTCGCGGTCAAGGTGACAAGAGTCCTAAAACGTACTCGAGAGGATAATTGGCATCAGCAACTAAATCTGCTGCTTCGGGCAGAGGGTGTGCTGTCATCCGCGTGCGCTGCTCTGAAAAGCGCGCAGCAGGATCAGGGGCGCCAGAAGCAGCAGGGTCCAGATCTTAACAAAGAGCCCCCGCAGTTTCGGGATCCGATCTGCACTTGGCCGCGCGACTACCGCTGCAGATGTGTTTGCCTTGACGTCCGGGTTGGGGCATTACGTCCGATTGCAGGCACCGACTGCGGGTCCATCCCCCATCCTGATGGCCGGCCTATCCGGATCGCTGAAAGATCGGGCGACGACATGATTAGTCCAGACTTGAAAAGTGGAAGGGAGTTTCCGGAACTGACAGCCGAGGACGGAAGACGCTGTGATTTGACATTCGCAGGAGGCATGGTAAGATTAGCTTACGGCACGTAAGGAGCGCACATGTCAAAAGTGGGGATCATGCAGCGAGTCGAGAAAGTCGTGCTCGCCATCGAAGGCGCAAAGGCCGACGTTGCGATCACTGGGAAGACGCGCCCGATAACCGACCTTGGTTTGAAGAGCATTGACGGTGTGGACTGCGCCATCGCGTTGGAGGATGAATTCCAAATCACGCTCGAGGGTGGCATCAATCCGTTTGTGAATGACGAAAAGAAGTGCGCTAGATCGATCCAAGACATAGTGGACATTGTGGTCAAACACATCGGTAGTGCTGGGGGCAACGAATGAGCAGCAAGAAAGCCTCGAAGAATGATCTCGCGCACCGGCTGCGAGCTGCCCGAGAGCAAGCGGGTCTGTCTCAGGGCCAAGCAGCTAAACTGCTGGGCATGCACCGACCCTCGCTGACGAATGTTGAGAGTGGGCAGCGACGTGTTTCGGCGGACGAATTGCCGCGATTCGCCGAGCTGTATCGGGTGAGCGTTGATTGGCTGTTGGACCAGACTTCTCCAGAAGCCGATCCAGCCGTCGAACTTGCCGCACGGGAACTCGCGCGACTCGATCCCGAAGATCTGGCTTCACTGATGAGGCTCATCAAGACGCTCAAACGTGGAGGCGATGAACGTGGTTGACCGACGCGATCTGGGTCGCAACGCCGCCAAGGCCGCTCTTCGCCTACGAATGCGGCTAAGAGTGCCATCAGCGTCACCCCTGTGTCCATTTGATGTCGCTGACCAATTGGGGATTGACGTCTGGCTGCGCTCAGAGACCAGTCTGGAAGGCATCTACGTAAAGGACCCGACGTCGATCATCGTATCGAACTGTCGGCCACCTGGACGTCGTCGCTACAACTGTGCCCATGAACTTGGGCACCACGAATTCAACCACGGCACACGCGTGGACTTGCTCGACAGCGTCAATCGCGACGATCCTGAAGAAGTCCTCGCTGACAGCTTTGCCGGTCACCTAATGATGCCCGTTGGCGCCGTACGGCAGGCATTCACTGACCGCCAGTGGCAACCCGACCGACTTGAGCCGCTTCAGGCTCTCCAGCTGGCACATCAGTTCGGAGTCGGGTACACAACATTCTTAGCGCACGCGTCACTTGCGCTTGGTCTCGTCTCACCGCGCCACGCGAATCTCCTCAAGCGCGAGAAGCCGATTGATCTGCGGTCACAGGTCATCGGATTTCGCAGCAGCCAGCCGGCGTACCTGCTCGACGCTCAGTGCGCCTCAAAGACAATTGATGTCGAAGTGGGGGATTTCGTAGTTGTTCCAAAAGACTGCATTACCGAGGGAGTCGCGCTACAGCCGCTCGATGAGCGCTCCGCACGGCGGGTGCTTGTTGCACGCAAACCTGGTGTTGCGAGAGTGGTCTACAGTGGCGAAAACGCGTCATTCGTCCGTGTTGCGCGAGCTGGGTTCGCTGGGCTTGCTAGGTTTCGGCACTTGGAGGAGGAAAACGATGGCTAGCTCGTTCGCGCCGGTAGAGGCAATGGTCAGCACCGTGTCTGATGCTTGGCTGATGGCGATGAAACACGTGATAGCCCCAGGGCGCGCATATGCACCGATGTTGTTGTCCATTTCTGATCTTGGGCCGGACATTGAGGATCCAACCATCCGCAGCATCGTCGACGCCCAGCTTTTAGGCGCTGACTGCGTTTCAGTGAAAGACAACGCTGCCATGATCTTCCCCTCGAATCTATGGGCGACAAGGAAGCAACTGGGACTGGAACGATTCTACGACGACTACATCAATCGTGTGCTGCCGCGCGTGCTGAGGCGGTCGAACATCAAGTATGGCACCTACTTTGGGCGTCTGCTGCAGTCGACCGGCTTGAAGCCGGACGGAACCAAGCGCGAGATCAACCAGATCCAGTTCTTGCTTGATCAGTGGGAGAAGGGTCGCCAAACAAACAGGCGTCCCAGACAATCCAGCCTTCAGCTTGCCGTCTTCGATCCTGCGAAAGATCACACAGGGCAGGCTCTGCGCGGCTTTCCGTGCTTACAACAGGTAGGCTTGTCCACTTACGAGCAGTCGTTGACACTGCATGCGATGTACCCGACCCAACTCGTCTTTGATCGCGGCTACGGCAACTATTTGGGCCTTGTGCACTTGGCCAGATTCCTGGCCGAGCAGATGGGGTTGGACTTGGCGGGCGTGAACATCTTCGTCGGATGCCCCGAGCTCGGTGCTATCAACAAGGCGGGGGCGCGCAACTTGCTGGCGACCTTGCTGGTTCTAGACCCGTAGGCCGCGTCCATCGTTCTTCCCCCAACTCAACACGGACGCAAAGCCTATGGCCCGCGACCTTGATCCAAGGCAACAAAAACATCTGCCGTTTCGGAATCAGCCGATCATGGTGTTCAGCAGCCTCGCTCCCGCCAGAACGACCGAAGTGTATGACGCATACTGGCGATTTGCGACCGAACGTCAGCGAGTATTCAGGTTAAGGGCGCAGGGGGCGCCTCCGCCTTGGACGGATGATCCGATCCTGAATCAGTACAAATTTACGAATGCCTACCGTGCGGCTGACCGCGTTAGCCAATACCTGATCCGACGTGTGATATACAAGGGCGATCAGTCTCCCGCAGAAATCGTCTTTCGGATCCTACTTTTCAAGCTATTCAACAAGATCGCCACATGGGAAACGCTCCAAAGGGCGTTCGGCGAAATCCGGTACGACACATTTGTGCCAAAGCGTTACGAGAGGGTCTTGGATAAAGAGCTCGCTGAAAGAAGATCCATCTACTCAGCGGCTTACATCATGTCTTCAGGGCGGGCTCTGTACGGTTACTCACGCAAGCATCATACCCACATGAGGCTACTGTCCGAGATCATGGCGGATGGGCTACCTGACAAGCTCCGGCGCGCATCGAATCTCAGGGAAGTCTTTCTCACGCTCCGGGCCTACCCGTTACTCGGCGACTTCTTGGCCTACCAATTTGCCATCGATCTAAACTACTCCACCGTCATCGACTTTAGCGAGATGGAGTTCGTCGTGCCCGGGCCGGGAGCGTTGGACGGGCTGTCAAAGTGCTTTTCCGATTCTGGTGGACTGAGCCCAGCGGACCTGATCAGGCTTGTCACCGAGCGTCAGCAAGTCGAATTCGAAGAGCGGGGTCTTCAGTTTCCAGACCTTTGGGGCCGGCCACTGCAGCTGGTTGACTGCCAAAACCTGTTCTGCGAAATCTCGAAGTACAGCCGAGTGAGTCACCCTCAATTCGCAGGCATTGCTGGGAGGACTCGCATCAAACAACACTTCAAGTCGAGTGGCCCCTTACCAAAGCCACTGTTCCCACCGAAATGGGGACTGAACGACAGAATAGGGTAGGGCTGCGTGGAATGGATGCTTGCGGTGGCGCGCGACCACTTGAACATCCAATAGTCCTATCCAGAATTCTTCGTCAATGCCAGTACGAGATTGACTACTGCCGTGAGCAGTACAACAACCAACCCGACGGCACCCCATATCACCTTCAGTTTCCAGTCGGCTACTTGCTGCGCAAGTTCGTCCACTCGGAGCTTCAATGCTGCTGGAGACAAAACCTCTCCGGCCAGCCTCATCACGTCGTCGCCAGATATACTACTCTGGCCTTGGTGTGAACCATCGTAGCCGGCCTCCGCTCCATCCAAAGTCGCGAACCAGATTGGAAATAGTGGCTGACCTTGACGTAGCGTGATGTCTTTAGAGCTCGCATTGAATACCGAGAATTTGATATGGCCTTCGAACCCAGGATCTACGTGAAAACCGGAAACATTCACAAGCCCTCGCAACTTCACCGACGCCTTGAGTGAGATAAATCCAAGAGCGTTTTTCGGCATGCGCAAGCTTTCCTTAGTAAGTAGGATGGCAAATTGACCTGGGGGGATATTCAGAGTTTTGACTTGATCGAGATGGATCAAGGAAGTGTTAGTCGATGATATGTATGCCTCCGCACCAAGCCGCATTTCATAGCATGCATCTCCGACGCCATTGAGGTCCGCGTCGAGAATGGGTGGGTCGTCTCCCTTCAGCTTCTCGAGTAACTTCTCAGTGTTCCAAAACGTCATACGCCCTCCCCCGTTCACCACGTACACTTAGGGTTGCGCCTGCTACCGCGTCTTCCCGCGCCTGGCCCTAGCGTTTGCCCAAGTCAACCACATCCCGCGCAACACATCATTATCGCATAGGTCAATGAATCCGTAGCTCATGTCAGGCGGCATCGTGCGGCGAGCCTTCTCTGCAGCCAGCACGGCAAATAGATTCGCATAAGCCTGAGGGACGTTCGGGAGGCACTCTGTTGCTCGCAAGGAGAATCCGGACTTGGAGGTCAACGAATCAGCAGCACGTTCCAATTCCGTAAGCACGCGGGTGGACTCCGCCTTTGGTAATCGGAGCGAGTCTCGATTTTCGGGAACAGAGGGTGACTCGCTAAACAACTTGGTGTGAGCGTCAGTCTCGTAAAGATGGAGACTGTCGCTCAGTAGGAAGAAGCTTCCCACCTCCACCTCAAGCCAACCGGCCAATATCTCCTGCATCGATGTGAATTGAACGATATTTGTTGGCACCCCGCGAAGAATGTCATTGCTGCGCGCAACCTGGGTCCACTCAAGTCGATGTGCGCGTACCTTGAGTAGCGACGCTATGTTACAAGGAACGTCCGCTCCAATAGGCGTACCGTCGCTAGAAGGCATATCAATGCTGGCGTCCCAGATCTGTAAGACTACTTGCCGCGAGTCTGGATTGCGACGCAAAATGTCGTATGCCCGCTCAAGTTGATCATAGGGGTGATGGCGGCGGATCCGCTTGCCATAGGCACCTCGGT
Source organism: Planctomycetota bacterium (assembly GCA_022071975.1). Taxonomy (GTDB): domain Bacteria; phylum Planctomycetota; class UBA8742; order UBA2392; family UBA2392; genus JACKID01. The sequence continues at coordinate 30,330 of JAJVIO010000085.1, forward strand.
AAGTGCGGCCTTTTCCAGCAAATTTGGGCAAGCCCGGAAACCAGTAGTTCAGAAATGCGGAATCTTCCCTACCCATCATGACCCACAGAAAGTCTGCGATGGCAAAGGCAACATTGAGCGGAGGCCGTCTCGACCAAATCCACCTCTGCGTCGGGTCAGACACCTCGAAGCATGCACGAAGTAACTCCGATGTGTCCCCCGCCCTGCTGTGCTGCCGGGTCGCATCCCTGCCGGTCAAGGATTTAGCTGCCTTGAGCCACGCTTCATTTGCAGTTTTGGCTTTGAAATGCTTCAATAGAGTCGCCAACCCTTCAAGACCACAGTGCAATCTACATATTGTTTGCCACGAATGAGCTGCACACTGTTGTTCCCCAAGGCCATCCTAGGCAGAACGGGGCCGCATGGAGGAAACAACCCGCACGGCCCAAAGGAAGTTCTATGGATGTGCATGGCGGTTGTAGGCGGACAATACTTGCTCGAAAGCGCTGCCTATCGTTGACTCATTGAAGACACGCTGCACGTCATGCTGGCAAACGCAAAAGTCTAAGAAAGAATCATAAGTATTACTAATACATCGCCACTCCTCAGTAGAGACGCCGGATAGGGGGACTTCTCTCTTAACCAGGAATAGGCAGGTCGGCGTGATATCTTGCCACAGTCTCAATTCGACGTCAACCAATCCATTGAGGATGTTCAAGTCGACACCGGCCACCTGTCCATAAACGATGGTGGACCACCAGAAGCGATCCAGGACGACAGTTGTGCCAGACCGAAGCTGTGGAAGAAGGGTCAACTGCAAGGCGTCAATGTGTGCGGCGATGTGAAGTGCTTGGCGAGCGGCGGCACTGATGTCCTTTACCCCAAAGGCAGAATGTTCAGTCAGTAGGTTGCGGAGATGCGCACCAAGTGTTCCGCCGACATCGCTTGGGAAGGTCTGAATCGTACACGGCTTTCCCGACCGCATGATATCCTCGTGCAGAAGTCGGGAAAGCGTGGACTTACCGACCTCGTTCGGTCCTTCAAAGACAAATAGTTGACCAACCGTATTCATTCTCGGTTCTCATTCCGGGCCGGGCCAGTCAAGCAGACGTCGTCGTCTTGCAGATAATGGAGCGACGCCGGAAAGGCAGCCTCCTATTACCCACCGGGCGGTTGTTTATACCTGAAGTTCTCCACCTAGGCCAAGCGTTGGTTTTAGCCCAGCTTGGGCCCTCCAGATGTCACATCCGTCCCGGCATCCCGCTTTCTTCTTAAGCCGGCGGAGGTGCCAATCATGGCCAAGAGAGACAAGTTCGCATTCCTCAACGACGAAATTGACTACCACTTTGCCCTGGCCCAGCCCAGGCTCGACGCTGCCAAAGGCGGAGGCAAGGCCAAACTGACGGGCGAGGTCGAGGGGCTGTTGGGACGGGGGGATGCCTGACACTTTGAACCGGGCGGATGCCTGACAGGTAACTTGGGCGGCAAGGAGACTTGCCGATGCCCTGGAATGAGACCTGTCCTGTGTCTGAACGAATCAACTTCATCAACGACTGGATTGCCGAAAAGGGCTCCGTCAGCGGTCTCTGCGAGACATACGGCATCACGCGAGAGACCGGCCATCTGTGGATCTGCCGCTTCAAGCAAGGCGGCTATCCGGCCCTCGAAGACCGCACCAAGGCGCTTCAACCGCCCTTGAACAACCTCGGTAGAGCTCGAGCGAGAAGCAGCAGCAGAACGCCGCAGACGAGCGCCTGCAACCAGATGGCATCGCGTGGCTCTGACGTTGAGCAGCCGCCATCTCCGCCCCCGTCACCGCCACCGCCGCTGGTGGTGTAGGTGAATCCCCCGGTTGCAGTGAAACTGCCGTACTGGGTGGTGACTACGACATCCACAGGACCTGCCGCGTGGGGTGGCGAGCTGCACTGGATCTGCGTCTGGGACACTGTGCCGGCCGCCGCCAGGCCGCCGAAGGTGACTGTGGTGGATGCGGGATCGAAGTTCGTTCCCGAGATCACCACGAAGGTGCCGCCCGCCACGTCGCCCGAGTTGGGGGTGATGCTGGTGACCGTCGGGCCGACCACGAGTATGAGCATGACCCCGTTCACCGTACCGGTGTCGCCGAGCGTGGAATCACGGAACTCCAAGGTCCACGTCCCGTTCGCCTGCGCGGGCGTCAATCCCGCAAACACAGCGTCCAGGCTGGTGACAGCGCCACCAGTTGCCGCGCCGCCGGCTGAGCTGGTGCGGTACTGGCCGGCCGGAATTGCCGCCGTCGCACCGACCGCCGCCGCGGATGCCCAGAAGTCGTTGGCGCTGGACAGGTCTGAAAAGGCGTACGCCCCTGACAGGTCTGAGTCGTCGCCGAGGGCCGTAACGGTGGTGGCGCCGGTCCGGCTGAAGATGGTGGCAGCAGGCGAGCCGCCCGGCGCCCTCAGCACCACGTCCAGGTCGCCAACCCAGGTGTGGGCGACATCCATGCTGAGCACGACGTTGCGCACGTTCAATGGTACTCCGCTCACGGCGAAACTCACGGTGCGCGCTGTCCCATACGCCGGGGGCGTTGTGGCCGTGCCGTCCGGGATCGCGCCGGTTCCCGTGCCGTTGAAGGAGAAGGTGGTGAACTGGGCCGTCGCTTCAGCGCAGAACGCCAGAAGCAACAGCGCAACCAGAAGAATCCGCATGATCCGCTCCGTTGGTTGAGGACCGCCAGGCGGCTGCAGCGAGAGTTCCGCCGCCCGGATAGACGGCATTCTAGTCACGGCGCGGCGAAAGAAAAGCCCAATGGGCGTATACGTATCCCATTGGGGCAATTGTGCCGACACGGTGGTTGGCTACGTTGCGCCCATGAGCGAGAAGAAGACCCAGCGCAACGTCCGCATCCCTGATGAGCTCGTGAAGGACATCCAGCGCATGGCGGACAGCCTGCACGAAGTGGGGCTGCTCCCCGACGCCAACTGGAGCGGCGCGCTGGTCATGATTCTGATGCAGGCCAAGAAGGCCGGCTTGCTTGAGGTCCCACCCACCTGGTACCAACCACCCCAGCCAAGCCAGCGGCGCGCGAAGAAGTAGTCGCCGCGAATGCGAGTGAACTATCGGAGCAGCCCGCGGCCCCAACTCGAAGCCCGTCTCGCACGAGTCCGACCGTTTACTCCGGGAAAAAACGCGAAACGCCCCTCGGGGAGGCGCTGCGTTGAACGCGCCTTGGCGCGTCCGTTTACGTCGCTGGAAAGTCCGAACGACTTACTGTGGAATGCCGGACAAACCTGCTCAAGTACACTGACCATATTGTTATCCTGTCGCCTCGCATTTGCAAGGGGCGACTATGAAAAACACCGCTGATCAGTTCATCCTCGGTCTCGACATCGGCGCCAACTCGGTAGGTTGGGCCCTGTTCGAGCCTGACCCCGTTTATCTCGACGAGACAGGAAGGTTGGAGCCCGGCCGCCTGGTCTGGGACGAACGTGGCCCCGCACTCGGAGCTCACGTGTTCGAGGCCGGCGTCGACAACTACTTCGGCTCGGGCCAGGGGAAGGAAGAGTCCCGAAACGCCAAGCGCCGGTTGATGCGCGCCCAGCGCCGCATGGCTCAACGGCGCGCGCGCCGCCAGGCTAAAACTTACAACCTACTTGCAAGCAGCGCCTTGCTGCCCGCACTGCCGTCGGAAGCTGAGGATTCCCGCGCAGCGCGCGATGCCGCGCTGAAAGAGCTGGACCGGCAGCTGTCTGTCGGCCTACAGCCGGAGCAATACGCGCGACTGCCCTACTACCTTCGCGCTCGCGCCCTGGACGAAAAGCTCGAGCCGCTGCAGCTGGGGCGCGCCCTCTACCACCTAGCCCAGCGCCGCGGCTTCCTGAGCAACCGCAAGGACGCAGACAAGGAAGACGAGGAAGAGAAGGGCAAGGTCAAGGGAGCCATCGCGGAGCTTGACGCGGTGATCGATCCATCGGGCGCCGACGGAAAACCCCGCACCCTCGGCGAGCACTTCTTCCGTATCGGCTCGCAGGATACCCGCGTGCGCCGTCGCTACACCTCGCGCAAGCAGTACAAGGACGAGTTCGAGGCAATCTGGACTGCACAGCAGCCTTTCCATCCGCAGCTGCTCACGGAGGAGTTCAAGAAGCGCCTGCACGACGCAATCTTTCACCAGCGCCCGTTGAAGTCCCAGGCGCACCTGATCGGCGTCTGCGACATCTACGACGGCGTGCGTCACAGGCCGGCTCGCCGTCGCGCCCCGATGCACCTGCTGTGCGTACAGCGCTTCCGTTTCCTGCAGAAGGTCAACGACCTGCTGGTGGTGGGCAAAGACGGCAACACCGCGCCGCTCACGGCGGAGCAACGCGAGAAACTGGTCCATCAGCTCGAGCGAAACGCGACGGTCTCATTTGCCGATGCCCGCAAGCTGCTGAACCTGCCCAAAGGGAGCAAGTTCAACCTTGAAGCGGGCGGCGAGAAGGGCATCAAGGGCAACCGCACTGCCGCGGACATGATCGAGGTGTTGGGCGATAAGCGCTGGTTCGCGCTGACCGAAGCGGACCGCAACCGCCTGGTCGAAGACGTCTACAGCATTCTCGACGAAGACGCGCTCAAGCGTCGCGCGGAGAGCGCCTGGGAGCTGAGCCGCTCCCAGGCGAACGCCCTGGCCGAGGTCAAGCTCGAGTCCGACTACCTGTCGCTGTCGCGCCAAGCCATCGAGAAGCTGCTACCGATGATGGAGCAGGGCGTACCGTTTGCCACAGCGCGGAAGGAGCTGTTCGGTGAGGTAGCCGCGCAGCCGGTTCTTGAGCTGCTCCCGCCGGTGACCCAGTTTCTGCCCAGCCTGCGCAATCCCGTGGTCAGCCGCTCGCTGACCGAGCTGCGGCGCCTCGTCAACGCGCTGATCCGCCGCTACGGGAAACCCGGCCTGATCCGCGTCGAGCTGGCCCGCGAGATGCAGAAGCCCGCCAAAGTGCGCGACGAGATCCTGAAGCAGAACCGCCAGCGGCAGAAGCAGCGCGAGGATGCCGCGCAGCGCATCACAAAGGAGGCCGGCATCAGGGACCCCCGCAGCTCAGACATCGAGAAGGTGCTGCTGTTCGACGAATGCGGAGGCATCTGCCCCTACACGGGCAGGCAGATCGGGATGCGTGACCTGTTCAACAACAAGGTTCACGTTGAACACATCATCCCCTTCAGCCGCTACCTGGACAACTCTTTCGCCAACAAGACGCTGTGCTGGGGCGAGGAGAACATCAACCGCAAGCGCAACAAGACACCCTTTGAAGCCTACAGCCACGAGGAGCTGCAGCAGATCGCCGCGCGCGTCGCCAAGTTCAAGGGCGACCGGCACGTCGTGGAGCGCAAGCTGGAGCGTTTCCGCATTGGCACGACCGAAGAGTTGGACGAGCACTTCGGCGGCTTCACCGAGGCGGACATGCGCAACACCGCATACGCATCCAAGCTGGCGCTGGATTTTCTCGGCACGTTGTACGGCCTGCCTCCCGGCGGTTCACACCGGGTGGATGCAAGTGGCGTGCAGCGAATTCAACCTGTGAATGGCGGCATTACCGCCAAGCTTCGCGAGGAGTGGGGCCTGCTATCGATCATCGGCAAGCGCGAGGATGGCCGCAAATCCCGCGATGACCATCGCCACCACGCCGTGGACGCGGCATGCGTGGCCATGACCAGCCGCCGTGCAGTGCAGGTGCTGCAGACCGCCGCGGCGCGCGCCACGGAGCAGGGCAAGCGCCGCTTCGGCGGCAAAGGTGCGGTGCCGCTGCCCTACCCCGAATTCTACGACCAGTTGCGCCAGGCCGTGGAGCAGGTCAACGTTTCGCACCGCGTGGACAAGCGCGTCAGCGGCCAGCTTCACGAGGAGACGATCTACAGCCCTCCCCGCAGCGACAACGGACAGCGAGACGGCGACGGGCCCTACACCCACATCCGCAAGGAAGTCGACAAGCTGTCGGACAAGGACATCGAGAACATCGTCGACCTCGCCGTGCGCGCGCGCGTGGAACTGAAGCTCTCCGAGCTTGGCTGGCAAGGCAAGTCCTTCGCCTCCACGGCTGGCAAGAAGCACCCGTTTGCCAGCCCGGAGCACCACCCGACGCTGCCCACGAAGGACGGGCGCCAGATCCCGATCCACAAGGTGCGCATCCGAAAGAAGAACACCGTTGAGCGCATCGGCAGCGGTGTCAGCGAACGCCATGTGCAGTTGGGCAACAACCATCACGTCGAGATCGTCGAGGTAATCGACAAGAAGGGCAAGCCGAAGTGGGAGATGCGCTTCGTGACGATGCTGGACGCTTACCGGCGGCAGGCCTCAAACCAGCCGGTCGTGCAGCGCGACCACGGACCCGACACAACCTTCATTTGCTCCCTGGTGAACGGCGACGCCTTCCTGTGGGAAGCCGAAAAGGGCAACCCGGAGATTTTCCGTGTTCGTACTTTGAGCGCTACTGATGGGCGTATCGCCTTCGTTCGAAATCGAGACGCACGACAAAAGGGCCAGATGCAGGAGGCGGACAAGGAAGCATCGAAGAGGGCGAAATCACAAGGAAGAGGACGCCACAAAAGTGAGATCTCGTTCTATCAGGAGTCAATCAACGGTCTCAAGGGTAAAGGATTCCAGAAGGTGACTATCACTCCGCTCGGCGACGTGAGGCCCGTCAATGACTGATCGTGTGTTGGACTTCTCCGAAGAGCCAGCCCGGCTTTCTGTGCGACTGGAGAACCTTGTCATTGAGCGTGACGAACAGCCGCCGCGCCTGATCCCCATGGCAGAAATCGGTGTGGTGGTCGTCTCGCACCCGCGCGTCTCCTACACACACTCCGTCCTGATGCTGTTGGCGCTGAAGGGCGGCGTCTTCGTCACCTGCGATGAACGCCGCCTGCCCATCGCCATGATGCTCCCCCTCCAATCCAACGTCACCCAGACCGAGCGCATGATCGCGCAGGCCGCAGCCACGGAGCCCGTGCGCAAACGCCTCTGGAAACGCGTCGTGCGCGCCAAGATCCAGGCCCAGGCCAGGGCCCTGGATGCCTGCGGGCTCGACGGCCAGCCCGTCCGCGCCCTGCTGCCCGAGGTGAAATCCGGCGATGCCGGCAACGTCGAGGCCCAGGCCGCGAGACGTTACTGGTCTGCCCTGTCGGGCCGCCTGTTTCCCGAGGACTTTCACCGCGAGCCGGACGGCCCGTGGCCCAACGCGCTGCTGAACTACGGATACGCCGTGCTGCGCGCCATCGTCGCCCGCGCCCTGTGCGGGGCCGGCCTGCACCCCAGTCTCGGCCTACACCACCACAACCGCTACAACCCCTTCTGCCTGGCCGACGACCTGATGGAGCCCCTGCGCCCACTGGTGGACAAGGCCGTCATCGGCTTCCTGCGCCAGAACACCGGGGTCGCCGAAGTCACGAAGGCCGCCCGGGGACACATGATCGAGAAGCTCATGGACCGCTACATCCACCAGGACGAGGCCCGCACCGTGTTCGACCTGTCGGGCCGCGCGGCCTCGCGCCTCGCCAAGGTATTCGTTGGCGAAGCGCTGGCGAAGGACTTCGTGTTTCCCGAAGTGGCGGACGACAAAGCGCCTTAGGGGTCTGGCTCCTGGTCCTGAGCGCAGCGCAGGTAAAGCTGCCTGACCTCCACGTGATGCATGAGTGAAGACAGAGACGAGTTCTGTTACCTGTCTGGGTACAAGGCCGTGTGGGTATTCGCCCTGTTCGATCTGCCGGTGATGACCAAGAAGGACCGGCGCAATTACACGCGCTTCCGGAAGGTGCTGCTGCGGGAAGGCTTCATGATGCTGCAGTTCTCGGTTTACGCCCGGTACTGCCGGTCGGAAGAGACTGCGGCCTGGTTCCGGGCGCGGGTGCAGGGTGAACTGCCTCCCAAGGGGCAGGTGCGGCTGTTGAGTGTGACGGACCGGCAGTTCGGGAAGATGGAGGTGTTTTTTGGAAAAGAAACGGAGCCGGTGGAGGAGCCGCCGCATCAATATGAGCTTTTCTAGATCAATTCTTAAACCACAACTCCGCGTCGGGTGCGGAGTTGTGGTTAGAAGAGTGTACTTGAGCAGGCTGTCCCGACCAACCACAGCACGTTGCTGCGCGGGATGTACTTGGTGCTCAGTGTACTTGAGCAGGCTGTCCCGACCAACCACAGCGATCGCCAGAAACAGGAACGCAAGCCCTGCAGTGTACTTGAGCAGGCTGTCCCGACCAACCACAGCTCGGCGGCGCGTCAACCATGATGGCCTGCAAGTGTACTTGAGCAGGCTGTCCCGACCAACCACAGCCAATCACGAGGCCCATGCCTTCGTAGGTGGAGTGTACTTGAGCAGGCTGTCCCGACCAACCACAGCCGCATCATGTCGGGCGTGATGTTCTTGGCGAGTGTACTTGAGCAGGCTGTCCCGACCAACCACAGCACCATGCGTGAGCGGCCTTCATGGCTGCTTAGTGTACTTGAGCAGGCTGTCCCGACCAACCACAGC
>JAJVIO010000083.1 GCA_022071975.1 Planctomycetota bacterium
GACGCCGGCCGTTGCGGCCTGCCGGAAGTGAACCTGGGCGTGCTGCCGGGCACGGGCGGCACCCAGCGCCTGCTGCGCATGGTGGGCAAGAGCAAGGCCATCGAGCTGATGTGCACCGGCAAGCTGTTCAGCTTTGAGGAAGCGCTGGACTGGGGCATCGTGAACGAGATCTACGACGGCGACGCCAAGAGCTTCCGCGAGCAGATGATCGACTACTGCAAGCAGTTCACCCTGCCGAACAAGGCCACCAAGGTGGTGGGCAACATCAAGCGCAGCGTGCAGAGCGGCGCGGAAATGAGCTTCGAAAGCGGCCTGACCCTGGAGCGCGAACTCCAGAAGGCCCTGTTCGACTCCCAGGACGCCAAGGAAGGTTTAAATGCCTTCAACAGCAAGCGCACGCCAAGCTTCAAGGGCGTCTGATTCACTATCTGACCGCGCTTCGACGGTCTGAGGCATCTTCAACCGCTCGATGAGACACTCCTATTTGTTCTGGAACGTGTTCGGCAAGGACCTCACAAAGGTCCTTGTCGAACTTGTTAAGACCACCCGTCCCACCGTGATCGCACTGGCAGAGAATCCAGTCGACCTGGACTCGATGACGCGGCGGATTTTAGATGATGCCCACATCTCATACGACGCAGTAGGCACACTCAACACGAAGATTGCTGTGCTAGTTGCGGGCAATGGACCAGAGTTGATTGCGCTGAGCGATCTTGGCAGGGGAGTAGTTTTCCGAGTTCAAGATGGAACCCGCAGTTATCTGGCTGCTCTGTTACACCTCCCATCAAAGATGGCGATGGACGCTCCTACTCTGGAGGAGCATGCAAGCCAGTTTGTGGAAGAAGTTGAGCGTGTTGAGACGTCGGAGGGGCACCGCAACACGATTGTTGCGGGTGACTTCAACATGGATCCCTTCGAACCGGGGATGGTGTCAGCACGAGCATTTCATGCCCTTCGTACCCCGGACGTGCTCCGTATGGGCATGCGTCGTGTAGGGCAACGGGAGCGCCACTCGTTCTACAACCCATTTTGGAGTACTGTAGGCAGAGAAGGCGAGTCGGTGCCGGGCACTTACTACTACCGAGGGAATTCAGTGGTTGAGTACTTCTGGCATTCCTTTGATCAAGTGATCATTCGCCCACAATTCGCACATGCTCTTGAGTTGCCATCCGTGCGAATCTTGGCCAGTACGCCCAGCGTCGACCTCAGAACCAGAACGGGTCGCCCAAACCGAAGGGAATTCTCTGATCACTTTCCCATCACATTTACACTCTGTTGGTGAGGCTGAAGATGACTGGAAGCGAGAGCTTTTGGCCAGATAACTTTGAGCAACTTGACGTAGTCCCGCCCGCCAAGATCCTCTTGGAGCAGGCGGGAGCCTTGGCAAAAAAGACGTCCGGCAAGCTCAAGATGTCCGTGCGCACCCGCACAGATTCGAGCGGCTCCGAGTCCTACATCACGGCTGTTCTAAGGGCACAGGGAGTCAATTACTCATACGAGCTACTAAAACTCCACCATTCGTTGGATTTCTTCCCGGTAAACGTGTACGAGATTCACGGGGAGGAAGTGAAGCGCAGTTGCGATACGGAGGAGGCCTTTAAAACCACCTTGAAACAGATCCTGTCTGGTGAAAAGACAAGGCGCGTTCTTGCGGCATTGATTGCACGTGTCTCTGAAGGTGCGGAAGAAGAACCACCCTTCTAGCACGTCAACAGGTGTCACAGTTGCAGGACCTGTCGGAACATGGCTGCCCAATCCACTCAGCGGCAAGTTGACCCCTCCTTTCTTTGTGGCCCTGCGTGGTTCTTCGTGGTTGCATAGGCAAACATGGCTGCTGCGAACTGGGTTGAGTTGGGTGATCTACACGAACTGCGTAAGCAGGAGTTGCGGGTCGTTGAGCTTGGCAAGCGCAAGTTTGCCCTTTCCTTCAAGGACGGGCAGTTCGGCCTGATTGACAACGTCTGCAACCACGTCGGCGGGCCCCTGGGCGAGGGCAGGCTGGACGGCGACTATGTCGTCTGCCCCTGGCACCAGTGGAAGTTCCACCGCTGCACCGGCCTTGGCGAGCCGGGTTTTGAAGAAGACAAGGTCCCCGGCTTCACGCTCAAGGACGACGGCGGCAAGCTGTTCGTTGACCTCAACTCCGGCACCAAACGCAACAAGGTGCCCCACGAGCCCCATCCGCTGGCGCGCAAGATCGAGCGCGGCGAAGGCCCTGTGCGCGTTGTCGGCATCTCGACCACCGCCATGGATGAGCGCAACCCGCGCTACTCCACATCCGATGCCATGCTCGAGGTCGCGCTTGAACACGCCAAAGCAGGCGGCCTCGAAACCCGCTACATCCGCCTGAGTGCGTTGAAATTCCGCGCCTGCGAGGGCTATTACTCCAAGGCCGCGCGGGCCTGCACCTGGCCCTGCTCGATCACGCAGATGGACAGCAAGGACCAGCTCGACCAGGTCTACGAGGCCTTCGTGCACTGGGCCGACGTGATCCTGGTGGCCACACCCATCCGTTGGGGCGCGGCCAGTTCGCTCTACTACAAGATGGTCGAGCGCATGAACTGCATCCAGAACCAGGTCACGATTGCCGACCGGGTGCTGCTGCGCAACAAGGTCGCCAGCTTCATCATCACCGGCGGCCAGGACAACGTGCAGGGCGTGGCGGGCCAGATGCTCGGCTTTTTCGCCGAGGTCGGCTGCGCCTTCCCGCAGTTCCCGTACGTCGCCCACACCCGCGGCTGGGACGCCGAAGACATGGCCGAAAACGTGCGCCAGGTCCAGCACAGCGAGAAGCTGCGCGAGGGCGTGCGCGCGCTGGTTGATCGCTCCGCCGCCATGGCGCAGACGCTGCTCGGCGCCGAGGCCTGCCAGCCCAAGGTAAACCGCGGCGGCCGAAAAGCCGGCCCGCTGTAGCGTGAGGCGGGCTGCCAGCCCGCCTGGCTTTTCCGAACTGCGGCAGGCTGGCAGCCTGCCCCACGGATAGCTAGTGTTCCGCCCATGTTCAACGTGTTTACCAGTGTCCTTGGCGGCGTTGGTCTGTTCCTGCTGGGCATGATCCTGATGACCGACGGGCTCAAGGCCCTGGCCGGCGGCGCGTTGCGTACCGTGCTGGCCAGGTTCACGGACAACCGCTTCAAGGCCGTGGCGGCGGGCGCCGGCATCACCATGCTGGTGCAATCCTCCAGCGCCACCACGGTGGCCACCATCGGCTTCGTGTCGGCCGGTCTGCTTGCGTTCCAGAACGCGCTGGGGGTAGTGATCGGCGCGGCGATCGGCACCACCGGCACGGGCTGGATCGTCGCGCTGCTGGGGCTGAAGCTGTCGATCGGCAAGGTAATGCTGCCGCTGATCGGCGTCGGCGCGCTGGCCAAGCTGATGGGCCGCGGAAAGATCAGCCAGGCGGGCATCGTGCTGGCCGGGTTCGGCGTCATCTTCGTCGGCATCGACGTGCTGCAGGCCGGCATGCAGGGCCTGGCCGGCCACTTCAATCCCGCCGACTTCCCCGAGGCCACCTTCGGCGGGCGCCTGCTGCTTGCGCTGATCGGCATGGCCATGACCGTGGTGATGCAGAGCAGCAGCGCCGCGGTGGCGACCACGCTGGCGGCCGTGGCGGGCGGCACCATCGACCTGGAGCAGGCGGCCTCGCTGGTGGTGGGGCAGAACGTCGGGACCGCGGTGAGCAGCGGCCTGGCAGCGATCGGCGGAACGGCGCCCGCCAAGCGCACGGCGCTTGCCCACGTGATTTTCAACCTGAGCGCCGGCACCATCGGCTTCCTGGTGCTGCCGGTCGCCACGCACGTGCTGGATCGCTGGGCCACCACCCTGGCCGACGGCAACCATGCGCTGGCGATCGCGGCCTTCCATACCGCGTTCAACCTGCTCGGCGCTGCGCTGTTTTTGCCGATCCTGCCGTTCTTCGCGCGCGGCATCGAACGCTGGGTAAGGCCGCGCGGGCCGCGCCTGACGCAACACCTGGACACCTCGCTGCTGCAACTGCCCAGTGTGGCCATCGAGGCCGTGCGCAACGTGCTGAAGGGCATTGCCGCCACGCTGTACGACCGGCTGCACCAGATGCTGGAGGGCGGGCGCAAGTGGCAGGGCAGCTCCGAGTTCAGGGAACTTGAGGAAGCGCTGGCCGAGACCCGGCGTTTCCTGCAGCGCATCCCGCCGCCGGAAACCACCGGCTTCGAGTTCCAGCGCCAGCTGTCCACCGTGCACGCGCTGGACCACCTCGAGCGCATGCTCGAGGACGCCAACGAGCCGGAATCGCTGACCGTCACGCGCCGCAACCACAGCCTGCGCAAGGTGGCCGAAGACCTGGGCGAGATCCTGGCGCTGCTGGCAAAGCAGTTGCGCGACCCGGAGATCGAGCCCGACGCCCCGCTCGCCGAGGCGTTCTCGCACAAGCTGGCCGAAGACCGCCGTACGGCGCGCCCGGCGATTCTCGAGGCCACGGCCGCGCAACGCATCGACGCAGAGCAGGCCCTGAAAGAGCTCGCCGCGCAGCGCTGGCTGGACCGCCTGGCCTATCACGTGTGGCGCTCCGCCCACCACCTGCGCGAGATGACACGCAGGGAGGTCAAGGCCGCACCGCCGACAGCCGCCGACGCAGGCATGCCCACGCGCATCCTGACGCGGGAGGACGTCGCCAAGCCCACGGAGAACCCGGGTGAGAATCCGCCCCCTGCAACCGGCTGACCTCGATGACTGGGTGCGCATGCGCAACGCCCTGTGGCCGAACCACACGGCCGACGAGCTGCGCGAAGATGCCGAGCGCATGCTGGCCGGCGATCCCACCCCTTATCTGAAGATGCAGGTTTTCGTGGCCGAGGACGATCACGGACTGTGCGGCTTTCTCGAAGCCAGCCTGCGCGGCAACGCTGAGGGCTGCAGCACCAGCCCGGTCGGCTACATCGAGGGCTGGTACGTGGCGCCCGACCTGCGCGGCGAGGGAGTCGGCAAGGCGCTGGTGATCGCGGCCGAGGACTGGGCCCGCGCCCAGGGCTGCAGCGAGATGGGCTCCGACGCCCACGCCGACAACGAGCCCAGCCGCAGGGCGCACCGCGCGCTCGGCTACAGGGAAAAGCGCCCGGTGGTGCACTTCCACAAGCAGCTCTGACCTTGGCGCGGCCCATAACGGCGCTATTCTTGTGGCCCCTGCTTTCCCCTGCCGGATGCCATGGAAATCGGTCTCTTTCAACCTGATGGCCGCTGCAATCCCGCGTACCTGAAGCTGGACCTTTACTGCAAGGGCTTGCGTATCGACGAGTCGTGCGCACTGGGTGAGGACGCGCGCGAGATCATTCGCAACCGCGCCGGGCTCGGCAGCGGGCTGGAGGTTGTGATCGGCGAGGACATGTACACCAACACTCCCGTGGTGGAGTGGTGGGTGCAGAACTCGCCGTACTGGCTGGTTAAGGGGACTGTCCCCGGCGAAGCCGAGAATTCGCAGAGCGAATGCGCGCCTGGACAACGCACTGCGTTGTCGGCGCTGTCCCCGTCTTCGGGCGACGGTGATGTTCGAAAACGGGGACAGTCCCCAACCGCGGGGACAGTCCCCTACCAGATCTGGCGCGAAAAACGCCCCTTCGACTACGACGCCTATGACGCGTTGAAACCCGCCGGCAAGGGACCCTGGCTGGGCAAGCTGGACCGCGCCAACGCCGAGCTGGTTGACACGGTGCGCATTCCCGCAGAGCCCAGGTGGTACAAGCAGCGCACCAGCAGCGGCAAGCTGATGCAGCGCATCGGCTGCCTGCAGGGCACCTATCTCGGGATTTACTGGGGCCCGCGCTGCCAGAACTGGGGCCCGAACGGCGAGAACGAATACTGCAAGTTCTGCACCGAGGGCCAGAATCTCGGCAGCCAGGAAGAAGTCGACAAGAGCATCGAAGACGTGATTGAGACCGTGCTGGCCGCGCGCAAGGAAAGCCGCATCACCTTCGTGCACATCAACACGGGCTTTATCGACAGCAACGACTACTGGGGTTTGTTCGAGAAAGTCATGCGCGCGGTGAAAGAGCGCACCGGCCTGCTGCTCGGTCTGCAGGCGCCGCCCGACGCGGAGTTCGAGAACTATCGCAAGTTCAAGGCGCTCGGCGTGAACAACGTGAGCCTTTGCTTTGAAGTGATCGACGAAGAGCTGTTCAAGGAGATCGGCCCCGGCAAGGCGCGCCGCAGCGGCTTGAAACGCTACCTGGACGCGATCGACTTCTGCGCCAACGACGTGGGCTTTGACACCGTGAACGGCGAGATCATTGCCGGCCTTGAGCCCGTGGAGTCAAGCATCCGCGCCATTGACTGGATCGTGGACCACGGGGCGATTCCCACGGTGTGCGTTTTCAGGCCGGTGATCGGCGCGGCCTACGGCAAGCGCAAGCCGCCGCGCGTAGAGGACATGCTGCCGGTGTTCCAGCATTTTTACAGGCGCTGCATGGAGAAGGGCCTGCCGATCGGCATAGCGCCGAACGTGAAAGTAAGCCTGATCATGCTGCCCGAAGAGTGCCGAGGCCTGATGCCCAACCCCGCCGCCTGGCCCCTGACCCGCGCCAAGCTATGGCTGATGCGAACCATGTTCGGAGCCTGGTTCAACGCCCGCGTAAAGGTGTAGGGGCAAGCCCCCAGAGTAAGCCAGTGTCATGCGCCAAGTGGCATGCGCTTCCCGACTCCGCCAAGGCTACGTCGGGCAGGCCAGCGCATGAGTAGTTCCACGCGCTTCAAGCGCGTGCCCGGCCATGGCCTTGAAGGCCATGGCACTACTCACGGCCTGGAAGGCCGTGCCACTTCTACGACGCCTGGCCTGCCCGACGTAGCCTTGGCGGAGTTGGGAAGGCCGTGCCACTGCTACTTCAGCCACTCTTTCAGCTGCCTGGTCAGTTCTGGGGTGTCGCCGAGGGTCTTTTCGAATTCGCCTTTTTCGGCTTTCCAGGCCATGCACCTGGCTGTGAACCTGGCGAAGGCTTCCCTTAGCCGGTCGTCCTGCCAGGCCATGGCTGTGAACAGGGCGCCTGTTATGTAGGCCTGCAGGTGGGCTATGCTTTCGTCGTAGCTTGCCGCGCCATTCAGCTCTTTCAGCCAGTCCTTGCCGTCGAGCACGCTTTGCACGGCCTCGTCGCGGGTGCCGTCCGCCTTCTGGAACTTGCGCTTCAACTGCTCGGCCAGCTTGCCGTCCTGCGGGTTGAGTGGGTCGATGTAGTAAGCCGCGGCCGGCACGGCCTCCATCATCCAGCCGTAGGGGGTTGCCTGGCCGCGGTCCCATTGGCCGGGGAAGGCGGCGTGGAAGAAGGCGTGGCAGCTTTCGTGTTGGGCGATGCCTACGGTTTTTTCGAAGCCCTGGGCGCAGTTTTCGGCGTTCACGTGGGCGATGCGGTGCAGGTACGAGTACTCGCCGAAGGGCGAGCCCGGCTGCTCCTGCCGCTCGGCCCAGAGCTGGTTGTACTCGGCGTCCTTGGCCAGCACCCAGACTTTCAGGGGCCAGGCGGGCTCGGTGTAGCCTTCCACCAGCAGGTAACGCGCGCGCATGCACTCCAGCAGCGCGTTCACGCGTTGGCCGATCTCGCAGGCTTCTGCCAGGGGCAGGTTGGTGCGCAGGCTTACGAAGGTGTACTCCAACTCGCGAGCCTTGGCCCAGGCGGCGTGGGCTTCGTCGCCTTCGTCATCGTAGGGATCTTCGCCTTCGTCGATGATTGGTTTGGGACCACGCGCCATCCAGCCGCGTTCGCAGTGGTGCTTGCCTGCTTCGTACAGCTTGGCAGCTCGCTCGGGCACGAACTCTTTGCCCTTCGGTCGCTCGACGTAGCCGAGGATTTCCGCCGCCTGCTTGTTTCCGTCGTCCAGCTTGAGGGCGCGAAGGGCTTCCCAGCCGGCCGTGGAGGGCATTCCGGCCTTGCGGGCCTCGGCGGCCAAGGCTGCCCAGTCCTTTGCCAGGGCGGTGGCGGCCTTGCCGGTTTCGGCATTCAGCCCGATCTCGGTCCCGGTCGGCTCGCCGGTTGTTTTACGGCACTCGGGGAACCAGCGGGCGATCAGCTCGCGCAGGGCCGGGTCGTCATGCTTCTTCAGCAAGCTGATGACGTCCTTGCTGAACTTGTCGCGCGCCTTGGGCGCAGTTTTCTCAACCCACTTCAGCTGGGGCTTGTCGAGGGCCGGCAGGTCAGGCTTTGGCGCGGCCTGGCAAAGCAAACTTGCCAGCAGCAGCAACGGCAGGGCGGTAACGGGGCGCATCGAGCTCATGGCGCGAACTTACCCAATCCGCGCAGCCGCAGAAACAGCCGGTGCAGACTTGTGTTGCTGATCTGCGAGAAGCCCCGTGGGCTGCGCGAATGAAGAACGCGGCTTAAGCCACCTATGTGTCGCGGATTAGGCCAGTTTTGTCAGGTTGCTTCGCATGGGGTATACTTGAGCAAGTTGAGGCGGGCGGGCCTGACGTCCCCTCATCCCCTTTTCCCCGCGGACGGGAAACGGTAGAGAAAAGAGCGGGGCATCTGCCCCGCTCTTTCACTTTCCCGGGCACCCGCCCCGCTGACTTGGGGGCAGGCCTGGGTGGACTTTTCCCCTGAGTTCAAAGGCCCTTCATCCGTTTACCCACGGTGCTATGATCGCACTCGTCCGGCCCGCTTTCGAAAGACACGATGGCTACCACCAAGGTTGAAGTGCTGTTTGGCAAGATTGCCGTCAGCTGCGGCTTCGTCAACGACGAGCAGCTGGCCAAGGCCGTCGAAGCCCAGGAAAAGGCGCCCGACGGCACCCACCTCGGCAAGATCATGGTCGATCTCGGCTTCCTCAGCGACGAGGAACTGATGACCGTGCTCGCCATCCAGCGCGAAAACCGCTCGCGCCTCGAGATGTCGCCGGCTGTGCGCAAGATGGGCATGACGCTGGGGCGCCTGGCGATCGAAAAGGGCTACTGCAACGAGCAGCAGGTGCACGAAGCGATCCGCGAGCAGGCCAAGCTTGAGCGTTTCAACCTGTTCTTCCGCCTGGGTGAAGTGCTGGTCAGCAAGGGCTTCCTGACCGGCGACCAGGTGCACGAGTTGCTGCAGACCCAGAACATCACCATCCTCGGCTGCCCCTCCTGCTTCAGCAAGTTCAACGTGCTGAACTGGAAAGAGGGCATGAAGATTCCCTGCCCCAAGTGCGGCAACCCCGAGCTGGAACGCCCCGTCACCATGCCGGGCCTGAAAGTGGAAGGCAGCATCGACGAGGGCGACCGCAAGGTGGCACTGAAGAAGGCCCAGCAGGAAGAGGCCGACAAGAACGTGCCGGACTCATTGAAGGGCCTGGAAGACGATTTTACGCCGCCCAAGCGCTGAGTCGTAAGGCAAGCTTTTCGAATACCTTACGCGAACAGCCGGGTTTCCCGACGCAACCCCGCAGCGTGCTGGTGCTTGACGCACCCCCCGGCCTGCGGGATACTGGACCCGTCGGATACCCTCCAATTATAGGGATGGTTTCGTTTTTAACCCATACAAGGGGAACTGAATTGAAACGGTATACAAGTCGCGGATTTACTCTCGTTGAGCTGATGGTGGTGATCGGCATCCTGGGCCTGCTGGTCGGCATTCTGGCCGTCGCAGTGATTCCCAAGCTCACGGAAGCCAAGAACAAGCTTGAGGTCAAGCAGGTCGGTGACCTGATGGCCGGCTTCCAGAACATCGCGGCCGACGACGCCAAGAAGCGCAAACTGAAGGACCTGAAGGACGTGAAGGGTGAGAAGTTCTACGAGGCGGCCTTCAAGAAGAAGCTGCTTGAGGACGGCCTGCTCAGCAAGATCGTGAGCCTGAACTCCACCACCGACTCCAAGGCCGACAAGGCGTGGATCGAGCAGGACGGCGGCGAAATGCCCTCCAACAGCGTTTCGTACACGGCCCCCAAGGCCAACGACCTGCTGACGGTCATGAGCCTGAAGGGCAAGAACCGCAAGATCATCCTGACCTTCAACTCGCGGAACTGGGCCAACTACAAGGACCAGGGCACCATCGTCCAGTGGTCGGACGGCGACACCGCCACCTACATGACCAAGGACGACGCCACCGGTGAGTTCAGCCTGGATGCCAACGCCTGGGACAACTCGCCCGGCGACATCATCGGCGAGCGCCCCCCCTTCGACCGCACCTTTGAGTAACGCAGTCTGCCAACACAGCCCCGGGGATATCCCCGGGGCTGTTTCTATTTGACGGCTGCTTACGGACGGGTGACAATTGTGCCGTCGGATACCTCCCGCGAGGCGCGCCCTCCCGTACGGGAATCTTTGCCATGGAGTCCGACAGTAGTAGTCCCCAACCCTCTGCTGATCTGCCTGCTTCACCGCTGCGGTTGCCTTCACCGGCCGCGATGACTCCGCCCTAAACCGATTTTCCATTCGCTGCCCGCCGCGCGCGAGTGTGTTTTCGTTTCGCCGTCCAGGCCGGCGCTGGATCTACATTTGTATATATAAAAACTCGTAAACGAAAATAAATGTTAGAAAAAGTTGACAGGATCCCGTCTGCGGGGGATGTTTGGGGTGTCGGGTCCCTCGCCTCTTCGGCGCGCAACTTCCTATTTCCGGAGCAATCATGTTCTCTCGCGCACGCGCGGGTTTCACCCTTGTCGAACTGATGGTCGTGATCGCCATCCTGGGCCTGCTGGTTTCGGTGCTGGCCTTTGCGGTCACACGACACTTCACCAAGGCCAACGCCGACCTCGACAAGGTCAACATGCACAAACTGTTTGACGCCCTCCAGCAGGCGGGCACCAATCCCTCATACACCAAGCGCTTCAACGACAAGGACAACCGCGACAAGAGCGGCCGTGAGTTCTTCGAATTCCTGTTCCAGGCCGGCGTGCTGGACGGCAACGACCTCAACAGCGTGGTAAGCCTCGGCGGCGGTGACGCGCCGGCCGAGCGCGACACGGTGGGCAAAGACATGAAGCTGGACGCGGGCTCATGCAGCTTCACCGCGCCCAAGCTGGGCGAGTTCCGCCAGCTGTTGACGGGTAAAGAGCGCACGGTGCTGTTCACCTTCAACAGCCGCAACGCCCACAACTACGACTCGATAGGCTACGGCATGCTGGTGGCGTGGTCCGACGGCGAGGTTGACTACCTGACCGAGGATGACGCGGCTTCCAAGTACCAGATCAGCGCCGCGGAATGGGCCGATCCCACCCAACTCTACGGCAAAAAGAAGCCCTTCGAACACACCTTCGAATAGGCGCGGGGATGCGTAGTGGCGTAGGGACACGCGGCAGCGTGTCCCTACTGCGTTAAGCGCTGCACCGTCGGGTGATCGCGCACACTCTGCACCGGGCTGCCGGGCTCGTTCAGCTCCAGCTCTAGCAGCGTGCCGGCGCGCTCCGGGTGGTCTTCGGCCAGGCGCTCCAGTGTACGGCCGGCTTCATCGGGCATGCCGAGGATGCACTGGGCCTTGAGCAGCCACATGCCCGCGTCAGGAAATCCGGCACGAAAGGCGAGTGTCAGCGGCGCCATGGCCAGCGCCGGGTCGCCCGACTGGTAGCGCGCCACGCCCAGCAGCAAGTTGGCCTGCGGATCGTTGGGGGACTTGGTCAGCAGGGTGTCCAGCTCGATCAGCGCCGCTTCATAGTCGCCCTTGTGCACCAGCATGCTGGCGATGTTGCGCCGGATGTAATCGAGCCTGGGCGCGATGCCGATCGCCTCGGTGAACAGCTCCATGGCCTCCGTTTCTCGCCGCTCGGCCAGGTGCTCGCTGGCCAGCCCGTTGAGCGCGTTGGCAAATGCCGCGTGCTCGCGCTCGTCCAGGGGCTGCTTCGCGATGCGCCGGCGCCAGATGTCCACCAGCGGAGCGAACACCGCGTGATCGGAAAACGCGGCCGACAGCTCCAGCATGGTGTCCACGTCGCAGCCCTCGGCCAGCTTGCGCGCGAGGCGCACTGCGTGGGGGCCTTCGCCGGCCTCCAGGTCGGCGCGGATCTGCTCGACTGTGGGTTGGTCAGGCATGGAATCAGGTTACAGGTTTCGGGTGTCAGGTGTCAGGGCCTCGAAGCCGTCGTCCGCCGAAACCTGACACCTCTAACCTGAAGCTACGCAGTTGCGAAATACGCCTTGTGCTTCTCGAGCTGCTCGGCGCTGAGGCCGTTGCTGTGTTGCTCAGCGTGGCCGAAGGGGCTCATCTCGCGCAGGCGTTTCACGATGCCGCTGATCTGCTCGATGGCGGCGTCGATTTCTTCGGACTCGGTGTAGCGGCTGACGCAGAAGCGTACGCTGCCGTGGATCGCCGACAGCGGCACGTTCATGGCCTTCAGCACGTGGCTGGGCTCCAGGCTTCCGGACCGGCAGGCGCTGCCGGCGCTGACCGCGATGTTGGCGGCGTCCAGCATCATCAACAGCGCTTCGCCGTCGATGAACTTAAAACCCGCGTTCAGGGTGTTCGGCAGACGATCCTGCTGGTCGCCGTTGATGATCAGGTCTTCGCACTTCGCCAACAGGCCGCTCTGCAGGCGGTCGCGCATCAGCTTCATGTGCTCGATGTGCCTGGCCATCTCGCGGTTCAGCAGGCCGGCAGCGGCGCCCATCGCCACGATGCCCATGGCGTTTTCCGTGCCCGCGCGCCGGCCGTTCTCATGGTGGCCGCCGCGGATCAACGGCAGGAAAGGGGCTTTCTCGCGCACGAACAGGGCGCCTGCACCCTTCAGGCCGTGGAACTTGTGGCCGGAGATCGTGAGGTAGTCGATGGCGGCTTCTTCCGTGAGGTCGATCTTGAGCTTGCCGGCGGCCTGCACGGCATCGACGTGGAAGAGCGCGCCGAACTGCTTGGCGATGTCGCCCGCGGCGTTGACCGGGTTGATCACGCCGGTTTCGTTGTTGGCCCACATCAGGCTGACCAGCGCGGTGTCGCCGCTGATCTCGTTTTTCAACTCGTCGAGGTCGATGTGGCCGAGGCGGTCCACGTTCAGCTCGGTGACGCGATAGCCCGACTGCTCGAGGTAGCGCACGACTTCCAGCACGCTGGCGTGCTCGGTGCGGCTGGTGATGATGTGCTTGCGCTCGGGCATGCCGTCCAGCGCGGCGTAGATGGCGGTGTTGTTGCCCTCGGTGGCGCCGGAATTGAACACGATTTCGGCCGGTTTGCAGTTCAGCAGCTTCGCAACGTTTTCGCGGGCCAGTTCGATCTCGTGACGCGCCTTCTGGCCGAAGCCGTGGGTGCTGCTGGGATTGCCGTAGATTTCGCCGAACAGGGGCAGCACGGCCTCGACCGCTTCCGGCGCGGGGAAGGTGGTCGAGTTGTTGTCGAGATAGATCGGGCGTTCGGTCATGTCGCTGTTGCCGCGGATTCCAACACTCCGTGTTTATCCGTGGTCATCCGTGGTTTCAAATGTGGTTACCGCATGGGCGGGGCATGCAGCTGGTCGCTGTGCTCGGTGGTGTCGATCACCACAATCTCCGGGTCCACCATTTCGCGCAGGCGGTCTTCCACGAAGAACTTCATGGTGGCGCTGCTGGAGGCGCAGCTGTTGCAGTGGCCGTGAAGCTGCACGTAGACCTTGTTGCCCTGCACGTCCACCAGTTCCATGTCGCCGCCGTCCATGGCCAGGCCGGGTCGCACCTCGCGGTCCAGCACTTCCTGGATGGCGCGCATTTTATCCAGGTTGGTCATGTCGCCTGTGGGGCGCGGCGCAGCGGGCTTTGGCGCCTCGCTGGGCATCTCGGCGCGCACGCGGGCGATGATGGCGTTCAGATCCGGGTGGCAGGTGTTGCAGCCGCCGCCGGCCTTGGTGTAGTGCGCGATCTGCTCGATGGTGGTGAGGTTGTGGTCGCGGATGGCGCGTTCGATCTTGTGCTCGGGGATTCCGTAGCAGCGGCACACGAACAGGTCGCCGTTTTCATCCAGCTCGGTTTCCAGGTCGATGCCGCGGT
This sequence comes from Planctomycetota bacterium, assembly GCA_022071975.1. GTDB lineage: Bacteria > Planctomycetota > UBA8742 > UBA2392 > UBA2392 > JACKID01. The sequence continues at coordinate 13,868 of JAJVIO010000083.1, forward strand.
AGCGCGCGTAGGCGACTTCCAGCGCCTCCATGCTCATCACGCAGGTGTGCATCTTTTCCGGAGGCAGGCCGCCCAGAAACTGGCTGATGTCGTCGGCCGTGATGCGCGCGGCGTCGTCGATGTGCTTGCCCTTCAGCATCTCGGTGAGCGCGCTGCTGGCGGCGATCGCGGACGGCGACCCGAACACCTGGAAGCGCGCGTCGCGGATGACTTCGCTTTCGTCCAGCTTTAGATAGAGCTTCAGCGCCTGGCCGGAAGCCATGCTGCCCACCTCGCCCAGCACAGTGGCGTCCGTCAGCACACCCACGTTACGCGGGTTGATGAAGTGGTCCTTGATCTTCTGTGAGTACGTCAGCATAAGTTGCGCATCCTAACGGCCGGTTAAACTACAATCCGGACTCGTTTAGTCCATTATACATATCCGCTGATTTGAAGGCAGGTTCCGGCTAAAGTCCGGCCATGAAAGTCGATTTCTCGGCAGCCTGGAAAGAGCACGAGCGCCTGGCCGGCGCCGTGCCGCCCGCTTTGCGCGCGACCCTGGGTGGCGCGTTCACACCCCGCGCGCTGGCCCTGCGCGTGGCGCACGAGACGCTGTCGAAGTTCCCGCGCAACGATGTTCCCACGGTGCTGGACCCGTGCTGCGGCCTGGGATCGCTGCTGCTGGCGGCCGTGGAGTGGGCTTGCGTATCGCGCCCGCAGTGGGTGCAGGCGTGGCTGCAGGGCGGCAAGCTGCAGGGTTGGGAGATTTCTCGCGAGCTGACGGACGGCACGAAACGCGTGCTGACAATCGCGGGCCAGTGCCTGAAGCTGCCGGTGCGCCCGAAGCTGGTGACCCGCGACGCCCTGGAATGCGACGAGCGCGAAATCTGCGACGCGGTGATTGCCTGTCCGCCCTGGAAGAACCTGGTCGGCGCGGCGGCCCAGGATCTGCCGCCTGCCAAGCGCGCGCAGATCGCGCGGCGCTTTGGTTCATTTACGGGCACGCCGGCCCTGCACACGGTTTTCACGGAACTGGCGGGGCGGCTGGTGGCGCGCCAGGGCGGCCGTGTGGGGATGCTGCTGCCGTTGCGTGTGGCGGACAGCCCCGATTACGCCAGCTTCCGGCGCGCCATGGCGCAGCTGGTTGCGCCCGAACAGATACTGCCCCAGGGTCAGGGCGCTTTGCCGGGCGTGCAGGACGACGCCGCGCTGTTCGTGCTGACGGCCGGCAAGGGCGACGTCTCCGGCGAGCCCTGGGAATCACGCGCCGACGAGCGAGAGCAGCTGTACCAGAGCAGCATCCTGCGCCACATTCCGCTGCGGCCGACGGCTTTCGACGACGTGGGCGTGAACACCGGCAACGCCGAGCAGCTGATGATCACGGAAAAGCCCGAGCCCGGCGCCCTGCCGATCCGCGACGCCAGCGACGTGATCCCGTTCGCGATGCGCAAGCCGCGGCTGTACCTGCGGGCGAAAGTGTCACGCCAGACCGGGCGCTACGCGAAGATCGCGCCGCCGGCCACCTTCAAGCAGGTGAAGATCGTGATCAAGCGCGACGCGCAACGGCCGATCGCGGCGAAACACACCCCGCCCGCGTTCTTTCGCGACGACCTTATCGGCTGCTTCGGCGCACCGGATTTCGATGACGACTACCTGCTGGGCGTGTTCAACAGCGAGTACTTCGGGCGGCTCTATCGCGACAGCTTCAGGGAAACGCGGCTGCGCGCCGAGGGGCGCATCACCGTCGAGCAGCTGCGTCACCTGCCCATCCCCTCGCGCCGCGCGGCCGGCGCGGCGTACAATGAGATTATCCAGTTGAGCCGCGAGCTGCAGAAGTGCGCGGGCAAGAACCCGCAGCTGCAGGCGAAGCTGGACACCGCCGTGCGCAAGGCTTACACGGGCAAGTAGATGTCCGACCGGCAACCATCCGCAAGCTGGCTGCCCGCCGAGTTCGAACCCGGCCTGGTGTCCGTGGTGATTCCGACTTTCAATCGCGCCGAACTGGTCTGTCAGACAGTGCGCTCGGTGTTTGGTCAGACCTACCCGCGTGTGGAAGTGATCGTGGGCGACGACGCTTCCAGCGACGATACCCCGGCCCGGCTGGAAGCGTTGCGTGCCGAGTGCCCGGCTGGAGTCCGCTTCGTGCACTTCGGCGGCGAGAAGGTCGGGTCATGCAATCTGCGCAACCAGGGCGCGGCGCGCAGTCGTGGCGAGTTTCTGATGTTCCTTGATTCCGACGACCTGCTGACGGCGCCGGCGCTGGGGCAACTGGTCGAGACCATCGCAGGTGTGGACCTGGCCTGGGGCGCCTGGCGCGACCTGCGGACCGATGAGCAAGCGTGCACGCTTTCAACACCCATCATGCGCAGCCTTTCGAAAGACTGGCTGGCCGACCTGATACGCGGCGAGTGGCTGGCGACTTGTGCCGTGCTGTATCGGCGCGAAATTCTGCTGCGTATTGAGGGCTGGCGCGAAGAGACCGCCCTGGAGAGCGACTTCCACTTCAACATGCAGTTAGGCATCGCCGGTGCTACCCAGGCCGGTCGCGGCGACGTCGTCGCTTACTACCGGCGCGGCCACCCGGGTCAGATCTCCGAATCTGGCTACGCCGCCAAGACCGCACAAACGCAGCTGGCGTTGCAGCTGGCGGAACGTTCCCTCGACGCGCGCGGCGGCTGGACGCCGGTTCGCCGCGCCGCCGTAGCCGCGCGCTATTTTCACTCGGCGCGCATGCTGCTTTATCACACGGGCGACTTCGACGGATTTGAGCGGCTGCTCATTGAGGCCAAACGTGTGGACCCGGCCTTCAAGCCGCCGAAGTCCTGGTACCGCTGGATCGCCACCATGGCCGGCTTCCGCAACGCCGAGCGCGTGGCGGCCGTCGGGCGCAAGCTGTTTCGCTAGCCGTGGGGCGGGCTTCCAGCCTGCCCGTCTTCAGCGGGTGCGGGCCGTGGCTTCAACGGCAGACTGGAAGTCTGCCCCACGCTTAAAACCGCTCTTCCTTGTGCTTGGTGGGCTCCGCCAGATCGCGGTCCTTTTCCTTCACCTTCTTGGCCGGGATGCCCACGTACACCGCGTGTTCGCGGGTGTTGCGGGTCAGCAGGCCGTGGGCGCCGAGCATGCTGTTCTCGCCAAGCTGCGCGCCGGCCAGCACCGTCGAGTGGTAGGTGAGGCGGCAGCGCGGGCCGATCACGGTTTTGCGGTTGTCCACGAACTGCTGCAGGTTGATGTCGTGAGTGTGGCTGTAGACGTTGACGAAGTCGGCGCAGCTCGACTTGTCTCCCAGCACGATGCCGCCGCGGTCGTCCAGCAGCACCCAGCGGTGCACCACCACGTTGTCGCCGACCTCCATTTTGTAGCCGAAGGTGAACTCGACGAAGGGGAAGCACTTAAAATTCTTGCCCACGCGCTTGAAGATGTACTTGGCCAGCATGCGCCGCAGGCGGAAGCCGAGCTCGAGGTTCAGGCCGGCCGGGCTGCGGTCGAACATGTACCACAGCCACAGCAGCGGCTTGACCTCGGCAAATTTCACCGGGTCGCAATCGCCGTAATACTCGGATTCCAGCGTCACGAAGCGCGGGTCGAGCTGCATGCCCATCAGCGGGTTGCCGACCATGCCGCCCCACAGGGTGGTCAACGCGTCGCGGCAGATGTCGCTGCGGTCTTCGCCGGCGATGATGCGCTGCTCGATGCCGCTGACGAACTCGGTGTACAGCTCGTCGGCGTCGCCCGGCAGGTTCAACTGGCGCAGCTTCATTTCAACGCCGATCGGTTTGGCCGGCGGTGGCACGTCGGTCATGGGAATCTCCTTGCCGCCCTCAAACCAAATCACAGCCCAGCCCGCAAGGGCTGGGGTGGATTGGACGATTCAGACCCAGCCCTCGCGGGCTGGGCTTGGATTCATACCGCACGGATTGCCGGCGCGTCGCTCGCGCTCAGCGGCTTCAGGTCGCTTGCGCCCATCAGCACAGGCGCCATCAGCGCCTCGTACTGTCGAAGGTAGTCCTTCACATCAACGCCGTGGTACTCGCCCGGTAGGTCCGCCAGGCGCGAGGTGGCCGACTTCGCCAGTTGCCGCGCGCCGCTGAAGTTGGCATTGGCGTAGTGATACAAACTGACGGCCGCCTGCAGGAACGCCTGGTAGAACTCGGCGTCGCGCCCGTGGCTGCGTTTCCAGAGCACTTCCAGAACCTCATGCACCATGAACCAGTCGTGCGCGGCGTACAGCTGCAGCGCGCGCTGCCACAGCACGGTGTCAGGCTGGTTCAGCAGGTCTTCGGCCATGGTGAACCTACATACGCACACGGAGACACGAAGTCACGAAGAACATCCGGGGTGGCGGGCCGCGCGCTGGCGCTTGCGGCTCCTGTTTCTGGTTACCGGTACCCGGGCGGGTGTTTCAGGCCGGTGGGGGGCGGGGGTGTGGTGAAAGCACCCTTGCTGATCGCGCCGGGCGGCACCAGCCTTACGTCCAGCACCGGCTCCGTGAACTGGAACTGCCAGGCCGGCCAGTCCGGGCGGGTTTCGCGCCAGGCGAAGATGCGCATGCGGTCGCGGCTCAAGCCAATGATCGTCCCGTTCAGCACGTCGCAGGTGCGCACGGGCTCGGGCGCCGTGAACTCCAGCGCCGTGCTGCCGTCTCTAAACAGCATGGGCACCACCGGCCGCTTGATCGCCACCAGCAGGCAGCGCCGCCCGCCCTTGAGCTCGGTGGCGGCCAGGTCGGAAATCGCCGTGCCCGCGTAGAAGGCCAGCACCGGCGGCTCGCTCGATTTCGGGTCCCACACGAACACGTCGCCCGCGGTGTCGGCGATCAGCACATACTTGTCGTCGGCGGCCAGCGCCGTCACTTCATGGCGCGTGCCGCGATAGCGCGCGGCCACCCGCAGGGTGCTGCCGCTGTCGTTGGTGGCCTCCAGCAGCATCACGCTGGGGCCGTTTGCGAACAGCAGGCGGCCGTCGAACACCTGCAGGTTGCGGGTGGTTGAGAACTTGCTGATCAGCTCCGGCATCACCTGCACCGCGCTGCTGTAGGGTTGCAGGCGCGGCCAGCGCAGCAGGCCGAACTCGCTGTGCGTCGCGTAGATGAAACCGTGGTAAACCACCGCCGCGTTGATGCCCGTGCGCGCATCCACGCCGGGGCCGATGGGGTACTCGCGGTTCGCCTTCTGGTGCTGCACCAGCGTGGTGTAGACGCCGTTGCGCGCGCCGGCCAGGATCAAACGGTCGGCGCCTTCGCCGGACACGCGCACGCTGCGCAGGCTGCCGAGCCGGCCGTGGTCGTAATCCAGCGAGAGCAGTGTGTTGTCCAGGTTGACCTGGCTGAGCGGGTCGATCGCGAAGACGCGACGGCCGGAAGTCACCAGCGCGGCGGCGTCGATTTCCGGCTGCGTGTCGGCTTCTTTGTCGGCTTCCTTGAGCTCCGCCGGGCTGAGTTCTTCCGGGCGGATCTCGCGGGTTTCGTGGGACTCCGGCGCTGATACCGCCTGGGCGACTTCGGTGAGCGAAGTACCCAACGCCTCGTTCATCTTGCTGGCGGCGACTGTGGCGACGTCTTCCTCGTCGATCTCGGCCGGGCGTCGCATCGCTTCTGTGTCCTGTTGCGCGATGCGCACGGAGTCGCCTTCCTTCACCTTGCCCGTGTCGGCCTCGCGCTGTTCCTCGCGGATCGGCTCGAGGCGCGGCTTGGAAATCGCGAGCTCGACCTGGCGGGCCTTCTGGGCCTCGATTTCGGCCACGGCCTTGAGCTGCTCGGGCGTCATGCTTTTCAGCATCAGCTTGTGCAGCAGGTCGGCCTTCAGCTGTTCGTCCCGGATCAGGTTGATGTAGACCTCGATGCGGTCTTCCGACAGCTCGGACTTCAGCTTCTTCACCACCTCGACGTGCTTGTCGAGCATGATGGAGTCCATCTCGAGCTTGTCCTCCATCACCAGCTTGCGCAGCGTGGCCTCGAGGCTGTGGGCCTGCTCGCGGTACTCGGCCTCCAGCTTGTCGAGCTCGGCTTTGCGCTCGAGGTCTTTCAGCTTGCGCTGGTGCTCCTTGATCAGGCCTTCTTCGCGGGCGGAAACCAGGAAGTCTTCCAGCTCCTGGCGCGAAAGCTCCTGCCCCAGCTGGTCGCGCAGCATGGCGGCCTGCACTTCCTGCTTGGCGCGGTCGCGCTCGCCCTGTTGCTTGACTTCGGCGAGGTCCTGGCGGTGTTTCTCGAAGTCGTCGCTGCGCAGGCGCCCCAGCTCGAGGCCGAGGTCGGAAATGCCCTTGGCCTGCAGCTCGGAGGCGCAGCGCTGGATGATGCGCTCGCGGATCTGCTGCTGCTGGGTTTCATCCGCAAGCTGCTCGGCGCTGTACTCTTTGATTACGCTGCGCACGGCGCTTGCCACCTGCTCCTGCATTTCCGCCTTCAGCAGCGGCCAGTCGAAGTGGCGGCGGCCTTCAACGTTGTGCTCGATGAACGACTCTATGGTGTCGCGCCGGGTGATGTCGGGCGTGACGCTGAGCTCGAAGTTCACGCTGGCGTCGAAGCCGTCGCTGGTAGTGGCCTTTTGCGCGTTGAAGGGGATGCGCACATCGCGGTCGCGCAGCAGGTGGGCGGTGAATTCGCCGGCTGTTTCCTCGCCGGGCATCAGCACCTTGGACTTGCCGCCCTTTTCCTCGACCAGGCCGACGAAGCCCTGCGGCACGGCGTACTTGCTGCCGAGGATGCCCTTGACCTGCTCGGACTTCACGCGCAGGTAGACGGTGTTGGCCGTGGGCGTGACGGGGTCGCGCTGGAAGCGCTCGGTTTCCCCGTATTGTTTTTCGACGAACTCTTCCATCGCACTCAAGTTTACAGCCCAAAAGCGGCTTGAAAACGGGCGTTTCAGGCCGTCTGTCATTGCCAAAACGCGCCGTCGGGTTTCTGTAGTCCTTGACCCGCCCTTGGCCGTAACAATGGCGGGCCTAAAGTGACCTTCCTGACCAACCGGAGATTTCCATGAAACTGACGCGTTTGCTGATGGTGCCGGCGCTGCTGGCCGGCGTGATGCTTGCTTCCGCCCAGGAGGCGGAGAAGACGCCCTTCGAGTTCAAGGTGACCGGCGAGACGGCCGAGGAATTCAAGATCGAGTTCATCGCCCACAAGAAGCCTGACCAGTCCAGCGCCAAGGCGGTGGTGGAGACCTACACGGGCTGGACGGACAACCGCGAGTCCACGGAGGCGATCTTCGACGCCGTCGGCAAGAAGTGGGACGCGGCGCTGGCGAAGTCCATGCGCGTGCACGAGGCCAGGCTGCTGTCGGAGCCGTGCCTGAAGGCGATGGACGAGGTGAATGTTCCCAAAGAGAAAGACGCCGGGAGCGACTACTCCATCAAACGCGGCGAAGTGAAGATCACCGGCGAAATGACCGACGAGGCCGGCGTGTTCTGGGTAGAGGCCGTGCAGGAAGTGCAGATCCGTGAACGCGACTGGGAAACCGAGAAAGTGGTTGAGCGCAAGGAAGAAACCAAGCTGCGCTACGCCTGCGTGAAGGGTGAAGACGGACAGTGGCGCATCAACGCGATCGAGGAGTGGGTCAAGGACTGGTCAAAGGGTGGCGGCAAAGGCGAGCCGCCGATGAAGTGGCAGCCCCAAGGGAACATGCTGGCGTTCATCATGATGGGCATGAAGGAGTACGAGCAACGCAAGCCGGTGCCGGCCCTGAAGCAGGATTCGGCTGAGGCGGCGGCCAAGGCGGTGTTTGAGTGGCTGATTCCCACGCGCGAAGAGTTGAGCAACTCGCTGCACAGCAAGGGCCTGAAGACCTGGACGGACCAGCTGCAGAAGCTGTTCACCGAGCAGTACCTGAAGGACATGATGAAGCCCTTTGAAGAGCGCGAGAAAGAGGAAGAAAAAGCGCGCGAGGTAGAGAGCACAACGGACGGCGCCGACGGCGTGAAGCAGGTCAAGTTCAAGCAGCAGAACGACTGGGGCGGCCCGGTGGAAATCCACGTCAAGCAGATCGAGGGCGTGTGGAAGGTCGTCGCGGCCGGCTACTACGAGCAGGACTGGTCACAGGAAGGCAAGCTGAAGTTCGTGAACGAGCCCAACCTGTACAACCTGAACTGGCGGTAAGGCAGCATAGATGCAGAACGGGGACGGTCACCTGAGTGACCGTCCCCGTTTGCCAGCATCAATGCAAAGCCCTCGGTAGGATCCTGCACAAGACGGGCATTTCAGCCGGCTCTGCCGGCGTCTCTCACGGTAAGCCCCCGGCGCAGCGACTTGCACGCCGAAGCCTTGGCGAAGGCGTGAGCGGAGCCGGGGGTTTCGGGCAGGCGCGAAGCATGAGCCGCGAAGCGGCGGCTCTGGCGGAACGTCTCTTCACGGCACCGGATGCGGAATCCGTATTCGATTGGCCTCACCAGTGGCGCACGGCAGTCAACGCCAGGGCGCCAAGAACGCCACGAATCACTCCTGACGGGGTGATCAATCCTTCGGCCGATCCTGTGGCGTGCGATCATCGATGGGGCCGTGGCGTTCCTTGGCGTTGAGTCGTTGCTGTTGGTTGGTCGCGCGCGCGGGAAGTAAGGGGGAGGGGCCGGCTGCCGGCATGAATGCAAAGCCCCCCGATTGCTCGGGGGGCTTTGGTTTGGTGGCTTTGTTTCGGGCTACTTGTCGGAGATGGTTACTTTCCACTCTTCGCTGTTGGCCCTTACTTCCTTGACGTACATGCTGCCGCCCTGCGTGGGCAGGGCGCTGAACGTGCCCGGGATTTCGCACCTGAGCTGGTACTTCAGCCTGGCCGTGCCCTGCGGCATGTAGCTTACGAAGAAGGCCACGCGGTCGTCTCGCAGCTCCACGTTCTGGCACAGGCCGCCGGCGTAGCCCTGGCCGGAGCGCAGCGCCACAGGCTCGCAGCCGGCCGGCTTGAAGTCCTCAAACGCCAGGTACTCGTAGTCGTTGTCGGCCTTGAGGTTCAGCTCCACTTCGATCTTGTCGCCGCTGAGCAGCTTGGCGCCGTTCTCAAGCGGCACGCGCTCGTACTCGAGGCGCTTCTCCTTGTGAGTGCCTTCGCCGCTCGCGTTGGGCACGTCCACCTCGACCACCTTCTCGACCAGCTTGTAGTACTTGCGGTCGATGTGCAGCTCGTTGCCGCTGGCCTTGAGCTGGTCTTCCTTGCTGAAGTAGCTGAGGAAGCTGCTGAAGTACACCTTGCCCTCACCCACGCGTGAGATCTCGAAGGTGTGCTTGCCGGGCGTCAGGCTCTGGCCGGTCAGGCGCAGGTTGGTCTGCAGGGCGAAGACGTTCTCCGGCGTCACCTCCCACTTGTGGATTTCCTTGCCGTCCATCTTCACGCTGACGGTGTAGCTGCGGCTCAGCTCGCCGGTCGCGCGGGCGTAGGCCATCAGCGCCGAAACCGCGTGGCTGGTGTCCTTGGTGCTGTTCCAGCGCGAGCCCTTGCGGTTCTGGGCCAGCCAGCGCACGTGCTGTTCCAGGAACTTGTTGGCCGGGTCAACCATCACGAAGGCCTGCATCACAAACGCGTTGGTCTCGATCTTGTCGTTCCACCACCACCAGTAATCCTTGCCGCCCTCCCACCAGCAGGTGCCGACGGCCAGGTCTTCCTTGCGATAGTCCTCGATGTTGCTGAGCAGGATCCTCGCGCGTTCCTTGTCGCCCGCAAGATGCTCGGCCATGCACAGCATGGCGCGCGACTGGTGGGTCAGGTCGTCGCGGCGGTTGTAAATCAGGTCCAGCAGTTCCTTGTCGGCCGCGCCGCAGAAAGCCTGCACGTAGGCGATGTAGGCCACGCGGTGCAGGTTCTTTTCGCTGCGCGCCAGGCCCGCCAGGAACTTCACACCGCGCTCCAGCATGCTGAAGTCGAACTGCACGCCGGCCGACTTCGCGGTCTGCAGGCCGTAGCACACGTAGGCGGTCATGTAGGTGTCGCTGTCGCCGGACTGCCACCAGCCCCAGCCGCCATCGCCGTGCTGCATGATGGCCAGGCGCTGCAGGCCGTAGCTGATGATGCCGTCCATGGTGCGGGTGTCGAACACCGGGTTGTGTTTGTACCAGTAGGCGGCCTGCGGGTTCACGCCCTGGTAGTCAAGCGCGGCCCTGCGCCGGCCCACATCCTCAAGGCTGATGCCCGCGTCCTGCAGGGTCTTGCGCACGATCACGGCCGGGAGGAAGCGGCTCATGGTCTGTTCCACGCAGCCGTAGGGGTACTCAAGCAGGTAGGGAAGGGCGTCCATGGCCAGCGCCGCCACGCTGGGCGAAAGCTGCAGGTCCAGGTTGGTCTGTTCCGGGTCCAGCTTTTCCGGCAGCTCAACCGTGAACTGCTGGCTGGTTTCGCCGTCCTTGATCACCGAGGTCACGGCCTGGTACATCTCCGCGCCGCGCACCTTGCAGGGGTAGGTCTTCTCGGTGGCGTCGGATTCAATCGCACTCAGGGCCAGCATACGCACCTTGAAGGTGCCCGCGCCGGTCATGCGGACGCGCCAGTCGACGCGGATTTCGCCCCCGGCCTTGACCGTGAACTCCTGTACATCCGGCGTTTCGGGGAACAGCTGGTAGCTGCAGAACCCCGCCTTTTCGGCCTCGGTGGCCGAGTCCAGCGGATTGAGCATCAGCATGGCGCGCACGGCCAAATCGGTGTCGTAGCGGTTCATGATGATGCCGCTGAGGGTCACCACGTCGCCCTCCACGAAGAAGCGCGGCGCCTGGTCACGCAGGATCAGCTGCTTTTTCGTTTTGACGTTGTGGAAACCCTCACCGACCTTGGCCACTTCCGTGATGCCGCGGGCCGCGATCTTCCAGTCGGTCAGGTTGTCCGGGAAGTCCACGGTGATGGTGGCCTTGCCGTCTTTGCCGGTCACCACGCGGTGGCTGTAGAACACGCTGTCCTTGAAGTTGCTGCGCACGCGGGGCGCCTGGGCGCCGGAGTCATCGGCGACCTGCTTCAGTGACTCGTCCAGGCGTTCTTCCAGGCTCTTGGCCTCGCCCTTCTTGCCCATCTCCGCGCTTGGCGCCGGTGCGCCGGCGTCTTCGGCGGGCGCGCCGTCCCAGGTTTCACCGCCTCCGTCGTCCTTCATGCGGCCGCTGCTGCCGCCGCGTGCGCGACGGAAACTGCCACCGCCGCCGAGGCCTTCGCCCTGGGCTTCCTGATCACGCTCGGACTCTTCGACTTCGCGGCGGTCGCTGCCGAAGCCGCGGGCGAACTTGTCCGACTTGCTGTCGTTGGCTTTCTCCTTCTCGGAGTTGAAGTCGAACGAATAGCGCTCCCAGTTGATCCAGTCGTGCACGCCGAAGCCTAGCGGCGCGCCGAACCAGCGGTGCTTCTCGTACTTCTGGTTATCCCACTGCATGGGCGCAACGGCCGTGTTGTAGCTGTTCACGAAGTTGAGCGTGTAGCCGCGGCGGTCGCCGTAGAAGTGCTTGATGATGTTGGGGATGCGGTCGGGCATGATGTACTCAACCGCGCGGTCATAGATGCTGAGCGCGAACTCGGCCTGTACAGGATTGCCCTGGTTGTCGGTGGCGGTGACGCTGATGGTGCCCTTTTCACCGGGCAGGTACCATTCCTTGTCGCTGCTGACCTTGACGTCCAGGAACTGGTCCACGGGCGGCACGAACAGCTCCACGGTCTGGGTGTGCAGCTCGCCGCGCTGGACGGTCAGCACGTTGATGTGGAAGTTGGGGATGTGCTCGCGGCCCATGGTCAGCTCGAGCTCGAGCTGGCCGCCGGTCTTCTTCAGGTCAACGAAGCTCTGGGTAATCACCTCGTTGCCGCCCATCACGCTGATCAGCATCCAGGCGTCCTGGAAGTCGCTGGCAAGCAGCACGTGGGCCGTCTCGCCTTCCTTGTACACCTTGGTCTGCGGGATCAGGCTGATGGTGCCGAAGCGGAAGCTGCCGGGGATCCACTCTTCGGCCTTCACGATCACGCGGGTGGTGCCGGTGATCTCGCTGCCCCATTCGTCCGTGGTGCGATAGACCAGCTCGTAGGTGCCGGCCTTGTCGAAGGGCTCGTTCCACCAGGCCAGGCCGCGCTCGTCGGTGTTCAACTCGTGGCTGCCGAGCAGGGTTTTAAGCTCATCAATCTTGGTCATGCCTTTTTCGTCAACGCCCTTCACGAACGTGACCTGGTAGATCTCCAGCTTGCCCTTGGCCTGCACCGGCTTGTCGTCTGCGGTCACGGTGCGCACTTCAACATCGAGCTTGTCGCCCGGCCGATAGAAACCCAGCTTGTTGTCCACGAAGGCGAAGAACGCGCGGCGCAGGGCCTTGACGGCGCCCGAGCCGGTGATGGTGCGGCGCGAACTGTCGGTGACCTCGGCCTCCACGCGGAAGCGGTGGTCGTAGTCGCCCCATTCTTCGAGAGCTTTGCTGGTGGACCACTCGATCACCAGCTCGCCCTGTTCATTCAGCTTGCCGGTGTTGTCGAGGATCAGCTCAGAGCCCGCGTTGCGGTAGAACTGCTGGTCCGGCGTGCCGTAGTACATCGGCGTCTGCCAGTTATACAGCCAGTCGTAGGCACGCGGGAAATACACGCTGTGGAAGTAGAAGTCGCGGTACACCTTGTACTTCACGTCGGCGCCCGCGGCCGGGCCGCCGAAGTAGTACTCGCCCTTGATGGTGGCGCTGACGGCCTGGCCCAGCTTGATGGGCTTGTCGGGCGCGGTGACGCTGACTTCAAACTCGGGCTTCTTGTACTCCTCGACCTGGAAGCTGCCTGAGCCGATCCAGTTGCCGTTGCCCGAGCGCACATAGAAGTACCAGGCGCCAAGGGCCGCGTCTTTGGCCAGCTCAAGGTCGTACTCGAGGGCGCCGAATTTGGTGGCGGGAATCAGCTTGTTCAGCTTTTCCTCGCCGCGCGGGTTGTACAGCTGCACCCAGAAGTTGTCGCCGGAGACGTTGCGCCACTCGCCGCCGTCGCGCTGGCGCAGCAGGATCTTGCCGTGCACCGCGTCGCCGGGGCGATACACCGGGCGGTCGGTCATGGGGTACATGCGGGTGTCGTAGGTGCTGTAGTCATTCCAGCCGCGGCGCTGCCACCACTGGAAGCCCTGCTGCACGAAGGCGTAACGGCCGTTGCTTTCGGCCAGCAGCAGGTAGCCTTCCCAGTCGGAATTGCCGACGGTGGGGATGCGCACGCGGCCCTGGGCGTCGCTGGTGTAGCGGGCGACGTCAATGACCCAGTGGATGCGGTCGTTTTCCCACCAGGTGCGCCAGCGCTTATAGATGAAGCTGGTGTCGGCCATGGGGGCGCCGGATTCGCTGTCCACCATGATCGCCAGGTTTTCGTCCGGGTTGTAGGTCTGCACCACCAGCTGGGCGTCCGTGATGACTTCGAGGCGTCGGTCGATCACCGAGCCGGTGCAAGCCTCGCCCAGGTAAGCGCCCGGCGGCAGGGTGTGGGGCAGGGCGAAGGTCATGCGGGTGTAGTTGTGCAGGCCCTCGTCGCCGGTGGTGTAGCTCTGGGCGAACACCTTCTCGCCGCTGTAGCGTTTGACCAGGTCCGCCAGCACCGGGTCGCCGATGCCGCTGAGGCCCGAGGTCTTGGCGTCCAGGAACTCGCGGTCTTTCATCATGCCGTTGAGGTTGAAGGTCAGGGCGCGCACCTCGTACTTGCTGACGTTGCGGCTTTCGACCCACAGTCCCAGCTGCTCGCCTTTCTTGAACACGCTGCGGCTGGTGCCCGGGCTCTCGCGGAAGTACCAGCTCACGCCGTTGGGCCACTTGCGGACTTTCTTTTCGTCCTGGATCGCCCCTTCGTGCGCCACGGTCTGCACGCTCAGGCGCTCGGCCCGCAGCTGCTGCAGGTTGTAGCGCGCGCTGCTGGTCTCGGTGCTTTCCTTGAAAGCCGGGTCGTCGATCAGCTTCTGGTAGGCCTTGTCGGCATCCAGGTGACGGCCGACCTGCTGGAAGCAGTAGCCGATGAAATACTGCGCGTCGTCGGCGTAGGGAGTGGCGTGGTAATCCTTGTAGACCTGCTCAAAGGCCGGGATCGGTGAGTAGTCGCCCGCCAGCGGGTCGAAGCTTTCCAGGTCCGGGTGGTACAGCATGTTCTGGGTGTACCAGTCATCAAGCTGCGCCATGGCGACCATGAAGCTGCCCTTGCGGTACAGGGCCAGCGCCCCCATGTTGTCGGCCTTGGCCGGGCCGGCGTTGAGCACGTCCATGATGTCCTTGGGGAACTCGCGCTTCTGCACCAGCAGCGAGTTGCAGGCCTGCTTCAGCTCAGTGGCCAGCTTCACCAGCGCTTCGTGCTTGGCGATGATCTCGTCGCGGTCCTTGAACTCGTACTGGTAATAGTAGTAGGTCTGCTTCTGGCCGTCGGCGTCGAAGTAGTCGATGCTCTTCTGCTGCTGGCCCGCCTGGTACTGCCAGGTGTGCAGCGCGGCCGCGGCGTCTAGGCCCGCGTTGAAGGCCTCTTCCACCATGGCGAAGGCGTCTTTGTCTTCGCCCAGGCGGGTGATGGCCTTGCGCCCCTCGGGCTCGAGCAGTGTGAAAGACTTGGCGAGGCGGTCCTTGGCGCGCTCCACGTCTTCGCGCTCGGTGTGGTGGTAGCTGGAGTCGGCGATCCAGCGGCCCCAGGAGCGCTCGCCCTTGCTGTTCTCGTAGTAGTAGTGGGGGCGGCTCATGTAGTAGTGCCCGAGCCGGTAGTTCGCGCGCCCCTTTTGCAGGTCGGTCAGCTTTTCGTTGTCGGCCAGGCTGGTGAGCTCGGCTTCCGCCTTGTCGTGGTTCTCGAGCTGCACCTGGCAATGGCCCATGCGCAGCTTGATGCGGAACCACTCGGGGCTGTCCGGGTTGTCCTTGAGGTACTGCTCGTAGGCCTCGTAGGCCTTGCGGTAGCTCTTTTCCTCGAACTGCTTGTCGCCCTCGGCCAGGTTGTCAGGCTTGTCAGCGGCCAGCGAAATGCTGACCACCAGCGAGGTCAACACCAGCAGCGTTGTCGTGCCTATGGCCAGCAGAATTTTGCGGGGGAGCTTGCTCAGCATGTCTGTCTCCGAAACGTCAAAAGAATCAAACCGGGTGACGCAACACGATTGTCCGTGGATCCTGTGACGCGAAAGCGGCCTTGCAGGTTTCCGGTTTTATTTCGGGTGCACAGGAATGCCATGGGAGTGGGATTTGAGATCGTAGTCGCATGGCACCGCAGCCTGAACGCACCGCCAGTCGGTTTCGATTCATGGCGAAGCCTGTCTTTCCCATGGCGTCACCGTGACAGGCGTAAGCCTTGACGCCCATGGCCCTTCAACTAACATTCGGGCTCCCCCCGAAGCAGTTTCATGAGCCGAAACCTGGAGTTTCGCATGCGTTTTGTTTTTCGCGCAGCAGCGATCGTTGCGGTGTTGGGGTTTGTCCTCAACCTGTCCCTTGCCCAGAAGGCCCTGAAGGAGCTGCCGGAAGGCTCCGGCGATGACCTCACGAAGGAAGGCAACCGTGAGGCCCACGACGGCGCCGACAACCCGCGGCAGGGCAACCGCTCCGAGCGCGACGGGCGCTTCGGCGGCCCCGACGCCTACGGCCCCGAGAGCTTCGAGCAGTTCATGCAGAAGGCCGAGCGCCAGCTGAATGACCCGCAGTGGCAGCTCAAGATCGACCTGCAGGACCCCAAGCGCATCGTGATCAACCACGCCGACGGCACGGCCGACGAGTACTGGTACGTGCTGTTCCGCGTGATCAACGACAACACCCGCACGATCAAGGAAACCGTCCTTCCGACCAAGAACCCGGAAGAGGTGGACCTGGACAATCCGCCTTCACCGCTTGAGGTGCAGGACCGCAGCAGCACCGACCTGCAGGGCGTGCCGGTCAACTGCCACCTCGACTTCGAGTTCCATGTCTTCACCCGCGACATCGAGAAAGACCGCTACGACACCGCCTGGCCCGAAGACCCGGACAACGAAGTGCTGTCTGAAGAAGCGCTGGCCCAGCGCCGCGCGAACATGAAGCGCGTGTACCGCCCGGTCAGCGACCACTCGGTGCTGCAGAAGATTGCCGACGCGGAAAACCTCTACGAGTGGATGGGCAACTACGGCTTCATCAACGAGGCCGTGATGCTGCTGCACCCGCTTTCCGACTTCCAGCGCCAGATCGGGCTTGCCCACAACCTGGACGCCCCGGACCTCAGCGGCCTGCGCTGCCTGCCCTACCGCGTCGTTACCGTTGAGAACGGCGAACGCGCCGAGGCCATGCGCTACGTGGCGGTTTACGATGGCGACAACACCTTCGCCGGTGTGTTCGGCCAGGGCGACACGCTGCCCGACGGCGCCCGCCTGGTGGACAACGAAAACGACGAAATGTGGGGCAAGCTGACCCAGCGCCGCTACATGGCCGGCGACTGCATCGACCGCTACGGCCGTCCGCTGCGCGCCAACGACCCCGGCTACCTGAACGCCCGCATCGCCGGCAGCCGCGACGGAATGTCCGGCAGCTACGGCGTGCTGGCGCCGGATCACCCGGCGGTCAACCAGCCGGTGCTGGTGCCGCACTACCGCCTGTACCGAGACAGCGACAAGGTGTTGATGGACTACGACACCGGCGTGCCGCACGCGGACATCCCCAACGCCAACTACCGCATCAGCGGCAAGATTGTCGGCCCGGCCGACCCGCGCTTCGGAAGCGCGCAGGACGCCAGTGACTTCGTCGGCAAGCCCGTGAAGGTGATCGACAGCCGGGGTCGCGCGGTCCGCAAGTACATCGTGACCTACGAGGCCGGCGACCGCATCAGCCAGGCCGAGTGGGACATCTGGCGCCGCCGCCTGGGTCCCGGCCTGCTGTCGCGCTACGAGAACCTGGAGAGCATCACCACCCGCTCGCTCACGCCGGACGACCCGGTGATCGGCCTGCCCAAGATCAAGATGGGCAGCTTCACCGGCGAGGCCGAAGACGGCGAGCCTGAAGTGATCCAGCGCGGCATCGACACGGGCCGACGCGGCCCGCAGGGTGAAGTGATCCTGGACCTGCAGGAGTACACCACTGGCCGCCGCTACAGCCCGAAGAAGGTGGACCCGGAAGACTTCCAGCGCGACCCGGAAGGCGAGTTCAGCACCAACCGCGAAGCCCCGGTGCCCGCCGGCGCAAACCTGAACCCCGGCGAAGAGTACGTGTACGCGCCGCTGGGTAACGCCGTTGACGGCGCGGTGCCGGTGCCGGCCTTCGACCAGTACGGCGCCTGGCGCGACTACTTCGATGAGCTTTCTGGCTCGCGCATTCCGCTGACCGACGACAAGGGCGAGCTGGTGCGCGACGACCAGGACCAGATCCTGTACCTGAAGGAATACGAGTACGAGTACGTCTACATGTACGAGTACGAGGTGATCCCGCAGGATGACGACGGCTTCAAGGGCGAGTACGGCGGCGACCGCTTCCAGCTGGTGAAGGAAAGCATCGACTTCACCCGCACCAAGCAGAAGGTGCGCCGCCTGCGCGGCGACCAGATGGTCGAGGAAGAAGTCGAGATCGTGCTGCCGCTGGTGCGCCTGATCTGGAAGAAGGAAATCGTCAACGACCCGATCATCGTGGACGGCTACGAGCACGTGGACGCCGAGACCGGCGAAGTGCGCTACCTGACCGCCGAAGAATACAAGGAAGCAACAGGCACCGACGTCGCCGACGCCGAGAAAATGGCCAAGGTGGTGAAGGTCAAGATCGTGCGCTCGCAGCCCGTGGAGCGCGAAGTGGTGGTCGGCGTGTTCAATGAAGGCAAGCGCCTCAAGGAAGGCGAGCGCGCCGAAGACTGGGCCCAGGCCCGCGAGCGCGCCGAGGCCGACGGCGCCACGGTTGAAACCCGCGAAGTGCTGCGCTACGTCAACCGCTTCCGCAACGAGCAGGTGATCAAGGACGACAACCGCGACTTCGAGGGCACCGGCCCCACGGCCGCGGAGTTCGAGGAGACCGACCGCCAGGACAACGGCCTGGACGACACCAAGGCATTCCAGACCTACAGCCGCTGGACGGTGCCGCCTCCGATGGTCTACCGCGATGACAGCGGCGAGTGGCAGGTGATCACCCGCCTGGCGGACAAGATCGGCCCGGCCAACCGCTGGGACGGCACCGACGCGCCGCGCTTCCTGACCCGTTACGTCAGCGAGATGTGGGGCGTGGCCATCTTCCGTGGCGTCAAGCGCGACTGGGACTACGCCAACGTCTACGTGCGCGGCCTGCGCGGACAGGTCAGCAACGCCGGCCTGGAAATCGACGGCACCGTGCCGAACATGCCCAGCCCGGCCGACGGCCAGTCCGAGGTCAGCAAGTCGTTCTTCAACCCGCGCTACGTGGAAGAAGAGTGGGTCTACCGCGTGCGCTACGAGCGCCTGGGCGACGAGTTCGAGAACTATCGCGACCTGATCCGCAAGGTGCGCAGCTTCTGGTATCGCGAGTCAGACCGCGCCCTCAGTGGCGACTAGACAGGCAGAATGATCAAACAACCCCGGCCTCGGCCGGGGTTGTTTTTTGTCCGTTGAGCCAAAGGGCAGGCGTGCAAAATGTACACGCAGACTGAAAGTGGCACTGGGTTTGGAGGCCTTTTGAAATCAAGGTTTACAGCAAACTAGCCAAACTGGCAGCTTGGTTGCCGCGGTACATATGCTGCCAAAACGTATACAATATACACGCAACAGAACTGGTTCGCTCAGGTTGACTTGATCCAAGTCGCCAATTGGCGCGCTTCGGCAACTGACACAGTCTTTGGCACGGCTTATGCAACCTAAGGGGTGAAAGTGCGCTCTGGCAAGGCAGTTGGAAACCTTGCAGGAAACGTTGTTTACACCAGTGCAACGGAGTTACCTGAATGAAGCTCCTGATCAGCGTCAACGGCGAAGTCCGCGAGTACAACCCGGACCCCAACTTGGGAATCATCAGCATCGGCCGTGGCGACGGCAACGATGTCGTCCTGGCGGGTGAGAAAGGCGCTTCGCGTAAGCACCTGACACTGGAGCGCACCGTGGACGGCTGGAAGCTGGTTGACCAGATGTCGGCCAACGGCACCGCCATCAACGGCGAAAAGGTCAACTTCACGTTCATCAAAGACAATGACGTCATCCAGATCGGATCCACCAAGATCCAGATTACAGGCTTGAACCCCACTCCCGGGGCGAGGCCGGCGCCCGCCCGTCCTGTGCGACGGGCGGACGCGCCGAGGCCCGCCTTGGAAGGGGCGGAAGTGCCGGCCGGCCCGCCGATCCCGCGGCGCAAGAGCCCGGTCCCGGCGCTGGTTGCGGCGGGAGTGATCGTGCTGGTGCTGGGTGTCGGCGGCTACGCGCTGGTTTCGAACCTGGGCAGCGGCAAGCCGCAGACCACCGAGGTGGCCGACAAGGGCCCGGAAGCGCCGCGCCAGGCCGAGCTGACGGATGACAAAAAAGCCGCGCTGGCGCTTGCCCGTGAAGTCGCGGACGGCGGCGGCGACAGCCTCGAGAAGATCCAGAAGCTGGAGGGCATCCAGCAAAGCCTCAAGAACAAACTGAACGGCAAGCGCGGCAGCAAGGCGCTCAGCGACATCGGCGACATGAAGTCGGACCTGGTCCGCGCCCTGGACGCCGAGGTCAGCGGCAGAATCGACAACGACCTGAAGCAGGCGCAACTGAGCGCCTCCGAAGACAACCTCGCCGTCGCGATGAACACCCTTGACCAGCTTTCCGCATGGCTCGACAGCGATCCGCTGCTGGCCGGCTTCGCCAACGCGCACCGCAACCGCATCGCCAAGGCCCACAAAGAAGTCGAAACCCTGAACACCGCGTTCATGGCCGCCGGCTACCAGAAGATGTGGAAGTACGCCGACCAGGCCCGCTACGACGAGGCCCTGGCCGTGTGCGACGACCTGCTCCAGCGCGCCTGGCTGGACGCCGCCAACCGCGACATCTACGAGGCCGAGCGCCGCAAGATCGAGGCGCTGAAGGCCAGCCCCAAGACCGAAGGCCCTGTCGTAGAGGAAGAGAAGAAGGGCCCCAGCATCCTCGACAAGGTCAAGAAGGATGAAGGCCGCCTGCCCGGCAAGAACCCGCTGCTGCCGGACGGCGCGCGCTCTGAGCAGAAGCTGCTGGCCGCCCTGCAGGCGCGCCTGGTGGCTGCCGCCAAGGGCAAGACACTCACCAGCGAGCTGTTCGAGTGGAAGGGCAAGAAGGCCAAGATCCGCGGCGCTGACGACAAGAAGCTGACCCTCGAGGTCGTCTCGATCGACAAGAAGTCGGGCGAAGAGCTGGTGTTCCGCACTTCCGCCAAGTGGGAGGACGTGCTGCCCGAGGACATGCTGCAGCTGTACGACCGCACCCCCGGCCTCACCGATGAGGACAAGCTGGCGGTGGTGATCTACTGCTTCGAGCACGCGTTCATCGACCAGGCCGCGCACCGCGCCTACCTGCTGTTCAAGCAGCGCAACGACTGGAAGGAAGGCATCGACACGCTGATCGCCAGCAAGCGCCGCATTGCGATCCCGACCGAAGGCTTCGTCGAGTACGACGAGCGCCTGGTGACGCCCGAAGAAAAGGAAAGCGCGATCTTCTACGCCAACCTGCGCGGCGTGCTGGAACGCTTCGAGAAGGGCATCGGCAGCAAGGACAAGAAGAAAGTCGAAGACTCCGAGAAGGCCTTCAGCGAGCTGCTCGAAATGGGCGAGCGCGCCGTGAAGCCCTCCATCGAGATCCTGCAGGGCGTGCTGGACAAAGAGCTCGGCAACGCCAAGAAGGCCACCGGCCTGATGGCCGCCGACAAGGCCCGCATGGACGGCCTGCTGGCCGAGCTCGATCGCCGGCGCGAGTACGCGCTGGAGCTGATCATGGACAGCGAGCGCTACCCGTACCCCTACGGCCCCAACCAGGCCGAGGTGCAGGCCGACGTGGACGAGCGCGTGGCGGCCGTGCGCGAAATCTGGAACGACCCGGCCAAGTTCTCTGGCCAGACCAACCCGGAGTTTGACGCGATCATGGCCAAGGTGCGCAGCATCGCCGAGCGCATGGCGCAGATCGACCCGCAGCAGAACTACTTCAAGCAGACGCCCGAGGAGACGGTCGAGTACATCTCGAACATCGCCAACGAGGCGCTCAGCATCCGCAACTACACCGGCGACGACACCAGGAAGCAGGCGCTCTACAACCTGAACGTGAAGGTGATGCAGTACAACGAGGACTTCCCGACCGGTGACGGCCACGCCGACGCGGAGTCGCGCGCCCAGGTGAAGGTGACCAACGAGTACCGCATCATGTTCGGGCGCGTGGCGCTGAAGATCAACGACAAGCTGTTCTGGGCCGCGCACCACCACTCGCGCTACTGCGTCGAGCAGAACGGCGGCCAGATCGCCCACGTGATCCCCGGCGAGCCGCGCGGCGAGGGCCCCGGCGACCGCATGAAGTACGAGGGCTACCCGGGCGGCGGCGGCGAGAATATCCACATGAACAGCATGGGCCCCACGGCCCAGAGCAGCCACGACGCCTGGTGCCACAGCTCCGGCCACCATCGCAACATCCTGACGCCCGGCTGGCGTGTGCTGGGATCGGCGAAGTGGCGGACGATCTGGACCCAGTGCTTCGGCGCGCTCGATGAAGGCGACGGCAACGCCGTAAGCCGCGGCGGCGAATAGCCCGTAGGGGACGCCCCATGTGGCGGCCCGCGGGCGGGCACACGGGCGGGCACACGGGCCAGCGGGCGGGCACACGGGCCCGCCCCTACACAAAAAAGTGGTCAGGCAGTGGTGCCCAGCGCTGCTCGACCAAGAAGGGCCGGCCCTCCCGAGCCGGCCCTTCATGTTTAACCCGCCGACGCGGAAGCTACTTGACCAGCTCACCCTGCTCTGGGTCGAAGGTCAGCGTGTCGTTGCGCAGCTGACTCCAACCTCTCGATGCGCCGTGGAAGTGGAGCTGCCCATCCGCGTCGAACCACATGCGACCGGCCCACGGATCAAGTCCTGCCGGGCGCTTCCATGCCTGCCAGCTCTTTCCGTCAAAGCGGCGGATCGCGCTGTCCGTTACCTGCCACAGGGCCTTGCCGGCCATTTCGCCATACAGGCCGAAGCCCAGCCCTTCCTCACCGCCGTCCGTCAGCGGCTTGAACTCGGCCCAGTACTTGCCGTCCCAGTGCCAGGCCTTGGGCAGCAGCTCAAACGTGTCCATGTCGATCGGGTAGGCGCACAGCACCTGCTGCTTGATGGGGTCGTACGTAAGCATGCCCGGGTCAACGCCCGAAGGCTCGGTGACGCCGGTGTCTTTCCAGCTGGTGCCGTTGAACTCGTACAGTACCCAGGTTTCGTCTTTCTCGCTCAGCACCACCAGCACGCCGCGCTTGAGGTCATAGGCCCAGCTTGTGAACGATGCCGGCGCGCCCGGCACGTGCTCGCGCAGACGGCGCCAGTTCTCGCCGTCCCACTCCCACAGGTCGTCGAACAGCTTGCCGTCCGGCCCGTTGCCGCCGTACAGCATTACCGTGCCCCGCTGTTCATCGAACCAGCTTGCCGCGTAGGCGCGCGCCGCGGGCGAGTCGGCCGGAGTACGCAGGTTCCACTTGCCGTCCTTGAACTCGCGTGTCTCGGCAACGTACCCGGCGGTGTTCCAGCCGCCGAACATCACAGTCACGCCTCGCTTGCTGTCATGGACGAGCGCCCAGCCGGAGCGGTCGTTGCTGGCGAAATCGCCGTTGTCGATGAAGCTCCAGCCGGGAGCACTCAACTTCTCGCTGATGTACTCCTCGAGGTTTGCGGCGCGGTCTGCCGCGGTTTCGTCGGCCAGAGTCAGCGTCTCGCGGAACACCCCGCGTTGACCATCAGTTTCGAACCGCCCGCCGAACACCACTACTTCGCGCCGTGCTCGGTCGTAGGCGGCCGCGAAGTCCCGGCGCGGCGAGATCACACCGCAGGTGCGCAACGCGTTCCAGTAGCTCGACCACTCCGTGTACACCGCCAGCATCGGGCGCAACGAACGCGGTTCAACGCCCGCGGCGGCGCCGAGCAACAGCACGCCGCGCGCGTCGGGATCGTACACCAGCGCGTGCCCGGATTGCGCCTCGGTGCCCCATAGCGCGCGCTGCTGCCAGCGCTTGCCGTCGTGCACCCAGGTGCCTGAGCTGGCCCCGCCCGACGCCATCCCGCCGTGCACCACCATCGCGCCGCGCTGCTCGTCGAGCGCCGCCGCCGCGCCGTGCACGGCCGGGCCGGTTCCCGCGCTGGTCCATTCCTGGCCGTTCCACTGCCAGCAGTCGGAACGGATTTCCTCGAGGCCGAAGTCGTCAGCCGTTTGGCCGCCGACAAGCACGCACACGCCGCGAGAGGTATCGAACACCAGCGAAGCCCCCGCGCGGGCGCCGGGCCGGGTTGCGGGCGAAACCTGCCGCCAGCCGTCAGCGCTAAGCTCCCAGGTGTCGTCCAGCGCTGTCCCGCTGCTGCCGAGGCCGCCGAACAGCACGATCACCCCGTGCCTCGAATCGAAGGCCATGGCCGCGGCTTCGCGGGCGGGCGGCGCCGCGCCGTCCGCGAACACGCGCTGCCACACGCCATCCTTGCGCAGCCAGGTTTCGCTCACGACGCCCGCGTTCTCCCCGCGACCGCCGAACATCACGCAACCGCCCAGCTTCTCGTGCCAGGCCATCGCCATGCCGGACTCCTGCGGCGGCATTTCATCCTGCGTCTCGACGCGCCAGCGGCCGTAGGTGCGCTTCACGGGCTTGCCGTTTTCGTCCGTGACTTCGGCGGGCGCGGGCCATGCAGGCGCCAGCTCGCTGCGCACCCACTCGCCGTTTTCGTAGATGTCGTGGCTGATGATGTTGTTGTCGGCGTCGTAGCGGATGTACTCGCCGTGCAGCTTGTCAGCCTGGTAGTTGGTGATGCCGCTGACTTTGCCGTCTTCACGGTAGTCGGTGAAGGTGCCCTCGCGCAGACCGCTGACGTAGCGGCCTTCCCAGGCCAGCGCGCCGCTCTTGTAGTACTTGCGGAAGACGCCGTCGCGCACGTTGTTCTTGTACTCGATGTTGAACTCGACCCAGCCTTCTGCGTTGTATTGCTTGAACATGCCGTAGTTCTGGCCGTTCTGGCGCGCGCCTTCCCAGTGCACGGCGCCGGAAGGGAAGTACTCGACGTAGGGGCCGGTGAACGCGCCTTCCTCAACCCATGACTGGTAGCCCAGCCGGCCTTCTTTGTCGTAGAAGGTCGCCCAGCCGGTGTTGGGGCCGAAGTTGAAGTAGCGCACCATGTACGGGTACTCGCTGCCCGGATACCAGAACTCGGAGCGTCCGTACTTCTTGTTGTCGTAGATCTGCGCGCGCTCGATCAGCTCGCCTGCGGCGTTCCACTTGCGGAAGAGGCCGTACTCGATGCCGGCCACGTAATCGGTCTGTTCGTCGAACTCGTCCGTCCAGCGTGTGAGGGTGCCTTCGCGCTGGCCGTCTTTGTAGAACTCGCGGCGCTCGAAGTAGCCGTCCTGGTCGAACCAGCGGCACTCGCCGTTGGCTTTGCTGTTCTGGTACTCGCAGATGTACTGGAGCTTGTTGGTCTGGCCCTGCTTGGCCGGCTCGGGCCAGTTGATCGCCCAGGGGCCGTGCATGCG
>JAJVIO010000057.1:0-28376 GCA_022071975.1 Planctomycetota bacterium
TTCCTTGAATCGTATAAACACAAGCACGGGAGCAGATAGGCGCCTGGTGGGCCTCTCGGTCTTCAAAACCGTTGTGACCTGAATGGGTCAGGTGGGTTCGATTCCCATGTGCTCCCGCCAAACTTCAGATGTCAGAGGTCAGAGGACAGAGGTCAGGGAAACCGACCGCTCCCTGACCTCTGACCTCTAGTCTCTGGTCCCTGTCTCCATGCATCCCTGGCACGACATCCCTGTTGACGTGGCAAGACTTGAAGAAGGCTTTCCGGCCGTCATCGAGGTCCCGCGCGGCAGCAAGAACAAGTACGAGCTCGACAAGGACACCGGCCTGCTCAAGCTCGACCGTGTGCTTTACTCGGCCGTGCACTATCCCGCCGACTACGGCTTCATCCCGCGCAGCTTCTGCGACGACGGCGACCCGCTGGACGTGCTGGTTCTGGGGCAGGAGCCGGTCTACCCGCTCACCATGGTGCAGGCCCGCGCGATCGGCGTGATGCGCATGCGCGACGACAAGGGCGGCGACGACAAGCTGATTGCCGTCAGCGTCAACGACCCGGCTTACAACACCTACACGCACTACGAGCAGCTGCCGCCCCACGTGATGCGCCAGCTCAAGCGCTTCTTCCTCGATTACAAGGTGCTCGAGGGCAAGCAGGTGGTGATCGACGATCCGCTCGGCCCGGAAGACGCCCTGCAAATCCTGATCGATGCACTCGATCTGTACTCAAGGAAGTACACTGGCCTCCATGAGGCCTGAGTTCCCCGGCAAGGACCAGCCCCTGCGCGACGACGTCGGCCGCCTCGGCGCCTGCGTCGGCGACATGCTGCGCGAGCAGGAGGGCGAGGCGTTCTTTGAACTGGTCGAGGCCGTGCGCAAGGCCGCCATCCAGGCCCGCGAGGGCGGCGGCGCGCTGGACACCGCCATCGCGGGCGTCTCCGCCGATCAGCGCGAGAAGCTGGTGCGCGCATTCAGCGCCTACTTCGACGCGGTCAACATGGGCGAGCAGATCCACCGCCTGCGCCGCCGCCGCGACTACGAACGCGACGGTCCACAACCCAACAGCCCCGAAGCCGTGCTCAGCCTGCTGAAGCAGCGCGGCGTACATGCCGAGCAAGCCGCCGCCATGCTGGCCGAGCTGGTGATCGAGCCGGTCTTCACCGCCCACCCCACCGAGGCTGTGCGCCGCACCCTGCTGACCAAGCAGCAGCGCATCGCGCGCGCACTGGTGGACCGCATCCAGCCGGAGGCGCTGACGCCGCCCGAAGAAGCCCGCGCCTGGGCGCGCATCCGCGAGGAGGTCACGGCCGCCTGGCAGACCGAGGAGCATTTCCGCGAGCGCCCCACGCTGGCGGATGAAGTCGAACACGTGCTGTTCTACCTGCGCATGGTGATCTACCGCATCATCCCGCCGCTGCTGGAAGCCTGGGAAACCGCCTTCCGCAAGGTTTTCGGACGCGATGTCAGCCTGGGACCAATCGTGCGCTTCGGAACGTGGGTGGGCGGCGACATGGACGGCAATCCCAACGTCAACGCCGGCACCATCCGCGCCACGCTGGAGCGCCAGCGGGACGCGATTCTCGAGCTGTACCGCGGCGAGCTGGCGGCCATGACGGATCGCCTCAGCCAGTCCGAGAGCCGCGCCGCTTTCAGCCCCGAGTTGCGCGCGCTGGTGACAACGCGGGTGGCCGAGTTCCCCAAAGTGGTCGAGCGCATGGCCGACCGCCACCGCGACATGCCCTACCGCGTGCTGCTGGCCTGCATGGCGGAAAAGTTGCAGGCCACCGTTCGCAATGACCGCGCGCGCTATCGCGGCCCGGAAGAGCTGCAGGCGGACCTGCACGTGATGGACGCCAGCCTGCACGCGCACCACGGCGACCACGCCGGCCGTCACCGCGTGCGGCGCCTGATCCGGCGCATCGAGTGCTTCGGCTTCCACTTTGCCACCCTGGACACCCGCCAGGACAGCGATGTGCACCGCCGCGTCTGCGGCCTGCTGCTCGACGACGAAGCCTTCCCGGAGTTGCCGGCCGCGGCCCGCGCGGACGCCCTGCGCGAAGCCTTCAAACTGCCCCCGGCTCGGCCGGACGACGAGGAAGCGCGGTCAACCCTGGCCGTTTTTTCCGCACTGAAAGACATGCGCCGCGAGTACGGCGAGCGCGCCGTCGGCCCCTACATCATCAGCATGGCGCAGGGGCCCGACGACGTGCTGGCCGTGCTGTTCCTGGCGCGGCAGGCCGGCCTGCACGAGGGCGGCCACGTGCCGCTGGACGTGGCGCCGCTGTTCGAGACCGTGGCCGACCTGCAGGCCGCGCGGGCCACGCTTCAGGCCATGCTGGCCGATCCGCTGTATCGCGAGCATCTGAAGGCGCGGGGCGACGTGCAGCACGTGATGCTGGGCTATTCCGACAGCGGCAAGGACTCCGGCATCGCGTCGGCGCGCTGGGCGTTGTACCGCGCCCAGGAAGAACTGGTGGCGACGGCCGATGCCGCCGGCGTCCGGCTGGTGCTGTTTCACGGACGCGGCGGCACGGTCAGCCGCGGCGGCACCAAGGTGACCGAGGCCATCCCCGCCCAGCCGCCGGGCAGCGTGCGCGGCCGACTGCGCGTCACCGAGCAGGGCGAAATCATCCACGCGCGTTACGGCCTGCGCGGCATCGCGCAGCGCACGCTGGAAGTCACCAGCGGCGCGGTGCTGAAGTACAGCCTGCTTGAGGACGCGCAGCCCGCGCCCAAAGCCGAGTGGCGCGAACTGATGGAGACGATCGCAAGCGCCGGCCGCGCGGCCTATCGCACGCTGGTGCACGATGACCCGCGGTTGTTCGAGTACTTCCAGCTCGCGACGCCGGTGGACGTGATCACCCGCATGCGCATCGGCTCAAGGCCCGCCTCGCGCCGCCAGCAGCGCGGCATCCAGGACCTGCGCGCCATACCCTGGGTGTTCGCCTGGACGCAGTCTCGCCTGATCCTGCCCGGATGGTACGGCGTCGCGCAGGGGCTGCAGGCGGCGATCGACAAGCATGGCCACCAGGCCCTGATGGCGGCCGCGCGCGAGTGGGCGGTGCTGCGCGTGCTGCTGAGCGACGTGGAAATGGTGATGGCCAAGGCGGACCCGGGCATCGCCGCGCGCTACGCGGAGCTGGCGGGCGAAACCGGCCGTTCGCTGTTTCCCGAGTTGCGCCGGGCCTTCGAGCAGACGGCAAAGCTGGTGTGCGAGGCGCGCGGCGGCAGCGAATTGCTGGAGAACGAGCCCTGGCTGGCGCGCGCCATCCGCCTGCGCAACCCCTACATCGACCCCATGAGCCTGGTGCAGATCGAGATGCTGAAAGAATGGCGCGCGGGCGGGCGCGAGAACGAAGAGCTCGAGCGCGCCCTGTTCACCACGGTGAAGGGCATCGCCCGCGGCCTGATGAACACGGGTTAGGTTTCGAAGACGGGGACGGTCCCCATCCCGGGACAGCCCCCTTTTACGAAACCCGCGACAGCTTGAGGCCGCGCGAGATGCGGTCGATCACCACGGTCAGCAGGATGATCACCAGCAGGTGTGTGCCGGCCTTCTCGAAGCGGAACCACTCGAAGTTGAACGTGAAAAAGAAGCCCAGGCCGCCGACGCCCACGATGCCCAGCACGACGCCCATGCGCACGTTGCTCTCGAACTGGAAGAAGCTGTAGGTCATCCAGTCTTTCCACGAAATCGGGCCGGCCGTGTAGGCAAAACAGCTCATGCGCGAGCCGCGGTAGGCCTGCTCGAACCTGCGGTACGGGATGTTGTCCACGCTCTCGCTGAAAACGCGCACCAGCACTCCCAATGTGTGCAGCGCGATCGCGATCGAGCCCGCCAGCAGCCCCGGCCCGAAGAATGCGATAAACAGGAACGCCCACATTACTTCCGGCACGCCGCGTGAAACCAGGCCGATGCCGCGCGCCAGCGCCATCTGGATCACGCGCAGCACGCGAACGGCCGGGTGGGGCGACTCGCCTGTGAACTGCTGGCTCTCGAGCTGGAACGCCAATGAATGCGGATAGCTCAGCGCCATGGCCGCCAGCACGCCCAGCAGCGTGCCGATGATCGCCATCGCCAGCGGTACCGCGGCCGACTTCACCACGCGCCACACGAACCAGTTCTGCAGCGACTTCTCCCACGACACCCAGGCCGAGGGCCGCCAGAAGTCCCACCACTCGTACTCGTCGCTGAACTTCACGGTGGTGCCCATCTGCTCGTGAATCTTGCGCTTGGCGGGGTCGCCGTAGCCGATGGATTCGAGGTCGAAGTCCGGCTTCAACAGGTCCTCGAAGAACGCGATCTTCTTGCGCTCCTTCGCGTCGCCCAGCTTGGCGAGCGGCTCGAGGTAATTGCGCGCCTTCCCGTCCGGGCCCGCGCTGTTGCCCCAGCCCATGAACCAGACCGACCACAGCACCACGCACATTGCAAACGCGACGCCGATGTACGCGCGCGACAGGTTGGCGAACGTGCTGCGCGCCCTCACGGCGCGCGGGTGGTTGGGGTCGCTGCGCAGTTGGCGGCGGATGAAGTTGCTGACCAGGTCAGCACCCAGGGTCAGGCCCAGCGTGTACAGCATCAGCGTAGTAACTTTCCCCCATTTGCCCATGCCGATCTGGTACATGATCTCGGCGCCCAGGCCGCCGCCGCCCACAGCGCCGATCACGGCCGCATTACGGATCGCGCACTCGGCGCGCATCAGCGTGAACGACTGCACGCTGCGAGAAGCCAGCGGTCGAATGCCGTACAGGAAGGTCTTGAGCCGCCCGCCGCCCAGGGCGCGGATCTGCTCGTAGCCCTTGGGGTCCACGCTGTCCCAGAACTCGCTGTAGACCTTGCCCAGGATGCCGGTGATGTTCAGCGCCAGCGCGACGGCGCCCGTCACCGGCCCGAGCCCGAGCACCGCCACCAGGATCACCGCCCAGGCGAAGTCGGGCACCGCGCGCAGAACGTCTAGAGTCCAGCGACAGGCGGAGCAGAACAGGTGCTGGGGCAGCCGCAGCAGACGGCCGCGCCAGCCGGAGACAGGCTCCACTCCGACCGAGACCGACTTAGCCGCACCCATGGCGAGCAGGTAGGCGAAGATGACGGCCAGGAAGGTGGCCATTACAGCGGCACTGAGCGTTTCCTTGGTGAGTTCCCAGCAGCGCTCAAGCCAGTCATCGGAGAAGTCGGGTGAGCTGAACGCCTCCACCAGGCCCGACGCACGCTCCAGGGCGCGCTCGGCCTTGGCCGGATCGGTGAAGGTGCTGAAGTCCCACTCCACGGCCCAGAATGAGCCGATCACCAGCACAGCAACCACGAGCAACGCCGCGAAGTGGCCCCAGGGGCGCTTCGCGGCGTAGCGTTCGACCGTGACCACGCGCCGACTCATGCATCCAACTCCACGTCGTCCAGGTGCAGCGCACGATACTCGGCGCCGTACAGGTCTTTCAGAAGTTCGCGCGTGATCTCGCGCGGTGTGCCCTGCCAGAACAGCCGGCCCTCGCGCAGGGCGATCACGCGCGAGAAGTGGCCGTGCAGCAACTCCAGGGTATGCAGGTTCACCAGCAGCGTGGTGCCCATGCGCTGTGCTATGCCGGAGAGCAGCTCGATGATTTCGCGCCCGAGGCGTATGTCGAGCTGGCTGACCGGCTCGTCGGCCAGCATCACGCGCGGCTTCTGCACCATCAGGCGCGCGATCGCCACGCGCTGCTGCTGGCCGCCTGACAGCTCGCCGGGCATGGACCACAGCTTGTCGGCAAGCTCGACTTCGGCCAGCGCCGCCTTTGCCGCCGCCAGGTCTTGCGGCCAGAACAGGCTCAACAGCGCGCGCGGCAGCAGCCAGCTGCCCAGCCGCCCCATCAGCACGTTGTGCACCACACGCAGGTGCGGGATCAGGTTGTCGTTCTGGTACAGGATGCCGACTTCGCTGCGCAGGCGCCGCAGCGCGCGGCCGCGCAGGTTGCGGGTGTCCTGCCCCAGCGAAAGCACGCTGCCCTGCGAAGGCTTGATTACCGCGGCAAGCATGCGGAACAAGGTGGTTTTGCCGGCGCCTGAGGGGCCGATCACGGCAATGCGCTCGCCTTCATGCACGTCGAGAGTGATTTGCTTCAGCGCTTCCACGCGGCCGAAGTCGATGCCCGCGTCCGACAACTCGAACACCTTCACGCCTGCCGACGCCGCCTGAGTGTGTGGTGCTGTTTCCGTCACTGTTTCCATGCTGACTGAACCGCCCGGGGGCGGCAAGACGCCGCCCCCGGACAGCGTTGTTAGCCGCCAATGTCTACGCCGGATTCCATTACGGCCTTGATGCCGGCCCATTCGCTCATGTCGGCCTCAACCATCTTGCCGGCCTTCCAGTAACCGAGGATCTTCTTGCCCTCTTCGGTCGCGGGATCGAGTTCGAGCAGGGCCGCACGAACCTTGCCGATCAGCTCGTCGCCGAGGTCTTTGCGCGCGACGAAGCAGTAGTCCACGTAGCTTGGGGTCTTGTAGATGATCGGGGCTTTCTCGGCCAACTCGGGCTTCTCTTTCTTCAGTCGCTCGTACACCGCGTAGTTGAGCGCGCCGATCTGGTGCGTGCCGTCCGCCACCTGCTGCATGGTCTTGTCGTGGCTACCGGAGTACGCCACGGACTTGAACGCTTCTTCCGGTTTCTTGCCCGACTGGGTGGTGAAGAAGTGGCGCGGCATCAAGTGGCCGCTGGTACTGCCTTTGCTGCCAAACGTGAACGAGAGGTTCGAGCTTAGGCCCGCCAGCTCCTTGAGATCCTTCACCTCACCGACACCAGCGTCCTTGTTGGCGATGAAGTAGGTGACGAACTTCTTGTCCGTGTCGCGGCAGGCTACCACCACCGCCTCACCCTTGGTCTGCTGGTCGGCCTGCACCGTGGTCACGCCGCCCATCCACGACATGTGCGCCTGGCCGTTTGCCAGCGCGGTCACGGCCGCGGCGTAGTTTTCTACGTGCATGTATTCGCAGGGGATGCCGACCTTGCCCTCGATGTACTTGGCGATGGTCTTGAAGTGGTCTTTGAATGCGTCTGAGTTCTCGTCGGGAATTGCGGTGATGATGATCTTGTCCGGCGCCTTGCCGTTGCCGCCGCCGCTGCCGGTGGTGTTGCCGCCGGCCGTGTTGTTGCCGCCGCCGCATGCGGCGAAGCTGAAGATGCCCGCCAGGGCGATCATAAGCCAACCGACTCGTTTCATTGCTCTCTCCGGTATCGAACTGTGGACGGTTACCCGTCCGCCTGGTCTTGCCTGGGGGTTCAACTGGATTGGATCTGCTGGGAAACTCGGACGGCGTCGCGGACCCGCACGGGGTTAAACGCGAACGCTACCGACCGGCAGCAATTGCAGGCACTCACGTAAAGCCTGCAGTACGCGACATTTGCCCGATGGGCAAGGAGAGAGAGTTCGTCGCGTTGGTTCGATCTTGCACGATCTGCCTATGCTATCCGTCCCATAGGTGGTAGCAAGCCGAATCGCCTTACGAAAAAAGGCTTGTGGCTCGGCCTTCATTTCGACGCGAAGAACGCGAAGGTGGCGAAGAACTGCAACTGCGGTTGGTCAGGATGGACAGGAAGGAAAAGGACACTGGTTGGTAATGGCTTGGCTTAGAGCTTTTTCATGGTTAGTTTGCAGAGATTCCGCGCAGCGCCGAGCGAGCAGATCAAGGAGCGCGGACGCAGGCGTGGCTGGAGGCCACGCCGAGGTAGCGCGACGCAGAGCTGCGAAGTTCGCCGCAAGCGGAAGCCTGCAAACTAACCATGAAAATGCTCTAGCCCGGGCTGCGAGGTCAGCTGGACGCTTTCCGCCACCAGACAGCGTCCGTTTACTTCCTGTCTGTCCTGACCAATGCCGTTCTGCGCACAGGTTGGGCCACGAAAGCACGAAAACACACAAGGCAATGCCACAAGAACGGCATGCAGCTCTCGTGGCACCTGCCTGGTTCTCGCGGTCGGTGGTGGTCACTCCGGGAACTGGCCGGCCTGGATGTCCGCGAGCATGTAGTTCTCGTACTCGACCGGCGAGCCGGCTTGGCGCCTGAGTTGCGCGAGTTGCCCTACGTGGGTCATGGCATCCGCCAGCGGGCCCTGCAGCAACACCTGCAGCGTCAGCTTGCGGCCTTTGATGTCGCCGGTCAGCTCGGTCTTCTGCAGGTGTTCGTCCACGATGCGCAGCAGCTTGGCGAACGTCGCCAGCTCGGCCTTGGGTTCGCGCTGCGCAATCGGAACCACTGAGCCTTTGTCGAAAGCCCGCACCACGAAACGCAGCAGGTCGTTGACATGGTGCAGAATCTCCACCGCGCCGCGCCCGTCGCCGGAGGGCATGAAGGTATAGAACGAGTCCGGGGCGCCGCGAACAGCGCCTCGAAGTCGGTAGTTCAGTGTCGCGAGAAAGTGCCGGATGGTCTCGCGTTCGTTCATGTCCTAGGCCGTAGCACCAACCTTCTTGAACTGGTCCGCGACCACCTTGCCCGCCTCGCGGAAAACGGCGATGACCTCATCCGTCAGGTCCTTCTTGGTGCGGATCGCCTCCATGGTGGAGGCCTTGTTGGTGGTCAGGTACTCGAGGTAGGCCTTCTCGTACTTGCGCACGTCTTCGATTTCGATTTCGTCCAGCAGGCCGTTGGTGGCCGCCCACAGGATCGCCACCTGGTTCTCGACCGGGTAGGGCGTGTACAGGCCCTGCTTCAGCACTTCCACCATGCGCTGGCCGCGCGCGAGCTGCGCCTGGGTGGACTTGTCCAGGTCGGAACCGAACTGGGCGAACGCCTCAAGTTCGCGGAACTGGGCGAGGTCGAGGCGCAGGCGGCCGGCGACCTTCTTCATCGCCTTGATCTGCGCATTGCCGCCCACTCGCGACACCGAGATGCCGACGTCGATGGCCGGGCGCACGTTGGCGTAGAAGTATTCGGGCGTCAGGTAGATCTGGCCGTCGGTAATGCTGATCACGTTGGTCGGGATGTACGCCGACACGTCGCCGGCCTGGGTCTCAATCACCGGCAGCGCCGTCATACTGCCGCCGGTCTGCGGGTGCATGCGCAGCTCAAAACCTTCGCCCGCGGCCTCAAGCGCCTTCTTGGCTTCCTTTTCCTCGTGCGGTGTGCGGTTGCCGTAGCGCTTGCCGTCAACGCCCGTGGTGGTGTCCCAGGGCGCGTCCTTCTTCACCACGATGAACTCTTCCTTCAGCTTGGCCGCGCGCTCCAGCAGGCGGCTGTGGCAGTAGAAGATGTCGCCGGGGAAAGCTTCACGGCCGGGCGGGCGGCGCAGCAGCAGCGACATCTGTCGGTACGCGACAGCCTGCTTGGAAAGGTCGTCATAGATGCACAGGGTGTCGCGGATCTTCTGCGGCTTGTCGGTCGCGTACATGAAGTACTCGGCCAGCGCGGCGCCGGCGTAGGGCGCCAGGTACTGCAGCGGCGCCGGGTCCTGGGCGTTGGCGCTGACGACGATGGTGTAATCCATCGCCTTGTGTTCTTCCAGCGTCGCGACCACCTGGCGCACGGTGGACGCCTTCTGGCCGATGGCGATGTAGACGCAGATGACGCCCTTGCCCTTCTGGTTGATGATGGTGTCGATGGTAACGGCCGTCTTGCCCACTTCGCGGTCGCCGATGACCAGCTCGCGCTGGCCGCGGCCGACGGGAATCATGGCGTCGATGGCCTTGATGCCGGTCTGCAGGGGCACCTTCACGGGCTGGCGCGCCTCGATGCCGGGAGCCTTGAATTCGATCAGTCGGTTGGTCGCGCTCTCGATCGGGCCTTTGCCGTCGATGGGCTGGCCCAGCGGGTTCACTACGCGGCCGAGGAAGCCCTCGCCGCAGGGAATGCTCAGGATTCGGCCGGTGCGCTTGACCTGCTGGCCTTCCTTGATGGTGACGAAGTCACCCATGATCACGATGCCGACGGAGTCTTCCTCGAGGTTGAACGCGAGCCCGAAGGCGCCGTTCTCGAACTCGACCATCTCGTTGGCCTGTACGTTTTCGAGGCCGTAAACGCGGCAGATGCCGTCACCGACTTCAAGGACGGTGCCCACTTCCTCCATGCCGATTTCTTCGCCGAAGGATTCGATCTGCTTGCGGATTACGGATGTGATTTCGTCGGAGCGCAGTTCCATGGTTTCTCTACCTTAGTTCTTCAAGCGGTCCACTTCGGGCACCGTGTTACTCTTGAACTTCGTCGTAAGCCTTCTTGGCGGCCTTGTACTCCGGGTTGTCTTCCCAGCCGTTGGGGCCGAATGTCTTGGTGAAATCGGTCTTCATCTCGCGCAGCTCTTTGAAGCGGTAGAACCCGCTGGTGGAGCGCCCGTGACGGTCCTGCTTGATCGAAGCGGTCAGCGCCGCGTAGATGTTGGCGCCCCACTTCGCAAAATTCTCGGCTGTCTTGTCATTCTTGAAGGCGTCGCGGGCCGCGAATGCCGCCTTGGCCGCCTTTTCGTACTCGGCACTCATGTCGGGCCCGGTGGGTTGCGCGCCGGCCGGCCCCGGGCTGTTTGTGACGACCCGTTCATTCCCCTTGGGAGGCGCCTGGTAGCCGCCACCGCAGCCGGCGAACAGCAGCGCCAGCGTGAGCAGAATAGCGGTTGCGTACTTCATGTCCCCTCCTTCCGGTACCGTTCAAACGCGGGTGATTGCCGCCCGCCCTACTTCTCCAGCGCCATGGCCAGGTGGGCCAGGCGCGTGCTCAACGTGTTGTCGATCAGCTTGTCGCCCAGGCGCACGCGCGCGCCTCCCAGCAGCTCGGGCTTGTGGTCGTAGTGCAGCACCACTTCCTTGCCGCCCGAGGCCTGCGAAAGCTGCTTCTTGAGCGCCTCCAGCTCGCCGGCGTCGAACTCGCTGCCTGCGTCAACCCATGCGTGCACGCGGTTCTCGGCCTGGTCGCGGTACATGCCGAAGGCCTCGACGATGTTGTCGAACTGCGGCTCGCGCCCCTTCAGGATCAGCACCTTCACGAAGTTCAGCACTTCGTCGGACACGCGGCCTTTCAGCGCGGCGTCCATGCCCTTGATCTTCACCGGGCGCGGCACGCGCGGACTGGTGAAGAAGTCGCGGAACGACTTATCGGCGTAGGCTGCGTACACGGCCTGCAGGCCCTGGTGCACGTCGCCGATCACACCACGGCCGCGGGCGGTTTCATACAGCGCGACGGCGTACATGCGCGCTACGGGATCTGACGGGTTGGTAGCCAAGGTCGCTTCGCTCCCAGGTTTCAGGGGGCAGGTTTGAGAGGTCAGGGTCGAATGCGCTGCATTTCCCTGAAACCTGACACCTGGCACCTGTAACCTGAATTCTCCTAGTTGTTCATCGTTCGCGAGGCCGCGATGGCTTCCTGCGCCAGGCGGCGGTGGTCTTCACCTGTCAGCGACTTCTGCAGCACGCGGCTGCTGGCCAACAGGGCCAGTTCCACGGCCTGTTCACGCAGCTCGGCCTGGGCCTTGCGCGTGAGCTGCTCGATTTCTTTCTGCGCGCGCTCGCGGGTCTCGCGGGCTGCGGCGTCGGCCTCAGCCTGGATGCGGCTCGCGGCTTCGCGCGCGGCGGCGACGGCCTCGTCGGTGATCTTCTTGGCGTCGGCGTGGGCGTTGCGCATCATCTCTTCGTGTTTGCGCAGCAGCACCTCGGCCTCGCTGCGCACCTGGTCGGCTTTGTCGAGGGCGTCCTTGATGCGCTCCTGACGCGACTTGAGCTGGCCCAGCAGCTTCGGGAACACAAAGCCGCCCAGCACCACCAGCACGATGCCGAAGGTCAGGTACTCCCAGAACATCAGGGAGCCGCTGAAGTGCAGCATTTCATGCTGGTCAGTCGGAGCGTGGTGGTCGCCCACCTGGCCGGGCGCGGGTCCCGCGCCGCCGGCCGCCATCAGATTGGGTGCAAAGGTCAACGCGACCGTCGCGAGCGCGAGCAGCAGCGGAGTCTTTCCGATTCGGGCAAACAGCTTCATTGCCTGCGTCCTTGTTGTTCGTGTTGGGCACGGCGGGCCCGAGTGTCCGGGCCCGCCGCACACCGGTTACTAGTTCGCTGCCTTGGCCAGGGTCTCAGCGATGGTGTTCAGGCTGCCGCCACCCAGCAGGATGGCCAGCAGGCACACCACTACCGCGAACAGAGCCACACCTTCGATGAAGGCCGCCGTCAGAATCGTGATACCGCGGATCGCACCCGCAGCCTCAGGCTGACGAGCAATGCCTTCCGCGGCCTGGCCGGCCAGACGACCAATGCCAAGGCCGGCGCCGATCGCCGCCAGGCCCGCGCCGATGCCCGCGGCACCGAACGCCCAACCGAATCCACCAATGTCCATGTTCTTTCCCCTGTGTCTCTTGTGGTTTTCCCTCGTCCTCTGCCAGTGGGTCGCGTCTCGGCGCGCCGCCCCCCGTGCGTAACGACGCACGGGCACGCAGATCAATGTTCCGGTACGAGGTACTGCCCGATGAAAATCGCCGAGAGATACGTGAAAATGTACGCCTGCAGGATCGCCACAAAGATCTCAAGACCGTAGATGGCGACCGTCATCAGCACCGTCGGGATGCCCGTGCCGATACGCCAGACCTCATGGCCCGACGGGATCAGCAGGTTCAGGAACAGCAGGCTCAGCACCAGGCAGTGACCGGCCGTCATGTTGGCGAACAGACGAATGGCCAGCGCCACCGGCTTCATGAACAGGCCCACGATCTCGATCACCAGCAGCAGGCACCAAACAGCCAGGTCCATCGGCTTGGTGCTGAAGTGCACCGGCACCAGGTTGAAGAACCATGCCTTCAGGCCCGCGCCGGCGCCGCCCTCAACTTTGATGCTCATGAAGACGCTGCCGACCAGGTAGGTCAGCAGCACCAGCAGGGCCATGCCGGCCGTGAAGGTGATCTGCGAGCTGGCGGTAGTGCTGCCGGGGATCAGGCCCAGCAGGTTGACAGTGGCGAGGAAGAAGAA
Organism: Planctomycetota bacterium; assembly: GCA_022071975.1. Taxonomy (GTDB): domain Bacteria; phylum Planctomycetota; class UBA8742; order UBA2392; family UBA2392; genus JACKID01. The sequence continues at coordinate 12,899 of JAJVIO010000057.1, forward strand.
CAGGCAGCACAGGAAGGGCACGAACTTGTCCGCCAGCCAGTATTGCGGCAGGTGATCGTGATGCTCGCCGTGGTGCTCGCCTTCCTTGTGCTCGTGGCCGTGATCACCGTGGCCGTGCTGCTTCAGGTGTGGGTTGTTGATGCTGGGACGCACGACTTCATCGCGGACGAAGGTAACGATCGGCTCAAGGAAGTTGCGCAGGCCCTTCGGCACGCGGCTGTTGCGGGCGTAGGTGACGTAACTGAAGGCGGCGATGCAGATAAACGCGGCCGCCCACATCATGATCACGTGCTGGCTGAGGTGCATGACGCCGGGAACGGCGTCGTTCCAGGCCGTGATGAACTCGTTGCCGTGCACGTTCCAGAGACTGACCCAGGTGCTGGCACGGTCGTAAAGGTGCTCAACCGGGTTGAAGTTGTCGCCTGCAGCTAGAAACACGTGACTCTCCGCCTCATGCCGCCGTCAATTCGGATTTCTGCATCTGCCTTGCTGCTACCAGAATCTGCAGCGCAAGGTAAGTCATTACCGCCATCAAAAACGCAACCGCGAAGCCGGCCGCGTTGCCCCAGCCGGTAAACGCCAGCAGGAAAAACCCCGCCGTCAGCACCACCAGCCGCAGCATGAAGCCGCCCAGCACGTGGCCGATGGCATTTTTCTTCTCGCCGGCCTTGATGCCCTTCAGCGTGGTGAACCAGCTGAACGCCATCAGGCACAGGCCCGCCGTCAGCCCCGCCCCCGCGCCGCGCAACATTGACGCGTCAACACCCATCAGGGCGATGGCGCCGCAGCCGATGGCCAGGATCACCACCAGGCCCGCGAACACCATGTAGGGCAGAAAGCTCACGACTTCTTATCTTTCTCTTTTTGCTTCGTCTCTGTCCCGTCCATCCGCAGCACTTCGCGGATGATGCTCGTCATGGCAGCCGCGGCGCCCAGCGCGAAACCTACCAAGGTCAGCCACGGCAGCGTGCCGAAGTACGTGTCCGCCCAGTAGCCAAGCCCCAGGGGCAGCAGCAGCACCAGCACGAACTGCAAGCCGACCGAGGTATACTTCAGCCACGCATTCGCCGCGGCGTTCATGCCGCGGCGCTGTTCGCTCTCACGGGCCTTTGGGTCGTGTTCGCGCAGCTTGCGGGCTTCTTCGGCCAGCCTTCGGTACTCTTCCTCAGAGGGCGCGTCGGGTTGTTTGCCAGGCTGATTGTCAGGCATTGGCAAACCCGTCCACCCACTTCGGGGCCGGGAACATAGCAGCGGCGGCCAAGCCGGTCAAAGGCTAAAAAAACGCTGTAAACTGCTTTAGGTTCGATGGTTACAACCCGGCCGAAGGTGAGCGAAGTTGCATTCCGGGCAAACTCAGTCTTTCGGGTTCAGGGGTGCTGCTTCCTGGGTTTCCTTGCTGTCTGAATACAGCGACCAGAAGCGGCCGTAGCCGAACATGCTTACGTAGATCATCACCAGCGCGAGCGTGCCCACCACGTACCACACCGGCTTGGCCAGCGGCTGGTTGGTGTGCTGCTCAAGCATGCGCGCGGGAAACCAGATACCAAGCACAACCGCCAGCACCGTGAACAGGATGGTGAAGATCACCCGCACCCAGTTCAGGTCGTACAGGAAGTTCCAGACGTCTTGGATGAACGCCATCAGGCCGGCTCGCGGGGAGTGAATCCGGGAATGTTAAGCATCTCCGCGCGGGTTTCGGGGGTCAAGCGCCGGTCCAGATTCTTGTAGCGGTCGGGCCAGCCGTCCTGCCGCGCCTTGAAGCGGCGATGCACCCACATGTATTGCTCCGGGTACTGGCGCACCACGCGCTCCACCCAGTCGCGGTAGTCGCGGATGATCTGCATCGGGTCGGCGTCCGCGCCGTAGTCATGGAACTCGGGCTCGTGGTAGGTGAACTGGAAGCGGTCGCCTTCGCGCACGCAGAAGTGATAGCACAGGCGCACGCCGCCGCGCTGCACCAGGCGCGTCCAGTCGGCCTGCCAGGTGCAGGGCACGCCGAAGAAAGTCTCGAGCGGCGCCCAGTCGCCGCCGTTCTGGTCCACCACCGTGCCGCACTTGCGCTTCTGCTTGATGGCCCGCAGGTAGACGCGCGCGCCTTCGTCGGAGTGCACCACTTCGCTGCCCATGGCCTGGCGCGCGCGCGTGAGCCAATGGTCCAGCAGCGGCGGCTTGGCGGCCTTGGTGATCAGCATCAGCGGCTGGTGGTCCGGGTCCTGCCCGATGTTGAAGCTGCAGATGTCGAAGTTGCCGATGTGCGCGGTCATGTTAAAGCCCGGCTGATCGGCCTTGTACCAGGCGAAAAACGGGTGGTCGGCCGACATGCCGGTGAAATACGGGCTGGGCTGCCCGGCCTTGAAGTACTTCGGCACCAGCAGGTAGTCGATGAACGAGTAGACGTTGTGCTTGAAGCTTTCGCGCGCGATGCGGGTGCGCTCGGCCTCGGGCAGTTCGGGAAGACACAGGTCCACGTTGCGCAGGGCGTAGCGGCGCAGTTTACCCATCAGCAGCCAGCCCAGCCGTGCGGCCCAGCGCCCCCAGAAGTAGGCCCAGCGCCAGCCGAACACCGTCAGCCAGAACGCCGTCCAGCGCATCGCGAGCTCAATGGGGACGCGCGTTGGCGCCCATGTCAGCACACGACCGGAACGTTTTTTCTTCTTAGCCATCGTTCCTGGTTGCTGTGTTGGCGAGCGCGCCTTTCAGTGCCTGCAGCAGGCCTTCTTCATTTTTGATGATGCGAAACTCGACCTGCAACTCATAGATCGGCATGCCGGCTTCCGCCTCAATATCCGTGCCGCGAAACTTGACGGCGTCTTTCTGGGTGCAGACTGCGACCGTGGCATTGCCTTCGCGCGAGTTGCGCAGGAAAGGTATCACCTGGCGCTTGAGCACGCGCTCGCCGAAATCCTGGTGGTCGTCGAGGTGCAGGGCACCCAGCGAAGTCAGCTTCGCGCCAAGCTTTTCGAGTGTACGCTCGAAGCCGCGCGGGTTGCCGATACCGCAAAACGGGGCCACCACCGCACCCTGTAAAATCTCCAGCGGAGCTTCCTCGCCGTTGTTTATCCGCACCAGCCGGACAGGCGCATGGGCCGCATGCGCGATGCCGCCGACAAACCCCTTGCAGCGGATGGTGTCCTCAAGGTCGCGCAGGCGGTCTTCACTGGCCACGCCGGCGCGGCTGAAGATGGCGAACTTCGCGCGCCGCACGCTGGAGAGCGGCTCACGCAACAAACCGCGCGGCAGCATGCGCCCGAAGCCGAATGGGTTCAGCGCGTCGAACAGCAGGATGTCGAGGTCGCGCTTCAGGCGCAGATGGGAAAAGCCGTCATCCAGCACGATCAGCTGCGCGCCGTCGTGCACGGCCTTCTCGGCGCCGGCCACGCGATCCGGGTTCTGGATGTGCGGCACGCCGGGGCAGAGTTCTTCAAGCACCCTCATTTCATCGTTGCCGCTGCTGTCTGACTTGTAGCCGCGGCTGAGGATGAACGGCTTCTGCCCCATTTGCTGCAAGGCTTTCACCACCCATGCCACGGCCGGAGTCTTGCCCGTGCCGCCGGTGGTGAGGTTGCCCACGCAGATCACCGGCACGTTCACGCCCAGGCTGCGCAGCAGGCCGACACGGTACAGCAGCAGGCGCAGGCGCACGGCCAGCCAGAACCATAACGAAGCCCAGCGAAACAGCAGGCGCAGCAGCGCGGCACCGACACCTCGGCGCTCACGGGAAATGACAGCCATGAACTCGCGTTGTTCCACGCCTACGTGATAATAAATGAAGGGCCGCGCCGCGAGGGCTACTCGTACAGCTTGCGGTACAGGTCCTGCAGCAGCCTGCGTTCCCGGGTGGTCAGCTTGGTGCGGGGCACGGCCTTCTCCCCGGCCTGTTTCGGGTCCGGCGGCGCGGGTGTTGACTCGTCAAGCTTTGTACCGTGGGGGTTGTACACCCAGCGCGAGCGATTTTCAGTGCGGGTTTCGCCCTCTCCGGCATCTGGCAAGACGTGTTCGAGATTCGGGTCGATCTCGGGGTCTTCGGGTTTCGGCGGCTCGCTGGGCGGGCTCTGCTGATCACCCGCGCCGCCCTGGTTTGCCGGCGCGTCGTTCTGCAACGGCTGCGGCTTCACGTCTTCGGGGGCTTCGCCCGCGCCGTCCTCGGACTTCTCGCCATCAGGTTTCTGCTGTACTTCGCCCTCGTCGCCCTGGCCGCCGCCTGTTTCGGGGCTGCCGGGGGCGGGCTCGTCAGGACTGGCATCCCCCCCACCGGCCGCGGCGGGGCCGGCTTCAGCATTTCGCTCGTCTGCTGTCGCGCCTTGCGGCATGTCGGCGACGCTTTCGGGGATGACCGGGTCCGGCTCCGGGCGCCAGAACGCCAGCGGCAGCAGTACCAGCAGCACCACCACGGCCAGTGCACCCCAGTGCCTCGCGGGCGCGGCAAGCTTCTCGCGCTGCGGATCAAGACCGGCCGCGATGCGCGGCTCAAGGACGGCACGGAACTCGCCCCGGCTTTCCAGCCACGTGGGCAGCGCGTCGTTCAGTCCCAGGGCGCGGTCCAGCAGCAGGGTCCAGTCCGGCGCGCCCTGCGCCGCCGGCCTGGCGTAAGCCCGCCGAGCCAGCAGCAGCGCCAGCAGCGCCCCGCCTGCGCTCAGCAGGCACAGGGGCAGCAGCAATGCCAGTGAATGCACACCGGCCAGCGCCAGCCCGATCGCAAGCAGGGCCGCCACGCCGGCGGGCAATACAGCCCAGCGCCCGCCCGCATTCACCATGGCGGAAGTCAGCCAGCGTGACCGCGCGCGACGCAACGCCGCTTCAATACCTGCCTGATTGTCGCTTCCGGTCGCCATGATCATGAAACGCAGAGAACCGTGCCATCTCACCAATTTTCCGGCCGTCTGCATCCCTTGGCCTGCCTGATTTCTGTTTCCACAGAACCAAGGCCGTCTCGTCCCGTTAACAACAGAAGCCCGGGGAACACCTGCCAGGAGCCGCCATGCGCACCCCGTTCTCTCAGTTTGTTTTCGGCTTCTTTCTGTCGTTCTGGCCCGCGCCGCTGGTCGGGTTTGCCACTTACCTGCTGCTGGTAGACCGCGAACCCGTGACCGTTGAAGTATTCGCGCCGCCAGCCTACGGCGCGCCTCTGGAGTGGGCTCCCACAGAACAATCGCCTCAGCAGTCGGTAGAGGAAGCAGAAACCGAACCTGCTCCAGTTCAGACGCAGCCCGAGTACCCGGACTTCGAGGCGCCGCGCCGGCCGGTTGCCCGCCCCCATCAGCGCGCGCCGATTGAACCCCGCCGGAAACCGGAAACTGGCCTTCCTGACGTATAGCGCCGAACCCCCGACACATCCGCGCGTTTGTAGCAATTGCCCTTCCCGGGGTTGGCGCCGAGGCCGGAGATCCGGCCGTGCAGACCCGTACCCGAAAATTGCTGTATACCGTGTCGCTGATCGCAGCGGCGTCTCCGCTGCTGGCGCTGATCAGCGTGTCGCTGCTTCGCGGAAACCGCGTGCACCCGACTGGTCCCGCGCAACCTGAGGCTTCACCGACGGCAACTCCGCTACCCGCAGCAGCGGCCGTCACGCAGGCGCCGGCGCCCGACGTGCCGACGATCTCGGCACCTGTGGAGACGACATCATTCACGCTTCCGCCCGCCCACGTGTTCGGCGCCGAGGTGATGCTGGGCGACTTCCGGGTACGGGCCGTCAACCGCTTCTGGGCGGGTCCGGGGGCAGCCGTGCTGACGCTTGATGAAGCGCTTGCGGAACAACTCTGCACCATCAGCGAGACCGGTCAGCGCGGCGCGGTACTGGTCGAGATCAGGGGCACTCAACCCGTCCTGCTGTTGACGGGCGAATTGCTGCTTGGCGGTCGGCAAGATCGCCTGGTGGCACGCAGCACCGTGCTGGATCCGGGCCACACGATCCTGCCGGTGTTCTGCGCCGAGGTCTCGCGCTGGACCCCTGAGGACGGCGATTTCCGCGGCACCTTCACGCGCGGTCCGCAAGCGGACTTGAACGTGCGGGCGGCCATGTGGCAGGTCGGGACTCAAGACGCCGTATGGTCGGCGATCACACAGGTCAAAGATGAGCTGCAGGTCCCGGACCCCTTAGGCAGCGGCTCCTATCGTTTCGCCTACGATTCGCCGGCAGCGAGGCAGGTTGACGAGATGCTGTTGCGAACGCGCAGAATTGTAAGCGTGTTTACGGTGGGCTTTGCCGTCTTCAGAGACGGCCAGCTTGTGGCGGCTGACATTTTCGACGGCACGGTCCTGCTGGATCGGGTGGCCGACAAGCTCCTGCGCAGCTACGCGATGACGGCCGTTTACGGCGACGTCAGCTTCTGGGTAATGGATAAATCCGCGCCAGAAGCCTCACCACCCGAACCCACGGCGCCCCCAGCCCCCGAACCACCCGGCTTCGTGCCGCCCCCGCCCCCGATCGAGGACCACGGTGACGACTGGCTGCGCTTTGAGTGCAGGGCTCGGCCGGACCAGCGCCCGGTTCACACCGGCATCTTCCGCAAATCTCGCACACGGTAACCGGTTCAGCGCCGCCTGGCGTTTTTGCGGGAGACGCGGAAGGTGACTCGGACTTCGCTGATTTCCCAGTCTTTCAGCGGCTTGCCGGTCTCAGGGTCCAGCGGCTGCAGTGACTTCAACAGCTTCGGATCGACCTGCACGTCGTAGATTCGCCCGGTTTCCTCGCACACCATGTGCTGGTGGTCCTGGAGGTTGCCGTCGTAGCGCTTGAGCCCGTCGTCGCCGCTGATCTCGCGCACCAGGCCGGCCTGCACCAGTTTCTCGAGGTTCTGGTACACGGTGGCGAGACCGGTGGATTCACCGCGCCGCGTGATATGGGAGAACAGCTCGTCGGTGCTGGGATGATCACGCGATTCGGCCAGCACCTGCAGGATCAGCAGCCGCACGGGCGTGGGCCGCATGCCCGCGGACCTGAGCCTGTCTGAAGTGTTTGGCGATCTCTTCATCAGTCATGCATTACACCGGAAGAGCCGCCGCGCGCCAGCCCCCGGGACCATACCCCCCCGGTCGGCAGTGTCGCTGAGGCTATTCGGAGTCCGACTGCGGCAACGTGGCCGTGAAGCGGAACAGGTCCGGCCGCCGGTCGCGCCGCTGCCGGACCGAGCCGGAGTTGATCGCTTCCTGCAGCGCCTCGAAGTCGAGGTCCGTGGTGATCACGGTTTCGATGTTCGGCATGGCCTCGGCCAATATGCCGTCGCGCGCGAACTCGAAGTCGCTGGGTGACAGCACGCAGCTCTGGGCGTACTGGATGTCCATGTTCTCGACGTCGGGCAGGTTGCCCACCGTGCCGCTCATGACCACGTACACCTGGTTCTCGACGGCGCGCGCCTGGCAGCAGTAGCGCACGCGCAGGTAGGCCTGGCGGTCGTCGGTGCAGAAGGGCACGAAGATCACCTCCGCGCCGTGGTCGGTCAGGTAGCGCGCGGCCTCGGGGAACTCGCTGTCGTAACAGACCAGGATGCCGACCCGCGCCTTGGGCGTATCGAACACCTTCAGCGTGCTGCCCCCCTCGATGCCCCAGGCACGGCGCTCGTTGGGTGTGATGTGGATCTTGGGCTGGCGATGCTTGGTTCCGTCCGGCAGGTACAACGTGGCCACGTTCTCGATGAACTTGCCGGTCCTGATCGGGTGTGTGCCGCCGATGATGCAGATCTGGAATTCACGGGCCAGCTTCTCGAACAGTTCATCGACCTTGGGCGTCAGGGTGGTGAGTTTGCGGATCGCCTCCAACGGAGTCTTGGTCTTGAGGTAGCTCATCAACTGCGCGGTCAGCAGCTCGGGGAACAGCACGAAGTCGCTGTCGTACTCCTTTGCCACGTCCACGAAGTAACGGATGTGCTGCGCGAAGCCGTCGAAGCCGGTCACCTTGCGCATCTGATACTGCACCGTGGAAACCCTGATCGCACGCGGCTTACGCAGGCGGCCGTTGTAGTCCGGGTTGCGCCACTCAAGAAAGGTCGCGAAGTTGCGCGAGAGCGGATCCGCCAGGTACTGCGGCATCACCTTCTTCAGTGTGAACCCCTGCTTCAGCTGGAAGCTGAGCACCGGGTCTTTGTACTCACCGGCCTCGACCTTGCGGGCGTATTCGTCGGCGCTCATGCGCTCGGCGTACTCGTGGTAGCTGAACAGCCGCCCGCCCAGCACGATGCGCTTGAGGTTCAGCCGCCTGCACAACTCGCGCCGGAAGTCGTACAGCTTCTGGGCCAGGCCGCGGCCGCGGTAGTCCGGGTGCACGTTGACGTCCGCGCCGTACAGCGTGTCGCCGTAAGGGTCGTGGTTGTAGAACATGCCGCCGTCGGTGATGCCGCTCCAGGTGTGGTCGCGGTACGGGTCGCGTCCGAGGCTGACCACCAGGCTGCTGCAGGAGGCCACGATACGGCCGTCGATTTCGACCACGCCCTGGCCCTCGGGGAAGGTGCGCAGGTGGGATTCGAGGTTGCGGCGGTTCCAGACCACGCCGTCTTCGGCCAGTGTCGGGTAAGCAGCCTTGTTGAGGGCGACCAGGGCGTCCACGTCGTTGAAAGTGGCGCGGCGCACGACGATTTTCTCGCGCTTGTTTTTCTTCGGGTGTTCGTCGAGCTTGGCCTTGGCCACGGGATCTCCTTGGTCAGTGCAGGATCATAACAGCGGAATCAATGGCGCAACGCGGAAACGGGCACGATCTATTCCGTCGCGCACGACCGGCAACCGCGAAGAACCGCAAAGGACCGCGAAGAAAGCCTGTGCGAGCCGGAACCAGGTGATGACCAGACTTTTTTGATACGCAATGCTGGCATTCGCGCAGGCGATAGCGAAACTGCAGGTACAAGCGGGAGGCGTCGGTGAGAGCATACCTTGCAGTCCTTTCGGCAATCGTTGGGCTTGGCGGTTGTGTCAGTGAGCCCGAGCCCAGGCCTGAACAGGTTAGCTACTACAGTGGCTCGCGTTTTGTGCAGACCACGCCGGAGCGGCCAGCCGAGCAGTTCAGTAAGCCACTTCCCCGAGCTGAATTCGAACCTGATCCCAACGAGCCGATTATAATCGACTTCGTGATGAAAGAGCTCCCGCGACTTGGATTCAACCCGGTTCCCGGCCTGGAACGGATGCCTTTTGGCGACAGCATGTTCGGTCCGTGGGATGTGGGCGGAGTGGGCCCTGACGATCCGCCTTCAGCTAATGGCGAGCGGTTCTTTCCGGGCAATGATTTACACACTGCCATGCACTGCATTGCGCTGCGAACCGGTTTGCAGATCATCGTTGAACATGACCGGAATTTGAAACTACCGGTCGGATTCGAGGTACCCACCACCAAGTCTGAGGCGATCGAAGTGATCCAGTCGATCTGCAAGGCGTGCAAGCTCGATTACGTCGAGGACGGCAACGTCATCATTGTAAAAAAGCGCCCAGTGGAGCGGCCGCTGGCAAGGTGGACGCTGGGCGACGTCGACGGCACCTTCAACATCTTCATGGAAGATGTCGGGTTGGTCGCCGCAATCATGGAAGTTGCGGTTGCGTTCAAGGTTCAGGTGTTTTTTCCTGCAATCCGCCCCGGCGATACCGACGGGGCCCGCCTAGGGCCTACCCTACAAGTTGGGATCACCCTTGAACTCAAGAACGCCACGGCAGACCAAGCGCTGCGCAAACTGGCGGAACTGGGTGATTTGGAGTTGGAGGTCGAGAAGGACGAGACGGACCAGCCGATCTACCTCTTCAGCTACAAAGAGTAGACATCCCTCCGGCCTGAACCGGCACGCCCTGCAGTTCTTCGCGGTCCTTTGCGGTGCTTCGCGGTTTGTTCCTCTGCTGAGTACACGGCGTTCAGGACTTGGCGGGCGCGTCTCTCGCCTTGATGGATGACTGCCTGTGGTTGTCCCTATTCACGCCTGATCCCCGGGCGTTCCGACTTCGCCAAGGCTACGTTGGAGGGGTGCTGCCCGGGTTTTCAGCTCCAGCCAGATGTGTTCCACTCTTTGGAACACGGCGTTCCAGGTGAACGGCTTCAGCTCCAGATCGTCGGGCAGGGGGCCTTTGTGCAGGGCGCGGTGCAGCGCGGCTTCCAGATCGTTCGTGAATTCTGGCAGGTCGGCCTGCACGGGCGTGTCGGGGCCTTCCAGCCTGGGCAGCCTCACCAGCTCGATCGCTTCCCCCAGTTGCGGCGCAAGGTCGTGCACCACGCCCGGCGTGTCCGTGGCCACCAGCCGGCAGCCGCAGGCCACGGCCTCCACCAGCACCAGCGGCAGGCCTTCATAGAAGCTTGGCAGTACGAACACGCTGGTGTTACGCATCAGTTCAGCCAGTTGCTTCTGGTCAACCTGGCCGTGCAGTTTCACACAGTTCATGCCTTGCATGCGGGCTCGCAACAGCTCGGCCTCCTGGCCGCTACCTGTGCCGGCCACGTGCAGCGTCACTTCGGGCAATAGCACGCTGAGGCGCTCTACGGCATCCAGCAACCAGGGCAGGCCCTTGGCGTGGCTGTATTTTCCGGCGTACAGGATGGTCGGGCCGCTCTCGTGGTTGCGTCCCCCGCTGTGGAAGATCTCTTCGCGATAGCCCGCGCCGATCACGTGCAGGCGCTGCTGCTCCAGCTCGAGCCGTGTGCCGTAGGCCTCCGCGTGTTCGCTGTGCAGCACGGCGAAGCGCTCGTTGCGGCGCACGCCCAGGCGCACTTCCTCGGCCAGGTGCTTGCACAGTTCAAGCTGGCGCAGGTCGGTGCCGTGGCCGTGGACCAGCACGGGCACGGAGGGCGCCAGGTCCTTGAGCATCGAGGCCAGCAGCCAGGCGTGGTGGGCGTGGATCACGTCGGGCCTGAACTCGTGCAGCACGTCGTCCAGGTGTTCGCGCCAGGCGCCCAGGTAGTTTTCGATCTGCCGAGGCTCCAGCTTGCTGAACACGCTGCTTTCGTAGGGCATCACGTCGCTCATGCCCGGCACGGGAAAATCCAGCTTGTCGGCGCCGAAGTGCAGCGGGTGGATGTGCTCAGCGGGCAGCTCCCCCACCGTCGGTCTTTCGCCATGGGGCACTCCGACGACCACGCGCTGCTCCCAGCCCGCGCGGGCGGCGTGGCGCACGATGGCGTCGAGCGTGACGCCGCTGCCGGTCAGCAACGGCCGCTGCGAAAGGATGTGCAAAACGCGACCCTTGGCCATGGACACAAGCTAATCGGCGGCTGTGGGAGAAGTACAGAGTTCATAGTACAGGGTACAGAGAGGGGACTTCGGGGAGGCCGGCCGGCGACCGACTGCTGAGGACTCGGTACTTTGGACTCTGGACTCTGTACTCCGCACCACTCCCAAACCCCAATATTCCCATCCATTCGCGCCCGAACTAACGTAAAAGGCTTGGGCCAAAGGGCCGGTGCGGCCCCGTTCAGGAGAACATGCATGTTGAAGAAGATGCTGCTTGGCGCGCTGCTGGCGGCCTGTGTTGCGCCGGCATTCGCGCAGGGTTTGAAGGTCGGTGACGAGGTCCGTGACTTTACGCCGCGAAACTGGATCAACCCGCCCACTTTTGAAAGCTTCAAAGAGCTGCAGGGCGACGTGGTGGTGATCAAGGCCTGGGGCAAAAACTGAGGTCCCTGCATGCGGCAGTTGCCGCACATGAACGAGCTGGCCGCCAAGCCCGGCGTGCACGTCGTGACGCTCTATGCGCAGGTGCACCAGCTCGAGGAAATCGAAGAAATCGTAACCAAGCACGACATCAAGTACCCGCTCGCCATGGACAGCTTCTGGGAGGCCGGTTACGAGGCGCCCGTGCTGCCGCACGTATGGGTCGTCGGCGTTGACGGCAAGATCGTGTTCTCAGGCCGTAGCGAGTATGACAAGGCAATCGAGACCGAGCTTGCCAAGGTGAAGTACCCCGGCCTGGGCAAGGCTACCGTACACAAGGAAGTGGAAGCCGCGGCGAAGGCGTTCGGCGAGGGCAAGTACGCCGAAGCCTACAAGCTGGCCGAAACCGTCTACGACAACACCGAAGACGAAGCCGCCGAGGAAGACGCCAATTACATCATGGAGCGCATCGACGACCGCCTGGGCAACCTGTCCGTGCGCGCCGAGACTTCCGAGGTGATGAAGAACTACCGCGTGGCCATGCGCTGCTGGGAAGAGCTCGCCACAAAGTACAAGGGCCTCGACGACGCCGAGGAAGCCCCGGAACGCCTGAAGAAGCTGGTCGACAGCAAGGAAGTCCAGGCCGAGATCGCCGCCCGGCGCGAGCTGCTGAAACTCATGCTGTCGCTTGACGTGGTTTTCCAGGACGTCGACGACACTGACGCCGAAAAGGTCACCGAGTTCCGCAAGAAGTGCCTGGCCGAGTACCGCGCATTCGCCGAGAAGTACAAGGGCACTGGCGCGGGCGACAACGCCAACGACCTGATCAAGATTTTCGAGGGCCTGGTGCCCCCGGAATCCAAGCCGGAAGAAAAGCCCGCAGAAGGCAAGTAGGACTCAAAACCCCCGGCCTTGGCCGGGGGTTTTCGTTGTGCGAGCAGGGCGCAATAAAACTCGCCAAGCGTGGAACCATGGGGCTGTTCGGCGGGTCACTAGTGCAAACCCGGGACGCCCGTGCGGACGCCCCTTTAACTGACACAGGAGACGCGAATGTTCTGGACGCGTGTTGCGGCGGTGGCCATGGCCACGCTGTTTATCGGCTCGTTGTCGCTGGCGCAGGACGTCCAGCCTGAGCCCACCCCCGACAAGACCACCGAAGGTGACGCCAAGCCCTCAGTTGATCCCAACAAGGCGCCTGAGGGCAAGTTCAAGATCGTCACGGTCAGCGAAATCAAACTGAAGGACGAGGCTCGCAGCAAAGAACTCAGCCTGGCCGCCATCTTCCCGGAAGAGGCCGGCAAGTACCCGGTGATCCTGTTCAGCCACAGCGCCGGCAGCAGCAACGACCGCTCACTCACGCTGCCGCAGTACTGGGCCGCCCACGGTTTCGTGGTGCTGGTCCCCAACCACCCCGACGCGCGCCAGCGCCGCGGCCGCATTAACGCCGACCAGATGTTCGAGCAGTACGACAAAGACAAAGACGGCAAGCTCAGCAAGGAAGAACTGCCTGAGCAGATGCAGGCTTTCTTCGACATGCTGGATTCCGACAGCGACGGTTTCCTGACCAAGGAAGAAATGTCGGCCTTCGGTGGTCGCGGGGGCCGCGGCGGTCGCGGCCAGCAGCCCGAGGATCCTGAGAAGCCTAAGGAAGAGCCCAACAAGCCCGGTGAGGACGACTTCGACATGCTGGGTGATTCACTCGACAGCTTCATCGAAGACCCCGCCCAGCCGGCGCCGCCCCAGCCCGGACGAGGCCAGGGTCGCGGCCAGGGCCGTGGACGTGGCTTTGCGCCTGCGCCACTGGACGCCAAGATTGGCATCGACCGCGTGGCGGACCTCAAGCTGATCCTCGACAGCGCCAAGGCCCTGATCGAGGCCGAGCCGCGCCTGAAGGACAAGCTGGACCTCGATAAGGTCGGCGTCGCCGGCCACAACGCGGGCGCCTACACGGCCGAGCTGATCGGCGGCGCAAGCGTGAACGTCGAGGAAACCGTAAAGGCCGAAGACGGCACTGAAACCAAGGACATCAAGACGCAGAACCTGCTGGACAAGCGGGTGAAATCGATCCTGGCGCTCAGCCCGGCCGGCGCGGACCAGGGCGGCCTGACCAAGGAGAGCTTCAAGACGCTGGCGCTGCCGATGATGACCATGACCGGCAGCGAAGACACGACCGGCGAAGGCCAGGATGCCAAGTGGAAGAAACAGCCCTTCGAGCTTGCGCCGGAAGGCAGCAAGTACCACGTTTACATCGAGGGTGCGAGCAACTGGACCTTCGGCGGCGCTCAGCCGCGCATGGGCCGCGGCGGCCAGCAGCAGCCCGCCAACCCCAGCGCGGAATGGGTGAAGACCAGCAGCCTGATGTTCTGGAACGCCACACTGAAGGGCGACGAAGAAGCCAAAAAGTGGCTCAAGGGCGACAGCCTGAAGGAAGCCACGGAAGGCAAGGCCATCATCGAGCGCCGCTAACAAGGGGCGCGGACGTCCCGTCCGCACACAAAACAGCAGGGACAGGCACCTCAGTGCCTGTCCCTGCTTCGTTCTGTCGCAGTCAAGCGAGGTCGTCGTACATGGCGCCGAGCATGTCGCAGTACAGCACGCCGCGGTCGAGGTCTTCCTTGGCCAGCAAACTGCTCTGGTGCAGACCCTCCAGCACGAACTCCATGCCCACCGCCAGCTCGCCGCCCTTCAGGCCTTTCAGGTACTCGAGCGTCAGCTTCTCGAGCTCCGGCACGCTCTTCACCTGCTTGGCAAACTCGGCGTCGCTTGAGTCATCCGTCAGCTCCAGCCGCTTGCCCTTGGCGAAGTAGTCGATCACCGGCTTGTACGGCCCCTCTTCGCGTTGCGGCACGGCCTCGCGCTTGTTGCGTCCGGCCCTGGCGCGGGTGGCGTACACGCCCGGGAAGTACTTCTCGAAAGTGGTGCGCACGGCCGCGCCGATGATGGTGGTCGCCACCTTGTGGGCACCTTCCTGCTCGCCCTCGTAGACCAACTCCAGCTTGCCGGACATGGCGGGGATGCCGGCCGCGAGGTCGATCACGCGCAGCCAGGTTTCTTTCTGTTTGGTAAGCAGGCAGCGCCGCTCGGCGTTGCTGAGCACGCTTTCGAGAATCGCGATGGTCATGCGCGCGCTGACGCCGCTGGCCTGGTCCACGAACTCGGATTTGCGTGCCTCGAAGGCAATCTGCTCGATGGCGTCGCGAATGAAGGCGGGCACATGAATCTCCGCCAGCTTGGGGCGCGAGGTCCAGGCCTCCTGGTCTGTGATCGCCTTGCTGTCGTCCAGCGTGAGCGGGTAGTGGGTCAGGATCTGGCTCTCGATGCGGTCTTTCAGGGGCGTGATGATCGAGCCGCGGTTGGTGTAGTCCTCGGGGTTGGCGCTAAAGCACAGCATCAGGTCAAGCGGGATGCGCACGGGAAAGCCGCGGATCTGGATGTCTTTTTCCTCGAGGATGTTCAGCAGGCCCACCTGGATGCGGGGCTGCAGGTCGGGCAGCTCGTTGATCGCGAAGATGCCGCGGTTGGTGCGCGGGATGATGCCGAAATGGATCACATCTTCGTCGGCGAACGTGAGTTTCTGGGTAGCAGCTTTAATGGGATCAACGTCGCCTATTAAATCCGCAATGCTGACGTCGGGCGTGGCCAGCTTTTCCGCGTAGCGCGCATCGCGGTGCAGCCACTCGATTTCCGTGTCGTCGCCGTGCAGCGCCACCAGTTCACGAGCGCGCTTGCTGATGGGGTTGTACGGGTCGTCGTTGATTTCGCTGCCGCGCACGATCGGCATGTGCTCATCGAGCAATTCGATCAGGCTGCGCAGGATGCGGGTCTTGGCCTGGCCGCGCAGGCCAAGCAGGATCAGGTTGTGGCGCGAAAGCACGGCGTTGATCACCTGGGGCAGCACCGTGCGGTCGTAGCCAACGATGCCCTCGAAC
>JAJVIO010000057.1:28386-34645 GCA_022071975.1 Planctomycetota bacterium
GGATGCGCCGCACCAGGTTGTCGCGCATTTCGTCTTTCACACTGCGCGACTTCCAGCCGGACTCTTTCAATGCGCCGATGGTGGTGGGTTTCGCCATGGGCAGGATGCTAGCAAGAAAGAGGCCGGAGGTCAGAGGTTAGGGGTTAGAGGTTAGAGACTCGAAGTCGAAGGAGCCCATCTGACCTCCAGCCTCTGACCTCTACATCAGCAACTTGGGATCCAGCCAGGCGACGTCCGCCTCGTCCTGGCTTTCCCATTCGCCGCTCAGCAGCCGCCAGTCCTGCGCCTGCCGCACCAGCAGCTTGTGCACGGCCACGTCGCGGGTTTCGGCACCGGCGTGCAGCGCCTTGCGCAGAATCCAGCCCACGGAAAGCCCAAGCGCGCCGGCGGCCGCCACGGCCGTCCAGAACGAGACGCCCAGTTGCGCGATGCGCTCCATGCCCGCGAAGAACGGCGCCACTGCAATCGCCACGCCGACTACCGCCGCGATGAAGGCCGGGATCTTACGGGTCACCGTGGCGTGCATCTGCACGGTGGCCAGAGCGACGTCGGCCACCGGCTGCTCAAGCGCCAGGCCTGTGATACGGAAGCGCCGTGTCACGTCCTTGTTCCCGCGCACCAGGGCGCGCCAGTATTTCGCCACGGTGCGCGGCGAGTCCAGCTCCGGCACGGCCGAAGCGGCCAACCAGTGGTACACCGGCTGAACGCGCGGTCCCGGAGTGTCAAATCCTGCCAGCAACGTGGCCAGGCGACGGGTAGAGGGGCGGCCTGAAAGGGTTTCGCGATAGAACTCGCGCAGCGCGGCCTCCGGTGATTCCGGCACGCTTTCAGCCCACGATTTCAGCACGCGGTTAGCGCCCACGATGAATGCGCCCACAATGGTCAGGCCCGCAACGCAGAAGAACAGCACGTCAAGCCACGCCACCGGCTCGGCGCCCGGGGCAGGCCACTGCGGCGGGTGCACGGCCAGCAGGGCCGCGCCGGCAAACGGCAGCGCGATCACCGGTAGCAGCCTTAGCAGAATGCCATTGTCGCGCTTGACGCGTTTGAAGTTCAGGTCAGGTTTCAGTGCGGCGCGCAGACGCTGGATCGGACCCTGCACCAGGGGCTGCTTCGCAGTGGGGGCTTTGGCTCGCATGGATAAAGCGTACCCCGCCAAACCGCTTCGTGTGGCGGGTTTCAGGGCGACAGCGCAGGATTATTCTGTAAGGTTTTCGCCCCGAAAGCACAACGCCCGGGGAAGCCCCGGGCGTTGTGATGGTGATCGCTCTGCTGCTAGTTCTTGACGGCCTTCTCGCCACCGCATCCGCCGGCGCAATCCTTCTTGTCGCCGCAGCCGCTGCCGCAGTCCTTGCCTTCGCACCCTTCCTTCTTGTTGCAGCAACCGCCGCAGCAGTCACCCTTGCCGTCGGCCGCCTTGGTGCAGCAACCGCCGCAGCAGTCGCCGTCGGCCGCAACCGCCTGGCCGTTGGCTGCACGCTTGGCAGCGCCGGCGCAGTCGCGGTCGGCCTTCACGGCCTGGCCCGCCGAGGCGCGCTTGGCGGTGGCGCAGCCCTTGGCGTTGCAGTCGGCCTTTACTTCGGCCGTGGCAGTGGCCTTCTCGGTCTTGACTTCAGCCTTCTCGGCCTTCTTTTCCTCGGCCTTCACGACCTGCTTGCCCTCACAGTTGGGGCAGGCGTCGATGAAGTTGGCGCCCATGCACAGGGCGAGAGTAGCGAAGGCGATCAGCAACAGGTTTTTCATCGGGTGAATCCTCCGGTTCATGTTGTTCACGGAAAGCGCGGGTGAGTCTAGCAAAGAGTGGTTGTACCGGCAGCAAACTTACACAGATTTTCGTCAGCCGCACACGCCTTGCGAGGCGTGCTGCTGCGGCTAAACTTCGGGCGCATAGGCGTTTATCTTTAGGACCGGGCGCACAGGAAGGACGTCGTGGCGAAGCAACTGCTTAAACTGAAGGTCAACGGGCGCGATTTCGAAGTCGCCGTTGAGCCCTACCACACATTGGCCCAAGTCCTGCGCAACGAGCTGAACCTGACTGGCACCAAGGTCGGTTGCGACATGGGCACCTGCGGCTGCTGCACCGTGCACATTGACGGCAAAGCCAAGCTCAGCTGCCTGACCCTGGCGCTCGAGTGCCAGGGCACCAGCGTGCACACAATCGAAAGCCTGAACGAGTACCAGATGCACCCGCTGCAGAAGGCATTCGCCGAGTGCGGCGGCAGCCAGTGCGGCTACTGCACCCCCGGCTTCATCATGAAGAGCGCCGAGCTGCTGGCCAAAAACCCCGACCCGACGCGCGAAGAAATCAAGGCCGCACTGGCCGGCAACCTCTGCCGCTGCACCGGCTTCATGAAGATCTACGACGCAGTCGAGCAAGCGGCGTCAGAGCTGCGCCAAAAGACAAGTGACAAGCCGTTTCCTGTTCGCTCCTAGCTGCTGACGCGAAGTACGCGAAGGTCACGAAGAAAAGCCATGGAGCGATTTGACGATGAGATTGAACGCCTCGCGTACGAGGTCATCGGCGCGGCGATTGAAGTCCACCGCCGCCTGGGGCCAGGCCATCCGGAATCCGTGTACTGCAATTCCCTGGCCATAGAGTTCGCGCTGCGCGGGATTACGTTCGAACGAGAGTACCACTATTCCATTGTCTACAAAGACAACATCGTGGGCGAAGGACGTCTGGATTTCTTCGTGGGACACCGCTTGGCTGTGGAGATCAAGGCGATTGAGTCCGTCACAGATGCTCACAGGGGCCGGGCAGCAAACTACATCACGTTCCTAAAGGAGCCTTTGGGCATTTTGATCAACTTCAATGTGATGTTACTGAAGGACAGCGGAATCCACCGGATCGTCCAGTCGATGTACAGGAAGTAGTTCTTCGCGTTTCTTCGCGGTCTTCGCGTCAGCTTTTTTGAAAGAGTGACATGCCGATAGTCAGCGGATCAGGCCAGACCCGGAACAATCACCAGCTCAACAAGGGCGTATGGACCGAGTCCGGCGCGCCCGCCGAGGCTCCGTTCAACGTGATCGGCAAGCGCGTGCCTCTCAAGGACGCCTACCGCAAGGTCACTGGCGAGGGCGTGTATGCCGACGACATGAAGTTCCCCGGCATGCTGCACTGCCGCATACTGCGCGCCACCACACCCCACGCGAAGATCATCTCCATTGACACGTCAAGGGCAGAAGCATTGCCCGGCGTGCGCGCCGTCGTCACCGGCCGTGACGCCGAGAACCGCTTCGGCGTGCTGCCCGTCAGCCAGGACGAAGTCGCCATGGCGCGCGACAAGGTGATCTACAACGGCGAGCCCGTCGCCGCCGTCGCCGCCGACACCGAGGAAATCGCGGCCGAAGCCATCTGGCTGATCGACGTGAAGTACGAGCCCCTGCAGGAATTCCTGAAGCCGCGCGACAGCCTGAAGGAAGTCGCGCCCGAGCTGCAACTGCACGAGAAGGTCGAGAAAAAGCACCCCAACACCAACATCCACAAGGCCGTGGACCAGGAGTTCGGCGACGTCGAGGCCGCGTTCAAGGAGGCCGGCGCCATCGTCAGCGCCGAGTTCAAGTTCGACGGCATCAGCCACGGCTTCACGGAGCCGCACGCGGTGATCGCCCACTGGGACGCCGACGACCGCCTGCAGCTCTACACGCCGCAGCAGGTCCCCCACTACACACACCGCGCGCTGGCCAAGGTGCTGGAATTGCCCATGCACCAGATCCAGGTGATCCGCACCATGGTGGGCGGCGGCTTCGGCGGCAAGTCCGACCCCTTCCAGCACGAGATGATCGCCGCGCTGCTGAGCATGCGCACGCGCCGCCCGGTCAAGGTCACCATGGACCGCGAGGAGACCTTCCTCACCGGCCGAGGCCGTCACCCCACCGAGGGCAAGCTGGCAATGGCTTTCAGCAAGGACGGAAAGCTGCTGGCGCTGGATTCCGACGTGATCATTGATGGCGGGGCCTACGGCAGCTTCGGTGTGGTCAGCGCCTACTACAACGGTGTGCTGAGCAACGGCCCATACCGCATCCCGGCCTTCCGCTACCACGGCAAGCGCATCTACAGCAACCGCATCCCCAGCGGCGCCATGCGCGGCCACGGCAGCGTGAACCCGCGCTATTGCACCGAAACCCTGGTGGACATGGCGGCCGTGGAACTCGGCATCGACCCCTGCGAGCTGCGCATGCGCAACTTCCTGGAGTCGAACACGCTCACGCCCTTCCACAAGTTCCGCATCACCAGCAACGGCATCCGCGAAGGCCTCGCCGAGGCCATGAAGCGCAGCGACTGGAAGAACAAGTGGGGCAAGCTGCCTTACGGCCACGGCATCGGCGTCGGCTGCGCCTGGTATATCAGCGGCTCGGCGCTGCCGATCCACTGGAACAAGCTGCCCCAGAGTACCGTGCACCTGAAGATCGACCTGGACGGCGGCATTGCCGTGCATTCACTGGCGGCCGACATCGGCCAGGGCAGCGACACGGTTCTGGCCCAATGCGTGGCGGAGGTGCTGGGCGTGGACATGGACCGCATCCACGTGAAGTCCACCACCACCGACACCGCGCCGATTGACCTGGGCAGCTACAGTTCGCGCGTGACGTTCATGGCCGGCAACGCGGCGCGCGCGGCGGCCGAGGAAATCCGGCACAAGCTGGCCGATGCGGCCGCGCGTTTGACGGGCCAGCGTGGCGAATACTTCGACTTCGTGAACGAAGAGCTGGTGTGCCGCAGCAAGCCGGACGTGCGGGTGGGCTTCATGGAGGCGCTGCACGAGGCGCAGGCTGACGTGGGCGCGCTGATCGCCAGCGGCAGCTACCAGAGCCCGCCGCTGGGCAGCACGTTCAAGGGCAGCAACGCGGGTTTGAGCCCCAGTTACAGCTTCAGCGCGTTCATCTGCGAGCTGAAGGTGGACCTGGAGACCGGCTTCGTGCAGCCGCTGAAGGTGTGGGCGGCCCACGACTGCGGCAAGGCGCTGAATCCGCTGAGTGTGGAAGGGCAGATCGAGGGCAGCGTGCACATGGGTCTCGGCCAGGCGCTGACGGAACAGCTGCGCTACCGCAACGGCCAGTTGCTGAACGCCAACTTCCTGGACTACAAGATCCCCACGCCCTTCGACACGCCGGAGATCGAGGTGATCATCGTGGAGAGCCACGACCCGGAGGGCCCCTTCGGCGCCAAGGAGTGCGGCGAAGGTGCGCTGGCGCCGGTGATCCCGGCCATAGGCAACGCGATCTACGACGCCGTAGGCGTGCGCATGTTCGAAGTACCCATGACGCCGGACCGCATCCTGAAGGCAATTGAAAAGAAGCAGCGGGAAGGCAAGTAAAAGACTCACGCGAAGAGGCGAAGGAAGCGAAGTACGCGAAGTGTGTTCAACAGCGGATGATCCTTCGCGATTTTCGCACCCTTCGCTTCTTCGCGTAATGCAGTTGAAAGAGACAAGCCATGACGATGTTGCTGCCGAAGTTTGAGCTTCACCAACCGACCACACTGGCCGACGCCGTTGCATTGGCGAAAAAGCTGGGCGACGACGCCGACTTCATCTCCGGCGGCACCGACCTGCTGCCCAACTACAAGTGCGGCCTCAACACCCGCGGCCATGTGATCAGCCTGCAGCACATCGCGGAGTTGAAACAGATAACCGCCACAACCATGGGCGCGGGCGTCACCCTGACCGAACTTGAGCACAACACGGAAATTCCGGCCGGCGTGCGTGAGGCCGCGGCGCACATCGCGTCGCCCCTGCTGCGCGAAAGCGGCACCCTGGGCGGCAACCTGATGCTCGACAACCGCTGCCACTTCTTCAACCAGAGCTACTTCTGGCGCAACTCGCTGGGCTACTGCCTGAAGGCCGACGGCGACCGCTGCCACGTGGTGCCGCGCATCAACGTGAACGGGAAATCCGAGCTCAACAACAAGGTCTGCGTCGCGACGCACTCGTCAGACCTCGCCCCCATGCTGATCGCGCTGGGCGCGGAGGCCACATTTGTGGGCCCGGCCGGCGAGCGCACCGTGAAACTGAATGACTTCTACTGGGGCGACGGCATCCAGCGTTTCGACCGCAAGCCGGGCGAAATCCTGGTGAAAGTGAGCCTGCCCAAGTGGGCGCTGGGCGTGCGCAGCGGCTGGAAGAAACTGGCCCCGCGCCAGAGTATTGATTTCTCAGTGGTGGGCGTCGGCATCGCCCTGGAACTGGACGGCAAGAAGGTGAAGCGCCTGCGCATCGGGCTCGGCGCCGTGGACACCACGCCCGTGCTGTTCGACTTC
>JAJVIO010000025.1:0-709 GCA_022071975.1 Planctomycetota bacterium
TCGGTGGCCAGCACGCCGCGCGGTTCATCGAACAGGCGGAAGCTGCCGTCTTGGGCGACGTCCAGCGGCGCGAACGCAATGTTGGCGCGATCGGCGGGTTTGTTCAGGCCTTCCAGGGTGATCTTGCCGCTGACCTTCACGTTGCGCAGCGGCCGAACCTGAAGCGACCAGGCTTCTTCCTTCTCGAACTTCATGGTGCTGACGGGGATGTTGGACCAGGCCTCGGGGATGGTGAAGTCGCCAAAGGCGAAGACGCGCAGCTCTTTGGGCATCTGGAAGATCTCGATGCGCAGCTGTCCCTTATCGTCGGTGAAGCCAGTCAGGGTGTGGTTCTTGTCCTCGGCGTCTTTGTAGAGCAGCAGCAGCTTGAAGTCGGCCTGCGGCTTGTCCGAGCCCAGCATGGTCAGGCCGGCGACGATGACCTTTGCCGACTCACCCGTGCCGATCTTGAGCGTGGTGGCCTTGTCCTGCCCTGAGCCCGTCGAAGGGTCCTGGGCAACGGCCGGCGAAGGGGCCAGCATCAGCAACAGGGCGAAGAGGGCTGTAAGAGCGGCACATACGATGCAGAGGCGGGTGTTCATGTCTTTCCTTATGAACGTGTCAGGTCCAACTCTATCAACGAGGCCCAGCACCGCACCGCCCGACCAAAGTCGTTAGGTGACACATATCATATTGCATGCGCGCCCACGAAGCGCTCGATAGACCCGGT
>JAJVIO010000025.1:719-34596 GCA_022071975.1 Planctomycetota bacterium
ATGCGTCCGGCGGGCGTCCCGCCGGCCGAACCGAAATGGATAACGCGGCTGCTTCGCTCAGAGCGGTCCGATACTCGTTTGACTGACCGGGATGGCCGCTCAACGCACGGCCGTGACGGCCGTGTCACCTGTGGCGTCATATCCCCTTCAGCACGCCCTCTGTCCAAGCCTGGCCTTCGGTGTGTCGCGGGCGCCCCGCCCGCACCGTAGCGCAAGCGCCCCGCCCGCCTGCGGCACGGGCGCCTCGCCTGTGCAGGCCTGCGGGAGCAGGCCGACAATGTTAGCCCCCACCGTAAGGTGGGGGTTCGCGCGACAAAGGAAGTGAAAGGCGCGGAGCGCCGACACAAACCCGACCCAACCCGGCCCACTGGTGCCGGCGCATCCGCGCCTCGCATTCAGAGCCAACGAAAACCCCCGGCTCACGCCGGGGGCTAACCTTGTGACGGCGCTCCGCGCCTGATTGACCGACCAGAGATTTTTGCCTGACCTCTTTCACTAGCAGTTCAAAGAGACGCCCGTAGCTGTCAGCGTTGATCCTTCACACCGTCGGTGTAACTACTGAAAAGCAAACGGCCCACCACGGCGCCCGTCACTGGCATCATCATCCAACTTACCAAGACGGTAGCCGACGCAAACCCAGCAATCCAAGGCCAGGTGAATCCCCATGCTTGGACCCCGAACAACCACGCGAACAATACGAGCAGGACAAGTAGCGAAATCTCAACGCCAGGCATCCATGAGTCACTCCTCGGCTTGTATGCTGGATCCCGCCCTAACTCGCGCTTCAACTCCAATAACATACGAACCGGCAACGCCAGGTTGTAAACAACCTTGAGCGTAAGCAGCACCGCAACGATTCCGCAAGCTGCCTCAGCGATCATTCAGTCTCCGTGCATTCGAAGCCTGAAAATGCGTTCCGAATCACCAATCCACGTTACCTGCCCGACTCCATCGCGGTCTTTTCGAACGCGGCGTCGTAGGCTACTGGGTACTCGCCTGTAAAACAGGCGGCGCAGTAGTTGCCTTTGGCCTTCACGGCCTTCATCAGGCCTTCCGCTGAGAGGTAGGCTAGGCTGTCGATGCCCAGGTAGTCGCGGATCGCGTCCACGCTCTCTAACTGGTTGGCGATCAGTTCCTTGGGGTCGGGGAAGTCGATGCCGTAGAAACACGGGTGGCGCGTGGGCGGACAACTGATCCGCAAGTGCACTTCCTTGGCGCCCGCGTCGTACAGCCGTTTCACGCGGCCTTTGCTAGTAGTCCCGCGGATGATGCTGTCGTCCACCACGATCACGCGTTTGCCCGCAACCACGTCGCGCACGGCGTTCAGCTTGATCTTCACGCCGATGTCCCGCTGCCCCTGGCTCGGCGCGATGAACGTGCGGCCGATGTAGTGGTTGCGTATGAACCCCTGCTCAAGGGGCAGGCCCGCCTGCTCGGCGTAGCCCTGGGCCGCGCTGTTGCCGCTGTCGGGCACGGGCACCACGATGTCGGCGTCCACGTGGCTCTCGATCGCGAGCTGCTTGCCCATGGCCTTGCGCGCCTCGTGCACGCTGAGGCCGAACACGCGACTGTCCGGCCGCGCGAAGTAGACGTGCTCGAAGATGCAGTGGGCGTGGTTCTGCGGCTGGCACCACATGCTGCTGTGCAGGCCCTTGGCATCAATGCGCAGCAGCTCGCCGGGCTTGACGTCGCGCACGTACTCGACACCCAGCATGTCGAAGGCGCAGGTTTCGCTGGCCAGCACCCAGGCGTCGCCCAGCTTGCCAAGCGCCAGCGGCCGAAAACCTTGGGCGTCGCGGGTGGCGTAGATGGCGTCATGGGTCAGGAACACGAAGCTGAAAGCGCCCTCCATGTGCTTGAGGGCCTGGGCGATGGGCACTTCGCTGTTCTTGATTTCGGGGCGCGCCAGCAGGTGCAGCACGACTTCGCTGTCGCTGGTGGTCTGGAAGATGCTGCCGGCTTCTTCCAGCTCACGGCGCAGTTTCCAGCCGTTGCTGAGGTTGCCGTTGTGGGCCACGCTGATCTGCCCGCCGGAGTAATCGACCGTGATGGGCTGCGCGTTGCGCACGTTGCTGCTGCCGGCTGTGGAGTAGCGGGTGTGGCCGATGGCGCGCTGCGCCTTGAACTTGTCGAAGAAGTCTTCGTTGAAGACCTCGCCGACCAGGCCCATGCCCAGGTAGCTCTTGATACGGCCGTCCATCACACAGGCGATGCCGGCGGATTCCTGGCCGCGGTGCTGCAGGGCGAACAGGCCGTAGTAGGTGAGTTCCACGGCGTCGGGGTGGTTGAAAACGGCAAAGATGCCGCAGGCTTCACGAGGCGCGCTCATCGGTCTCCTTACGCGTCCTTTATAACACGGCATGAAGTGCTGCGAAGTGCGGGGAAAACCGAGACCGCAGGAGGACTCTTGCCGGGGCGCGGACCTCCGGCCCGCAATTACCTGCTGGGCGCCGGGGCTTCTGTCCGCAAATCCTGAGTTTCACGCGCCTTATTGCGCTTTCTCCGGCTTGACACCGGTTGCCGCCTCCTTACACTTTCTCGCTACGTTTCAGGGCAGTATCGACCCGGAGCGGCCGTTGGGCTGGCTCCTTTTTTATTCGCATGAAGCAGGTGAATTGAGATGGACGGAGTAAACGGCGCGGAACTGCTGCGTTTCGTCGAGATGATCGCCCGGGACAAAGGGATTGAAAAGTCCGAGGTCCTGGCGGCGATCGAGCAGGCCATGATCGTGGCCCTGCGCAAACGTGTCGAGAACCCCGACACACTGGTCGTCAGCGTTGACCCCAACAACGGCAAAATCACGGCGCGCGAAACCGACCTCGACGGAAACACCTTTGACGTCAAGCTCGACGACATGGGGCGCATCGCCGCCCAGACCTTCAAGCAGATCTTCGTGCAGAAGAACCGCGAAGCCGAGCGCGACAACATCTTCGAGAAGTACATCGGCCTGAAGCGCGAAATCCGCAGCGGCACCATCCAGCGCATGGAAGGCCCCAACTACCTGGTGAACCTGGGCGACGCGGAGTGCTTCTTCCCCCGCAAGGAACAGGTGCCCACGGAAAGCTACCAGGTCGGTGAACGCGTGCGCGGCCTGATCCTGGACGTGCGGAAGCAGGGCCAGAAGGTGAAGATCATCCTGAGCCGCACGCACCCCGAGTTCGTGAAAAAGCTGTTCGACCTCGAAGTGCCCGAGGTGGCCGAGCGCATCATCGAGATCAAGGCCATCGTCCGCGAGCCCGGCTTCCGCAGCAAGGTTGCCGTGGCCAGCTACGACCCCAAGGTGGACGCGGTGGGCGCCTGCGTAGGCGTGCGCGGCTCGCGCATCAAGGGCATCATCGACGAGCTGAACAACGAGAAGATCGACATCATCCGCTGGAACGAGTCGGCGGAAATCCTGATCACCAACGCGCTGAAACCCGCGCGCGTTGATTCGATCACCCTGGACTACGACAACCGCCGCGCCCGCGTGGTGGTGCCGGACGACCAGCTGTCCCTCAGCATCGGCAAGCGCGGCCAGAACGTGCGTCTCGCGGCGCGCCTGTGCAAGTGGGACCTCGACATCGTGACCGTGACGCAG
The DNA here is from genome assembly GCA_022071975.1 of Planctomycetota bacterium. GTDB lineage: Bacteria > Planctomycetota > UBA8742 > UBA2392 > UBA2392 > JACKID01. The sequence continues at coordinate 4,297 of JAJVIO010000025.1, forward strand.
GAGCAGGACTGGCGCAAGCGCACCCTCGAGAAGTTCCAGCTCATTCCGCTGGTCGACGACCTGCTGGCCGAGTCGCTGTTCAACTCGGGCTTCGACAGCTTCCAGGACATCCTGGCGGCCGGCCCCGAGGCGCTGATGAAGGTGCCGGGCATCACCATCGATATCGCGGCGCAGATCATCCAGCACTGCACGGAGAACCCGGAGCCGCCGGAAGAAATCACCGACGTCGTGCACGCGGACGGCGCCCAGCGCCGCTCCGACAACACCTTCGTCGAGCCCGGCCAGGAAGTCGAGGAAGAGGAAGCGCCGGCCGATGGTGAGCAGAAGGCGCCGGCGAAACCGGCCGGCCCGGTCGATCCCTTTTCCCGCGCGGCGGAGTATGCTGCGCAAGCGCCGGTACGTGAATCGCTGGAGTCCGGCGGTGCGGGCAAAACCTCGTGACGCGGGGGCATGGGACTTGCGCTCCGCGCGTTAACGAATGCATTGAAGTCGTAAGGAAGGATTCCACGCCATATGGCAGTGAACTCGGCAAAAACGGAAGAAGCGTCGATACCGGCGCACCAGATCTACAAAGACCTCGGCATGCCCTTGAAAGACTTCAAGGCCAAGTGTGCCGAGATCGGTATCACCATTAAAGGCGCGATTTCCAAGCTTACCGAGGAAGAGTACGCACGCCTGCGCAAGCACCTGGGACTCGATACCGCGGCCCCTGCCGTAGAGGTCCCCGCCGCTGCCCCCGTGATCGAAGCCCCGAAGGTGGACGAAAAGGCCGCCCGCGAAGAAGCCGAACGCAAGAAAAAGCAAGAGGCCGAGCACAAGCGCCTGGAAGCCATCGGCGCCAAGCTGAATGTGAAGCCCGAAAACGTCGAGTTCGTCGCGCAGGTACTGGGCCTCGAACTGGATGGCCCGGACGACGTCGACGACCAGGTCGTTTCCCGCGCCCAGAAGCTGGACGTCGTCTTCAAGCTGTCCGCAGAGTTCAACATCATCCCGCGCGAAGTCGCGCGCATCGCCCGCAGCCTGGGTCTCGAGGTCGGTCGCAAGGGCTTCAAGGGCCTTTCGCCGAACGAAGAATTCATGCTGCGCGCCATGGTGAAGCAGAAGCACACCACCCAGGAAGAACGCCTGGCCGAGGTGCGCGTCGAGCAGAAGCCCGAGTACAAGCCCGCGCCCCCCACCGGCAACAAGGCCGTTGAGCCCAAGCCCGCCCCCGCCGCCGAAACCCAGCGCAAGGAACGTCGCGGCCGCGTTACCCAGGAACAGACCCGCGAGGTCATCCCGGAACGATTCCGCGAGCAGGCAGGCAAAGGCAGAGGCCGCCGCGAGCGCTTCGAGGTAAGCCAGCTCAGCTACGACCGTCCGCGTGGCGGGCGCCAGCGCCGCCGTCGCGAAGACGAAGAAGAGAAGCCGCCGGAGCTGCCCACCGGCCCGGTAACCGTCGAGCAGCCGCTCAACCTGCGGCAGCTCTCCGAGGCCATGGGCATCAAGACCAGCGAAATCCAGGTGCGCATGATCAAGGAGGGGCTGCCCCCTCTGCGCATCAACGATTCGCTGAGCAAGGACGTGATTGAGCAGATCGGCATCATCTTCGAGCGCGAAATCACGGTGCGCGAGCCCAAGGCCGCGGAAGACCTGATCGCCGAGCAGCTGGAACAATTCGAGGAAGAGGCCGGCCACGAAGAAGGTCGCGCGCCCATCGTCACCATCATGGGCCACGTGGACCACGGCAAAACCAGCCTGCTGGACGCCATCGCCAGCCTTGACCGCGTCAGCGGTGAATCGGGCGGCATCACGCAGCACATCGGCGCCTTCCGCCTCGACCTGCTGCAGAAGGACGGCAAGTTCATCCCGGTACGCGGCGAGATGGAAGTTGATCCCGACGCCAAGCGCCTGCGCGTGACCTTCATCGACACCCCGGGCCACGAGGCTTTCACCGCCATGCGCGCCCGTGGCGCTAACGTCACGGACATCGCCGTGATCGTGGTCGCCGCCGACGACGGCGTCATGCCCCAGACCGAAGAAGCCATCGCCCACGCCCGCGCCGCCGAGGTCGAAATCGTGGTGGCCATCACCAAGATCGACAAGCCTGAAGCGAACCTCGCCAAGGTGCGCCAGCAGCTGGCATCGCGCAACCTGATGTCGCCCGACTGGGGCGGCAATACGGAAATCATCGAGTTGTCCAGCATCACCGGCGAAGGCGTTGACCGCCTGGTGCAGGTTCTGTCCGACTTCTCAGACCTGCTTGAGCTCAAGGCCGTGGCCGAAAAGCCCGCCGTGGGCACTGTGCTGGAAGCGCACCGCGACACCGGCCGAGGCATCGTCGCCACCATGCTGGTCAAGGAAGGCTGCCTGCGTAAAGGCGACGTGATCGTGGCCGGTCACGGTTACGGCCGCGTGCGCGCGATGCAGGAGCCGCGCGGCGACGGTCTGCACGCGATCGAGATCGCCGGGCCTTCGATCCCGGTGGAAGTGGCGGGCCTGGACGAAATGCCCGAGGCCGGCAGCCTGTTCCACGGCATGAAGGACCTGAAGAAGGCCGCCGAGATCGCCAACATGGTGCGCCAGCAGGAGAACGAGCTGGCCCGCAGCCGCGGATTCAGCCTGGAAGAGTGGTCGAAGGCGCGCGCCGGCACCATGGTGAAGGAACTGGTGATCGTGCTGAAGGGCGACGTGCAGGGCACGGTCGAAACCCTGAAACAGGAACTGGCGAAGTTGACCCACGCCGAAGTGCGCGTGAAGGTGATCCACGCATCGGTGGGCCAGATCACCACCACGGACGTGCACCTGGCCGAGGCTTCAAACGGCATCGTGGTCGGCTTCCACGTCGGCGTTGACCACAAGGCGCGCGACCTGGCGGACAACCACCACGTGGACATCCGCACCTACGACGTGATCTACAAGCTGATCGACGAGATCCGCAGCGCCCTGGCTGGCCTGCTGGCGCCGGAACTGGTCGAGCAGTACGAGGGCACGGCCGACATCCGCAAGGTGTTCCGCGTAAGCAAGGTGGGCAACATCGCGGGCTGCATGGTTACCAAGGGCGTGATCAAGCGCGACAGCAAGGTGCGCCTGCTGCGCGACGGCGTGCCGATTTACGAAACGGTGATCACCAGCCTGAAACGCGAGAAGGACGACGCCAGCGAGGTACGCGACGGTTTCGAGTGCGGCATCCAGATCAAGGGCTACGAAGACTTCAAGGAAGGCGACCAGATCGAGGCCTATCGCATCGAAGAACACAAGCGGTCGCTGGACTCGTAGGGGCCGCTCCATGTGGCGGCCCGCGGGCGGGCACATGGGCCCGTCCCTACACCGAAAGGAATCATGAAGACGCTGCTCACATTTCTTGCCCAGGAGGGCGCCCCGGCGGCCAGCCCGCTTGAGGGCATGGCGCCGATCATCCTGGTTTTCCTGGTGCTGATCGTGGTGATGTTCTTCATGCGCCGCAGCCAGAAGCGCCAGGAATCCGAACACCGCAAGATGGTCGAAAACCTCGACAAGGGCACCCGCGTGATGCTCAACAGCGGGTTGATCGCGCGCATCGAGAAAATCGACAAAGAAGCCAACGAGGCCAAGCTGCTGATCGATGAAGACAAGAGGGTCTTCGCGATCTACAGTCTGCTCGCCATCGCCAAGGTGTTTGACGAAAAGAAGTCGAGCGTCAAAGAAGATTAAGGAAGTCCAAGTGGCCGGCTGGTACCGCAAATCCGTGATCACCACGCTGCTGCTCGCGGCGCTGGCAAGCCACGCGAACCTGCCGCGCCTGCAGCTGCTTGGCGGTCTGGGCGACACGCTCAACGCCGTGCGCGTGATGGACCCGCTGCAGCACGTCCGCATGGCGCAGCGCCTGCTGGGCCTGGCCGAAGCGCGCGAGCTCCAGCGCGACCTGGATGACGGCCAGCAGTCCCTTGAGTTGATCGGCGACACGCCGTTGCTGCAGGCGGTGGTTCCGGCCGCGTTCCGGGTTTCCGCGCCGCTGTTTGGTGAGGACCTCGGCAACTTCGGTGAAAGCGGCGACTTCCAGCCGCTGACCGCGCTGCCCGGCGCGCTGCTGCTGCTCGATCTGCCGCCGCCACGCATGGAATCTCTCTGGCAGCCGCCCCGGCTGCAACTGCCGTTTGCCCCTGCACTCACGCACACGGCCCGCGCCCCGCCAATCCGCTAGTTCGCGCTGAACCTGCCGTCGCCACAGGTCGATCCACCTGTGTTTCCGGCCGATACAGCCAGTTCCTGAGCACCGGCTGTTTGCCTGTGCCTCTCACCCGAAACTGAACGTAACTACTTCGAAGGCTATCTCATGTGGGACTTCCTTAAACGTTGGCACCCGATCGTCTTTCTGGTGCTTGGCATCTACCTCGCGATTCCCAAGCCGGCGCCCAACCCGGCCGAAATCGACGAGGAGTTCCTGAAACTCTACGACAAGAACGACAACGGCGTCGTCGATAAGGACGAGTTCGAGGGCAGCAGCGTTGACTTCAAGCTGCGTGACCGCAACGGCGACAACGTGCTGACCGTTGGCTCCCAGTTCCGCTGGCCCTTGCACGACTACAAGTGGAACCTGGGCCAGGACCTCAAGGGCGGCAGCTCGCTGCGCTATGTGCTGATCCAGCAGGACATGGACGAGGCCGAGAACAAGATCCGCGAACTGCTAGAGCCCTTGAAAGACAACCTCGACCGCCTCTCGCCCGAGGCGCGCGAGAAGTTCGGCAACGTGATCCAGGGTGAAGCGCTGGCCGTGGACATCTGGAGCACCGAGGACTTCGAGCTGATCTCGAACGTGCCCGGTCTGTTCGACGAAGGCCGCGCCGACGCCCTGCGCCGCTACTACGAGACCTGGAATACGGCCAAGCAGCGCAAGGAAGACAAAAACCTGGTGGGCCCCACCATCGAGACGCTGAACCGCCGCCTCGGCACCACCGGCATCACCGAGCTGGCGATCGTGCCCCTGGGGGAAAACCGCATCGAGGTCAAGCTGCCCGAGTTCAGCACCCCGGCAGAAACCGAGCGCTACAAGCAGCTGCTGTCAACCACAGGCAAGCTGGAAATGCGCGTGCTGGCACCCGAGGACGGCGAATTCTCCAAGCTGGAAGTCGGGGAATACCCCAAGGACGAAGGTTACAAGTACAAGTGGCTTGAACTCGCCCGCGATGAGGTTTCCAGCTCGCTGGTCAAAGAACAGAATGGCAGAAAGTTCGTACCCGTGCAGATGATCGACGAGTACGAGATCGGTGGCCGTAACCTCGACAACATTCAGCCCAGCACGGACCAGCAGGGCCGCATGGCGGTGAGCTTCGACCTGAAGGGCACCGCGGTGGCGCGCTTCGAAGCGCTGACCGAGAAGCACAAGAAGGCGGCCTCAGGCGGTGAAGACCCGCGCCTGCTGGCGGTCATCATCGACGAAAAGGTGTACAGCGCCTACAGCATCGAGAGCACGATCAGCGGCTCAGTGCAGTTGAGCGGCAACTTCAGCACCCAGGAACGCAACGACATCATCAACGTGCTGAAGTCCGGCTCGCTGAACGTGAAACTGCAGCTTGAAGGTGAAGAAAGCGTCGGCCCCAGCGAAGGTGCGGAGTCGGTCCAGCGTGGCATGTGGAGCTTCATGATTGCCGCGGTCTTCGTCTTCCTGTTTGCGCTCTGGCTCTACCGTGGCTTGGGCGTGCTGGTGATGGTCAACCTGTTGACCATCATCATCCTGATCATGGGCGCCATGGCGGTTGGCTTGGGTACGCTCACGATGCCGGGTATTGCGGGCCTCGTGCTGACGTTCGGCATGGCGATCGACGGCAACATCCTGATCAATGAGCGAATGCGTGAGGAGCTGGGTCGAGGCATGCCGACGCGAGCGGCGGCCGAGGAGGGCTTCAAGAACGCGTTCTCCGCCATCCTGGACGGCAACATCACCACGCTGCTCACGGCGTTGATTCTGTTCAAGGTCGGTTCGGGTCCCGTGCAGGGCTTCGCGTTGACGGTCGCGATCGGCATCGTGGCGACGCTCTACTCGAACATCCTTGCCTACCGCTCCACCATCATGGGCGTCCTGAACATCAAGCGCGACACGGTGTTCAAGATGGCCAACCTGTCCTGGCTTGAGAACCGCAACATCAACTTTGTCGCCGGTATGAAAATCGCAGTGCCTGTGGCCATTGTTGTCAGCATCGCCGGTATCGGCCTGCTTGCAGGCCTGGGCTCCAGCGTTCTGGGCATGGAGTTCCGCGGCGGCTACGCCTACCGCATCCAGATGAACCAGGGCTATGAACGCGACGAGATCGCGGCGCTGCTGATCGATGAAGCCACCGGCGATCCGAAGTACGAGTGGGCCGAGGGAGTCGAAGTGCAGCCCGTGTTCCGGTTCCGCGGCAAGACCGAAGGAACAGGTGCCGATCGCTTTGACTTCCGGTTCCCCATGCAGACCGAGTGGGAAAGCCAGGACCCGGAGGAAGTCACCCGCATGCTGCGCAGCGGACTGGAGACCGTGTTCGTGGACCACATGGTGCAGGAAGGCTGGAACGCCCGCACCACAGACGTCAAGCAGGTCACCCTGCGGGCCACAATCCGCATGATGCTGAAAGACCCCGTGAAGTTCCGCGAGGAAAACCCGGATAGCTACGACCAGCTGTGGCTGGCCAAAGATCGGGCCTGGAACAACAACGTCAACGCTCCGCGCGCCAATCGCCAGAAATGGTTCGCCAACCTGGCCGCCACCGACAACGACGTGGTCGGCGACTTCTCCAACAACGCGGCCGGTGACCGGCAAACGTACACCCTGAACATCACCAACGTCGCGGTGCTTGACGAAGCCGACCTGGCGCGAAAACGCAAGGAGTTTGAAGAGTCGGTGCGCAGGAACTTCCTGAACGATTCCCAGACCGTGGTCGCGGACGGCGAGCCTACATTCGAGCATTTCGCCACCCAGGCCCGGCTGGACATCAACGTGGTGCTGCTGGAGCCGGTATCGGTCAAGGACTTCACCGACACTGTACGAAGCGTGAAGGAAGGCCCCCTTGCCACCGAACTGCTGGACGTCAAGCCCGTGAATCCTGACGCCGAGACGGCCAAGGAATTCCAGATCACCAGCGCCCAACCGCTGACCTTCAGCGCCGACCCGGAGAATCCCGCACACTTCGGCCACCTCGAGGCCAACATCAACTCGGCCATCGCCAAGTGGCTGAAAGATGCTACGCCCGAGGGCAATGAGATCAGCCGCCGGTTCCTGTTGTCCACTGCGATCGGCGCCACGGTGGCTTCAGAGATGCAATGGCGCGCGTTGTTCGCGATCGTGGCGGCGCTGGTGGTGATTCTGATCTACATCCGCCTGCGATTCTCCAGCACGGCCTGGGGCATCGCGGCAATCGTGGCCCTGGTGTTCGTGGTGACCACAACCCTGGCTGCGCTCGGAGTGGCGGACTCGCTGGGCGCGAACATGAAGATCGACCTGGTAATCGTTGCGGCCATCCTGACCGTTATCGGATACGCCATCAACGATACGATTGTCAATTTCGACCGCATCCGCGAAACGCTGCAGCGCGACAAACGCGCTGCGGGGGGCGCCACTCCCCTGCGTTCCATCATCAACGAGTCAGCAAACCTGATGCTGCCACGTACCCTGATGACGGGCGGCACCACCCTGACCAGTACCATCATCATGATGATCTTCGGCGGCCCGCTGCTTGCTCCGTTCGCGTTCACGATCTTCATCGGTGTTGTGATGGGTACCTTCGCCTCCGTGTTCATCGCTTCGCCGGTGTTGCTGGTGCTGCAGCGCAGCGCCACGGTTGACCTGCTGGACATGACCGAAGACGAAGAAGAGTCTCCCAGGCCTGCCGAGGAGAGCGGAGATGCCGACGAAGAGGATGCCGGCGCGGATGCCTCTCAGGAATCGGGCGGGCAGGAAGAAAAGAAGGATGAGGACAAGAAGGACTGACCCTCGCGCCCGACCACAATAGAATGGGGCGGCCCGTAAGGGTCGCCCTGTTTCTTTAAGGAGTCGTCATGGATATCGCGCAGCTCCGCGAGCACATCGACCGTGTCGATGCGGAACTGTTGCTGCTGCTCGAGCGCCGCCTGAAGCTTGCACTGCAGATCGCCGCCCTTAAGCGCGAACAGGGGCTTCCTGCCCACGATGAACAGCGTGAAGCCGCCATGCTGCAGACCGCGCGGGAACGGTCCACCGGGGAGATCGCACCCGACGAAGCGGCCGAGTTCCTGCACGGCGTTCTTGAGCACAGTCGCCGCTGCGTTGCCCGTCGCGCGGCGGGCGAAGGCGTGAAGCCTTTGCGCATTGCAATCATCGGCCTGGGCCTGATGGGCGGCTCGCTGGCCCGGGCGCTCAAGAGCGCCACACCTGCACACCAGTTGCGGGGCGTTGACTTTGCCGAACGCCTCCCTGAGCCCGGCCGTAGCGGCCTGTTCGAGAGCCTTCACGCCCCGGAAGAGGGGGCCGCCGCACTGGAAAAGGCAGACGTGGTGTTTCTCTGTACGCCGCTTTCGCGCACCCTTGAGCTGCTGCCGCGGGTCGCCGAAGACGCCCCCACTACCGCCGTGGTCACCGACCTCTGCGGCGTGAAGCGAGTTATCACGGCCGCCGCCGAGAAGGCCTTTGCCGGGCCCAGCGAGGCCTGGTTTGTGGGAGGCCACCCGATGGCGGGCGGCGCACTCGGCGGTTTTCAGCACGCCCGCGCCGACCTGTTTGAGGGGCGCCCCTGGGTGCTGACCCCCACTCCGCACGACCCGCCCGAACGCCTGCAGGCGCTGTGCACGCTGATCGAGAGCCTCGGCGCGCGGGTCACGCTGCTGAGCCCGGACGAGCACGACCAGACCATGGCGGTGGTCAGCCACCTGCCGCAACTGGTTTCGACCGCGCTGATGCTGGCCGCCGCCGGGCGCGACCAGGGGGTCGCCGGACCGGCACTGCTCGGCATGACTCGGCTGGCAGCGTCGCCCGCTGCCATGTGGAATGAACTGGTTCGCGAGCTGCGCCCCGAAATGATCGGCGAGCTGCAGCGCATGCAGTCGTACCTCACCGAGCTGGAGATCGCGGTGAACTTCAAAGAGCCGCTCGACAAATGGTTTGAGCGCGCAAACGCGCTGCGCAGTCAGCTCGAGGAAAGGTCCTGAAGATGCCCGAAGCGCAGCTGAAGGCCCTGCGTGTGGCCCTGGACGATTTCCTGCAGACGCGCGAGCTGGAAGATGGCCGGGAACTTCCCCCCGACGCCCCGGGCCTTGAAGATCGCCGCACCCAGCTGAACGCCGCGTTCTGGGCTGCGGCGCGGGAAATCATCGATGAGGCCGGGGTTGACGGCAGCCTGCGTCTGGATGACGAGGCGCGCACCCTGCTGGATTTCGGCCTGTTTACTGCTCCCGCGCTCGAGGAGCCGGCCCGCAGGCTCGACACGGGCGAGGAAGTGGATGGCGTCTTGCTGCTGCACGAGTCCCTGCAGGCGGTGCTGGATGACGTGCGCCGGCGTGATGTGATCGATGAGCTCAAGCAGGAACTGGAGGCGTTATCCCGTGACATCGGGTTGTGGCCGGAAACACACCTCGCGCACACGCGCTTCCGCGACGGGCGGGTGCATGAACTGCTGGGTTCAACACCGCATGGAGCGCACGTCCTGCGGCTGTTGTCGGAGATGGACGAAAAGCTTGAGGCCTACAAGCGCCTGCAGGCCCGGGAGCGCGAAGGCGGCCTGGGCGCGGATGATCGGCGTTCATGGGCGACGCTGCGCCACTTCGTTGACTCGCGCCGCGAACAGGTGTCCGCCGCTCTGGCGCCGCCGGCCGACGCGGCAGACTCCGCGCGCAGCACCCTGGCGGCGTCCGTTCTTGCCGCGATGGAAGCGGCCGAAGACAGTGTCGCGCACCTGCTGGAGCTTCATGCCAAGCGCCGCGCACTCGAGCTGCAGGTGATGGAGCAGCAGTCGGCGGCACGGCGCGTGACGCCCGCCGAGGTGCATAAGGCCCTGCGGCGCGAGCTGGACAGCGTGGCGGGCCTGCTGCGACTTGCCGCGCGCTACGCCCACGTGGCGGAGTGCGCCGTGCCCGTGGATGACGGCGTCGAGTACATCGATGCCGGCGCCGCCGCGGACGCCATGGCGCACATCCTGCAGTTCGACCCACGCCTGATCGACAACCCGCTGGCCGCGCGCTTCGGCCCCCCTGAACTTCTGCTGGCGCCCGGCATCGGCGACGGCGTGTTCGACGGCGGACGCAACCGCTGGGTGGTGCCGCAGCGCTGCAGCCGGGGCGCGGTCGTCAGCCTGGCGCACGCGGCCGTGATGTACCGCCTCGAAGTGGACGCCACAGAGCTGAACAAAGCGCTGCTCGCCAGCTACCGGGAGAGTATCCCCGCCAACCGGGGCATCCGCGCGAATCTTAAGCTGCGCAACGGTCTGATCCGGGACTACATCGCCTGGATGAGCCAGGAGGCATGCGGCGCAGAGGTGTTGCCGCGCGAAACCCGCGAATGGTTCGAGCGTCACATCGCCCCCAACAAGGAGCATCCGTGGGTGCCGCCCGAGTACCGGGGCCGCAACGAAAACCAGTTGGCCAGGCTGCGGCGCGAGCTGGAGGCGGCCGCGAAGAGCGCTGAGGTCGAGTACCGCGTCGGAGTGATCGAGTGGCTGCTGGCCCCGCGCGATGCCCAGGCCGTCGCCGAAACAGCCCTGCCGCGACTGCTGTCTGCCGTGACGCTGGACCCCCTGCACCGCGGTGCGGTGTGGTCATGCGCGGCTTTGCACATGCAGCTGGGGCAGTTCCAGCAGGCGATCGAGAGTTTCCGCCGCTTCACGGAACTCGCGCCGCGCAGCTGGTGGACCAGAAAAGCGCTGGAGCTATGCGCCCAGTGCCGCTGATTACGCTGCTCAGCTGGCGCTGGCAACCAGCGCCTTCATGTCACGCACGGCATTTTCCAGGCCGCTGAAAACCGCGCGGCTGATGATCGCGTGGCCGATGTTCACCTTCTCGACCGGGATCTGCCGCACCAGGCGCTCGATGTTGTGGTAGTTCAGGCCGTGGCCGGCGTGCACCTCAAGACCCAGTTCCCAGCCGCGGTGCGCGGCGGTTTCCAGGCGATCCAGCTCCGCCTCGGCCTCGGCGGTCGTTTTCGCGTGGCTGTACGGGCCGGTGTGCAGCTCAACTGTCTCCGCGCCCGCCTTGTGGGCGGCTTCAACCTGCGCCATCTCGGCGCTCACGAACACGCTGACGCCGATGCCGGCTTCGCGGAACTTCTGGACCGCGCCCTTCAGCGCGTCGAATTCCCTTGCCGCGTCAAACCCGCGTTCCGTCGTAAGTTCCTGGCGGCGCTCGGGAACGATCATTACCTCGGCAGGCCGTACTTCCAGCGCAATCTTGATGATGTCCGGGGAGAGCGCCATCTCGAGTTGCAGAGAAGTCTGAACCATCCCGGTTAACATGCGCACGTCGCGGTCCGTGATGTGCCGCCGGTCTTCGCGCAGGTGGCACACGATGCTGTCGGCGCCCGCGGACTCGGCCACCAGGGCAGCCTGCAGGGGCTCGGGCTCACGGTTTCCGCGGGTATTGCGGATCGTGGCTACGTGATCAATGTTGACTCCGAGAAGGGTCATGCGGCTTCTCCGTTCGCTTTACCGACAGGCGTATTTATACTTTTTACAATGCTAGTGCTCGGAATCCATGACGGCAAGGACCCCAGCGTGGTGCTGCTTCGCGACGGCGTCGTGGAGCGCATCGGCTTCGAGGCCGATTACGTAGACGACCCCTTTGAAGTGACAGGCTTCCCGGCCCGCGCCACCGAACACCTGATGGCCGTCGAGGGCCTGGGCGGCACCGACATCAACGTGGTCGCCTTCGCCGGTCAGCACCTGGCTGAGCCTCGCACGCGCCGCGAACTGCTGAAACAGTTCGCTGAATCCGGCACTTTCCGCGCCTCGGCAAAAAAACTGCTGCGCACAGCCGTGCCGTTCACCGGCCGTAAACCCAGCCGGCGCGATCGCCTGCGGCACCTCGAGAAACTGGGCCTGAAGCCTGACCGCAGCACCTTCATCGACCACCACCTGGCCCAGGCGGCAGTGGCGGCCGCCAGCACCCACAGCCCTGACGGCCGGCTGTTGGTGCTGTGTTGTGAGGGTTCGGGCGACGGCATTGCGGCCTCGGTTCATGTAAGCCGTGGTGGGCGTCTGGACCGCGTTGCCACCATCGGCGACGACAACAGCATTGGCGCGTTCCTGGAAACCATCACCTACCTGCTGGGCATGGTGCCGGAGCGCGACGAGGGCCTGTTGATGGAGCTGGGCGCCATGGCGCGCGGCCCGCAGCTCAGCAAGGTCACCAAGCGGCTCAGCATCCTGTTCGAGTTTGACCCCCTGCTGCCGCTGAACTGGCGGCTGGCCGGCAACCTGCCGGAAACCTACGACTGCGTCGAGTTCCTGCGTATCCACATGCGGCGGCGCCGTTTCGACCACATTGCCGGCGCCGCCCGCCGCTTCCTGGAGCAGTTCCTGGGCCAGTGGATTGACCGCTGCGCCCAGAAGACCGCCTGCGAGTCCGTCGTGCTCACCGGCAGCGTGTTCGGCCTGCGCTCTCTGTACCCAGCGCTGGCGGGCTGCACGCGCGCCACGCAACTGAGCATCTGCCCATCCCCCACTGACGCCGGCAATGCGATCGGCGCGGCCATTCTGGCGCTGGCCGAAAAGAAGGGCGTTGAACACGTTCTGCCGCTGGGCCAGCCCTGGCTGGGTGAGGACGCCGGGGAAGGCGACTGCGCCGATTTCGTGCGCAAAGAGGACGCGCGGGGCGGCGTGTGGGTGGATCAGCCGGAGAACCTGGAGGCCCGGGTGGCGGAACTGCTGGCCGGCGGCGCGCTGCTGGGGCGGATCACCGGGCGTGTTGACCTGTCAAGGCTAGGGCTGGGGAATCGCTCGCTGCTGTGCCGCGGCGATCTGCCCGAGTTGCGGCTGGCTTCGCAGCAGCTGCTGCGCCCGGACGTCTTCTGGCTCGAGGTACCGAGCCTCGTGCTCGGCTCTGAGCTCGAAGCCGAGTTCCTGGGCACCGAGAAACTGCCGCCCGGCAGCGTGGGCGAATATTGGCTGAAGCCGCGTCGCCCGCAGGCCTGGACCGGCCGTATGAACCCCTACGGCCCCGTGCCGGTACAGATAGTCAACGAGGGCGGCGACCCCGCGACCGCGGCCCTGGTGCGCAAGTTCAGGCAGGCGGCCGGCCGTACGCCCCTGCTGTGCACGCCATGGCTGAACCGTCGGGGTCAGCTGGTGCGCACGGTGCAGGACGCGCGCGAAAGCTGGCGCACCCAGGGGCTCGATGGCGTGATTGCCGGCCCGTACATCGTGCTGCGTCGCGCCGACCCGGACCTTACGAAACCCAAGCATGCGGAACTCGCCCGCCGCGCCTTCTACGGCGGTCTGTAGGGTACTCACGCGAAAAAGCGAAGTCCGCGAAGGCATGTTTGCCGGGGCTGTTTGCGGCCTCGTCAAGTTACAGCCGCTCAACTGCAACTGCTGTTAACCACGAAGGGCCACGAAGGCTTCTTCTGCCCCCGGCAGTTCTTCGTGGTCCTTGGTGGTGCTTCGTGGTTGAACGCTTTTTTTGTTGTCTCAGTTTGCATGGGCCGGAGCGCCAGCCGCTTGGAGAACAGCCTTCGCGTGCTTCGCCCCCTTCGCTTCTTCGCGTGAAGTAGCGAGCAGGCCGCTTACTCTTCGCCTTGCAGCAGGCGGCGCATTGTGGGGTTCAGCACCAGCTTGAACGCGGCTTTCAGGCGTTTGCCGGTCTGTGTGCCGTACATGGCCTCGATCGCATCCATCATCGCGTAGGCCTTGTCGTCCGTGTACGGGAACCAGCCGACGCGCCTGCCGGCATCGTCACTGTGCACCACCAGCTTGGGGCGCAGCATGGCGTGCGGGCCGCACATGGTGCGCGGCGTTTCCGTGCCCAGCGGTGCACCGCCGCCCAATGCAGCGCCGGCCAGCAGCGGCTCATTGAACGCAACGCGCGACGCGGGCAGCGCTTCAAGCCGCGCCGTCAACTGGCGATCCGGCTTTCCCATCACCGTGATGTTGTTGGCGGGAAGCAGGCGCAGCAGCTTCAGCGCCTCTTCCGCCGGCGCTTCGGCGCGGTACAGCACGCAGCCCGGGCCCTCGAAGGCCTCGGTGGAAAGCTTGGCGGCAGCGTCCAGCGCCTCCACCACGGCAGCCTTCCAGTGGATCCAGCGACCGGGCGTCTCACCGGCGGGATAGGTGACCCGAGCGCCCTTGGAAATGGCGTCCTCGACCAGCACCTGCGCGCGGCGCGGATTGAAGCTGTCATGGATGGTCGCGAGCTGCGCATGGTGGCTGTTCATCGTGCGGATTGCGTCAATGAAACGCATCCTGAACTCGTCATAGATCGCCGCCTCCACCACGATGCGCTCCATGGCACCCTGGCGCAGGCCGCCCGAGGCGAACGCGCCGGATAACGCGGCCGTGATGGCGCGTTCGATATTGGCCGAGGCCAGCACAACCAGCATGTCCTTGGCGCGACGAATCACCTGCAACTCAGCGCCTGAGTGAACGCAACGGCGCGCCAGGCGCGAGGCCAGTTCATGGTCGCCCTCGAAAATCACCTTGTCGGCGCCCATTTCGGCCAGTACGCGGATGGTTTCGCTGTCGCCCCCCACCACCTGCACCAGGCCCTCCGGAAACTCAGCGCGCCGGAACAGCTTGCGCATGGTCTCGTTTACACGGGGGTGAACCTCGGCGCCGCACAGCACCACGGCGTTGCCCGTGGCCAGCGCGTCGATCGCCAGCGTCATCGGGAACGCGAACGGCGAGCGGGTGCCGTTTGCCAGCAGCACCACGCCGTAGGGTGACATGCGCACGCAGGCGCTCAGCCCCTGGTGTGTGGCGGGTGGTCCCGCGGAATGCTGTTCAACCAGCAGCGGCGGCACGACTTCATCCAGCGTGCGGAGCGCCTCGAGCACCGGCAGGTACTCGCCCGCCAGCGTCTCCACCATAGGGCGGCCGATCGCGGTGGCCATGGAAGGCACGTAGTCGCCGCGCTGTACCACCATCTCGCCGCGCAGTTTCTCGAAGAACGGCAGGCGCTGCTCGAAGCGCAAGCCGGCCCATTCCAGTTGCGCGGCGCGCGCCTTCTCAAGCACAGAGCCGGCAACCTGGTTGGACTGCCCGGCCGGAAGCGCCGGCAACTCACCGCTCGCCGCGGCCACGGATGCCGCGAGCGACGCGTCGGGCGCTTCCTCGTCGCCGAACGGACCGACAATCTGCGCGCTTTCGCCCATGGCCTCGGCGACTTCCGACGCCCTGCGTTTCCAGTCGTCGCTGAGGGCGGGTACTTCGCGGGTTTCAAGGTCGTCGAACGCGTCAGCCTTGCGGGTGGCCATGGCTGTGGCGTCTTCGTCGTCGTCGTCCGAGGCTTTCTCGAAGAGTCGTGTCTGGTCGTTTGAGCCCGGCCTGTCCGGGGTGACGGCCACGTGTTCAACGCTTTCGCTGCCGGCGTCGCGCTGGGCCACGATGGTGTCGTGGTTTGAACCGGGCCGTTTGGTGTCCACGAAAACGCCGTGAACGCTTTCACCCGCTCCGGATGCCTCAGGCTGGTCGGGCAGTGCGGGCATCTCGCGGGTATCGAATTCCGAGCCGGGACGCTCGCTGTCCACGTAGTTGTGGACGACGCTCTCGCCGGCTTGTTCGTCCTTCGGATGATCTTCGTGCTCACTCATGAGTGCCGATCACCGCCCGCATGCGCTCCATCACTTCGGCCGTCGGGCCGTCGTCCACGATCAGCCCGTCCACCAGGCGGATGATGCGATCCGTCCGTGCTGCCAGGTCGAGGTCGTGGGTCACCACAACGATGGTCTGGTGCTCTTCTTTTACCAGTTTCTCGAAGATTGCGAAAACGTTGTCGGCGTTGCTGGTGTCCAGATTACCCGTGGGCTCGTCGCCAAGCACCACCAGGGGCTGGTTGGCGAGCGCCCGGGCAATTGCCACGCGCTGCTGCTCGCCGCCGGACAGCTTGCCTGGCGGCCGCTGGGTTTTGTCGCCGATGCCCAGGCGGGACAGCAGGTCGGTGGCACGTTCGACGGCGTCAGAGCGCCTGATGCCGCGCTTGAACATGGGCATCATCACGTTTTCCAGCGCGCTGAACTCGGGCATCAGGTAATGAAACTGGAAGATGAAGCCCAGGGTGCGGTTGCGCAGCTCGGCCAGTTCCAGGTCGTGCATGCCGCGGGTGTCGTGGCCGTCGATCAGCACCTGGCCGCCGGTCGGGCGGTCCAGCGCCCCAAGCAGGTACATCAGTGTGGATTTGCCTGAGCCTGAGGGTCCGACGATGCTGCAGAACTCGCCCTGGCGGATGGTCAGGTTAAGGCCCTTCAGCACCAGGTTCGCGGTTTCGCCTTCGCCCAGCGTGCGGCTCAGATCGCGCAGCTCGATCACCGGTTTGCCGCGTTCGCGTTGGTTCAGCTCGATCATCAGCTATGGCCCCGCAGGATCTCGACCGGGTCAAGCCTGCCGGCTTTCAGCGCCGGCAGCAGCGCCGCCAGCATCGAAACGCCGGCCGCCACGCCGCCCGCCAGCACGTAGTGCTTCGGCAGGTTGTTGACCAGCAGCGTCTCGGTGTCCACCACCGCGAGCCGCGGGATCGGTATCGTGCCCAGCAGTTCCACTACATAATAGCCGAGGCTGCAGCCCACCGCGACTCCAAGCAGGCCGACCACCAGCCCAAGCCCCAGCCAGGCCAGGCTGACCTCCAGGGCGCTGTAGCCCACGGCCTTCAGCAGGGCGATCGAGTTAAGCTTGTCCAGCACGGTCATCATCAGCACGTTGAGAATGCCGAAGCCGGCCACGATCAGCACACCCACACTCACGATGTCGGTCAGCATGCGGTTGGTGTTCAGCAGCGAGATCACGTGGGTGTTGAACTCCTGCCACGAAATCGCGCGCTTGCCGGTCAGGGCCTCGATGCGCTCGGCCACTTCCAGCGCGTCGTCGAAATCATGCAGCCGCACGGCCACGCGGTTGACTTCACGGCCTCTGCCCATGATGCGCTGGGCTACGCTGAGCAGCGTGTAGGCCGAGCGAAGGTCGGTCAGGGTTACACCGGTATGAATCACCCCCACCACGCGCAGGGCGTGACGCTCGCCGGCACTGAGGCGAACCGTCACGAAGTCGCCGCGCTTTGCCCCCAGCGTGTCGGCCAGGCCCTGGCCGAGGATCACACCGTCGCCCGAGGCGTACAGGTCCGTCAGCGTGCCCGAAACCAGGTCTTTCTCAAGGTCCACCACGCGCTGGTGCTGTTCGGGCACGATTCCGCTGAGGTCGGCACGGGCTTCACGGCCGCCGAACTGGAAAATGGCCGAGCCCACCATGGCGGGGGCCGCCGCGCGCACTTCGGGCATGGCGTGCAGGGCGGTCAGCAGTTCGGCGGGTTTCTCGATGCGCGGGGGCTGGTCCGGCGCCGGGGCTCTGGTGACGGTGACGATGCCGAGCTGATTGGACCAGTCGTCGGCCAGGCTGCCGCCACCGGCGGGGTCGTCGTAGACCATGATCTGGGGGCTGGTCTCGATGGTGCGCATCACGAACTTGGTCTCGAAGCCCGCCATCACGCCGTTGACGGCCACCGTGATGATCACACCGCAAGCCACCGCGCCAACAGACACGGAAGTACGGAACAGGTCATGAGTAACCTGCCGCCGGATCAGCAGAAGCAACGCCCCAAGAACCCCCATCGGCGCAAGCTACAAGCGGCCACAAGGCAGGAGAAGTGGCACGGCAGTAAGTGGCACGGCAGTAAGTGGCACGGCCTTCCAGGCCGTGGGTAGTGCCATGGCCTTCCCGACTGCGCGCAAGGCTACGTCGGGCGGGCAAGGCCATGGCCAACCACGCGCTGGCCTGCCCGACGTAGCCTCGGCGGAGTCGGGAAGCGCATGCCACTCTGCGCATGCCACTGTCAGGCATGCTCCTACGCATGGCCGCGGAGGGTTACTACCGGGTCCATGCGGCCGGCTCTCATGGCTGGCAGTACTGAGGCTATGAGCGTGACTACCAGCGCCGCGGCACCTGCCCTTACGTACAGGTAGAAGGCGTTGTTCATGGTCAGGTGTTCGCTTTCGATCAAGCCTCGTTGCGGGATCGGCAGGCTGCCGACGAACTCGGTCAAGTAATAGCCCAGCACGCAGCCTGTCAGCACCCCCACCGTGCCGATCACCATGCCCTCCAGCAGGAACACCAGGGTGATGTCACGGCCGGAATAGCCCATGGATTTGAGCATGGCGATTTCGGGCATCTTCTCCATCACCAGCATCACCAGCACATTCAGGATGCCGAAGGCCGCCACGATCATGATGCCGCTGGTGACCAGGTAGGTGATCACCTGCTGGATCACGAAAATCGACAGGAAGTTCGCGTTGGCCTCCTGCCAGCTTTCGGTGCGGTAGTGGATCATGGCCTCGATCCTGGCGGCCGTGTCGCGCGCGGCCTCGTAATCACGCAGGCGCACCACGATCTGGTTCACGTCGCGCCCCATGCCCAGCAACTGCTGCGCCACGCTGATCAGCGTGTAGGCGCGCGCGTAGTCAATGGTGGTCACGCCGGTCTTGAAGATGCCCACGATGCGCAGCGGCCGGGTGTCGCCATCGCGCAGCTTCACGTTCACCGTGTCGCCCTTCTTCACGCCCAGCAGCTCGGCGATTCCGGCGCCCAGCAGCATGGCGCCGCCGGATGAGTATAAGTCGTAAATGCGGCCGTCCTCGATGTAGGTGTCGATGGCGTTGACGGCCTCCTGGTCCTCAGGCTCGATGCCCATCAGGTTCACGCCGCGCTCGCGAGAGCCGTAGCTGACGATCGCCGTGCCCACGGCGTTGAGCGCCGCCGCCTGCACCTCGGGCATGGCGCGGAGCATCTGCACGATCTCGGCGGGCTTCTTGATGCGGCGCAGGCGATCTCGCGGGCGGGCGCCCTCAACCACGGCCACGCCGTTGTGTTTTTCACTGAGCCACTGGGCGAACTCGTCGGGTACCTGGCGCTGCTCGTCGTAGATGGTGAGGTGCGGGCTGCTCTCGATGGTCTCTGTGACGAACTTTTCTTCAAAGCCGGTCATCAGGGCGCTGAGCATGACCATGAACATCACCCCCACAGCCACGCCCGCCACGGATATCACGGTGCGGAACGTGTTGTGCAGCAGGTGCCTGCGCGCGATCAGGATCAGCGGGTAGAAGTCGATGGCTGCTCCCTGGGTTTCACCAGCGCGCCGTCGGACAGGCGGTTCAGTTCGCTGACGGCCACCTTGTCGCCATCCTTCAGCCCACTCAGCGCCTGGCAGGTACTGAAGTTGACCAGCCCCAGTGCCACCTTCACCTCGCGCACGCGGTTGTCGTCGCCCACCACAAACACCGTGTTGTCGGTTGTCAGCGCCGGGCGCGGAAAGGTGATGGCGTTGGCCTCCTGCTTCACCACGATGCCCAACTCGGCCGTCATGCCCGACAACGGTCGCGCGGCCTGTTCGACCTCGATTCTGCCCAACAGTTTGCTGCCCTGCACTGGCACCCACTGGGCGTTGCTGAACTCGACCTTGACCGTGAAGCCCTTGGTGGCGCGGTCGGCGTCGGGCAGGATCTCGTACACGCGGCCTTGCACCAGGGTGTTTTCAAAACCGGCAAGGCGGATTTTCACGGCGCGATCCACGGCCACGCGGCCGATGTCGTCTTCGTTAACCTCCGCCTCGATGATCAGCGTGCGCAGGTCTCCGACCCTGGCAACCTCGGTGCCGGCAGGCGCGAACTCGCCCGGCTCAAGGGGAAGCGTCAGCAGCACGCCGTCGATGGGCGCGCGGATGATGTCGTCAAGCTCCTGCGCGTTGAGGGTGTCGAGCTCTGATTGAGCCCGGGTCTGCGCGGCCTGCAGGTCTTCCAGCACCTGGGCGTACTCCTGGGTGAGCTGGTGCAGTTGCTGCTCAGAGACGTCGGCGCGGGTCTTGGCCTGGTCGTAGGTGTCGCGCGAGATGCCGCCGGTATCCAGCTGCGCCTTCAGGCGCTGCTCGCGGGCGCGGTCGTTCTCGGCGTTGTTGCGGGCTTCGCCCACGCGCAGCTCGTAGGCTTTGCGGAAAGGACTTTCGGGCTGAAGCTGTTCGGTGACCCGCTTGATCTCGGCCTCGGCGGCCTGTTTGCGGGCGCCCAGCGTGGAGTCGCGCAGGCGCAGAATCGGCTCACCGGCATGTACTTCGTCGCCCTCCTTGAGCAGTTTGCCCGTGCGCGGCGAAGTGAACACTTCGGCGATTACGGCCGCGCGTTGGGCGCGCAGTACGCGGCGTTCGCGGGCCTCGACGCGGCCGGTGGCGTATACGGTTTCGAGTGCCTCGCCCTTCTGCACGGTGCGCACGTCGATCTCGACGGGCTTGAACAGCACGCTGACCACGGCGAACACGCCGAGCAGCAGGATGACCCCGAACACCACCAATACGAATATGCGCTTCACGGCAAATCCCGGCTAAGAATCAGCCGGGATTATGGCCACGGTTTGGCAAAGGGACAGTCCCAATTACGCCTTGCGCCACTCGTCGCGCAGGACGCCCATCATCAGCAGGTCAACGTACTTGCCGTCCACGAAGATGGCCTGGCGCAACAGGCCTTCATCCTTGAAGCCGGCCGCCCGGTAGGCCCGGATGCCGCGCTCGTTGTCGGCGTTCACGCGCAAGTAGATGCGGTGCAGGTTCAACGTGTCGAAACCGTAGCGCAGCAGCGCGCCCGCGACCTCACGCCCGAGGCCCTTGCCCCAGTGCTCCGGCCGGCCGATGAAGATGCCCCACTCGGCGTTGCGGTGGATCATGGAGATGCGGTGCAGGCCGGAGTTGCCCAGCGGCGCCTCTTCGCCCTTGAGGCCGAAGGTGAAGACGACGTCGGTCAGGCCGTCTGCGGTGGGCGGCTCGGAATGGCGCTCCATCCACTTGCGTTCGCCCTCTTCGCTGAAGGGGTAGCGGCCGATCAGCAGGTTGCGGCGGATACGCGGGTCCTGCAGTGCTTCGGTGAAGAACCCGGCGTCCTTGATGCTCGGCGCGCGGAACCACAATCGTTCTGATTCAAGGAAGGCTGTCATGGCGTCTCCGTTTCACAGGGCACAAACGGCTGCAGGTTTCAGCGCGCCTCGCTAGAATACCCGCCATGAACCAGCCGAACGAGAAGTTGATCCAGGCCAAACAACAGCTGGCCGAGAAACGGAGCGCCGAGGGGCGCGGCACCGGCCGTGACTCGGCCACGCGCGACCGGTTGCCTCCGGGCCAGACCCTGGCCACCAACGGCTGGCCGGTGCTGGATCTGGGTTTACGGCCGGATATCCGGCGCGAAGATTGGAAGCTCGAGATCAGCGGCGCGGCCAAGGCCCGCAGCTTTGATTGGGCGGCTTTCGCCGCGCTGCCGCAGGTGAAGCTGACCACCGACCTGCACTGCGTCACCAGATGGAGCATCTTCGACGCGCAGGTGGAAGGCGTGCTGTGGTCGGAGTTCCTGAAGCACATCGAAGTGGACTCCAGCGCGACCCACGTGATGTTCCACGCCTACGACGGTTACACCACCAACCTGCCGCTCACGGAGTTGGCGATGCCGGACGTGGCCATCGTGCACAGCTTCGGCGGCGCACCTCTCAACCGCGAACATGGCGGCCCCGTGCGCATGTGGGTGCCGCACCTGTACGCCTGGAAGGGCGCCAAGTGGCTGAAGGGCATGCAGTTCCTGACCGAGGACCACAGGGGCTTCTGGGAAGTGCGCGGCTACCACAACCACGGCGACCCCTGGAAGGAAGAGCGCTACAGTTGAATGAAAAATTCAAAATGCAAAATTCAAAATCAGTGCCCCGTAGGACACCCATTTTGAATTTTGCATTTTTCATTTTGAATTGAGCACATGGTGTGGCTGAGCAGAATCTGGCGTTGGGCTTCAGGGCTGCTGGTGGGCGCGTTCGTGGTCGTGTACCTGGCCGCGCTGCTGCTACACAACACGTTCAACATCCATGAGCACCCCCAGGGCGATACTCTGCGCGAACTGAATTCACACGCGCACAACCTGCTCAGCGCCACAGGCACCACCCAGCGCTGGAACATGTTCGCGCCCAACGTAGGCACGCTGTCTTACTCGCCAATCGTGGTGATCGTGTTCAAGGATGGCAGCCGCGTCTCGCTACATTCGATCGTCGAACCGGACTTGCCCGGCTGGGACGGCGCATCGCCGATTCCCAACCATGTCGAAGGCGACGCGCGCCTTTATGCCTGGCGCTTTCACGTCGCGGACGGCCGTATCCGCAAGTACGAATCCCGCGCGACGGAAACGGATCCGATCTGGAGCGCCATCCGCACCAACTACACGCGCTGGCGCGCCGAGACATGGCTGCTCGAGAACCCCGGCCGGAAGCGCGACATCGCGCGCATCGAGTTGTGGCGCACGCTGATTCGACACCCGGGTTACGGCCGCGAGCTGCACTGCGAAACGGTGGAACTGCTGCCGATCTATCCGCAGATCGACCCGCTGTGGCCGGTGCCCGTTGACCGTACCTTCCCGTTTTACAGGCCATGAATTGCTGACCCGGGCCCCGAGAGCGTTCTGGCAGTTCTGGAGCAGGCCGATTCGAGCCGAGCCCGCGGCCGCGTTCCGTATCAGCATCAGCGTGATCGTGCTGCTGGACACGGTGTTTACGCTGATCCCCATGGGCGCTGATTGGTTCGGCGCGCGCGGCCTGTACACGCCTGGAATGTTTGAACACTATCTGCGCTCCTGGTGGCGCTGGTCGCTGTTGGGTGCGAGCTGGTCTGACTCGGCCGTGCAGGCCGCCCTGTGGGCGATGGCGGGTTGCGCATTGCTGTCGGCGCTGGGACTGTTCACGCGCGTGGCCACGGTGGGCATGTGGGCGCTGCTGGTCAGCTTTCACATGCGCAACCCTTACATCGTGAACGGCGGCGACATCCTGCTTCGCTCCGCCGTGTTCCTGCTGATGCTGATGCCCAGCGGCGCGGCCTGGAGCCTCGACAACCTGCTGCGCCGCAAGTTGCTGCGCGCGCCGGGTATGGCCAGGCGCGTAATCGCGCTGGCCTTCACGCACCCGGCCTTGTGGGCTGAGAGCTGGCGGGGCGAAAGCTCGCGGGGGTTGATGCGGCCGTGGAGTGTGCGGCTGGCGCAGGTGCAGCTGGTGGTGCTGTATTTCTTCACGGGCATCGACAAAGTACGCGGCGTGCACGGCGGAGAACTCGGCGATTGGGTCGGCGGCCACGCCGTGTTCCGCGCCCTGAACCACGGCACGATCAGCCGCTTTGCGGTGTTCGGCGACTGGCCCTGGTGGCTGTTCGCGCCGGCGACGTGGCTTACGCTGGCATGGGAAATCGCGTTCCCGGTGTTAGTCTTGTGGAAGCGTACGCGCTGGTGGGCGCTTTCGCTGGGGTTCGCGCTGCACGTGGGGATCTTCCTGACCATGGAAGTCACCCACTTCAGCTGGACCATCCTGAGTTTCTACTGGCTGTTCGTGCCGGCGGCGGTGCTGATGGACATGGCGGGCAAAGCGACAGGTTCGGCCGAGAGGCGCCAATACACCGTCTTCTATGACGGCATGTGCCCGATCTGCAAACGCAGCAAGCGCACCATCGAGCGCCTGGACTGGCTGGGGCGCTTTCAATTTGCCGACATCCACGACCGCGCATACGCCGAGGCCGAGTTGCCTGGCGTCAGCTACGCCGACATGCTGAAGCAGATGTACGTGAAACGGCCGGACGGCAGCCATTTCGGCGGCTTCGAGGCGTTCCGCGCCATGGCGCCGCTGCTGCCGCTGTGCTGGCCGGTGGTGCCGCTGCTGTGGCTGCCGGGGGCCAGGTTTATCGGCTCAAGGGTGTACAACTGGGTGGCGCGCAATCGGTTCAAATACGCCAAGTGCGACGACGAGTTCTGCAGCCTGCACTTGAAGCTTCTGGCCGGAAACAAGGTGGACGAAGAAACCATCCGCAAGGTGGTTGAGCTGCACGAGCAACGACGGCGATTCCTGGAGTCTAAGGGGTCCACCGCATGAAGTACCTGTGCTTGGTGTTTTCGGTTCTCGTCGCTGGCTGCGCGACATCGCCGCCTGCGGGAGTAGAGTACATAAACTCCACGGAGGCCGAGCAATCTCCTACTCTGAGGGGGATAAGGGGTGGCTTGAGAGAAACCAAGCCTGGCTCCGGGATCTATAAAATTGCACTAATCGTTATTAACACGCACGAGTCATCCTGTTCGTTCTCTTTGTCCGTTCGGGACGGAGACGGTAGTAGGAGCATCTGGAGAAGCGAACGCCTTATTGCTCATGTTTCAGATGAAAAGGAATCCAGCGAGGCTGAATTCGATGCCGCCACGAGAGTGGCTGCCGTGAACGTGAAGGGGCTCTCCGCCACTGTCGTGGTCGACGGCGAGGAGTTTCCTATAAAGCTGCTGGAGGGCCATTCAGTAGCCTGGATTGTCGTGCTCTCCGAACACGGCAACGACGTCAGTCATTTCGACCTACACTAGCGTTTTAACAGCAGCTCGCCGATCTGGATCGCGTTCAGGGCCGCGCCTTTCATGATCTGGTCCCCTACCGCCCACAGGCACAGGCCGCGGTTGCCGTCCACGCTGATATCCTGGCGGATGCGGCCGACGGCGATCTCATCCTGCATGCTGCGCTCGAGCGGGATCGGGTAGAGCTCGCTCTTGGGATCGTCCTGCACGATCACGCCGGGGGCTTTGCGCAGAATCTCCCGCGCGGCCTCAGGAGTGACCGGCTTTTCGAACTCCAGGTTCAGGCTCACCGCGTGTGAGCGCAGCACCGGCACGCGCACGCAGGTGGCCGTGGCGCGCAGGCCGGGGTGGTGCATGATTTTCTGGCCTTCCCACAGGAACTTCATCTCTTCCTTGGTGTAGCCGTTGTCCTGGAAGGCGTCGATGCGCGGGATCACGTTGAAGGCGATCTGCTTGGGCTGGTGCTTGATGGTCAGGGGCTTGCCGGCCGCCCAGTCGCGCATCTGCTGCTGCAGCTCTTCCATGGCCTGGGCGCCCGCGCCGCTGATGGCCTGGTAGCTGGACATCACAGCCCTCTTGAGGCCGAACTGCTTGTGCAGCGGAAAGGTGGGCAGCAGCGCCACGATGGTGGTGCAGTTGGGGTTGGCGATGATGCGCCGCTCGCCGTATTCGAAGGCGTCCTGCGGGTTGATCTCGGGCACCACCAGCGGGATTTCCTTCTCGTAACGGAAGGCGCTGGTGTTGTCGATGATGATCGCGCCGGCCTTGGCGGCGTGGGGCGCGAACTCCTTGCTGATGCTGCCGCCGGCCGAAAAGAAGGCGTGGTCGATGTCTTTGAAACTGTCGGCCTTGAGTTCCTGCACGGTGTATTCGTTGCCGTTGTACTTCAGCTTCTTGCCGGCGCTGCGGGCGCTGGCCAGCAGGCGCAGGGACTTGATCGGGTAGTTGCGCAAGGCCAGCAGGCGCAGAAACTCTTCACCCACGGCGCCGGTAGCGCCTGCGATTGCAACGTTTACTTGTGGCATGGTTCTCCGTTCCTGCCCGCGCCCCGGAAAGGGGTCAGGCACCCTGCGGGAGCCAGACCCCTTTCCGGGAGCCAGACCCCATTTCGGGCCCGCAACACAACAAAACCGCCGCGGTCTCCCGCGGCGGCCTAATATACAGCCTTCCCGCGGGTCACACGGTGCGCTTCTTGCCCTTCATGTTCTCGCGGTTGCTCATGGGGGGGAACGGTAGCACGGGGATTTGCCGCCCGCAAGCGCTGGCAAAACGATCACGGCAACCAGTTGCGCGGGACCAGGTACAAGGCCGAAAGCCAAAGGCCCATAAACAGCAGCGAAAGCAGCGCAATCGCGGCCGACAACGCCAGCCCGTACACCAGCCAACGCGGTGTGGGCCTGTCGTCATCCGTAAGCGCCCAGTCGTCCATGCACATGAAACGACTGGGCGCTCCGATCGTTGTCTAGGTCTTTGCCGCCTCGATCAGGCAGACCGGGCTGGGGGTGTGGTGCACTTTTACGAGCTTCAGGCCGGCGCGCTGGAACAGGTTCGCGAACTCCCTTTCCGTGCGCTCGCAGCCGCCTTCGGTCATGGCGAGCATGTTGACGTCCATGAACTTGACCGGGTGAGGCTCAGTGCTTTCCGGCATCACGGCGTCCACCACGATCACGCGCCCGTCAGGCTGCATGGCGCCGGCGATGTTACGCAGGATCTGCACGCACTGGTCGTCGCTCCAGTCGTGAATGATGTGCTTGAGCAGATAACAGTCTCCGCCCGCAGGCACCGCCTGGAAGAAATCGCCGCCCGCGCGCTCGACGTTGGCGGGCAGGCCGTTGGCGCCCTCAATCACGCCGGGCAAGTCGTACAGCACACCGGAAGCATTGGGCGCGGCCAGCAGCACGGTTTTCAGCAGCAGGCCGTGGCCGCCGCCGACGTCGACGATCTTGCCAAAGCGCGTAAAGTCGTAGCTGGCGGCTACCAGCGGCGCCGTGGACGATGAAAAACTGGTCATGGCCGCGTTGAAAATCTCCCACTGGCCGCGGTTTTCGTCGGCCTGGAACCAGGTGAACACATCCACACCGAAGGCGTGGCGCGGGCCGCTTTCGCCCGTGCGCAGCACTTCTTCAAGTTTGCCCCAGGGCAGCCAGTGCGAATCGGAAGTGATCATGACGGCCATGTCGCGCATGGAAGCCGGGTGTTCCGTGCGCAGCAGGTCTGACACCGGCGTGTTGGCGTAGGTGCCGGGCGCGACCTCGGCGAACACGCCCGCGGAAGCAAGCATGCGCATGGTGCGGTGCAGGGCGCGCTGGTCGGCGCCAACTACGCTGGCGAGGTTGGTGTAATACAACGGTCCGCCGTGCAGGGCGTCGGGCACGTTCAGCGCGGCCGTCGCCGAGATCGCCTTGGTGACCATGAAGCCGAACAGGCCCTGCATCAGGTGCATCTCGGGCGGCATGGGAGGCGGGCCGCCCGCGGGTTTTGCGGCCGGTTTTTTGGCTGCTTTCTCTGCAGCTTTCTTCGCGGGTTTCTTTGCGGGTTTCTTCGCAGTCTTTTTCGCAGGCTTCCGCGAGGGCTTCTTCGCCGCCTTGCGTGCGGGTTTTTTGGCGGGCTTCTTGCCGCCTTGCGTCTTTGCCATGGCTCTCTCCGGGATCGTGCGGGAAGCTTAGGCTTCAATCATTCTGGTTGCCAGCCCGGACCAGCAAATCAGAGAGGGCGGATGAGAAAGTCCGTTCCACTTGATGGCTTGCGCTGCGGATCAGGTGCCTGCCAACGTGCTGGCGTGATAACTGACCTGCTTCTCTTGCGGCAGCGCCGTCCCCCGTGTGCATGCTTGTAAGGGAAGATTCGCTGTTCGACCCGGTGAATTTGCGCGGTAGACTTGCGGCACAATGTACTCTCGGCGTCATTCACGGGCGGCGGACTTCATTCAAATTCCATGAGCAACAATACCCCCGAAAGCCATATCGAAGTCCGCGCGTTGGAACACCTTACTGTTTTGCGTGGCATGGCGAATCGGCGGGATGCAGATGCTACCGCGCGTCTGGATGCTCTGTGCAAACTTCTGGATGACGCCTGGAACTCCAGGGATAAGCGGCTGTACAGGATAGTAAGCATCTACGCCCTTCGTGCAGCCGGCTTGGTCGGCCGTCCTTCCCTACAGTTCAGCATCCGCATCAACACTACCCTGGATGCCTTGAGGGAAGGAAAGCTTGATGCCGCCAATCGACGCATTCGTCGGGCGGCTGGAATGCTTGATGAGCCCGCCGTTTCACGCTCACTTCCCGCGTACTGGAGTGCACTCGCTTCGTTACGGAGCGAAGAGGGAGATTTGCTCGGGGCTCGCGAATCCTACGAAAAGGGCGCGCGTATCGCGCGGCAGCAGGGCAACCTTGTTTCAGCCGTGAGAGCCATGTTCAACCTCGCAGCGCTCCGTGCAGATGAGGGCGACTTCCTGGAAGCGCTGAGTGCATTTCGAGAAGCAGGCGAGTTGAACTCCTTGATCGGTGACGTGCAACTCGCGGCCGGGATTCACCAGAACATCGGATTCTGCTTGCGCCGCCTGGGTCAGCTGGAAGCATCCGAAGCGGAATTCAAACGCGCCTACAAGTCACATCTTGAATCCGGGAACGACCCTGCGGCCGCTAACTGCCTGAACAGTTTGGGAACGGTTTGCGTTGATCGCGGCGATTCACGCGGAGCCATCCGAAACTTCTGCGAATCGGCCAGGCTGTTTCATTCGGCGGGAAGCAGGTACGGAGCAATTGCTCCCTTCGCAAACCTGGTATGCGAGTTGGCAGAGATGCAGCTCTTTGGCGTGGCGAACTATCTGCTATCTGCCGTTGATCAGATGGTGCAGTCGGGCGTCCCGGTTCCGGACCTGTGCGCTTACTTCAGGGCACGAGCGACGTTTGAAGAAAACCTGGGAAAGGTGAACGAAGCGCTGTACTGGGTGGATCGCGCCTTAGTATCTGCGACAGAAGGTGAATTGCGGCTCTATCGCGCACTTGCATTGACTCAAAGGGCTAAGATTCGGCTTGCTCTCGGTCAAGTAGAGGCGGCATTCAACGACGCACTTGAATCGCAGGTCGATCTGGCGGCATGCGGAAGTTCAGCTGCTCCGGCGTTCGTTCTGAACACGGATGTCCTGCTCGAGGCTCTGCGTCTACAGGGAAAGAGTGACGTTGCCGCCTTCATAGCCAAAGACGCGCGGGAGGCCTTACATCGGATCGAATCCGGCGAGTATCGCAATGAACGACTTGTAGGAGCGACCCAGCGGATTCGTCGCTGCCTGGGGAAAGATGCAGTTTAACCCATCATCCTTTACTATACGAAAAGGCCCCGGCGTGTTCGCCGGGGCCTTCCCATATGGTTGGTGGCGCGGATCAGGTGCCTTCCTGCCAGCTGGCGAGGTACTTGACCTGCTCGGGCGTGAGGGTGTCGATGCCGATGCCCATCGTCTCGAGCTTCAGCTTGGCGACCCACTCGTCCACTTCGCGCGGCAGGTTGTGCACGCGCTTGTCGAGCTTCTTTTGGTGCTTCACCGCGTACTCGCTGGCGAGCGCCTGCACGGCAAAGCTCATGTCCATCACGTTGGCCGGGTGGCCCTCGGCGGCGGCCAAGTTCACCAGGCGGCCTTCCGCCAGGGTGAAGATGGTGTTGCCGCTGGGCAGCTTCCACTCATCGACGAAGGGCTTGGGTGTGCCGACCTTCTTGGCGAGCTTGGCCAGGCCCTCGAGGTTCAGCTCGTTGTCGAAGTGGCCGCTGTTGCAGGAGATCGCGCCCGGCTTCATCACCTTGAAGTGTTCCACGTCGATCACGTGCTTGTTGCCCGTCAGCGTGCAGAAGATGTCGCCGATCTTGGCCGCCTCGGCCATCGGCATGACCTCAAAGCCGTCCATCACGGCCTCGAGCGCCTTGACCGGGTCGATCTCGGTCACGACCACGCGGGCGCCCATGCCGCGCGAACGCATGGCAAAGCCGCGGCCGCACCAGCCGTAACCGATGGTGACGACCACACGGCCGGCGAACAGGCGGTTGGTGGCGCGGATGATGCCGTCCACGGTGCTCTGGCCGGTGCCGTAGCGGTTGTCGAACATGTGCTTGCAGTCGGCGTCGTTCACGGCGATCACCGGGAACTTCAGCACGCCTTCTTTCTCCATGGCGCGCAGGCGGATAATGCCGGTGGTGGTTTCCTCCATGGAGGCAACCACGTGCTGGGACAGCTCGGCGCGCTTGGTGAGGATCAGGGTCACGAGGTCCGCGCCGTCGTCCATGGTGACGTTGGGCTTGGCATCCAGCACCGAGTTCAAGTGCTTGTAGTAGGTGTCGTTGTCTTCGCCCTTGATGGCGAAGGTTTCGATCCCGTACTCAAGCGTCAGGGCGGCGGCCACGTCGTCCTGCGTGCTGAGCGGGTTGCTGGCGCACAGGAACACTTCCGCGCCACCTGCCTTCAGCGTGCGCACCAGGTTGGCTGTCTCGGTGGTGACGTGCAGGCAGCATCCCATGCGGATGCCCTTCAGGGGCTGCTCTTTGGCGAAGCGTTCGCGCACGGCGCGCAGCACCGGCATGTCGGCCTCGGCCCACTGGATGCGCTGGATGCCCATGGCCTTGAGGCCGGGGTCCTTCAGGTCGCCCTTCTTTTCCTTCGTCGTCGTCATCGGTTCCTTTCAGTGTTCAGGTCCGCCCTTAACCAGGACGGGAAGGCGGGCTTATAAACAATCACGGGGCTAAGGGCCATGAGGTGGTTGGGCAGAACCGGGCGGCGGCCCGGAAGCTAAACCCATGGAGGGATCGTAGCCGGGGATGGCGTGGTCGCCCCCTGAAGCCAC
>JAJVIO010000045.1:0-6168 GCA_022071975.1 Planctomycetota bacterium
GAGTACCAGCAGCGCTACAGCCAGCAGGTGCGGCAAGAACGCGCCAAGTAGCGACCCGGCGCTACAGCATGTTGACCGGGTCTACGTCGATGCTCATGCGCAGGCGTTCGCCCACCTTTACCAGCGGCTTGATTGCCTCCACCACGCCGCGCACTTCCCTGAAGCCGCGGGCCTTGATCATCACCTGCCGGCGGTGACGCCCGCGCAGCTTGGCGATCGGCGCCTCAAAGGGCCCCGCCACCTGGTAGATCGTGCCCTGGTAGCGCTTGGCGAAGTCGTCGGCCGTGGACGCCACCTTGCCGGCCTCTTCGTCGGCCTTGGCGGCGTCATGGGCCTCGACGGTGATTAGCACCACGCGCGAAAAGGGCGGGTAGTTGCTCTCCTGCCGGTGCTGCAGCTCGTAGCTGACGAAGGCACGGTAATCCTGGCGCGCGCCGGTCACGATGCTGATATGCTCGGGCTGGAAGGTCTGCACGATCACCACGCCCGGCTTGCTGCCGCGGCCCGCGCGGCCGGCGACCTGGGTCAACAGTTGAAAGCCGCGCTCGTAACTGCGGAAGTCGCCGAGCCCCATGCCGACGTCAGCGCTGACCACGCCCACCACCGTGACGTTGGGGAAGTCGAGCCCCTTGGCGATCATCTGCGTGCCGACCAGGATCTGCGTTTCGCCGGCTCGGAAGGCGTCGAGCGTGACCTCGTAATCTTCGCGGGTCTTCATCACGTCGCTGTCCATGCGCGCGATCTGGCGGCCGGCGAAGATCACGTTCAGTTCTTCTTCAAGCCTCTCGGTGCCCATGCCCATCAGTTTGACCGGCCCGCCCAGGCAGTACGGGCACTGGGGCGGGATGGGCGCGGTGTTGAGGCAGTAGTGGCAGGCCATCTTCTTCAGGCCGCGGTGGAAGCTCATGGGGATGTCGCACTGGGGGCACATCATGGCCTGTCCGCAGTTTGAGCACGACAGCAGGGTGTGGTAGCCGCGCCGGTTCAGGAACACGATCACCTGCTCGTCGCGCTCGAGGGCGGCGCTGCAGGCGCCCCGCAGGCGGCGCGAGAAGAAGGTCATGGCGTGCTGCTCGCGGCATTCCTGGGCCATGTCGATGATCTCGACGGAAGCCAGTCCGGAGTCCCGAGCCTCGTGTCCCGCGTCTGGAACGGCGTGTCCAGCGTCCCGTGTCCCGTGTCCCGCGTCTTTTGCTGTTGACCCGGGACCCGGGACACGGGACTCGGGACGTTGTTCAATCGCGCGCACTCGCGACTTCAACTCGAGCAACTCGTATTTGCCGCCCTGGGCGTTGTGCCAGGTCTCCAGCGACGGCGTGGCCGAGCCCAGCAGCGCCACCGCGCGCTCCAGGCGGCAGCGCATGATGGCCGTGTCGCGCGCATGGTAGCGCGGTGTGCTGTCCTGCTTGTAGGTGCCCTCGTGCTCTTCATCGACCACGACCAGGCCCAGGTCCTTCACCGGGGCAAACAGCGCGCTGCGCGGGCCGATCACCACGCGCGACTTGCCGCTGCCGATGGCCTTCCAGGCGTCGCGGCGCTCGGCGTCGGTCATGCTGGAGTGCAGCACGCTCACGCCCTCGAAGCGGCTGGCGAAGCGGCGCACGGTCTGGGGCGTCAGGCTGATTTCCGGCACCAGCACGATGGCCGACTTGCCGTGTTCCAGGGCGCAGGCGATCGCGCGGATGTACACCTCGGTTTTGCCGCTGCCGGTCACACCGAACAGCAGAAAGGTCTTGAACTCGTCGCGGTCGATCGCGCCGCCGACGGCCTCCAGCGCCTTGTGCTGGTCGTAGGTCAGCGTCTCCGGCACGCGTTCGGGGGCACCCAGCACGCCGCCGCCGGGCGCGTGTTCGGGCTCGATTTTCTCGAAGCGCAGCCAACCCTGCTTGACCAGCGTGCGGATCGGCGATTCCGACACGCCCAGCTTTTCCGCCAGGTGCGCGGGCGTGAACACGTCCTCGATGAACGTCCCCATCGCGCGCAGCACCCGCGCGTAGCCCAGGGTGCGCTCGCCGCCGCTCTTGCTGGCGCGGGCCTTGTCCTCAAGCTCCGCCGCATGGCCCAGTGTCTCGGCCGGCGACTTGGCCAGCCGCAGCACCGTCAGCAGGCGGCGCTTGCGCCCGGTGCGCACCACGGCCGGCAACACCGCCTGCAAGGCCTCGCCCCAGGCGCAGGCGTAGTATTCGGCCATCCATTTGGTGAGCTGCAGCATGCCCTGGCCGAGCAGCGGTTCGTCATCGGGGGCTTCCAGGATCTCCTTGATCTGGTGGCGCATCAGGGTGGAGTCGTGCTTCTCGGCCACCACGAAGCCCTGCAGGCTGCGCTTGCCAAAGGGGACCGTAACGCGGTGGCCCACCTTGGCGCGCTCGGCCAGTGGCTCGGGCACCAGGTAGTCGAACACGCGGTCCACGGGCGTGGGCAACGCGACCTCAACGAAGCGGCCTTTGACCACGGGCTTGAGGTCTTGTGCATCAAACAGCTTGCCGCGAGCGTTCATGAAACGGACTATAACCGGGTACGCGACAAGGAAGGCAGGGGATAGGTGTTAGGGTTTAGGTTTTAGGGGTTAGGTTTTTAGTGTTGGGCTTTAGGGATCGGTGGTCAGTGCTCAGTAAGAGGTCGGAGGTCCGGGAACCCCACAGATCTGCTCCCCAAGCCCCAAGCCCCAAGCCCCAAGCCCCAAGCCCTAAGCCCCAAGCCCCAAGCCCCAAGCCCTACAACCTACAACCTACAACCTACAACCTACAACCTGACCCCTGCCTTTCCCATGCACCCGTTCCTCGACGACAACAAGCTGCGCAAGGAAGAGAAGCTGCTGGCCAAGCCGCAGTTTGATGCCGTGTTTGACAACGGCCGCAGCGCCGGCAACAAGCGGCTGGTGATGCACTGGCTGGCGAACGAGCTTGGCTACCCGCGGCTGGGGCTGGTGGTCAGCACGCGCTTCGGCAACGCCGTGCAGCGCAACCGCTTCAAGCGCCGGGTGCGTGAGATCTTCCGCACCCACAAGCGCGAGATCGGCGGCTATGATATCGTGGTGCTGCCCGCCAAGCGGCCGGAGGCGCGGGATTCAACCTTTGACGAGCTGGCCGACAGTTTTCTAAAACTGCTGGCGCGGATGGGCACCCACAAGCAGAGCACCTGAACCATGCCAGTCTTCGACATCCAGTGTGACAAGCTCGGCGAAATCGTGGAAATCCACTTCGGCGGCGGGCCCGAGCCCCGCGGCAACCCCGAGTATCGTGGATTCAGCTGCCAGGCCGAGGCCGCCTGCAAACAGGCCGGCATCCAGTGCGAGCTGTTCGCCAGGCAGGGCTTCCGGCCCTTCGAGGTCAAGGACGCCTTCGCGCACTTCAACTCGTGACAAGTACCGAGATCGCCGCTAAATTCCCGCGCCATGGCTGGTGACGGCGGATCCAAAGGTGCGGTGCTGGCGGCGCTCGTGGTCAACACGGGCCTTACGGTATTGAAGTTCACGGCCTTCGGGCTTACCGGCTCCGGCTCGATGTTCAGTGAGGCCATGCACACCCTGGCCGACACCGCCAACCAGGGACTGCTGTTCATCGGCATCAAGCGTTCGGAAAAGCAGGCCGACGCCATGTTCAGCTACGGCTACGGCGGCGAGCGCTTCCTGTTCGCGCTGCTGTCAGCCGTCGGCATCTTCGTGCTGGGCTGCGGCGTCACGATTTATCACGGCGTGCATTCGCTGATCGTGAACCACCGGCCTGACATCAAGTGGTTGCTGTTCGTGATCCTGGGCATCAGCTTCGTGTTGAACGGCTGGGTGCTGTGGAAGGCAATCCAGGCCATCAACAAGCAGCGCGGCAATAAGCCGTTTCTTGAGTTCCTGAAAACCACCAACGACCCCACCATCGCGGCCGTGCTGCTGGAAGACGGCATCGCCTGCGCCGGCGTGGTGATCGCGGTGATCTGCATCGGCCTGAGCGCCGCGCTGAACTCGGGTGTGCCGGACGGCATCGGCAGTATCATCATCGGCGGTCTGCTTGGCTTCGTGGCGGTGTGGCTGGGCTACAAAAACCGCAGCCTGATCCTTGGCCGTACCATCCCGGCCGAGGTGCAGGAGCAGGCGCTTGAGTTCCTGCGCGCCCAGCCCAGCATCGAGCGCGTGCGCGGCGTGCAAAGCCGCATCCTGGGCGCCGACAGCTACAAGCTGAAGGCCGAAATCGACTGGAACGGCCGCTGGTTCGGCGAGCAGCAGGCGCAGTGGGTGAGCGAGCAGAAGGCGCAGCTCGAGGGCGACGAGGCGGCAAAGAAGTTCGCCTGCGAGTTCGGCGAGCGCATCACCAACGCGATTGCCCGGGAAGTGGACCGCGTCGAGAAAGAACTGATGACGCTGATCCCCACGCTGAAGTACCTCGACTTCGAATCCGACGCGCCCACCGGCCACACCCGGATCCTGACCAAGTAGCATCGGTATTCGAACGCACGCGCCTCCGGCGCGTCACGGATCGGCCTGAGGCCGATCCATACGCC
The DNA here is from genome assembly GCA_022071975.1 of Planctomycetota bacterium. Classification (GTDB taxonomy): domain Bacteria; phylum Planctomycetota; class UBA8742; order UBA2392; family UBA2392; genus JACKID01. The sequence goes on from JAJVIO010000045.1 coordinate 4,492, forward strand.
ATGGCCGTGACGGCCATGCTACTAGTGATTCGTGGCGAACTCGGTGCTGCTTACCAGCGCGTAGAACAGGTCCTCCAGGCCGATCTGCTCCGGCTGCTTCAGCTCGGCCAGGAACTCCAGCGCGCGGCGCTTTTCGCCCAGGGTGGGCCGGCGCGACAAAATCGCCAGGTACAGGTTCTCGACGCGCGCGGCCGTTTCGGCATGGTCGCGCATGATGGCGTAAATCAATGAGCCGTTGCGCGAATCGCTGAGCCGACGGGTGACTTCGCCGTTCAGGATGCTCAGCGCCTGGTCGATGCTGAGGCTGAACGTCTCGCTCTGCATGCGCTCGTCGTCCGAGGCCAGGGCCGCGTACTGCGCCGCCAGCCCGCGGCGCAGCTGCCACTCGACGCCCATCTCGCCGATCCACGCTTCGTAGGTCTTCAGCAACTCGTCGTCGAACTTCGCGCCGTAGTCGTCTTTCGGCTTCTCGCCCTGCATGTCCTGGATGGTCTTGAACTGCCGCAGCCTCTCGTACTGGCTGACGGTCTGGCGCGCAAAGGGCTTCAGCATCGCCTCGCCGTCGCGCAGCGTGAACAGCGTGCCGAAGAACTGCTCGGCCGTCAGCTGCCGCACCGGCGCGTGGTTGAAGTGCCAGCGCTCGCCGCCTTCGCCACCGCTGCTGCTGAGCTGATACGTTCGCGAGTTCAGGATCGCGCGATACAGTTTCTTCACGCTGTAGCCGCGCGCGAACCAGTCGCCCAGCTTTGCCAGCAACTCCGGGTGGCTGGCCTCGTTCAGGCTGTTGAAGTCGTCCACCGGGTTGTGCAGGCCGATGCCGAACAGGAAGCTCCAGAATCGATTCACCAGGTAGCGGCGCGCGGTGGCGTTGTCCTTGCCGGTCAGCCAGCCGGCGAACAGCTTGCGCCACATCTTGGTGTCGCGCGTCCTGACCGGCTTGTCGCCAATCAACTGCGGTTGGTCGTAGGTCAGCAGGTCTTCTACGCGATTGATTGCCTCGGGGGGCAGGTCGGGAGAGTTGGCATAGGTCTCAATCAGCTTGCGCGGCGGGATCGGCACCGTCTCCACCCGCGGGTCCACGGGCTGCACCTCGAAATTGGCCTGCACTTCAATGCCCGTGAAGAAGCTGGCCATGCCGATGAACGTCTGCTGCGTCCAGCTTTCCTCATAGGGGTGGTCGTGGCATTCGGCGCACTGGATCTGGATGCCGGCGAAATGCTTGCTGGTCAGGCCCGCCATGTTCGGCGAGCGCGCGGGGAAGCCCATCAGGCCGTAGTAGGCGCTGGCCGGGTTTTTCGAGATCGCCCCCTCGGCCGTGACCAGCTGATTGATCACCGAGTCGAAGCCGACGTCGGCATTGAACTGGCGCGCCAGCCACACCGCCAGCACGTCGCCGGCCGAGACGCCCAGCTCGCCGAGGTCGTTGCCGCGCTCGCGCAAAATCGGCATCCAGAGGTCGGCCAGGTGACGGCCGAAGCGCGGATCGGCCAGCAGGGCATCGATCAGGCGCTCGCGCTTGTCGAGGCGCTCGTCGTCGAGGAAGGCGCGGGCCTCGCTGCGGGTGGGGGGCAGGCCCACGGCGTCAAGGTAGACGCGGCGCAGGAACTCTTCGTCCAGGGCGCGGTTGGCGGGCTTCACACCGTCGCGCTGCCAGAGCTTGGCGATCTCGGCGTCGAT
>JAJVIO010000045.1:6178-23588 GCA_022071975.1 Planctomycetota bacterium
GTCTGAGGTTTCCGCAATGACCGCTGCCTCGCCGCTGAAGGCCAGGGCAAGGCAGGTGCAAAAGGCAAAGCCGAATGCCAGCAAACGGGCAACCATGAGGCCCCCAATGTTAGCAGGAACACCCATGGTTGCCGAAAGTCTCTGCTAGATTTCAGCTACTGCTGGCGGCCTTCGACGGCGGCGAGCATCACGGCGGCGGCCACGCCCAGTCGGCGGTCCAGCCAGCCCTCGGTGTCGGCGCTGAAGTCGATGTCGATCTTGGCGACGAAGGGGTTGAAGCGCTGCTTGAAGATCATCACCGGCCGGCCCTGGATGTCGCCGTGGAAACCCTGCGGCACAAGGTTTGACAGGAAGCGGCGCACCATGGCCATGGCCATGCTGTCTTCAAGGATTGTGCCGATCTGCTGGTCGTTGACGTCGAGGATATGCCACTCGTCGCGCAGGATCGACTTGAGGCCCTTGCGGCGCAATGCGCCGACCTTCTGGTTGGCGATCACGTCGATCACGTCGTAGGTCATGCCGAAGTCCAGCACGCCGCGGGCGTGGATCTGGAGAATCTGCGTGGTCATCGACTCGTCGGTGAAGACGCGGATGTCTTCCTTCAGCTTGAAGGCCTTCTGCTTGGTGTAGAACACCAGGTTGCCGCTGGGGTCATAGATGTGGAACTGCTGGCCCAGGAACGCAAAAAGCTTCTTGCGGATCATCAAGTGGTTGTGCGCAAAACCGTCGTAACTCATGGTTCGCCCCCGATTGAACTGCCACCAAACTTAGTGACGCGCGTGTTACTTGAACAGGGGCGAACGAAAAACAAGCCGGGCGGACCCGCAGTCCGCCCGGCAGTGCGGACCAGAGGTCCGCGCTCCGTCTACCAGGGTTTCGCCTTCAGCTTGAAGCTGAACTCCAGCTTCTTGCCGGCGCGCAGCACCTTCACCGTGATGGTGTCGCCTGTCTTCTTGTTCAGCCTGATCCAGGTGGTCGGGTTGCTGGTGTACTCGCTCTCCGTCACGTCATCCACGGCGTACACGATGTCGCCCACCTGCAGGCCCGCGGCCTGGCCGTTGGTCTTGACCCAGAACTTGGTGACCTCGAGGCCGAACTCGTTTTCCTTGATGCCCAGCTTGCGCTTTTCGCCCTTATCGAGCGGTTTGCCCCAGAATTCGGCGAAGGGCTCAAGCGCGTGCAGACCTGAGCGGCGGCTGATGTCCGTCACCCGCCACCACTTGTCGAGCTCCAGCTCCAGCTCGACTTCTGCGTCTTTGCGTAGCACGGTCAGCTTCAGGCTCTTGGCATCCATGGGGTGCTTGTCGAGCTGATACTGCAGGTCGCCGAAGCTGTAGACCGGCTTGCCTTCCAGCTTGATGATCTCGTCCTTCTTCTTCAGGCCGGCCTTGGCCGCGGCGCCCTTGGCATCTTTCACCTGCAGGCCCTTCTTTACCTCCAGCTCGATGCCGAGGTTTTTGATGTCCGGGTTGATCCACAGGTCCTTGAGCCGGTCCAGCTTGCCCTGGCTCTGGAGCAGCTTGGTCTTGCCCGAGCCCAGGTGGTGGCAGTGCACGCACTGCTTCTTGGCCAGGGGGCCGTTTTTCACTTCAGGATAGTCGCCGGGGAACTTGGCGGCCGGGCGCTCCACTTTCGGCAGCTCGCCAGCCTGGTACTTTTCGTGCAGCGCCAGGCCCTTTTCCAACGCCAGCTGCAGCGAGTCATCGTTGAGGTAGCTGTCGGCCGAGGCGTCATCGCGCCCGCCGTAGCGCAGGTAGATCTGCTCATCGGCGTTCATGATGAAGCAGTACAGGGTGATGTCCGGGTCGAACTCGAACAGGCCGATGTCCACGCCCGTGAGGTCGGTGATGCGGATGCACACGTAATCGCGCATCAGCTTGAGGAGATTGCCATTGGGACTGACCAACTGGTCGTCGAAGGATTTGCAATCCACTCACGGGACTCAGCGGAATTCCAGGAAGATCGGCTTGTTCTCGGCGCGGGCCTTCTTCAGGCCTTCCTGGTAATCGGTGATCCACTCAAAGCCGTCGGCCTCGACGGGCTGGGGCGCCGTTGTCCACCAGGCCGTTAACGCGGCCAAGGCCAGCAACAGGCTGAATGCCGTGCGCTTCATTGTGCTCTCCATGCCTCGGGCCCGCAGGGGAGCGGGCTGCAGGGGTCCTCAATCACAGGAATGCCGCCATTGTGCCGGGCGGTTCAGGAATCGCAACAAAACACCCCGGCGCAGGGCCGGGGTGTCTGCTGGTGTCCTGCCTACTTGCCGTTGTGGGCGGGCCCGCCGCCCCACATGGACCAGCCGTCAAGCGCCTTGTCGCCGGTGTCGATGGTGACCAGCCAGCCGTCCTGGGTGCTCAGGTAGATCTTGCCGCCCACCACGGCGGGCTGGAACACGAAGCTCTTGTTCAGCTTCATGGCGTGCTTCAATTCTCCACTCTCTGCATCGATGGTGAACACCGCGCCGTCCAGGCCCGCGAATACCAGCTGCCCGCCGGCCGCCGCGGGCGGGCTCAGCAGGCGCTCGTTGCGTTCCGGCCGGTATGTCAGCTCCCACTCCAGCTTGTCGCCGCTCAGGTCGCCGCCGCTGACCGTGTTGCCCAGGCAGTTGTACAGCTTGCCGCGGTGCACCATGGGGCGCGAACCCTGGAAGGCCCACAGGCCCACGATGCTGTCCTCGCCCAGGTTGTCGCCTGCCTGCTGGGCGTTGGCGGCGCCCGGCGCCGTGGCGAAGCCCACGCCGGCGTCCTGGGCCGACTTCGATTGCGCGCCGTAGTACTCGTTGGCGCGCACGTTTTCGCGGTGCAGGTACTCGGCCTGCTGGCTCTGGCGCAGGGCGCCGCGGGTCTGCGAGTTCTTGTCGAAGCGGCGCCAGCCTTCGTAGTGAATCTGCTTCTCCTTGCCGTCCACCACTTCCGTGCGGGTGTCACGCTGGGAGAGGATGGCTTCCTGCTCGCCGTCGCGCAGGGCGACCCAGGGGGCCGACGTGGCATTCTGCTTTTCCTGTCCCAGCAGCTTGCCGCTCTTCAGCTCGATCTGCGTCAGGCTGCCATCCAGCGTGGCCGCGTACACGATGCCGCCTTCCACCACCGGCGCGCTGATGCAGTCGCCCGGCACGGCCTGCGCCCAGAACACCTCGCCGGTCTTGAGGTCGAAACAGCCCAGCGCGTGTGAGCCCTTGCCTTCCACCTTCACGCCGCCGTGCTTGATCCTGGCGGCCTCGGCACTGTTGCGGCCGTTCATTTCTTGAGTCTGTGGGACAGGGTCGCCGTCCTGGTCGGGCTGGCTGTTCTGCTCCTGCTGCTCGCCGCCGTAGCCGGTGGGCCAGCACATCAGCACGCGGCCTTCGGCGATGGCGGGCTGGCTCATCAACGGGTCGCCGAGCCAGCGGCCCCACACCAGCTCGCCGTTGCTGCACAGGCGCACTTCCAGGGTGCATGACTCGGTGTTGTAGGCCACGTAGTCGCCGCTGACGACCGCGCCCGTGGGGCCGTCGTCCGTGGTGGTGACCTTCCAGATCATCTCGCCGGTGTTGGCGTCGAGGCAATAGAAGTCGTAGCTGCCGAAGCCGCCGCCCACGAACAACCGGCCGTTGGAAATAGCCGGCGTGGCGAGCGGCAAGGGCTGCGGCAGGCGCAGGGCCCAGGCCTTCATGCCGTTTTCGAGCGTGAAGCTGACGGGTTTGCCGGCCTCGGTTTCCTTGACCTCGTAGGCTTTAAGGTCATCCAGCTTCAGTGTCAGGGTTTTAGCCGGCTTGGGCGCTTCGACCTTGTCGGGCGGGTTCTTGACGGGCGTGGAGAGCTCACCGCCTTTTTGGGGTGTTGACGCGGTGCAGGCCGCGACCAGCATGGCGCCGAGGGTGAAGGCGGGCAGCATTCGTTTGAGCATGGCTTGCTCCTGGAGGTTGGCGTGCAGAATTGGACGGAATGGAAACCGCCGCGGTTCCATTTCATCCAATAGTACGGCTCAATACGGGCGGTTTTCGTAACAAGCGTGTAAAGTGGCGCTTATGAAGATTTCCTTGAAGCCGCAGCACCTCAAGCGCTATCGCCAGATCGCGTCGTTGATGCTGCGTTTCGGCTTCAGTGAGCTCGTGCGCTCCAGCGGCCTGGAGGACCTGCTGGGTGAAGACCTCGGCCGTTTCACCCAGCGCGCGCATCCCAAGCCCGCGGAAATGGCTCGCGAACTGGAGGCCATGGGCCCCACCTTCGTGAAGCTGGGCCAGGTGCTGTCCACGCGCGGCGACCTGATCCCGGTCGAGTACATCAAGGCCCTGGCCACACTGCAGGACAATGTCGAGCCGGAGTCATTCGAAGCCATCGAGCAGGTGGTGCACGAGGAGTTCGGCCAGCCGCTGTCGAAAATCTTCCTGACCTTCGAGCCCACGCCGCTCGCCGCCGCCAGCCTGGGCCAGGTGCACAAGGCCACACTGCAGGACGGCCGCGAGGTGGCCGTGAAGGTTCAGCGCCCGGGCATCCGCGCGAAGCTGGCCGACGACCTCGACGTGCTGGATGAAGTCGCCAGCACGCTGGAGACGCTGACCGAGTTCGCCGAGCGCTATCGCTTCAAGGGCATCGTCAACGAGTTCCGGCGCACCCTGATGCGCGAGCTGGACTACCGCACCGAGGCAAGCAACCTGACCACGCTGGGCCATAACCTCGAGGAATTCCCCGAGCTGTTCGTGCCGCAGCCCATCGAGGAGTACACGACCGCCCGTGTGCTTGCCATGGACTTCGTGCGGGGCCGCAAGATCACCGAGCTGACCGACGAAGACCGCGCAAGCATCGACGGCGCCCACCTGGCCGAGCAGCTGCAGAAGGCCTACATGAAGCAGTTCTGCATCGACGGCTTCTTCCACGCGGACCCGCACCCCGGCAACGTGATGCTGATGCCCGAGGGCCGCATCGCGCTGCTGGACCTCGGCATGGTGGGGCGCGTCAGCGTCGAGATGCGCGAGCGGCTGCTGCGCCTGCTGATCGCCCTGGGCGAAGGACGGCCGGAACAGGCGGCGGACCTGTCCGTGAAGATCGGCCACCCGGGCGCGGATTTCAGGGAGCGCGAGTTCAGGGACCGCATCAAGACCCTGGTGAACGCCTACCAGGGCGCGATCATGGAGGGCATCGAGCTCGGCCGCGTGGTGATGGATCTCGCGCGCGCCGCCGGCGACACCGGCATGCACCCGCCCAGCGAGCTGACCATGATCGGCAAGGCGCTGATGAACCTGGACGAGCTGGGGCGCAGCCTGGCGCCGGGCTTTGACCCCTATGAGGCGATCCGGCGCAGCGCCATCCCGCTGGTGCTCAAGATGATGCGCCAGACCAGCTCGCCGGCGGCGCTGCTGGGCCGCGCGCTTGAAGTGAATGAGTTCGCCAACCAGCTGCCCGGGCGCGTGAACAAGATTCTCGACCGCGTGGCGGAGAACCGCCTCGAGTTCAAAGTGCGCAGCTTCAACGAGCAGCAGCTGGTGGAAGGCTTCCAGAAGGTGGCGAACCGCATCGCCCACGGGCTGGTGCTGGCGGCGATGATCGTGAGTGCCGCGATGCTGATGGGCATCGAGTCGCGCTTCACGATTTTCGGCTACCCGGGCTTCGCCATCCTGCTGTTCGTGGCCGCCGTGGGCGGCGGCGTGGCGCTGGTGTGGGACATCCTGCGCCACGACCGGCGCAAGAAATAGCGGGCAGAACTCGCGCCCCCGCGGAACCACTTGTTGATGGCCGAGTCCTCACACATTTTCGACGCCGCCTTCCTGCGCCAGCTGGAAGCGCTTGACGCCGCCCTGCTGCGCCTGCGCGGCAACACGGGCGAGGGCGCGCGCGGCGCCGGCCGCAGCCACGGCCAGACCGAGTTCCGGGGCCACCGGCCCTACAGCCCCGGCGACGACCTGCGTCGCCTGGACTGGAACGCCTACGGGCGCCTGGGCAAGTTCTTCATGCGCGAGTTCGAGCGCGAGCGCGCGGAGCACGTCACGATCCTGCTGGATTGTTCGCGCTCCATGGCCGCCGGCGCGCCGCCCAAACACATCCTGGCGCGGCGCGCGGCGGCGGCCTTCGGCTACCTCGCGCTCAAGCGCGGCGGCAGCGCGACGCTGGCCGGCAAACCGGCTGTGGAGGGCGTGTCCCGCTTCTCCCGCCTGCTCGACCAGTTGTTGCAGTTGCCGCCGACATCCGACCACGGCATCGGCGCCCAGGCCGCCGCCCTGCAGGCCCGAGGCCGCGCGCCCAGCGACCTGGTGGTGATCAGCGACTGCCTGGAGCCGCTGGAGAACCTGCAGCCCCTGCAGGCGCTGAGTGAAAAACGCGCGAGCGTAACGCTGGTGCAGTTGCTGGCCCCCGACGAGCTTGAGCCAACGGGCAACGGTGTGCTGCAACTGCGCGGCCTGGAGGAAAACGAGACGCTGGAGCTGGAACTTGACGCGTCAATGGTAGAGGCCTACCGGCGCGAGCTGGAAAAGCACCTGGAAGCGCTGGAAACCATCGCCCTGCGCCACGGCTGGACCCTCGCGCTGACCGACAGCGCCGCCGACCTGCGCGAGCTGTTCATCGGCAAGCTGTTGCCCGCGGGAGCCATGCCATGAGCCTGCTGGCCTGGCCCGCCCTGCTGCTGCTCACGGCCGCGGCCGTGCTGGTCGCGCTGGCGGCCTGGAGCCGCGGCGCGAAGCAGCGCGAAGTCGGTACCCTGCTGATCTGGCGCCGCGTGGCGCAGCAGGTGACCGCGCCCCAGCGCAAGCGGCGCGAGTTCGACCCGCTGTTCTGGCTGCTGCTGGCGGCCGTGGCCGTGGGCTCAATCGCGGCTTCGCGCCCGGCCTGGTTCAGGGCCGCGCCGCATGCGCGCGTGGCGGTGTTTCTGGAATCGACCGGCCCCGGCGAGCCGCTGGAGTTGGATGACGCCAGGGCGCGCGCACAGGCCGCCGCGCCGGATGCCGAGCTGACGTTCTTCACGGCCGGGCAGGAGATCACGCCCGGCAGCCTGCGTGCCGAACTGGCTCAGTTCGAGAGCCGCGCCAGCGAATTCGACGGCCGCATCCTGCTGCTGAACCAGCCCTCGGACGAGGCAACACTGGTGCTGCCGCGCGTGAGTAAGGCGCGTGAGGGCGTGGTGTTCAAGCTGGCGGGCGACCGGCGCGAGCTGTTGTTGCAGGCCTCCGCGGGCGGCGAGGTGCGGCTGGAAGGCGCCAAGCTGGCATCCAACAGCACGCGCGAGGGCGTGACGACGTATCGCTTCGAACCCGCAGAGCTGGAACTGGTGCTCAGCGACTCCACGGGCAAGCGCATGTTCAAGCGCAAGCCATTTGTGGTGGGCACGGGCGAGAGCTGGAGCACGGATGCCCACGCCGCCCTGCTGAAGGCACTGCAGGCGGATGCGGCCGGGGGTGAGCCGCCCGCTGTGTGGCTGGGCAGCAGCGAGCAGAAACCGGCCGTGCGGCTGAACACGGGCGCGCCGGCCGAGCTGAGCGGCGCGACACTCAGTTTCGACCCGCAGCACCCACTGTTCCGCGACCTGCCGCTCGCGCAGTACGACTGGCTGGCCGGCGGGCGGCTGATCGCGCCCGAAGAAGGCGTGCAGCCGTTGCTGACGGCCGTGGTGAACGGAGCGCCGGTCGGCGACCTGGCGCGCCTGCGGGACGGTGGCCGCGTGCTTGAGTTCGCCGGCGACCCGTTCAGCAGCGCCGCCGTGGCCGACGCCGCGCTCCTGCTGGACAACGCGATCGGCGTGGTGGCGGGCACGCGCCCCAGCGAGCGCCCGGGTTACGAGCTTGCGGAAGGCGCGCCGCTGCCGACGCGCCGGCAAGCCACCGCCGCGCCCTTTGAGCCGCGCGGCGAGCTTGACCTGTCAATAGAAAGCGCCGAGCCGGTGGAGTTCGCGGGTTGGCTGATGGCGCTGGCCGGGCTGCTGCTGGCCGCCGCGGCGGTGCTGGCGGGGCGGGGGAAGATGCGGGACGACCCGCGTAACAGCCACCCGGCCCGGCAACAAGCCTGAACCGAAACAAAGCCCCCCGTTTGCCGTAGGTTTCTACATAAGTCCAGAATTTCAGCCGGCGCAGCCGGCGTCTCTCTGGTTAGACCCCGGCGCAGCGACCCGCCCGCCGAAGCTTTAGCGAAGGCGGGAGCGGAGCCGGGGGTCCCGGGTGGTCGTGGAGCCAGAGCCGCGGAGCGGCGACTCTGGTGGGACATTCCGAAACGTTGCCGGTAGCGGATTCAGCATCATGCCAACGCCGCAAGGCAGTCAACGCCAGGGCGCAAAATCGCCGCGAGTTCCTTCTGACGGGGTGATCATTCTGTCGGCCGAACCGGATGGCATGCAGACTATGGACAGGCCGTGGCGCTCTTTGGCGTCCTGGCGTTGAGTCGTTGCGCCATGGTGGCCGCTCGCGCAGGCAGGAGAGCCGCCGCTGCGCGGCTCAAACCTGTGCGCCGCGTGATCCCCCGGCTTGTCAGCGCTTCGCTTCGCTCAGCGCTGACCGCCGGGGGCTTACCAGAGAGACGCCGCCTTCGGCGGCTAAGACCCGGACGCGGTCCTGTGTGAAAACCTATGGTGCAGAGGGTGGGCTTTAGGACGGGGCGGGTGGCCTCTCGAACCTGGGCTGACACATAAACCCGAACCGACGAAAAGCCCCCCGTTTGCACGGGGGGCTTCGGTTTGGGTGATGCGCTGCGGGCGTCTAGCGGAAGCGGTCTTCGTCCACCTTGATGATGCCCAGGAATTCGCGCACTTTCTTTTCCAGGTTGTTCACGCGGAAGACGTTGTCCACCACCAGCGACTTGTGCTGGTCCTGGCCGGTGCCGGGCTTGAAGATCAGGCGGCCGCTGCCGAACAGCAGGAACTCGAAGACGTCCGGAATTTCCTTCTCGACGCTCATCTGGATGGTCGGGTAGTGGCGCTCGTCACCGAGGATGCCGTGCTTGTGCGTTAGCTGGTTGGGCGACAGCACCCAGTAGTTGAAGCGCGTCGTCACAAACGCCATCAACATCAGCACCGCCAGCACGGCCGCCATCATGGCATAGAAGTTCGGGTGCATGTTGAGCGTTTGGCGCGCGAAGAAGTCGTAGATCGACTTGTAGATGTCGGCGTCGCTCTGCAGGTCCCAGACCCACAGACCCAGGAAGCCCACGCCCAGCACGGCAATGGTGGCGATGAAGTTGTTGCGCCCGAAGTCGAAGGTGTGGACCAGCAAGTTGAAGAAAAACACCACGATCCACCACCAACCCAGTGCCGAGCGGTCAATCACCGGGTTGTCGGCCGTGCCGATCAACTCGCCGCCGCCGCCCAGGAAGTAGAACAGCAGACTGACCAGCATCACCGGCCACAGCAGCACCACCTTGGGGAAGGGGTGGATGATGATGCGGTCAATGGGCCGGGTTTCGGCCACCTGCTTCTTCGCCTGTGCTACCGGGATGTCGGCCGGTTCGGGCGCCGGCTGCTGTGTGGCATTCTCGCTCATGGCTTCTCCGGTCAAACTATGTGCAGGGTATTACCCGTGAACGGCACATGGAACAAGCGACTCTATTCCTGCTGATACACCAGCGGCAGCGCAACTCGCTGTACCGCGCGGTACTTGGCGCGATCTTCATCCATAAACGCAAAGCTGGTTTCCAGCGCCTTCATGGCAGTTAGCTGCGCGCGCCCTGATGCCAGCACTTCGCTGGTCTGGTGAATCATGGTAAGCGCTCTCGGGCGTGGCTGAAGCTGCCCGGCCAATGTGTTCAACCAGTCGTCGAAGACATAGTCGGCCGTGCCCAGTTGCTCCATGGTCAAGCCGACCAGATCCTTTAAGTCTTCTTTGATCTGTTCACGAACCTGGCGCTGGTTCGGACAAGCAATCGGGCGGACGTGACCGCTAAGCATCAAGCCCACCGAGTACAGATCCAGACCCAGATATCCCTTCACCTCGGGCGGCCGCGCAATGGCCTCCTGCTCCGGTGTTGTCACCTGGAACATTCGGGCCAGGAACCAGTCCTTCAACTCGGCCTCGTCGAGGATCTTGGTCAGCATCCAGGTCTTGTCGTTGTAGCCGTCCTGCAGCTTGGTCCAGCGCGAATCGTACTCTTCGCCGAGACTAACGATCTCCTTCACCTGCTGCTCGGTCAGTGGGTCCCCCGCGGCCTCGAGTTGCGCAGCCAGCATGTTCATGAAGTAGATCGGGTGCGTGAACTCGCCGTTGTAGCCGGAGTTGGTGGGCAGCTTGCCGATGATCTTGCCGTACTCGGCCAAGATGCGGCGGTTCTGTTCCTGGATTTTCTGCATGATCTCGGCCGGCGGGTCCTTACCGTCAAGGATCGCCTTCGTGAGCTCGGCCAGGTGCGGGTTCATGTTCTTGACCGCGTCGCCGACTTCCTTCCATCCGGTCTCGCGTAGCTCCTTGATCTCGGCCCACTTGCCGAAGGCTACGAGCAGGTTGTTCGGGCCGGCCGCGAGCTTTTCGAGTTCGACGACCCGATCTTGAAGGCGTAGGATTTCCGCCTGGCGGTCGGCCCCGTCGGACTCCAGGCTGGTCTTGTCCTTCTTCAGGTCGGCGAGTTCGCTCTCCAGCGTGCCGATGCGCTGCTTCGCTTCATTAAGCAGCAGCTCGTAGTCGCTGGTATTGACGCCGCCTTTGTCCGGCACGTTCAACGGCGGAGTATCCAGGGGCGCGTTGGTCTTCGGCGTCGCGGCCGTGGTGTTGGCCGGCGCCGGCGCTTTACCCGAGGCGAAGTACCAGCCGGCGGCCACGCCGATCACCAGCGCGATCACGCCGCTGGCCAATGCAGGAATCATGTTCCTCATGACTACTCCTCCGCGCTGTTGCGCGCCTTTTCGATTGCCTGCTGCTCGTCAATCAACCCCTGGTTGCGGGGCGCGTGGTCGAGGCCCGCCTGCACTTTGGCGGCGGCTTCGTCGTACCTCTTCTGCACGCGGTACCACATGGCGTAGGCCGTGTAGATATCCGCGAAGCGGTCTTCCCATGTCATGTTCGCCTGCAGCTCAAGGGCCTTATCGAGGCTGGCCGGCGCGTCCTTGAACTCGGGCGTGAAGCTGGGGTAGTTGGCCTTCAGGATCGCCAGGAAGTGCACGGCCTCGTAGTAATCCGGGTCGATGGCGAGCGCCTTGTCGGTTTCTTTCTTCACCTCGGCGGCGAGCGCGCCCTGCTTCATCATGTCGCCGCGCAGGTCCTGGAAGCGCGAGGTGAGCGCCAGCGCCAGTGACAGGCGAGCATGCTTGTTCTCGGGCTCGTCCTTCGTCCACTGGCGCATCTGGGCGATGAAATCGTCGCGGGTCGGCTTGTCTGCTTTCTCGATAATGCCCAGGGCCTCATCCAGGGCGGCGCGGTCGGTGCCGGTCTTGACCAGGGGCAGCAGCTCATCGAGGCGCTGCTTGTCCTGCGGGTCGGACTTCGGCTCCGGCTCGGTTTTCACCTCGGGCTGCGCGGGCTCGATGGCGGGGCTTTCAACCGGCGTGGATTTAAGGCGCTCGATCTCGGCCTCCAGCTCTTTGATCCGCGTCTGCAGGCGCTGCAGCTCAGCGCTGTCGTCGGGCTTGTCGGCCTTGGACAGCTTGACCCGCAGTTCGGTTGCCTCGGTGCGCGCGTCGCGCAGGTCGGTGTCGAGCTGCGTCAGCTGGTCCTGCAGGGTCTCGACTCGCGCCTGCTGGCGCTCCAGCTCGGCGCGGGTGGTCTGGTTCTCGCTCTTGAGTGCCGCAACCTCGGCGTCGCGGTTCTGGCCGCAACCGGCCACCACCAAAGCGGCGCAGGTCATGCAAAGAAGTATCCGTTTCATGCTTGTCTCCGTCTCATGCCCACAGCCTAGTTCCGGATCGCGCCGAAACCTTTGCAAAGTGCCGGGCGGTTTATAACCGTCTTTCCCCCGCGTTGCCCGCTGTTAGCATGCGGCCGCGAAGGGCAGCCCGATGAACCTGAAAACCCAGGCATACCTCATACTCGGGCTGCTGGTGCTGCTGGTGGTGACGGTGACGCTTGACCCGCGGGTGCCCTCCTACCGCTCCACCTATGATCCGCCGGCCACGGCACGCGAAATCGCCCAGTGGGCCGAGGATGTCAAAGCCTGGCCGCGCGCCCCGAGCTGGCAGAGCTTCAGCGAGAACACGCCAGAGAGCCTGGGTGCCCCCGACTTCAGCGCCGCCTACATCTTCGGCAAGTACGACTACCGCGTGGACGTGCAGATCCGCGGCGACCGCCTGCAGTACATCAGCTGGGGCAACGACGACCAGGAAGGCGGCGGCGCGTGGTCGGCCGTGGGCGAAGGCCGCCTGCAGCCGAACGGAGAATGGTTCGGGGTATGGTCGTGCCTCGACCTGAGCCGCGCCGTCAGCAACGGAGGCGGCGCGTGGTTCAGCTTCTCGCGCGACCGCCGGCACATCGACGTCCGCTACTACCACGACACCCTGCCCTTCGGCGAAGCGCCGCTTGAGCTTGGCGAGGCCGTGCAGGTGAACCTGAAGCCGCGCGAGGAGATGCCCGCCGACCGCGGCTCGGTGATCATTGAGTCCGACTGGGCCGACCGCATGCTGGAAGGCCGCATCCGCACCCGCACCGAGACGCTGCACGCGCCTTCAGACCGCAAGTTCGTGATCTGGGGCCGTGTGGTGGACGACAAAGGTGAGGGCATTGACGGCGCCGCGGTCAAACGCCGCGCGGCCGGCGAGATCGAAACTGTCAGCGACAGCCGCGGCTTCTTCAAACTGGAGCTGGACAAGCTGGAAGCGCTGACCCTGCTGACGGCCGGCAAACTCGGCTACACCAACGGCTTGATCACGCTTGAGCAGGAGACGGCCTTCAGCGCGATCGGCCCCGATTTCAACCGGGAAAGGGTAGCGCTGGCGACCATCGAGCTGCGCCCGATGGACCGTACCGACTACGTGAACTACGAGTGGGTCAGCCCGCAGTACCTGCCGCCCTCGCGTTACGACGCCGCGCAGCACATGAACTGCGGTAACTGCCACCGCCGCGAGTTCAACGACTGGAGGACCTCGCGCCACGCCAGCATGGCCCGCAACCCGTGGCTGCGCGCGGCCTTCGAGCGCGACGCGCGTCCGCACGCGCTGGCCAACGGGCGCGAGACGGATGACTGCACGCCCTGCCACTCGCCAAGCCTGGCCGCAAAGCTGGAGCACTTCCACCTGCGGGGCGCGACGCTGTTGGACGCCCAGGGTGTTGACCTTGAAGGGAACCACTGCGATTTCTGCCACAAGATCGAAGCCATCACAGTGCCGGAAGCGCCGGGCATGAACGGCTCGATCCGCCTGCTGCGCCCCAACCCGCACGACGACACGTTTCCGGGCGGGGTGAAGCGCGTGTTCGGCTCGCTGCCCGACGTCAGCTTCCTCTATATGGGGGCGGGCTACAACCCGCTGTTCGAGATGGGGATGCTGTGCGCCGGCTGCCACGAGCACCACACCGACGACGGCCTGATCAGCCAGGGCACTTACAGTGAGTGGCGCCGCACCAAATACGCCGCGCCGGGCGACGACTACCGCGAGTGCCAGTCGTGCCATATGCCGCAGTACACGGCCGGCAAGATGCGCATGATGGCGGGGCCGGACGGCCTGCCGGTGCCGGTCAGCAGCGGCGGCGACCTGAGCGGCGAAGAGATCAAGAACAACGGTGTGGCGATCGCGCGCTTCTCGACGCGCTATCGGCCGCTGAACGAGGCGCACAAGCACAGCTTCGTCGGCAGCGAAGACCGCGAGTTCCTGAAAGCTGCCATCGACATGAAGGTAAGCCTTGAGCCGCTGACCGACGGCGTGCGCGTGCGCGTGACGCTGACCAACACCGGCGCGGGCCACGCGGTGCCCACGGGCCACGGCCTGAAACGCTACGTGCTGGCGGTGACCGGCACGGCCGGCGGGCAGAAGCTGGCGCCGGGCAGCGAATTCCCGGCCGAGGAACGCTTCGGCGCGGCCGACAGCGCGACTACCGGCGCGCTGATCGGGCGACGCTTCGCCGACGGCAGCGGCGCGGACTGGTCGCTGCCGTGGTGGCGCGCGCAGAGGCAGGAAAGCGACACGCGCCTGTGGCCGGATCAGCCGCGGGAGTTCGTGTTCGAGATCGCCGGCGCTGATGCGGCCGAGGTGAAGCTGATCCTGCGGCGTGGTTCGCCGGCGCTGATCCGTTCGCACGGGATTGACCCGGCGGGCAAGGTGGGGGATGGGTCACTCGACGTGCTGGTGCACGAGATGAGAGTGAGCCGGTGAGGCGAGGCCGCTTGATTACCCCCGGGACTCCCCTAGACTCCGGCCCTTTCGAAGTGCGCGAAAGAAGCGGCATGGCGCGTGTGTGGATGATCCTGGTTTTGCTGGCGGCGCTGCCGCTGCTGGCGCCGTTGCAGGCCCAGGACGACACGGCCGTCGAGGACATGAAGTTCGACGTAAAGCGCCAGCCCTACGGGCGCAGCCTGCACCCCAACGAGACGCCGCGTTTTCGCGAAGTAGGCGTGGGCGAGTTCGGCCTGGCCTGGAACATCTTTTACACGGCGCGTTCGTACAACATCACGGACTACAGCAAGCTCGACAACTCGCTGGCCACAAGCTGGCTGTACTCGTTCGACCCATGGGGGCTGGGCGCGCGGGCGCACATCGAGTATCGCGTCAGCAACGAGTGGCGCTTCTCGTTCAGTCCGCGAGCGGACGTGGCCTACGGCATCCTGAACACGCAGTCGCCCAACACCCATGACATCGACGGGCTGCCCTTTGACCGCAACTACCGCGGCGCCAACGACCAGCAGAAGCTGAGCCTGAACCTCGAGTTCGAGTTCGCGGCGCGCTGGCGTTACATGTGGTTCGTGCACAAGTTCGAATCGTGGATGGTGTTCCGGCGCCGCGAAATCCGCGCCTTCGACAGCGTGTACCGCGACCCGCAGCTCGGTACGCTGGCCCGCATCAAGGATCGCGAGCGTGTGGACTGGGAACAGTCCTACCTGTTCGGCACCGCCACCGGTGTGGGCTTCGAGTTCTTCTTTTTGCCCGAGAGTACGCGTTTCATCATCTTCGCGCTGTGGCGCCCGTTCAACAACATCGTGTTCCGCGACAAGGGTGGTCTGAGCAACGGCTTTGAAATCATGATTCGCTCAGCGGACTTCGAGCTCACGAACCAGATCGGGCTGTTCTTCGAGATCTCAGTGCAGGCGTACCTGCCGACCGACGAGTTCAACGACGTGTACTATTCGCAGTTCAGCATCGGCGTGAAGTTCAGGTAACGGCCATCGGCCGGAGGCCGATGCGCACTACATCGGCGGGGCGCCGATGCTACTCCACGGTCTGCTGGTTCTGGGGTGGTGGGGGCAGGTCCTTGGGCAGCAGGCCGAGCGGGCCGAGCGCATGGAACGTCAGGTAGCCGCAGCGGCTGCAGGCCACGGTTACGCTGGGCACCAGGTTCTGCACGCCTTCGTCCTGCAACTCATTGACCAGTCCGAACACAGCAAAGCCGTCCACCAGGCTGAAAGCCTCGCCGCCGCAGCGCGGGCAGGGGCGGTTGACGCCCTTCTCATGCAGGCGTTTGACGATGTCTTCGCGTTTTTCCTGGCTCCAGCCGCTCATCACTGCCTCCGTGCCGTAGACTACGATGCTCGGATTCAGCGACAAGTGTGGCGCAGGACCGTGGTAAAGCCGAAAGCCGCTGGTGTGGAAGCTGACTAAAAATGCTGAGTTACAGGCGTCACCCAGAGTTCGCGGGAAAAGCGGGAACCACGGATAAACACGGGTGAACACGAATCGCTTTCGGACCGGAGCGTGTTCAGCTGCGTTTACCCGTGGTTCTTTCGTAGTTGGATTTTTACAGCGTTCTTTGCGCGAGATCTCTGTCGAGATCTTCCGTTACTCCGGCTTCGAGGCCGACGCCGGATTCTCGATGATCACCGACACGCCGCCCACCGCCACAGGGCCCTTGGGGTAGTTGTTGTGGGGCACCGGGTTGTTCTTGCTGCCCGCTTCCTGGCGCGCGAGAACGTTGTAGATCGGCGAGCGCTTGCGGGCGCGGACTTCTTCAAGCCCTTGCTCGGTGTACAGCTCGCGGCTGATGCGGCGCTGGAGTGCGACCTTGCCTTCGCTGTTGCGCAGGAACGTCAACTGGCGCAGGTCGTCCTGGGAGGCTCCCAGGAAATCCGACTCGAAGATGCGCAGGTACGCCGCGGTGCTGTTGTTGGTGGGGCCGAAGCCCTGGGCGTACAGGTAGCGTTTCTCCAGCTCCATCAGCACTTCGATCATGCGCTGGAAGCGCTTCTCGACGTCATACTCGAGCATCTTCATCACGATACGCGACAGGCGCTCCGGCACGTCGCTGCAGATCTCGTGCGGCGGGATGATCGGGCGCGACTGGGCCTGCTTCACCCAGCGCACGTTTTCGTCCCAGCTGCCGCGCGACAGCGGCTTGAACAGGTTGATGCCCGTCAGCAGCTCATAGGCCACCACGCCCAGGCTGAAGATGTCGGCGCGGCCGTCCACGCGCTCGCGCGCCAGCTGCTCGGGGGCCATGTAGTGGACCTTGCCCGCGAATTCTTCGCCGGCGGCGGCCAGGGGCGCGGCGATGCCGAAGTCGGTCAGCTTGGGCACGCCCTCGGAGTTGATCAGGATGTTGCCGGGCGTGACGTCCTTGTGGACGATCCACTGGTGCGCGTAATCGAGCGCGCGGGCCACGCGGCTGACGATGAACATCGAGATCGGCATCGGCAGCAGCAGGTGCAGCTTGAAGTGGTGACGCGAGAGCAGCGACATGTCCACGCCGTCCACGTAGTCCATGGCCATGAACAGCACGCGCGGGCTCAGGTCAACGGTCCGGGTGGCCTTGGGGTTGGGCATGCGCGCGGGCGCGAAGCCTGGCGTGCGCGACTTGCCGCCCTTGCGCGGGTCGGCGATGCGGCGCAGGTGGAAGGTCGGCAGCTGCAGGTCGCTGGTTGCCTTGGGCACGCTCTGCACGTTGACGCTCTTGCGGAACTCCTCGGGCATGTCCGAGAGCTTGCAGTGCTCAAGCCCGTAGGTTTTCACGATGTTCTCGTGGCGCAGGAAGGTGGCGATGTTCGCCTCGTTGCGCAGGCGCGCTTCCTGTTCGTCATCGAGTGTTTTGAAGGACTTGAACACGACATAGTCGAGCACGCCGCCGCAGTTCTTCTCGACCAGGTAGACCACACCCATGCCGCCACGGCCGAGCTCTTCGACAATGGTGTACGAAGAGGAACTCGGGAAACTGAAACCTCGCAGGGCGAAGTCTTCCACAGGGTGCTCCGGGATGTGGGTTTATCCCACGTCTAAAGTATCCCACATAAGCCTAGAATTGGCCACAACTTGCGGCCCTGTATCGTGCATAAACTGCACAACAGGCATCCACTACCTGACTGTGACGATGGCGTGAAACCTGACACACCACCCGCCGCTAAACTTCCGGCCTGACCCCGGGGCCCCGTCAGAGCCAGCCTATGAACCGCCTCATATGGGC
>JAJVIO010000045.1:23598-33264 GCA_022071975.1 Planctomycetota bacterium
TTCATATGGGCATTCACAGCCATCGCCCTGGCCATCGCGGCCGTGGTCGGGTTCACGATCCTGACCCCAACGGCCGAGCGCACCAACAACCCCAAGCCGCAGGACCGCACCGAAGCAACCCAGAAGCCAGCCGCCAAGGCCGAGGCTGAGCCGACCAACTAACGAACCGGGAACGAGCGGTCATCCACCGAAGAATTTTCACGCAATAATGTGATGATCCCCGTAGAATCCACGGCTCTGGCCCGGAGGGTGAACAATGCGACTTGTCTGCTTCCCGTTGTTCCTGATTCTCGCCTGCAGTTCACTGGCCGCGCAGGATGATGCACCTAAGCGCAACGAGTGGGAGGCCGCGCTTGATGTAGCGTGCGAAGGAGCTGACGAGATCGAAGTTGCAGCGGCCTGGGACAAGAAGGCCTACCCCGACTGGAGCACGAAAGGTGCGGATAAGGCTTCCGCGCTGTTGAAGCTGGTGAAGGTGGACATCCCAAAGAGCGGCCGACACTGGCTCACGGATGGCGAGGTGTACATCACGCTGAAGAAAGCCGGCAAAGAGGTGTGCACATTGGCCTACATCTTTGGCTTCGCGCTGCGGTGGCACGATGGCAAGTGGGACGGCGACGCGGTCTTTGCAGATGGTGTGGGCGATGCGATTGCAAAATGGTTCGACGAGCAAGGCTATACCGCGCTGAAGAAGGCCGCCGACGAACGCCGCGACGAAGAAGAAAGGGAGCGCAGGAAACAGGAGAGGTTCCGCTCTCACCTGCCCAAGAAAGCTGTCGAGGCCTTGGACGCGCCTTGGCCGCAGGACATTGATGACTGGGCCGAGGCTGCGATAGCCGTCGGCGCACGAATGCGCAAAGCGGTCGGTGATGACGAAACCCTGATGCTCGGGGTGTGCCGCGCACTCGGAAGCGTGGAGGATTCTTGGTCGGTTTCGGACGGAACGACGGACGCGACGATGGCGGCCGCAAAGGCGTGTGATGAGGAGGTGTTCGTAAAGGTTGCGGGTAAACTCTCGGTTGATGACACGATCGGGCGACTGGGCGCCGCGCGCCTGTACTTCTTCGAGAGCCTTGGCCGCGACGCCGACGCGGAGATACGAACACCGATTGAAATCAACCTCGGCGACGTCACCCTCAGCCACGGAAACGACGAGAACAAGGACCTGGTTCTTCGCCGACTGGGGGGCAACTCTGACAAGCGCATCCTTGCGTACTTGATTGAAGTGTTTGAAGGCAAGAAGGGCGTTGAGATCACGCGTCCGCGTGCCTACGGGGAAGAGCCCGGGATCCGCGCATGCGCAGCGCTCGCGCTGGCGCGAAACGATGTCGATGTTCGCGATACCCTGAAGGAGAAGCTCAAGACGGAAAAGGACAAGTCCGACCATGCGGCCTACGAGATCTGCCTCGCGTTGCTGGGTGACGCGACGATGATCAAGGGCGAGCACTTCGAACTGGAATCCTACACCATCGGCTACGCGGGTTTGCAGGCGATCCGCAAGTACAATGGCGCCCATGGCATGGATGTGCTGGTCAACAACGCGTTCGAGCATCCCTGGGCCGGCGTGAACGAGGAAGCCGGTGAAGTGTTTCAGGACATCGTCGGCAAACGCTGGAACAGGTCGGAACACATTCGCAACTCGCGCTACTTCGACGAAATGCGCAAATGGTGGAAAGACAACGGCGCCGAGTTGGAAAAGCGCAGGCGTGAGGACCTGGAAGCTAAAGATCCCCACAAGAAGTAGTGCTAGAACACGTCGCCGTTTTCGGTGATCTTGGTGTCCTCGTAGGGTGATGCTACGCGGCGGTAGAGCTCGAGCTTGGCGCATTCGAGCGCGCCGACGATCTCGTTGATGCTCGCGTAGTTTTTGCGCCTGGCGAGCAGCCCGGCGCACAAGCGCGAGACCACGTAGTTCAGGTTGCCCGCGAAGCCTTCCTCTGGCAGCGCGGCGCAGAGCTGATCGATCAACGGGTCAAGCGGCGTGCGGTCCTGCGGTTTAATGTAGGGCATTAGGTAAAGTCCGAAGTAAGAAGTGCGAAGTCAGAAAGAAACTGCGCCGCAGTCTACTTCTGACTTCGAACTTCTGCCTTCAGACTTCCGCTTCAGCGGGCGAACTTGCCGCTGCGGCCGGCGTAGTAGGCCTGGTGGTGCAGTTCTTCCTCGATGCGCAGCAGCTGGTTGTACTTCGCCACGCGGTCCGTGCGGCACAGGCTGCCGGTCTTGATCTGGCCGGCGTTGGTGGCAACCGCCAGGTCGGCGATGAAAGTGTCCTCGGTTTCGCCGCTGCGGTGGCTGATCACCGTGGTGAAGTTGTGCTCGTGGGCCAGGCGGATGCAGGCCAGTGTCTCGCTGAGTGTGCCGATCTGGTTCAGCTTGATCAGGATCGAGTTGGCGGCGTTCCTGTCGATGCCCTGCTCGAGGCGATCCACATTGGTGACGAACAGGTCGTCGCCGACGATCTGCGTGGTGTTGCCAAGCTTGCGAACCATCTCGCTCCAGCCGTCCCAGTCGTCTTCGGCCAGGCCGTCCTCGATGCTGACGATGGGATACTTGCCGCACAAGCCGGCATAGTACTCGATCATCTCGGCGCTGCTCTTCTTGCCGCCGCCGAACTCGTATTTGCCGTCCTTGAAGAACTCCGTGGCCGCCACGTCCAGCGCGAGGCAGATCTGCTTTCCGGGCTTGTAACCCGCGGCTTCGATCGCCTCGGTCAGCAGCGCCAGGCCCTGGGCGTCGCTTTCCAGGTTCGGCGCGAAGCCGCCCTCGTCACCGACCGCGGTGCTGAGCTTTTTGCCTTTCAGCAGCTTCTTGAGCGCGTGGAAGGTTTCCGCGCCGGCGCGCAGGGCTTCGTTGAAGCTGTCGAAGCCGTGGGGGACCAGCATGAACTCCTGGATGTCCAGGTTGTTGTCGGCGTGGGCCCCGCCGTTCAGCACGTTCATCAGCGGCACCGGCAGGGTGGTGGCGTGCAGGCCGCCCAGGTAGCGGTAAAGCGGCAGGCCCTCGAAGTCCGCGGCCGCGCGGGCGCAGGCCATGCTGACGCCGAGTATGGCGTTGGCCCCCAGCTTGGACTTGTTCTCGGTGCCATCGAGCTCAAGCATCACGTCGTCGAGCTCGGCCTGCTCGGTGACGTCCATGCCGGCGATTTCGGGGTCGATCATCGCCTCCACGTGGCGCACGGCCTGCAGCACGCCTTTGCCGCCGTAGCGGGCGTCCTGGTCGCGCAGCTCGATGGCCTCGTGGGCGCCGGTGCTGGCGCCGCTGGGCACGATGGCGCGGCCCCTGGCGCCGCTGAGGGTCTCGACTTCGACTTCGACGGTGGGGTTGCCGCGGCTGTCCAGCACTTCGCGGGCGGTCAGGGTCGTAATCTGCGGCATGGCGGGCTCCTGTGTATGCGCGGGTTGTAGCGCGGATACGCCAGTCTTGGAACCCCCTGCGAAAGGTGCAAGATTCAACGGTTCACGGCCAACAGCGAATTACCAATAACCAATTACCAATTACCAGTTGGATGGATGTGGCGGGGCATTGGTAGTTGAACATTGGTTATTGGCAATTTGCTGTTGCCACACATGCATCGCCGCTTGATCGCCGCACCGCTTTGTTCGATCATCCCGGCATGGCTGACTTTTCCCTGATCATTGTTGCCGGCGGCAGCGGCTCGCGCATGCAGGCCGACCGCAAAAAGGCCTTCATTGAACTGGCTGACCTGCCCCTGGTGGTGCACACGGCGGCCGCGTTCCTGGGCGTGAAGGAGATCGGCGACGTGGTGGTGGTGCTGCCCGCCGCCGAGCTCAAGCTGCTGACCGGCAGCGATGCCGCCTTCGACATGCGCCACGCCGATGCCAACGCGCACGTCACGGTGCTGCAGCTCAAGGATGCCGGCGTGAAACGCCTGGTGGTAGGCGGCGCGCGCCGGCAGGACAGCGTGCTCAACGGCCTGCAGGCGGTCAGCGACAAGCTCGAGTACGTGATGATCCATGATGCCGCACGGCCGTTCGTGTCGCACGAAGACTTGAAGAAGCTGATGGCCCGCACGCGCGAAACCGGCGCGGCGATCCTCGCCCACCCCGTGCGCGACACCCTCAAGCGCGTGGAGGCCAGCGGCCGTATCAGCGAAACGGTAAGCCGCGCCGGCCTGTGGGGGGCGCAGACGCCGCAGGCTTTCCGGCGCAAAGAGCTCCTGGCGGCGTTCAAGAAACACAACGCCGAGAACGTGACCGACGACGCCGAGATATACGCGCTGGCGGGCGGCAAGTGCGAGGCCGTGCAGGGCAGTGCGCTGAATTTTAAAATCACCACGCCCGAGGACCTGCAGCTGGCAGAGGCGCTGATCGCCCTGCGCGCGGCGGCCAAGGGCGACATCCGGCCGGCCAGCGCAATTTTCCGCAAGCTGCCCGGCGGCAACACCATTTTCGACATCGAGCCGCAGTAGCGCCACGGCCGCGCCGTGGCGGCTTTTGTCTACGAAGCCGGCAGGCCTTCCCTGTGTACCAGCAGCGGCGGTTCCGTCCGCGGCTTGGGCATGCGGAACTCGCGGCGGATCAGCTTCGGGTGCTGGAACAGGTTCAGCTTCAGGGTCAGCGCGGTCCATGCCGCGGCCGGCACGGCGCCCAAGGCCAGCACGCGTTCTTTCAGGTTGGGTTTGCCCAGCACGTCGTGGATGCGCTTCTCGAGCTGACCCAACGCGCGGCGCGTTTCGCGGGTGGGGCCGAACACTCGCCCGGGCAGGAACGCCGGGTACGAGCTGCGCACGAACTGCGCGAACAGCTCCGCCTTCTTGCGCATGATAGGGATGGGCGAATCTTTCCACTTGAGGTAGCCGTTCAGCCAGACCTCGACGGCGCGGTAGATCGACGGCCCCAGCCGCTCAAAATCCTGCTTGAAGCAGCTTGCCTGCAGGGCTTCGATCTGCGGTGCCGACATGGTCTCGTGCTTCACCAGCGAGTAGAAACCGGTGCCCTTGCGCCAGTAGTGGGTCCTGGGGTCTTCCTCGATTTCCTTGTGGAACAGGCCTTCCTTCTTCACCCTGTCAAAGAACGGCGTGCCCGGCACCGGGCCATAGATCAGGAACTGTGAGAAGGCGGGCTTGAGGGCCAAAAGGCCGTCGAGTTCTTCCTGGATGATCTCCGGCGTCTGGTACGGGAAGCCCACGATCATGGAGGCCAGCACCGTGATGCCGTGCTCGCGGAACTCGTTAAAGACTTCGTCCACCGGGCGGCCGGACTGCTTGGCGAATCCGGAGCGCGTGCCCTCGTAGCCGATCCAGATGCCGTCGATGCCCATCTCCATGATCTCGGTGACGGTGAAGCGGCTGAGCGCGCGCACGCTGGCGAAACAGAACACCGAGATCGGCTTGCCGCCCTCGATCACGCAGTCGCGGAACTCCAGGGCGCGCTCGCGGTTGAGCAGGAAGTCCTCGTCCATGATCATGATGTTCATGTCCGGGTCGATTTCGTGGTACTTGCGCACCACGTTGTAGATGTCGCGGCCGGTGGGCAGCAGGCGGATGTGGCGGCGCTTGAAGAAGTGCGAGGTGCAGCAGAAGTCGCAGCCGTTGGCGCAGCCCAGGCCGGCGAACACGATGCCGGTCTGCGAGACGTGCTGGCCGAAAACGCGCAGGGGGTTGATCACGGTGGGGTGGGTGTAGGGCATCTCGCGCTCGGGCTCGCCAAGCAGGCGGCGCATGAAGGCGACGCCCTCTTCGCGGCAGATGTGGTCGCCGTAGGGTTTCAGCACTTCGTCGTCGAGCACGGTGCCGTGGCTGCCGAGGATGATCTCGGAGTGCGGCGCGTGCTCGCGCACCAGGGCGACCATTTCTTCCATGATGTGGAAGGTGGCGAGGATGAACGAGATGCCGACGTAGTCGTAGCCCTTTTTCAGCTCGCGGATCAGCTCCGCGCGCGAGGGGTACTGCAGCACCACGGTGGGGGCGTCCAGGTTGACGGCGATGTAATCAAGCGAGAACTGGGTATGCAGCGAGCGCGGGCTGAACATGCCCTGGGCGCGGGTCACCTGGCCGTAAAGCAATTCGTAACCGACGCTGGGCGCGTCGCCGTAAGCCTCGCCAAGGGGGCGGCAGACGCTGGTAAGCAGTACTTTCTTCAAGTTGAACCTCTGGCTGTAACGGCATCCCGCCGGGGGCGGGCGGTGAACGAAATAAAAGGATTACCATATCTTGAAATCTTTATACCGCCACCGGCCCGGTGATGCTTTCGCTTTCTCTTTCCCTGCCGCCCAACTCAATCGCCTTCCGGTCGGAACCAACGGCCGGAACTAAATTTGAAAGCAGGATCGCGCGCTCTCCTTTGCCGTGACTAGAATCGGCCGCAGATCAACGGCGATCCCATGAACCCTCAATACGGTGAACCCGGATACAACAAGGCGCAGCCCAGCCGGGCCATCGGCACACACCCGGGCGGGCTGGAGATCCGCGTTGACGCCAATGGTGACGGCCACGCCACCTGGCGGTGGCGCTTCGGCAAATCCGTGCAACTCGTTGCGAACGGGATGCTTACCATCGGCTTGGCCTACATCATGCTGTTTGGAGGCGCTTTCCCGGAGAACCGGCCCGACGAGCATTGGCAGTTCTGGCTGCTGTTCGGTTTCTTTCACCTGGCCGGCGGCCTGATGCTGTTCTGGGTGCTGTACAACACCATTGGGCGCACGGAGCTGCAGGTGAACGCCGTGGGCATTCTGGTCCGCCAGCGCCCCATCCCGTTTCCGTTACCGCGTTTCTACCCGGCATCCGACATCGTACGTGTCGGTTATGGCCATCACGTCGATATCATCCAGACCGGCGAGCGCACCAGCCATGCGGACAGGTCCAATGTAGTGCACATCCCGGCCGGCGTGCTCAGCATCTACACGATTTCCGGTGAGATCATCAAGATTGGCAAGCGTATCCGCTCCGCCGCAGCCGGCGAAATCCTGGCGGGCTTCATCCGCGAGTTCATTCCCGAGAAGACGACCATCGCACAGGATCCCGGCTACGTGGTGGCCGTGAACGAAGGCGCGATGGAGCACATCGAAGGCCGTACCCGCTGGGTGCAGCCCTGGCGTGGCATGCTGTTTCTGCCGTTCTTCCTGGCGTTTCTGATGTTCGGAATTCTCTTGATGTCGTTCTGCATGCTCATACTGGTGACAGACGGCCTGAAAGCTCTGGCGGGCACAGTTCTCGTGAGCTGTATCGCGATCCCCTGCCTGGGAGGCGCCTACCTGTTTGGCGCGCTCGCGTTGAACCGAACCACTATCGAGATTCAGCCAGGCGGCTTGAACGTCAGGCACCATCCGCTGCCGTGGCCCGGCTCCGGCGTTTATCCGCTGAAGGCAATTGCTGCGCTGCAGTTGCATCCGCACACCATCATCCTCAATGGCGTACCTCAGACGACGTACAACATCATGCTGGTAAACCGCAGTGGCAAACACATCAAGCTGGCCCGCAAGCTCGACACCGAGCAGGACGCCCGGTCCATGATCGAGTTGATCGCCAAGGGGATCGGGCTGCCGGCATCCGCGTTGCAGATGCCTGGTGATCCGGTAGTGGTCCCGAAGACACGGCGCTCCGGCGGCCTTAAGCATGTTACCAGGATTCGGCGGCTTCCGCGGCCGCGCCCCGGTGTGAAACCTCCACCGGTAGTTCAGCGCCCGCCTTCCAGTTGATAAGCTGCCGGCGGAAAGGAACAGCCATGGCGGCGGCGAAAGTTCTGGGTTTGGCGGTCGGGCCCGAGGGCAACGACACGCCCCTTTATCGCGAGGCCCGCGACAGCGTGATGCTGGTCGAGGGCAAGGGCGTTGAGGGCGACAAGAAATTCGGCAAGCACCTGGGGCGCCAGGTCAACCTGGTCACGCGCCACAGCTACGACTGGTTTGAACGGAACTTCGGCCGCAGCCGCGAGCTGCCGGGCGGCCTGGGCGAAAACATCGTGATTTCGCCCGAGATCGACCTGGGCTGGCTCGACCTCGGCCAGCGCGTCCGAGTGGGCGAGGCAGTGCTCGAGGTGGTGACTCCCCGCATGCCCTGCGCCCATTTCACCGAGACGGTCGAAGGGGTAAAAGTCAGCCACTTCGTCGGCCACGTGGGTCTGATGTGCGCCGTGGTGAAAAGCGGCAAGGTGCGCGTCGGCGACCCGGCCGCGCTGGAGGATTAGCGTGGGGATTCCCGTACTGGTCTCGCTGCTGGGCGCGCTGCTGGTGACGGTTGCCGGCCTGCTGTTCCTGCCCCAGGCGCCGCAGTTGCCTGTGCTGGCGGAGGGAGACTGGCCCAAGCTGATCCTCGTTTACCTGGGCGCCGGCTGGAGCCTGCTGGGCACCGTGCAGTTCCTGCGCCTTGGCCAGGGCAAGCTCGGCAAGGTGATGCTGGCCCTGCTGATGCTGCTTTCCCTGGCCGGGTCCGGGGGCATCAGCTGGTGGGTCCTGAGCTTCAGCTACCAGCTGCCCGCGCCCGCGCAGTTCACGGCCGAAAAGCCCATCCCCTCCTTTGAACTGAAAGACCAGAACGGCAACGCGGTCAGCGACGTCAGCCTGCGCGGCAAGCCCGTGGTGCTGATTTTCGGCCGCGGCGTTTGGTGACCGTACTGCCTGAAAGACCTGGCGGTCGCCAGCGAGGTGTACCCTGAAATCCAGAAGGCGGGCGGCGAGGTTGTGGGTTTCATGCCCGACACGCCGGAAGACGTGAAAGCAATGGTTGAGCGCACAGGCGTGAAGTTCCCGATGCTGGCTGACCCGGATGCGGCAGTGGCCGAAGCCTTTGGTCTGCGCCACGCAGAGGCCGTGCCGGGCAAAGACCTGGCCCGACCGGCGATTCTGTTCGTTCGCGCGGACGGCACGGTGGCAGGCACGTTCCAGCCGGAACAGTACCGACGCACCGTCACGCCTGAAGAGCTTCGCGCGGGCTTTGCGGGCGCGGTGACCTCGCCGTGACAGCGACGCGCTTGTAACTGGCAGGCGTGTGGGTACATTACGGGCCCCCGGTTCAGCATCGGTTCGTGCCATGAAGACGATTTGCCTGTTCGTCGTGGTTCTGATGTCGGCCCTGACCTTCGGCTGCGCGTCGTCGCAGGAGGCCCGCCTGGCATCCGAGCCGCGCAGCTACGACGAGGCCATGACCTGGATCCGCCAGGAAGTCGCGGCCATCGACAAGGCCGTGATCGGCGCCCAGTTCGGTGAGGCCGTGCCTGACGCCGAGCGCCTGCGCGAGTACACCAAGTGGCTCACGACCTATGAGCCCGCGCGACTGCCGAACGACTACGAAGTTTACGACGAGTACTTCAGCCAGACCCAGGACCTGTACCGCTGCAGCGACCGGCTGCTTTACTTCATTGAGCAGCGCCGCAAGCAGGACGTGCAGGACCAGCTGGCCGAGTTCGCGCGCCGCTACAACCGCATCTCGACCACTTACGGCCCGAACTACGAGATCGCCGTGCTGGAGCGAGGCCCCGAAGAGTTCCGCATGTCGGATTCATACCGGGGCGAAGTGCCCGGTGAGTTGCGCGGAAACCGCTAGGTCAGAGGTCAGAGGTCAGAGGTCAGAGATCAGAGGTCAGAGGTCAGAGGTCAGGGAAATCCCTGGCCTCTGTAGTTCCTGCCTCCTGCCTCCTGCCGTCTGCCGCCTGCCGCCTGCCTCCTGCCTCCTGCCGCCTGCCTCCTGCCTCCTGTCATACTTCTGCAACC
>JAJVIO010000045.1:33274-34610 GCA_022071975.1 Planctomycetota bacterium
TGATGGCTAAACTTGGGCTTCCGCGAGACATTTGCCGGGAGGAAGCATGGCACTGGCCACCGATTGCCCACACTGCCACAAAGAGTTCACGCTGCCCGACGAGCTGTTCGGCAAGCGCATCAAGTGCAAGGCCTGCGGCGGCGTGTTCCGCGTTGGAGGCGCCTCGGCGCCACCCACCGCCGACGACTTCGACCGGCGCGATGCGGTCGATCAGACGCAGGTAGACGCCCCGGCCATGCAGGGGCCTGGCGGCCCCGGCCGTGCCATGCCTGGCGTAGGCGGCGATGACTTCGCCACCCAGCCCCCCCCGACCCGCGACGACTTCGCCACCCAGTGGGGCGGCGCGCCCCAGGATGAGTTTGCCACGGCCAACATAAACGCCGACGACTTCCAGACTGAAGTACCTCCCACCCGCGGCGACGATTTCAGCCAGACCGTGGTGCCCGCCGCGCCGGCCATGGGTGACGACACCATTGGCGACACCTGGGGCGAGACGGACGACGGCGGCCACTTCGCCTCGTCCGGCGACACCGTGCACGACGGTGACGAGACCGCGCTGGATTACGGCAGCGGCGACACGGCCGTGGACATGGTAGCTGGTGAAGAAACCAGCTCCGGCGACACCGCCGTTGACTACGTCCCCGGCGAAGAAGAACTCGCCGCCGCGCAGGCGGAGGCGGAGACAGCGGCCGAGGATGCCGAAGCCTCTGAGGGACCAAAGCTGCCCGGCAAGGGTCCGAAGCTGCCTGGCAAGGGCGCAAAGCTGCCGGGCAAAGGCGCGCTTCCCGGCAAGGGCGCCAAGCTGCCCGGGGGCGATGCCAAGTTGCCCGGCAAGGCCCCATTGCCCGGCAAGGGCGCGCTGCCCAAGGGCACCAGCAAGATCGACAAGAAGGACACCGGCCGCAAGCTTCCCGCCAAGGCGGGCAAGCCAGGCGAGATCGGCGCCGCCAAGGAAAAGAAGAAGGGCGGCGGCCTGCTGGTGAAGGCGCTGCTGCTGTTCCTGTTGCTGGACCTGGCGGCGTTCGCGGCATTGGTGTACCTGCCGCAGGCACGTGAAGCGCTGGGCCTGCAGGATGCAGCCTGGCTGAACGACATTGCCAAGATGGTCGGCGGCCCGGTGAAAGAGCCGGCCGCGCCGACACCTGCACCCGGCAACGACGACCAGCAACCGGCCAGCAACGAAAGCAGCGAGCCGGAGCCTGAACCGAAGCCGGAGCCCGAACCTGAGCCGGAGCCTGAACCCGAACCGAAGCCTGAACCGAAGCCGGAGCCCGAACCTGAGCCGGAGCCTGAACCCGAACCGAAGCCTGAGCCGGAGCCGGAACCCAAGCCCGAG
>JAJVIO010000077.1 GCA_022071975.1 Planctomycetota bacterium
GGCCTGTCCACGGACCAGCTGGTGCGCACGGCATGGGCCTCGGCCGCCAGCTATCGCGATTCCGACAAGCGCGGCGGCGCCAACGGCGCGCGCATCCGCCTCGCCCCGCAGAAGGACTGGGCGGTAAACCAGCCCGCGGAGCTGGCCAAGGTGCTTCCGGCCCTCGAGAAGATCCGGCAGGACTTCAACGCCAAGGCCGAGGGCGGCGTGAAGATCTCACTCGCGGACCTGATCGTGCTCGCCGGCGGAGCCGCCATCGAGGATGCCGCGAAAAAGGCCGGCCACGAGGTGGTGGTACCGTTTGAACCGGGCCGCACCGACGCCACGGCCGAAATGACGGATGCGGAATCATTCGCGGTGCTTGAGCCCAAAGCCGACGGCTTCCGCAACTACTACAGCAAGGAGAGTCACGGCAACCCCGCGGAGATGCTGGTGGACAAGGCGGACCTGCTGGCCCTGACAGCGCCGGAGATGACCGTGCTGGTGGGCGGCATGCGCGTGCTGGGCGCGAACTACGACGGCTCGAAGCACGGTGTATTCACCGACAAGCCGGGCACCCTGAGCACCGACTTCTTCGTCAACCTGCTGGATCTGGGGCTGGAATGGCGGAAGTCAAAGGACAACCCGGATATCTACGAAGGCGTCAGCCGCAAGGACGGCAAGGTGGTGTGGACCGGCACCAGCGTGGACCTGGTGTTCGGCTCAAACTCGCAGCTGCGCGCGCTGGCGGAAGTGTACGCTTCCAGCGACGCCAAGGAGAAGTTCGTGAAGGACTTCGTGACGGCTTGGCACAAGGTGATGACCCTCGACCGCTTCGACCTGCAGTACAAGGACTAAAAAGAAGGGCCAGCGAACACTGAGTCTCCGTTTGGCAGTGTTCGCCACCTGCCGCCGAGAAACGCAACAGGGACCGGCCTTGGCCGGTCCCTTTGCTTTCCGGGGCTTGCTCGCTCCCGGACCCCGATTTTGCCCGTGCCGCCTGCCGACACAGCAGGCCGACTGGAAGCTAGCGCTTCCGCACGGGCGCCGCGCTCGATCGACGCCAGACGAGCGCGGCCGAGAAGATGATCAGCAGCAGCAACACCGCACCGCCGTCGCTGCTGCTTGTGCAACCGCCGCCCCCGCCGGCGCCTCCCCTGGCAGCCGCCAGGTCGAAGCTGGGCGGCTGGGTGCCGGTGCTGCCCTGCACATTGATGGTGAACACGCCCTGGGCGGGATCGTCGCTGCTGATGCTGAGCGTGAAGGCCAGTGTGCCCGAGTTGGCAGTGCCCAGGCTGATCACGAAGGGCGCGGAGGTGCCTGCCGCCAGACCCGCCGGCAACTGCTGGGTCACGCTGACCACGCAGTTGCTGACGTTGCTGACCGCCACGCGCGGGTTGCCGGTGAAGCTGAGCGGCGCGCTGCCGGTGTTGTTGACGTCGTAGATGAAGTTGGTGGTGCCGCCGCTGATGAAGAAGCCCAGGTTGTCAGTGCTGCCCGAGTTCAGTGCTGTGCCGCCGCGAGCTACAGAGATCGCGGGCGTGCCGCCGGTTCCACCACCACCGCCGCCGCCGCCGCCGCCGCCACCACCGCCGCCACCGCCGCCACCACTCGCCACGGCGTTGCCCGTCACTGTGATCACATACGGGTTGGCGGTCGGGTCGTTGCTGCTGATGCTGATCGTGAAGCTGAAGCCGCTGCCGGCCGTGGTGGGCGTGATGTCCACGCTGAAGGTCATGCTCCAGCCGCCGCCGGGCAGGCTGCTTGCCGGGGGCTGCGCGCTAACGGTGGCGCTGCAGTTGTTGAAAGCGCTCAGCTGCACCAGCGGGCTGCCGGTCAGGTCTAGTTGCAACTGCCCGTTGTTGAAGATGTACCAGCTCACCGTGGCGGCCGCGCCCGCGTTCAGGTCGCCGACGCTGTCGCTGCCGCCGTTGGGAATGGTGGTGTAGGCCGGGCGCTGCAGATCCAGCTTGGGCGCGGGCTGTGCGCCGTTGCCGTTGACCGTGAAGCTGTAGGTCGGCACCAGCGGGTCGTTGGTGGGAATCGATACCTGGAAGCTGAATGGGCTGCCGCCGCTGCTGACGGTGACGGTTGCAATGAAGGTGAAGCGGTCGCCCGGGTAGATCGTCACGCCGTTCGCAGGCGTGAACAGGCTCACGCTGCAGTTCTGCGCGGCCGTGTAGCTGACCGTGGCGTTGGGGTAGGCCGTGGTGAAGCGCAGGAAGTGCGAAGCCTCGCGCCGGTTGCTGAGGTCAAAGAACAGGTTGGTCTGCACGCCCGCCGTGATGCTTCCGGCACTGTAGGAGGCGCCGTGGTTGATGTGGGTTGTGCCGCCCATTTCGTAAACCGTCAGTTTGGCGCCGGTGCTGGTGCCGTACGGAATCTCAAAGTCTTCCACTTCGCCGAACTCGCTGAAAGCGCCCGGGTCGCCGCCGCCGTTGAAAGCCATGGGGCCGCTGCTGTGCTGGGACGTGTCCCACAGGCGCACGCGAACCTTCACGCTGCTGCCCACGGCGCCGGCCGGAATCGCGACACTGTAACTGTTGAAGCTGGTGCTGCTGCCGCCGTAGGGCGGCTGCACACGGGTCGCAAACGCGCCATGGGTGGCAGCGCTGCTCTTGCCGGCCCACACCACGCGCTCGCCGGCATCGGCCCAGTCGCCGTCGTTGTTGAAGTCCATCCACACGGCGAGGTCGTCGTTGCCGTTGGTGTCCACCACCGGGATGTTCAGCGTGGCCGTGCCGCCCTTGTTCAGGTTCAGGAATTCGCAGCCGTCGTCGCAGTCGTCGCCGGTCCAGCCGCCGGGGACGGGCGCTGTGCCCGTATCGTCGCTGCAGCCGTTGCCGATGTAGTCCAGGCGCGTGCCGCCGCCCTGCTGGAAGTACACCGCGGTGGGATAGGGCGAAGGCGCGTCGCCCATGTCCTGGGCAGCCAGCGTGCCGGCCGCCAGCGCCAGCAGGATCAGCAAAGTGTTCTTCATGGAATTCTCCGAGTACGGGGTCCGGTGGGGGCGGGCCGGTGCTCCGCGCCCGCCTCCCGAAAACAAAGTAGCCGGGAGAGGCGCACAACCGTCGCTTTGTCACGGAAATGGTGTACTGTATCGGTGACGGAGATTTCGCTTTGTCATGGAAACAGGACACATCCGAGTTCCAGCGGCGACTGAACTTCCTGGCCGAACGCTGGTCACAGGCCGAGATCGCGCGCAAAACCGGCACCCAGCGCAACAACGTCAGCCGCTACATGCACGGCGGAAAGATGCCCGTCGAGTTCGCGGCGGCACTGGTGCGCAAGCTGGGCGTGAACCCGGCCTGGCTGCTGGCGGGCGAGGGCGCGCCGCTGCTCAGCGACGTCAACGCCGAGACCGGGCGCATGGCGGGTGAGTTGCTTGAGCTGGTGGAGGCCATGAACGCGGTGGCGAACGCGCAGCTGGGCTCTCTGGCCGGCAAGCACCACCTGCGCATGCTGCGCGAGCTGAATGACGCGCTGGCGCGCTTCGAGAAACTGCGCGCGAACATCAACCAGCGCACCGGCCCGATTTTCAGTCAGCTGCTGGACGACTACTGGTCCGCGCTGGAGCAATGGAAACTCGAGAAGGCCGATGACCTGCGAAAGGCGGCGCAGCAGGTCGCGCGCCTGTGCGACGAGCCGGCGCTGCAGGAGCGGTTCGAGCGCAATCTCAGCTTCCATGCCTTCCTGCGCCGCGACGAAGAGGAGTCGATCCTGTACCAGTCGCGCCTCTTCCAGCGCCGACTGGCGGGCGCGGGCATCGACGAGGCCGGTATGCGCGAAGCCTTCAACCTCGCCAATACGCTGCAGAGCAACGCGAGGCTGGACGAAGCGCTGGCCCTGTGCGATGCGGCAACAGCGCTGGCCGGCGCGCAGGGGCGCGAGTGGCCGATCACCCGCCTGCTGGGCGCGCTCAGCGGCTACATCTGGATGGAACGGGGCGACCTGCGCGAGGGCCTGCGCCGCGTGGTCGCCGCCAGCCCGCAGCCAAACCCGGCCTGGAACGCGCTGCAGCACAGCATGCTGATCCGCGGCCTGCTGCTGGCCGGCAACATCGACTGGCAGCGCGCCGTGGAGATGCGCGGCGAGGGGATGGCCCATGCCCAGGGCATGCTGGTGTACGCCATGTGGCTGGAGCAGCCGGCAATCTTCGAGCAGGCCTGCGCGCTGTATCTCACGGACGAAGCGAGCGACTTCAACCGCTACATGCGCGCCGTGCGCGACGCCTTGCAGGGGCGTAAGGCCGCCGCGCTCAAGTTCCTGCAAAGCTACCCGCCACCCGGGCGCAAGCCGCTGAACGAACAGTTCGACCAGGCCGTGTACGGCACCGCGCTGGCGCGGCTGTGCGGGGCACCCGAGGCGCGCAAACGGCATGCGCAGGCAAACGCGCTGCTGGCGGGGCTGGAGGAGCGGCGCTGTTTCTCAATCCTCGCCCGCGCCATGCACTACCGAAACGTCCTGCAACTGGCGCCTCGCAAGGCGCCTGAGCGCGAACAAGCCGCCGCCTTCTACCGCGACCATCTTCAGCTGGGATATGGCTGCTTCGCGCAGTTTGCGTGACAAGCCCCGCACGATCCGCTATCGTCGCCGCCCGCTCACACGGACACAGGAGAACCACCATGAAACGAGTGCTTGCTGCATTGCTGGTCGCCGCGGTCGGATGCGGCGTGGGTTTCGGCCTTGGCGCTGAGCGCGTCGGCGACACAACCGTGATCGCCCAGGACAAGCCCGCCCAGCCCGAGAAGATCAAGAACATCGACGCGCACCTCAAGGCCGACAAGGCCTACCAGGAAGCCGCCCTGGCCGGCCGTCTCGGCATTGTCGCGCAGTTGCTGAAAGACAAGAAGATTGACTGGTCGCAGGCGCGGGGTGTGCAGATGCGCGAGCTGCTGGCCCACGCGCGCGCCAGCGAGATGGCCCCGGAAAGCAACCTGGTCAAGCTTGTTCAGTGGCTGGGCGCGGAGGCCAAGAACTACAAGGGTGAGATCCGCACCGCCTGCGGCAACACCGGCGCCCTCGACGCGCTGATCGAAACCTACGGCGCCCAGCGGCTCTACCGCGACGAAACCTTCCTGAAGGGTGACGCGATCGGAAAACTCGGCCGTATCAAGGAGCTGTGGGACGCCCGCGAGCTCGACCAGGGCCAGACCTACGAGCTGACCGCCATGTACATCTATGAGTACCTGGCCCAGGCGAACGGCGACATCGACAAGCAGATTGAACTGTTCGGCAAACTGACCAAGGCCAAGTGCCTGGACTGGGCCGGCAGCGCCGGTGTGCATGATGCCCTGCTGACACGCGCCCTGGAAACCAAGGCCGATCTCGACACCATCGAAAAGAAGCTGGCCTGGATCGGTGCCCGCACCGACAACAGCAGCGGCGAACTGAGCTGGATGATCGTGAGTCGCCGGCGCATCATGCTGTTCATGCAGGCCCTCGAC
This sequence comes from Planctomycetota bacterium, assembly GCA_022071975.1. Lineage (GTDB taxonomy): Bacteria > Planctomycetota > UBA8742 > UBA2392 > UBA2392 > JACKID01. The sequence continues at coordinate 5,427 of JAJVIO010000077.1, forward strand.
ACCGAGATGGTCGGCCTCGGTCAAGAAGAACGCGCCGCGAAGATCGACGACTACCTCAAGCGCAAGCTGATCAGCAGCTCGGATGCCTCGGATCTCAAGGCCGCCTACTGCGAAATCAAATAGCGCGGGCCGGCACGCGCGGATTACACTCGGGCCATGGCCGAGCGCGCGGATGAGCCGGAATTCGCCTGGTACCGCCTGCAGGGCCGCGAGATCGCGGTCCTGTTGGCTTTGGGGGCGCTGCTGGCGGCCCTCAGCACCTGGGCCTGGCTGCATGACCGGGGCTTCCGAGAGCTGCCCGTCGAAAGCCGCGAGCTGCCCCCTGCGCGGGTCAATGTCAACACCGCCACCGTGGCCGAACTCACGGCACTGCCCGGCATTGGCGAACGCAAGGCCGAAAAGATCGCGGCCGCGCGAGCAAACACTCCCATCCGCTCACTGGAAGAACTGGCCGCCGCGGCCGGCGGCATTCCCGGCCGCGACCTGGAGCGTATGCGCCCCTACGTGGTGTATGAGTAGCGCCGCGGCTCAGTGCAGCAGCAGGTCTTCCACCAGGCGGGCGCGGGCGAATTCGTCGAGCTGGCGGTCCGTGAGCGGGTAGAGGATGTTCTCTTCTTTCATGTTGTGCTCGATCAGCACGCCCAGCAGGTTGGCATGGTGGCGCTCCAGCTCGTCGAGGCTGTGGTCCACGGTTGCCTGCAGGATGCCGTCCACGCTCTCTTTGATGTCAACGTGCTCATGGCGCATGACTTCCGTGGGGCCGCCTTCACTTGAGCCGGTGAGCTCTTCAAAGGCCTTGAACAGGATTTCGTTCTCGATCTCGATGTGCCGGAACAGCCCGACCCGGAACTCGGCGGCCAAGGCGGCGGCCTCCTCCCACTGTTCGGAGCGCGCCAGATCCATTGCGCGGGTCAGGATCGCGTCGAGGCGGTCGTGGTCCCAGGCCAGGTAGCGCATCACCGTGCGGTGTACGGGCTCCTCGCGCACGTGGATGTGATAGCGCCAGCGCGCGGGGCCGTGCTCCAGCGGCGCGAAGTCGTAGCGCAGGGGATACTCGCGCAGCACGCGCTCCAGCAGCGGCTGCGGGTTATCGCCGCGCACCAGCTCAAGACCGTCGCCCTCGTTCAGCTCGAGCAGCTTCTCGAGCACCGCGTCATCCTGCAGGCTCGGTTCCAGGGTTTCCTTGATGTGCATGGCTTCCTTTCAGGCCAGCAGCATGTTCTCCACCAGTTGGGTCAGGTTCGGCTGCGGGATGGTCTCGTCAATGGCAGGGAACAGGATTTCTTCTTCCTTCGCGTGGTGCTCGGCGGCGACGGCAACCAGCGCGTCGAGGGCGTCTTCCAGTTCCGCCAGGTCGCGGGCCTTTGCCGCGCGCTGGATGCGCTCGATACCAGCTCGTACCTCGTGGTGTTCTTCCATCATCAGAGCGGTCGGGCCGTCCGGCAGGTTGCCGGTAGCCTTGTCGTAGGCCGGAAACAGGATGGCGTCCTCGATAAACGCGTGGTGCTGCAGGGCGATCCCGTGCTCGGCGCAGCGCTGCTGAGCTTCGTCCCAGTTACCAGCCTGTGCCATAGACAGGCCATCGGCCAGGATTTCCTCCATGCGGCGGTGGTCCCAGATCAGGTAGTCGCACACCGTGCGCGGCGCGGGCTCGCGCCCCACGAACTGCCAGCGCCAGGCGTTCGGGCCCTTCGCCAGCGGGCCCCACATCAGGCGGCCGGGGAGCTGGCTCAGCAACATGCGCAGAAGCTTGTTCGGGTCATGGGGCGCTACCAGTACCAGGCTTTCGCCCGGCCCAAGTGCGGCCAGGCGGGCCATGATCTCCTGCAGCCGCGTCTCAGGCGGGATCTCGCGACCGTCCAGCACCGGTATCGTCGTCATGTTTCTTCCTCTATATGTACTGGCCGCCGTCCACGCGGATCACCTGCCCGGTGATGTGCGTGGCCAGCGGCGAGGCCAGGAACAGCACGCAGTTCGCCACGTCTTCCGGCTGCGCGATGCGCCCCAGCACCGACTCGTCCACGGCCCGCTGCTTCACCTCGGGCGGCAGGGACTGCGCCATCTCGGTTTCCACCATGCCCGGCGCCACGGCGTTGACCCTTATGCCGAAGCGCCCGGCCTCGCGGGCAGCGGCCTTGGTCAGCCCGATCAGCCCGGCCTTGGCGGCGCTGTAGTTGCTCTGGCCGAACTTGCCGCGCTCGCCGTTGATGCTGGTGATGTTGACGATGCTGCCGCGGCCGCAAGCGCGCATCAGCGGAATCGCCGCGCGCAACAGGTGGAAGGCGCCGGACAGGTTGACATCCAGCACGCTGGACCAGTCGGCGTCGCTGAGTTTCCAGAGCACGCCGTCGCAGGTGATGCCCGCGTTGTTTACCAGTATCTCAGGCGCCAACCCGGCCTCCGCCAAGGCGGCGGCGGCCTGCGTCACAGCGGCTGGGTCGGCCACGTTCAGCTCGCGGCTGTCGGGCGCAACCTTCAGCAGTTCCGGCGAAAGCTCCAGGTCAAACCCCACCACGCGCGCACCACGCACTGCGAACGCGCGAGCGCACGCGAGCCCGATGCCGCGCGCGGCGCCGGTCACCCAGGCCACGCGGCCTGTGAGGTCCAGTGGATCAGGCGCCGGCACCGGTTTGCTCCTCGCGGCTGAGCTTGTGGTGGCGGAAGGCGCCCCACAGGGCCGCGCCCATCGAGCCGGCAAAGACCGACAGCTCGTGGCCGCGCACGTCGATGTCCGATTTGCCGTCCTTCAGCTTCTCCTGGATCGCGGCGATCAGCCCGCCGTCGCCGGCCAGCCCGCCGGTCAGCAGCACCACGCCCTCGGCCTTGATGGCGCGCACCAGGCCGGCCACGCGCACGGCCATGCTGTTGTGGATGCCGCGCAGGATGTTGGGCGTGCTGATGCCGCGGCTGACCATGTTGATCACATCGGTCTCGGCCAGCACGGCGCAGATGCTGCTGCACTTCTCGGGGTCGGTGGCCTGCAGCGAGAGCGGGCCGATCTCCTCGATGCTGACGCCAAGATAGCGCGCGATGTTCTCCAGGAACTGGCCGCTGCCCGAGGCGCACTGGCTGGTCATCTGGTACTTCTCGACCTGGCCGCTTTCGGTGAAGCGCATGGCGCGCGTGTGCAGGGCGCCGATGTCGATCGCGCCGCGCGCCTGCGGCACCAGGAACAGGGCGCCGCGCGAATGCGTGGTCATGCCGTAGAAGTGGCCGGTGCGCCAGGGGATCAGGTCGCCTTCACCCGTGGTGGCGATGTAGTCGAGCTGGTCGCGGCGCAGGCCCGCTTCGCGCAGCGCGGCCTCGAACGACTCGTCCACCACCTCCATCACGTTGCGGCGGCGGATACGCTCGAGGTAGTTCGCGAGCAATTCCTCCTTGCCGCCCTCCACGCGCATGATGGAAACCTTCACCGCGCCGGAGCCCACGTCGATGCCTGCTGTAAGCGTCATGCCGCCTCCTGTCCGGCCTTCACGCCCGCCATGTCGCGCATCGCGAAGGTGGCCGCGCCGATCGCGCCGGTGTAGATGCTGTCGGGTGCAATGTTCAGTATCAGCTTGCCGTAGTTTTCCTCGGCCACTTCGCGCAGGGCGCGCACCGCGGCCGGGTTCTTGCCCACGCCGCCCGTAAACGTGAACTCGTTGCGGATGCCGCCGCTGCGCGCCAGCAGCGACATAGCGCGCAGTATGATCGCGCGGTGCAGGCCGTTGACGATGTCCTCGCGCGCCTGGCCGGCCGCCAGCCGGTCGCGGAACTCGGCGCCCGCGAACACCGTGCAGGTGGAGTTGATCTTCACCCGCCGCTTGGATTCCAGCGCCATCGGCCCCAGCTCATGCAGGCCGATGTTCATCTCGTCGGCGATGTAGCCCAGGTAGCGGCCGCAGCCCGCGGCGCAGCGGTCGTTCATCTGAAAGCTGGTGACGACGCCCTGCTCATCGACCTGGATGGCCTTGGTGTCCTGGCCGCCGATGTCGAGCACGGTGGCGGTGTCGGGGAACATCAGGTGCGCGCCCAGGCCGTGGCACAGGATTTCGCTGCGGATGCAGTCCTTGGGGAAGGGCAGGCGCACGCGCCCGTAGCCGGTGCCCACGGTGCGCACGTCGGCGAGTTCGGTTTCGGCGATGCTCTTCAGCAGCTCGGCCAGGCCGGCGTGGCCTTCACGCAGGTCGCCGGGCAGGCGCTGGTAGGCGGCCATCAGCAGCTCTTCGAAGCCGCGGCTTTCGGGCTGGTTCTCGACCGGAATGATGTTGCGGTCGAACATGCCGACCAGGCTGTCGAACGCGGGGCCGCCCCCACGGCTGATCTCGGAGGCGTTCTCGATGAAGGCCGAGCCCGCGATGTCGCGGAAGAAGTCGGAGCGCGCGACGGACTCGGCGACGAAGATGGCCTTGGCCTGCTCGCGGATGCCCTGCAGGATGACTTCCAGGGCCTGGGTCAGCTCGCGGCGCGAGTCGGCGAAGCGCGGGTTCTGGAGATCGTTTCGACAGTGGGCTTCCAGAGCGTCCAGCTGCCCGAGAAACAGCTCGTGGCGGTAGGCGGCCAGCAGCTCGGACTGCAGGCGCTCGCGCTCGGATTCACTGATTCCCTCGCGGGCGCGCAGTTCGCGGGACAGCAGCTCGAAGCGGGCACTGGTGAAGGCCTCCTGCTTGGCGACCTGGGCCGCGACATCGTAGTTGCTGCGGCTGTTGGTGATGCCGCGCCCGACGATGCGCCCCTGTCCGTCCAGGATCACGGCCTTGGTGGTGGTGCTGCCGAGGTCGATGCCGATGAAGCAGTCCATGGTTATGCCTTTCCGCGCTTGGCTTCGATCATCTGGAAGTAGCTTTCCAGGCGGTTCTTGATGTTGGCGGCGCTGAAGTAGCGGGGGTCCACCAGGTCGGATTCGATGAAGCCGCCGGCGCGCCCGGTGCGCTTCTCCAGCTCGCGCAGGATCAGCAGCTGGCCGGCCGAGAACGAGTTGCAGGACTTGACGCTGTTGATCAGGAAGCCATCGGCCTGGTAGTCGTTGATGTAGTTCTCGAGCAGCTTGATGCGGTCGGGAAGGTTGAGGTTGGTGTAGCAGCCCATGCAGTAGTCGGCGAGCGTCTCGATGGGCTGGTCGGGGTTGTGGCGGAAGCCGCGGTCGTACAGGCCGCCGACCTTGGTGTAGCTGCTGGCGACCACCACGGCGCCCTCGCCGTAGAACATTTTCCAGAACTCGCGGAAGCTGGTCCAGTTGGGCGGGCCTTCCACCACGACGCGGTACTTCTCTTCGTTCAGCACGCCGTCGGGCGTGACAGGCCCGAGGCCGAGCTTGATGCGCTCCTCGATTTCGCCGCGCAGGAGCTCGTAGTATTCCACGGCGTCCTGGCTGCCGCGGAACGAGGTGAAGATCGGCCCGATGTAGTAGACGCCGCCGAAGTAGGCGTCGATGGGCGAGGGCTTGTGCCTGGCGCTTTCCAGCACCCAGACCAGGTCGTCCTCGGCCTTGGCGCTGCGCTTGAGGTCTTCGCGCAGGCGGTCTTCGTCGAACTTCTTGCCGCTGAGTTTCTCGAGCTCGGGGATCAGCACGTTGCGGATCTGGCCGGCGACGTACTGGCGCATCTCCTCGGTGATCTTGCCGTCGCCCTGGTAGGGGGTGTGCAGCATCACCACCGGGCAGTCGTACTCCTCGCGCAGAAGCTCGAACCACTTCAGGAACGTAAAGCAGCCGGTGTAGCTGAGCAGCAGCAGGTCGGGCGGCGGCAGCTTTTCGCCGGTGGGGCCGATGTTGCCGGATTTCAGCATGCCGATGTCGGCCTTCACGTACGTGCAGACGTCTTCGCTGTGGCCGGACTTCTCGGCCAGGTGGATGTAGTCGCCGGTCTTGCCGCGCATGCCGCTTTGCAGGGCGTTGATCTCGGGCAGCACCGGCAGCAGGTCGAAGTTCGCCAGCAGCTCGGTCAGGTTGCCCGGCACGAAGGTGTAGACCACCTTGCGCCCGTCTTCCTTGGCGCGCGACAGCTTGTTGAAGTGCTCGGCGATCATCGCCTTCTGGCGCTCCTGGCTGGCGTCTTTCTTGGCCTCTACGGTCATACGGTCCCCCACAGCTTGATGGCGTCGGCAAAGGTGCCGGCCTGTTCGCGGATCACCTGGAACTGCCCGGTGTCCTCGGAGTACTTGAAGGAGGTGAACGGGATGCCCGCCTTCTCCAGCGCGGTCTGCAGCATGGGCTGGTCCAGCAGCGCCGGGTCGCAGAAGCTGGGCGCCATCAGCAGCACGCCGTCGGCCCGCACCTCGCGCGCCTTCCGCACTAGCAGCTCGCCCTTGGTGTGCCTCTCGTCGTACACGCTGGGCGTCGGCAGTGAGTGGTGCATGAAGGCGTCGGCCAGGGCGTCCCAGGGGTCGCCCTGTTCGGCCACCTGGCCGTGTACCAGCCGGGTGCCCACCACGAAGTCGTCGTCCACCAGGTAGCAGCCCGCGCGCTCCAGCGTGCGCAGCAGCGCCAGGGGCGGCTGCTCGCAGAAGGCGCCGCGCACCATCACGCGGATGTTGTCCATGGGGCGACGGCCGGAATCCTTCACCAGCTGCACGTACTCGTTCAGCAGCGCGGTGTGCTCTTCAACCGGCAGCATGTAGCCGGCGCGCAGCACCAGGTAGTACTCCGTGGCGGGCACCAGCCAGGGCTTGTCCACCCGCAGCTTCAGCAGCTCGGCGATGGCCTTGCGGTTGAGGTTGTAGACGCGGATCGACTCGCGCAGCCGATCATCCGTGGGCTCAATGCCGGTCATGCGGCCGACGGCGGTCGCCACCTCGCGCATTTCGTGGCCGTAGAACCTGCCGCCAAGGCCGCGCTGGAAGTTCTGGGGCAGGTCGAAGTAGTGGACGTACTTGTCGGGCTTGAGCAGCTTGAACATGCCGCTGAGGTTGCGGATCACGTCGCAGATGCTGGGGAACAGGAAGCCGTCCATGGCGTCCAGGCGCCCGCTGACCAGCAGCTCGATCACGCTGCGCGGCAGGTGGCAGATGTAGGACTGGAAGTAGCTGTCGCCGCGCACGATCTCGGTCTGGTCGCCGCCGCCCATGATGCCCACGGGCAGGCCGCCCGCGGCATGGATCACCTCGCGCGGCACATAGACCGGTAAAAAGCCGATCGCGCGGCGGGTCTTGTCCTTGCTCTTCCACTCGGCGACGGCCTTGAAATCAAGATCTTCGTACAGCCGCTCCGCGCGGGCGATCAGCTCGCCGAGGCGGCCTGTCGCGGTTTCGGCCGGGGCTGCGATGGTCATGCGTCCCTCCAGTGGGGCTCGCGGCGCTCGATGAAGGCCGCGATGCCTTCGTTGGCGTCCTGCAGTTTCATCAGCTCTTCGAGATACTGTTGCTCGCGGGCCTGCAGCTCGGCGTCGAGGCCGGCGATAAAACCCGCGCGTGCGGCCTTGGTCGCCTGGCGCAGCGAGGCCGCCGAGAACCTGCCCAGCGTGTTTTCAAACCAGTGCGCAAAACCCGCGCGCAGTGAATCAGCCGGGTACACGCTGTGCACCAATCCCAGGGCGTGAAGGCGCTCGCCGCTCCATTCCTCGCCGCTGATCACCAGGGCATCGCTTGCGGCCTGTCCCAGCTTGCGGGGCAGCAGCACGGACGCCACGGGCGGGAACACGCCCAGGCGGATCTCCGGCACGCCCATGCGCGCGTCGTGGGCGGCAAAGATGAAGTGGCAGGCCAGCACCACCTCGAAGGCGCCGCCCAGGCACATGCCCTGCACCTGCGCCGCCACGGGCACCTGACTGGCGGCGATGGCCATTACCAGCTCGCGCAGGCCGGGCAGCATGGACGCCACCTTGTCGGCCGTGTGCTCCTCGACGCTGGCGCCGAAGGAGAAGTGCTTGCCCGCGGCTTCCAGGGTGATGCAGCGCAGCCTGGGTTCAGTCTGGGCCTTCCGGACGGCGGCCAGCAGCTCGGCCATCACGGCGCCGCTGAAGATGTTGCCCTTGGGCTGGTCCACGGTCAGGCGCAGCAGCCGGCCCTCGTGCGTCGTCTCGCGCTTTACGCTTGACATGTCAAGTCCCCTTGTACTGCGGCGACACTTCGCGGATCAGCTCTTCGCTCCAGGGCCGGCCGTTGGCGAGCTCGCGGCGCAATGCGATGAAGTCCACCTCGCGGTTGTCCTTGGGGCCGTCATTGAAGGCGCGGAAACCGGCGTTGGCCTCGGTCATCATGTTTAGCGCCAGCCAGGCGCGGTTGGTCTCGCGGTTGCGGTCCCAGTGCGCCAGCTTGTGCTTGCGCAGGCTCTCGATGGTCTTGGTGGTGCAGTCGGGCATGGTAAGCGCGAGCTTGAAGCACATGCGCTCGGTGGCCTGGTCCAGCAGCGACAGGTCGCTTTGGGCTTTGGCCAGCACTTCTTTGGCCTGCTCGCGCTCGGCGCCCTGCTTGAACTCGCCGTGCACGATGTTGCCCAACTCATCGAGCCAGCGGTCGGTGACCACCATCGGGTTGGCAATCCACCTGCCGTCAAACTTCAACGCCGGCACCAGCTGGTTGATTACGCCCAGGCGCATGGCCTTGTGGGCCGACCACGGCTCGCACAGCACGCCGCTTTCCATGGCGGCCGACATGCCGACCATCAGGGGCAGGAAGTCGGTCGAGCCGCCATCGGGGGCCGAGCCGTGCTTGGGGCCGGCCTGGCCGAAGCGCGCGGTGTCAGCGGCAATGCTGAAGTCGCAGGCCATGCCGATCTCCTGGCCGCCGCCGATGCGCATGCCGTTGACGCGGTTGATCACCGGCTTGTCGCAGCTCAGGATGCCGCTGACCATGTCGTTGAACAGCCGCATGTACTGCCGGTACTCCTGCGGGTTGCCGGCGTAGTACTCGGCGTACTCCCTGGTGTTACCGCCGGTGCAGAAGGCCTTGTCGCCCGCGGCCGTGAACACGGCGCACACCACGGCGCGGTCCATACTGGCGCGGCGGAACGCGAGGATGACCTCCTTGACCGCGTCGGTGGTGTAGCTGTTGAACTGCTTGGGGTTGTTCAGCCAAATCCAGGCGTTGTACAGGCCTTCGACCGGCTGGTTCTTCGCGTCAAGCAGCGGCCGGCGCTCGTACAGAATGTGCCGGAACTCGTAGTCCGGCAGCAGTTCGTGGTTGGCAAGTTCTCGTGTGGCGACGCCCATGTTTGCTCCTTACGGGACCAGGATCGCGCGTTCGGAAAGCTTCCCGTGGTGGGCGGCCTCGAACAGCGGCTGGATGTCGTTGAGGGAATGCTGCTTGATGAAGGGTTTCAGGTTCACTTTGCCGCTCAGCACCAGCTCGATCGCGGCGAGGTAGAGATCCGGCGTGCAGCCCCAGTTGCCGAAACAGACGGCGTCAAATGCCATCAGGTTGGAGAGCCGCAGCTCCAGCTTGTCCATGGTGAAGCCCACCACGGCCAGGGTGCCCGAAGGCGGCAGCAGCGAGTAGGCCAGTTCCTGGCCCGCGGCGCTGCCGGACATCTCGAAGATCTTCCAGGCGAAGTCGGGCTTGCCGACGCCGGTGACCTGCTTGCGCACCTGTTTGCGCACGTCCTTGCTGCTGACGCCGCGCACGTTGAACACGGCGTCGGCGCCGTGAGCCGCGATGCGCTCCAGCTTGGCGTCGTCGATGTCGAGCGCGACCACGTAAGCGCCCATAGCCTTGGCGATCTGCACCCCGTAGGTGCCGATCCCGCCGCTGCCCACCACGATCGCCACGTCGCCTTGCTTGAGGCCGGAGCGCTGCACGGATTGGTACGGCGTGGTCACCGCGTCGGCGATCACCGAGAGCTCGGCCAGCTGATAGCCGCCCAGGTTCGCGGGCAGCTTCGCGAGATAACGGCCGGGAACCTTGATGCGGTCCGCAAAGCCGCCGTGGCCGTCGTTGCCGGGCATGAACTGGCGCACGCAGGTGTTGCTGCAGCCGGCCTTGCAGTTGGGGCATTCGCCGCAGGGCATCACGGAGGGCACGATCACCTGCGCGCCCTGCAGGTGCGCGAAGTCGGCGCCGGCCTGCTCGACCACGCCGGAGATCTCGTGGCCCAGCACCAGCGGCAGCCTGGCGCGGGGCGCCACGTCGCCGAAGTAGAAGCCCACGTCGGTGTGGCACAGGCCGCAGCCGGCGACCTTGACGATGACTTCGGCGGGACCGGGCTCGAGTCGATACTCGATGGGTGCGAAGGGGGCTTTAGGCTCGGAGTAGGCGAAACCTCGGGCGAACATGAATCACCTCCGTAGATAAAATCACGGTACGATTTTTGAACCGCTATTCAAAGGATAAATAGAGCTTGTAGTCCGATTATTTTGCAGGCGGGGAGCCGCGCCCATGGGGGGCCTTCTCCACCTTCAGCTCCGGCAGCTTGGGCTTCACGATCGACAGGCGACCGGAGCCCGGGCGCTTCTCCTGGAACTCGGCCAGGTCCTTCAGCGTAGTGTTCTGCAGCGATTCCACGAACTCGTCCCGGATATCGCGCCACAGGGTGTGCAGCGGACAGGCCGTGTCGTCGCTGCACTCGCTTTCGCCCATGATGCAGCTTTCCAGCTGGCGCACGTCGTCCAGCTCGCGCACTACGTCATAGACTGTGGTCTCCTCCGGCGCCTCGGCCAGCCGGAAGCCGCCCTGGCGCCCGCGCTGCGACTCCAGCACCCCCTTGCGCGCCAGCGTCTGCAGCACCTTGGCAAGGTAATGCACCGGCACCCCCAGCATCTCGGCCAGGTCGCCGGTCAGGATCCATTCTTCGCGGCCGCAGCGGGCCAGCTCGGTGAGGGCGCGCAACGCATACTCGCTTGTCTGTGAGAACATGGTTTCCTCCCGGCTCAGGTCAGGGGTTCCAGTTGCGCGGTGAAGGCGCGCAGGATCGGGCCCTGTTTGGCGATGCGTAAGCCGCGGGCCTTCCCGCGGCGGGCGACCACCTCGGCCATGATTTCGCCCAGCCAGTCCACGTGGCTCTGGGTGTAGGTGCGGCGCGGGAAGGCCATGCGCACCAGCTCAAGCGGCGCGGTGTGGTCGTGGCCGCCGGCCTGGTCCGGCTTGCCGAACATCAGGGTGCCGATCTCGACGGCGCGCACGCCCCCCTCAAGGTAAAGCTCGTTGCACAGGGCCACGCCCGGCAGCTCCCAGGGCTTGAGCTGCGGATAGAGCGCGCCCGCGTCGATGTACACCGCGTGCCCGCCGGCCGGCCGCATCAGGGGCACACCCAGCTTGTCGAGCAGCTTGTGGAAATAGCGCACCGAGGCGATGCGGTACTTCAGATAGGCCTCGTCGGTGACTTCCTGCAGGCCGACCGCCAGGGCCGCCAAGTCACGGCCGGCGAGGCCGCCGTAGGTCGGGTAGCCCTCGGTCAGGATCAGCAGGGCGCGGGCCTTTTCGGCCAGGTCGTCGTCGTTCAGGCACAGCAGGCCGCCGATGTTGACCAGGCCGTCTTTTTTGGCGCTCATGGTGAAGCCGTCGCTTAGCGCGAACATCTCCTGGGCGATTTCGCGCGGGGTGCGGTGCTGCTGGCCGGGCTCGCGCTCCTTGATGAACCAGGCGTTCTCGGCAAAGCGCGCGGCATCCAGCATGAAGGGCTTGCCGTACTTGTGGGCAAGTTCCGAGGCCGCGCGCAGGTTCTCGAGGCTGGCGGGCTGTCCGCCGCCGGCGTTGTTGGTGACGGTCATCAGCACCAGGGCGACCTTGTCGCCGCCGCGCTTGAGGTGGTCCTCGAGGCGGGCGAGGTCGATGTTGCCCTTGAAGGGGTGCTCGGATCCCGGGTTGCGCCCTTCCTCAATGACCAGGTCAATGGCCTCGCCCTTGAGGTATTCCACGTTGGCGCGGGTGGTGTCGAAGTGGGAGTTGGCGAGCACCTGCTTGCTCGCGACGTCCAGCACGCTGAACAGGATGTGCTCGCTGGAGCGGCCCTGGTGGGTGGGGATGACGTGTTTGTGGCCGGTGAGGGCCTGCACCACGTCGCGCAGTTGGTAGTAGGACTCTGACCCGGCGTAGGTTTCGTCGCCGGTCATGATGGCGGCCCACTGTGCGGCGGACATGGCGCCGGTACCGGAGTCGGTGAGCAGGTCGATGGTGATTTCGCGGCTGCGCAGCAGGAAGGGGTTGTAGTGGGCGGCGTGCAGGAACTGGCGGCGCTGGTCCGGTGTGGAAACCGGCAGCGGCTCCGTCATTCGGATACGGAAGGGCTCGATGATGGTCCTGGGTTCCATGGTCCTCCTTTTGGATAATAGGAGTTTTTTATCCGTTTATCAAGGTGTTTGGGTCACTTGCCTCGGGCGTCGATTATTCGGACTCGCGCATCTTGAAATCTTTTAGACCTCAAGTAAACTTGCCGGTGAAGGGGCGCAGACGGGGCAACCAGGGCATGTTTTCACAGACCACCGAGTACGCGATCAGGGCGTTGATCGAGATCGCCACACGCCCGCAGGGCAAACTCATCCTGGCCTCCGAGCTGGGTGACGTGCTGGGCATCCCGAACCACTACCTTTCCAAGATTCTGCAGCAGCTGGTGCGCAAGCGCCTGCTGAACTCCGTGCGAGGGCGCCAGGGCGGCTTCAGCCTCGCGCGCCCGGCCGCCGAAATCCGCCTGCGCGAAATCGTGGAGCCGTTTGAGGACATGCACCGCTACGAGGAATGCATTCTCGGCCAGGCTGTCTGCAGCGATGCCGGCGCGTGCCCCTTGCATGATTTCTGGGGCGAAGTGCGGGAACGCTATCTCAGCGAACTCGACCGCCGTACCCTGCAAGACCTGTCCGAGTACCAGCTCAAGCGCCTTACCGCCATGAACCCCGGCCTGTTCAAGCGCGTCGGCAGCGTGCCCGGCAAATCCAGCGTGCGCGGCAAGGCCGTCAGCAAAAAGCCCAAGCGCGTCGGCAGCACCAAGTAGCGTCACAAGATCGCATAGCGAGGTTGGCGCCGCATCCCGCTGGTCTTCGCGGTCTTCGCGTCAAGGGGCCACGAAAACACGAAAACACCAAAGGCACTGCCACAAAAAACTGCCCGCTCTATTCCTGCACGGTTGTTTTGTGCTTTTGTGTTTTCGTGGCCTGTCCACAGCTCGCAGTTGGGAACGACTGGCAACCGCGAAGAACGCCAAGACCGCGAAGCAAGGTAACTGCGGCATCGCGCAGAGAGCGCGGAGAACACAGAGATGCTCCCCGCTGCTCAACAGTTCTTCGCGCGACTAGACCACGAAAAGCACGACGGTGCAGTTCTTGGCGGTCCTGCGCGGTTCTTCGCGGTCAAAAACAGGGGACGGCCTTGCGGCCGTCCCCTCTCTACCGCGCTTCCCCCTCTAGAACTGCAGGGTCAACTGCGCCCATACGAAGTCCATGTCGGAATCTTCGTTGTCGGAGCCGGGGCCCGTGCCGGTCGCCGTCTGCTTCACGAAGCGGCCCGCGAAGAAGTGCGCCCAGCCGGCTTCAAAGGCGACCCAGCGGTTGACCTTCATGCTGATCACCAGGTCGATCTCGTTGCCCAGCAGGTCGCTCTCGTCGGGCGTGCCGGTGCGGATCGCGCCGCCGGCCGGGTTGTACCAGGCGTCGTCGTCGTTCTCGCGCTGGAAGTTGTGGGCCTGCAGGTGCACCGACAGGTTCTCGACGAAGCCGATGTTCTTGACCGTCCAGGTCGCCAGCAGCGCGAAGTCATGCAGGTTGCGCCAGCCGATCTGGTCGGCGAAGCCGTTGTACTTGTGGCCGAACGGGAACGGCGAGCGGAAGGTCTGGAAATCGTTGTCCGTGGGATCCGAGTCGCCCGAGGCGTAGTCCCACTCAACACCAACCGTGAAGCTGTGGTCGCCGAAGCCCATGATGAAGTCAAACGTCAGCGCGGCGGCGAATGCTTTCACGTTGGAGTTGTCCTGGCCCGGTGTGCCCCAGTAAGCGGTGTCGGCCGTGCCGAACTGGGCGACGCCCTCCGCGGTGTAGGCGATTGCGAGGCTGTCGTCGCTGTTGAGGCCGTGGAAGCCGTTCCAGCGCAGGCTGGCCATGCTGATGTGGCCGTCGTTGGCGCCGCTGATGTCGTCGCGGTTCATGTACATGAGCAGCAGTTCGAGGTCGCTCTTTTTCAGGAAGTCGGGCGCCCAGCGGGCCGACAGGCCGAGCATCCACTCATCGTCGCGCACGCGATTGAGGTCGTTGATCAGCATGGCGAAGCCCATGATGGTGAACTGTTTGTCCAGGAAGCTGCGGGCGATGCGGAAGCCGTCCCAGGCGCGGCTTTGGGGTGCCCACTCCAGTGTGCTGATCAGGCGCTGGTTGCCGACCGTGAATTTCTGGCGGCCGGCGTAGGCCTCAATGCCGACGTCGAACAGATTGGTGGTGTAGATGTAGGCCTGCAGCACATCGAGGCCTTCAAAGCCGCTGGTGTTGACGCTGTTGGCGTTGGCGCGCGGCTCATCGCCCCAGAGACGCACGTCCTGCAGCTCGAACAGGAAGTTGGCGTTGCCGGGGAACTTCGCGTCCACGCCCAGGCGGGTGCGCATGTTGAAGTTCTGTACCGAGGTCTGGTCGGCGAGGCCGGCGTTGTACTGGGCCGGTGCGCGCAACTCGTAGCGTGTGCGGTGTTGCCCGAAGAAGCGCAGGGTGATGGCGGGTGCGTCTTCTTCGTCACCCAGGGGGATGCTGAGTGTGAAGGTATCTGACTTCTTTTCCGGCTTTGGCTCTGGCTTCGGCTCCGTTTTCTCCTCTGTTTTGGTTTCGTCCTTGGCGTCGTCAGCCTTGGCGTCCGCGGGCGCTTCTGCCCATGCGACTGCCCCGAACAGGGCCGTCGCGAGCGCCCATATGCAAGCTCGCGTAAACATGATGCTCTCCCGTTGAATGGTTGCTGCCCATGACCTGATGATGTTCCTTTACGCCGCCCAAATCAACAGATAATTGTATCTGAATAACTGAATAATGCCCCTATGTTGTCACCCCCGCCAGCGGCGGGCGCGGAGACCAGCCCCGCACCGCCGCCCGGCCCAGCAGCAGTCCGAACAACAGGGCTCCCATCCCCAACCGCAGCACCCAGATCGTCCAGTCCGGCGCGACGCCCTTCAGCGACACCAGTGCGTGGCTGCCGTCGCCGCTCAGCCCCAGCACCACCGGCAGCTTGAACCAGTAGTAGATCGAGATCGCCAGCGCCGCGAACACCCGCGCAAGCAGCTCACGCCCCTTGGGCGCCACACGCCACAGCACCAGGAACACCACCAGGCTCGCCGCCAGGCCCGCGAACGACAGACCGTAACTCCACAGCACCTCGCCCCCCAGCGACCAGCCCGCCTGCAACTCCACCAGGTACCAGCCGAGCACGAAACCGGGGAAACCGCCCACCAGCACCAGCGCGGCCGTGCGACCCGGCCCGGAACGCCCGACATCCAGCGGCGTCAGGCCGTTGCGCGAGTCGCGGCAGGGGGCCACGCAGTTGCTGCAGGTGCGGCACTGCACGTTGGGCACGGCCACCAGCGGGCGCGAACCGTAGAGCATCTCGACCGGGTAAACCGGGCACAGGCCGGAGCACCAGGCGCTTTTCAGGTCAAACACGAAGCCCAGTGCAACAGCCAGCGCGGCCACCGCGACCAGCACGATGCCGGTCAGCACGCCGTAGCGGTCCAGCAGCGGGTGGCGCAGAGGCACGATCACCAGCAGCAGCAGCACGGCGATCGCCAGCAAACGTGACTGCCATTCGCGCGAGATCGGACGCTTCTTGGAAACACGCGCGTGGGCCGGCAGCAGCGAAAACGTCCCCAGCGGGCAGACGTTTCGCCACAGCCCGGGCGCCACCACCAGCAGCAATGGCGCCACCGGGATCAGCACGTCCCACAGCAGGAACAGCCCCAGCTTGGGCGCGAACAATAGCGCCGCCACGATCGCCACGCCGACCAGGAACACCACCCCCTGCACGGCCTGCCAGGCCCGGCGCGCGCCGCTGCCTACTTCTTTAATGACCTCGCTCATGACTTTGCCTCCTCGGTGGCTTGCGCCATCCATTCCCACAACGGCCCGCGAACGCCGTGCGCCCTGCGCCTGCGCCAGAAGCGCAGCCAGCGGTCGCCCTCAAGGCCCGGGAAGAACCAGTTGCTGTGTTTGGCCGACAGCGCGCGCGCGAATTCTTCCAGCGTGCCGCTGACGGCCTCGCTGATATAGAACACCGGCTCAATGCCGAGCTCTGACTCGCGGATCAGCCCTTCGCGCTCGGCGCGCCTGGCCAGCGCGGTGTTGGGGTACAGCCGCACGCCCAGCATGGCGAACACGGCGTCGGGCTTGAGTCCCTCAATCACGCTGACCGTTTCCGCCAGCGTTTCCGGTGTTTCGTCGGGCCCGCCCAGGATCAGCGAGTGCGCGAATTTTAATCCGGCCTGGCGCGACCACTGCGAGACGCGCTGGATCTGCGTGACGTCAAACGATTTGCCCAGCGCCGCCAGGGTGGCCGGCGCCGCCGCGTCTGTGCCGAACTCGACGCTGCCGCAGCCGGCGCGGGCCATCAACTGCAGCAGCCCGGGCTCAAGCCCGGCGGGCGACAGGTAGGCCGTCCAGTTCACCTTCAGCTCGCGGCGCAGCAGTTCGTCACAGAACGCGGCCGCGTGGTCGGCCGGGTGATTGAAGGTGTTGTCCACCACAAAGAAGTGCGACGCTCCGTGCCGTTGCAGGCAGCTTTCCACCTGGTCCACGGCCGCGTCGACCTGGTTGCGCCTGGAATTGCGGCCTTCCAGCACGGGGTAGGTGCAGTAACTGCAGGTGAAACCGCAGCCGCGGCGGGTCTGCACGTTCAGTGCGCCGCCGCGCCGGTAGTACTCGTCGATGTCCAGCAGATCCAGCGCGGGAGCCGTGGTGGGGAAAGGGCCGGGCACGGCGCGGGTGAGTGCGGCCGGCCGTTCGCCGGCCTGCAATGCCGCCAGCAGGCGGGCAAACTCGTGCTCGCCTTCGCCGGCGATGCCGTGGTCGGGCGCGAGTGCCTGCAGGAAGCGTTCGGGCATCAGGGTGAAGGCCGAGCCGCCGAGCACCAAGCTTGCCTGTGGCGCGGCCGTGCGGATCGCCTGTGCCAGCCGCAGGTAGTGGGGTAGGTAGGAGTGTGCGCGTGGCCAGCAGACGTCGTCCACGTTGCGGATCGAGAGTCCCACGACCTCCGGCTTGAACCCGGCGAGTTGTTGTCCGAGTTCGGCAGCCGCCTGGTCGCCTTTAAAACAGGCGTCGAAGATGCGCACTTCGTGGCCTGCAGCGCGGGCGGCGCCGGCCACGCAGGCCGCGCCCAGCGGCACGACCGGGTCGGGCTTGTGTTCCTGGTTTGCGGCCACGATCATGACGCGCATGGCAGCTCCTGCGGGCGCTGGGCCATATTAGTTTTTCAGACCTTGTTATCCTATTATAAAGAGGGGCGGCGTGAACAGAATGAAACTGCCGGCTTTGCTGCCGATTCTGCTGCTGACGGCCTGCGTGGCCCGTGAACAGCCGAAGATTGACCCCGAGGCGCAACGCTTTAACGCAGCCTGGGAACAGGCCGAGGACTGGCAGACCGCGTTCACCCGTCTGCAGGCCCTCAGCCAGGGCGGCCACCCGGTCACCACCACCCTGTTCTGGCCTGAGCACGCGGACAAGCCCGGCCTGGATATCGGGCGACTGATCGACTTTCGGCCGGACGAAAAACAGCGCATCGCCGACTGGCGCCGTGCCGAAGTACTGGGGCGCAGCTATCGCCTGGAAGCGGTCCATGAACTTGTGCCGGAGGGCCAGGCGGCCGTGCTGTCGCTTGGCATGCCCGAGGGACCGCTCCGCTGGCGGGTACCACCCGGCTGGCAGTGGCAGTCGTCGGAGCGGCCGAATCACCCGCGGCTGGAGGTTGATCAGGACGGCCGGTTGTTGGCCTTCAACCCCTGGGGCATCACGCGTTCGCGCATCGTGTTCCAGCTCGAGGCCGAGCCGCTGCCCACCAGCCTGTACCGCCACGGCGACGAAGTCACGGTGGCAAGTTGGGGGGTGGCCCTGCGGCCGCTGGCGGTCGAGCTCAGTGACGCGGACGGCAAGGTGCTGGGACGCCTGTTCCTGGCGCCGACCGATTAGGCTGCCCGACGACCGGTTTTTCCCAGTCTTGCGGTAGGCCCGCGGGCAGGCTTGAATCGCGTTGGAGGCGGATATGAACCAGCCGCGGGCGTTGATCCTTCGTGCAGCAGGCACCAACTGTGAGCGGGAAACCGCCTGGACTCTGCGCCAGGCGGGCGCTGAAACCGAGATCCTGCACGTCAACGAGCTGCTGGCCGACCCCGACCGCCTGCTGCTGTTCCACCTGCTGGCAATTCCGGGCGGCTTCAGCTACGGCGATGACCTGGGCTCCGGCGTGGTGTTCGCCAACCAGCTGCGAACGCGGCTGAAAACGCAGATCGAGAAGTTCATCGAGTCCGGCAAGCTGATGCTCGGCATCTGCAACGGCTTCCAGGTGCTGCTGCGCGCCGGCCTGCTTACCGGCCGTGACGTGTTCGACGACCCGCCCCGCGCCACCCTGGCCTGGAACCTCAGCGGCCGTTACGAGGACCGCTGGGTGGACCTGCGCATTGTCAGCGAAAAGACTCCGTTCGTGTCGGGGCGCAAGGTGGTCAGCTACCCGGTGGCCCACGCCGAAGGGCGTTTCGTGGCGCCCGACGACGTGCTCGATGAGCTGGAGCAGGACCAGCAGATCGTCTTCCAGTATGTGGATGCCGACGGCCGACCCACCCAGGATTACCCGGCCAACCCCAACGGGGCATCGCGCGCAATCGCAGGCATTTGCAGTAAAAGCGGCCAGGTGCTGGGCCTGATGCCCCACCCGGAGCGCAACGTGCGGCCTTTCCATCACCCGGAGTGGACCCGCCTGCCGCGCCGCGAGAAGGGGGACGGCTTCGAGCTGTTCCAGAACGCCGTGCGCCGCGCGGGGCAGCTGGTGGGCTGATTTTTCGCCCCCTGTCACCTCGCGTGGTAGAATCCCGGCATGCGCGGGCTGGAATCCGTCATCTACAAGCGCTTGGCTATGCTTGCCTTTATCGGCCCGATCATCTGCGCGCCTGTTGGCGCGTTGGTGGCAGGGCGGGAAGGGGCAATGGCCGGCTTGATGCTGCCAATCCTGGCAGCCCTGCCGCTTGGCTTGCTGGCCGGCACCGTGCTGGCCGTCACGCGCTACGTCACCCAGCGCCGCGAATTGCACGCCAATCTGGCATCTCTAGCGGCCTGCCGCACCATGAGTAAGCCTTGCCTGGCCGCTCCTGTGTCGGCCGCGGTGCTGTTCGTGATTTCATCACCGCTGCTGGCCCTGGCGACTCAACTGGCTGCCAACGATGGCTCCGGATCATGGCCGGGCATTGCAGTGCTCACCGGCCTGGCGTTGCTGCCGCAGTGGGTGGGCATGCAGCGCATTGGGGATTACCTGCTGGCGCGACGGGCCTGGCGCGAAACCGGGCCGCCCGCCAGCCCACAAAAATAGGGACGCATCGGCCGTAACCGTGTGTTATACTTTCGACGGGGCGGACGGCTGAAAAGGGGTTGCACCATGATGAACCCATGGGATCAGGAGCGCACCTACGAAGGTCAGGGTGCGGAGTCTTCGCCCTCGAGCGGCGGCGGCATGCTTTGGCTGATCGCGATCATCATCGCGGTAGTGGGCCTGGTGCTGCTGGCCAAGAACGGCGCCCACAACGTGGCGTTCATCCCCATCGGCATCAGCTACTTCTTCATGGTGATGTTCCTGGTCAGCCACCGGCGCGAAGCCAAGCGCCTTGCCTGGCGACGCGAAGTCGCGCGCATGCAGGAGACGCCCGTGGTCGCACCGCAGTCCCTGGCCTACGCCCCGCGCCCGGCCGCGCCGGACGCCAACCTGCGCAAGGTGTTTGATCGGTTTGACGTGAAGGTAATCACCCACGGCCGCGACAAGTACTGGAACGCCCAGCGTATCGCCAGCTTCCTGGATTACGCCCGCGACTACGTGGACACCCAGCATGCCAGCGCCCTGCTGGCCGCCAACGAACGCGGCGAGCTGGACCGCCACCTCGACGCCGCCCTGCAGCGCGCCCTGCTCCAGCACGACATCGAAAACAAGCACGACACCATGGAACCGCCGTTCTAGACCTGACCCAACCACAAAGCGCGCCGGGAAACCGGCGCGCTTTCTTTTTGGGTTGAGGTTGTCCTTGCGGGTGAGTCATTGAACATTGCCCCCTGATCTCCGATCATTGCCCCCATGCCGGAACAACCCGATGACGACCGTCGCACCTTCCTGCGCATCGCCGTGATTGGCGGCATCGGCATCCTCACGGCCGGCGCGGGCGCGGCCTCCGTGTTTCTGCCGCCAAAAACCGGCCAAAGCGCCGGCGGCGGGCCGCAGCCTCTGATCCCCATGGCGCGCCTGGCCGCGCTGCTTAAAGAAGAGGTGCTGAGCCTCGAGATCAGCCTGTCGGTGCGCGACGGCTGGCGACTGCGCACCAAACGCCAGCGCGTCTACCTGCAGCGAGTGGCCGATACCGACGACGCGGCGGCCTTCAAGGCGCTGAGCCCGGTTTGCAGCCACGCGGGCTGCACCATCGAGTACCACGAGAAAGAGAAGCAGTTCCACTGTCCCTGTCACGGGGCGAAGTTCAAGCAGGACGGCAGCCTGGAGAAAGGCCCCGCCCCGCGCGACATGGACCCGCTCGAGGTCACGGTTGCCGACCACGACGGCGCGTCCTGGCTGTTCGTGAACTGGCAGGAATTCGTAATGGGCACTGAGCAGCGCACACCGCGAGGCAACGCGTGAGCGATCCGCACCAGACAACCTCCCAGATCCACGACGAGCTGCTGAACGAAGTAAAGCAGGAACTGCAGCGCCGCGGCACCACGCTGATTCCCGCCAAGCCGGAGGCCGCCGACGACACGCTCGCAAGCCTGGTGGTGAGCGTCCTGTTGTCCGTGGTGGCCGTGCTGGCCGGCAGCGGCGTGATGATGGCGCTGGTGTACACGCCAACTGTGGAGGACGCCAACGCTTCCGTCGCCTGGTTTCAGGCCGGGGCCCTGGGTGGCGCCGTACGCGCCGCCCACTGGCACGCCTCCAACCTGATGGTGCTCCTGAGCGGCGCCTACCTGTTCTATCTGGCCTGGCGCGGGCTGTTCCGGCGCCCCGCCCAGTGGCGCTGGTGGCGCGCGGCCCTGCTGCTGGGCCTGGTGCTGGCCTTCAGCCTTACGGGCCAGCTGCTGCCGTTCGACCAGCTGGCCCTGCACGGCACGGGCATCCGGCTCGGGTACCTGGCCGAGGCGCCGGTGCTGGGGCCCAAATTGGTTCAGCTGGCGCAAGGCGGTGAAAGCATCGGCACCGCCACACTGGCGCGCTTCTTCGGCCTGCACGCGATCGTGCTGCCCGCCCTGACCATCATCCTGCTGCGCTTCCTGTGGCGCGACAGCAAGGCGGAGGTCGCCCTGATGTACCACGCGGCGGTTGCGGGCGCCGTACTCGTGCTGGTGGCAGGCGCCGCGCTGTTCGTTCCTGCGCCGCTGGGCCTGCAGGGCAACCTGTCGGAGCCCTACCCCGAAGCGCGCCCCGAGTGGTTCGCATTGCCGCTTTACGCGCTGCTCAAGCTGCTGCCAGCCGGCGCGCTGCACCTGCTGGTACTGTTCGTGATGCCGCTGCTGGGCGCGGCGGTGATCGCGGCGCTGCCGTTTCTGGAAACCATGGCCGACCAGCCAGCGCGCCTGCGCAAGCCCCTGCAGATCGGCGTGATCGTGCTTGTAGTCTTCGGCCTGGCGTTCTCGGCCGTGCCGATCTTCCAGGACATGAGCGCCAAGGAAGGCTGGTTCCGCCAGCCGGGCGTCGAGGACCTGATGACCGCCATGGGCAAGCGCAATGACGCGCTGCTGAACTCGGGCGAGGTTCCGCCCGCGGAGACCCACAACCACGCGCGCGACCTGATGCTGCTGCACGAGCGGCTGGCAGGCGTGTACCCCGAAAAGATCGAGGAAAGCCAGAAGGCCGACTGGGACAAGCTGGCGCAAAAGGGCGTTGAAGCCGCGCGCAAGCTGCTGCTGGCGCCGGACGCGCACACGCAGCTGAAGGCGCGCGAAGAGCTGCGCCAGGTGTGCGCCGACTGCCACAAGCAGCACGACAAGGACGACGTGAAGATCGACCCGCCGCCGCGCTACGTGGCGCGCGACAGTAACGGGCAGAACAACCCGCCCAAAGCCTTCTTCTTCGACCAGGAGCAACTCAAAACCCTGCAGCCTGGCGGCATCGACCCCAAGCGCAGCACGGTCAAGCAGATGGACCAGATGAAGTACCGCCTGCGCGACATCCTGATCGAGGCCGGCATCATCAGCGACAACCGCAAACCGGACGCCGAGAAGCGCAGCGCGGCGCAGTCGCTGGTGGACCTGCGCGAGCTGACCACCATCGTCGCCGGCCACTACGACGACAACGCCGGCGCCTACTTCGAGAAAGCCAAGTGGGACAAGTGGATCGAAGAGCTGCGCAAAGCCACCGATGAGCTGGCGCAGGCCAAAGACGCCGCCGACGTAGCCCGGAAGTCCGCGGCCGTGGGCAAGACCTGCGAGGCCTGCCACGACGGCGCCGACGAGCCCGACGAGCCCATCGAGTGGACCTTCAAAAGCATGCTAGCGGGCGAAGAGTAACCCCGGGAGCTCAGGCCCTGCGTGCGCGCCTTCTGCGCCACGCCAGCGCTGCGAACACCCCGGCCAGCACCGGCAGACCGTGGCTGCCGCTGCTCGCCGCGCAGGCGCCGCCGTCGTCGCCGGGCAGGCCGCTCTGGGCGGGCCCCGTGGCTCCTACGCTGATCGTGAAGCTGAACACTGTATCGTTGGTGCCGTCGCTGAAGGTCAGTGTCACCACGTGCACCGTGTTGGCCGGGCCGAACTCGCCCAGCGCGGCCGTCACATTGTGGGCCCAGGGCGTTGCCTGCGATGCCTTGTTGAAGGTGGCCTCGCTCCAGTTCACCGCGGCCGCGATGTTGCTGACCGTGGCGGTGACGCCCACCGGGTCGTTCTGCGGGTCGGAGACGTCATAGGCCAGGCCCATGCTGTTGAAGGTGGCGTTGGCAGCCACGTTGACTCCACCCGAGTTGGGTATCTGGACCCCCAGGGAGGTCACGGTTACCACGGGGGCGGATTGGGCGGAGAGGGCGCCGGCGCACAGCGCCAGCAGGGCGAACAGCATGAAGCGCATGAGAAACTCCCGATCGGTTCCTGAACAGGACCGAGCCCCCAGGCCAACATTGTAAGGATTCGCGCCCCGGAACACAGCAGCCTTCAGTTTTTCGCGGCAGCCACTCTTGACCAGCCTGAAAACACGGAGAGGCCACAAACGCACGAAACAGCTGCCCACGAAAACCGAGCGCCGTTTTTGGTGGCAGTGCCTTTCGTGTTTTCGTGCTTTCGTGGCCCGATGACGCGAAGGCCGCGAAGGACAGCATACGGCCGCCACGGTCCTTCGTGGTCCTTCGTGGTCCTTGGCGGTACTTCGCGGTTACCCGCCAACCAAGCAGCTGTGCCGACGCCGAGGCATTATTGGAAACTGGTTATTGGCAATTCGCTGTTACGAACGCCGAAAACTCAGCGACAGCCGCGAGACAGACGACGTTCGAAAACGGGGACAGTCCCCAAACGCGGGGACAGTCCCCGTTCGTTGAAGTCCGCTAGCCCTCGAACAACGCATCGTGCAGGGCCGGCACGGCTTTCTTCACGTCCGAGTCGTCGATCAGGAAGCTGAGGTTGATCTTGTTGGCGCCCTGGCTGATCATCTCGACGTTCACTTCGCTGTCGCGCAGGGCCGTGAACACCTTGGCGCCGAGTCCGCGCTGCTTCTTCACGTTTTTGCCAACCACGCAGACGATGGTCTTGTCCGTCACCACGCTGACGCGCCCGAACTGCTCCAGCGCTTTCATGGCCCCGTTCAGGTTGCTGGCGCCGGGGCAGGTCATGCTGACGCTGATCTCGCTGGTGCTGATCATGTCGATGTCCACCTTCTCGCGCCCCAGCACGTCGAATACCTTCGCCAGGAAGCCCGGCTGCCCCAGCATCTGCGTGCTCTCGATGGTGATCACCGCCTGCCCTTCCTTATAGGCAATGCTGGTCACCATGTTCGGGTTGTCGCCGCCGTCCTCCGTGATCACCGTGCCCGGGTGCTGCGGCCGGTTGGTGTTCAGCACACGCACCGGGATGTTGCGCTTGATGGCGGGCAGCAGGGTGCTGGGGTGCAGCACACGGCCGCCGTAGTAGGCGAGCTCGGAGGCCTCGGCGAAGCTCATGTAAGGGATGCTCCTGGCGTCCTTGACCAGGCTGGGATCGGCGGTCATCACGCCGTCGGTGTCGGTCCAGATTTCGCACTCTTCGGCGCCCAGTCCCGCCGCGAAGCAGGTGGCGGAGAAGTCGCTGCCGTTGCGGCCCACGGTCGTAAGCTCGCCGCCGCTGGTCTTGCCGACGAAGCCGGTGATCACCGGCAGAACGTCGCTGCCCACGCGGCGCTTGAACTCGGTCAACATGCGCGCCTCGTAGCCGGGCAGGGGACGCGCGCCGCCGAAGTTCTCGTCGGTGATGAAGCCGAGGTCCCAGGCGTCAAAGGCCTCGGCCTTCACCCCGTTGCGGGTGAAGTAGTCGGCGATCACGCGCACGGACATGCGCTCACCGAAGCCGGCCAGGTAGTCCAGGCTGCGCTTGCTGGCTTCGCGCACGAGGCTGATACCGCGCAGCAGGTCTTCGATCTCGCGGAAGAACGGGTCCAGCATGTCGTGGTCGCAGCCGCAACCCTTCAGCACGCGGCGCTGTTTTTCGATGATCTGGCCGGCGTCGGGCTCGCCCTTGGCGGCCGCCTTGCCGGCGTTCAGAAGCGCGTCGGTGATGCCCTTGTGCGCGGAAGACACGATCACCGGCCGGCGCGATGCCCGGCTGCGGGCGATTTCGAGCACCTTGTGGATCTGGTTTTCATCGGCAACGCTGCTGCCGCCGAACTTCATGACCAACATTGCAGTAGCCTCAAAGGAAGCGGGAACACTAGCAACAGACCTATCGGCCGCAACGGGCAGCGCACTGTAGGGCGCGGCACCCCGCCCCCTTCAACTAAAGTAAGTACCGCGGGAATGCCGAAACTGACGTGGGAGATTGCATGGCCTCCGTGCGTGAAAGCTTGAGGATGCAAGGCCGCGACTACAGCCTGCTGGCCGTGGCGGCCATGTTCGTGATTTTCGGGCTGGCGGTCAGCAACAGCGTGATCCCCAACTACCACGAGCAGCAGTCGCTGGAGAAACGCAAGACCGAGCTGCAGCGCAGCGTGGAAGCCGCCAAGGCCGAAAACGCGCGCATCGCCGACGAAATCGAGGCGCTGGACGACCCCTACTACATGGCCGACTGGCTTCGCACCAAGCTCGGCTATCGCGACGCGCCCGTGCTGGTAGACCAGCCCCGCCCGGAAAACCGGGGGAACTGACACCCGGAATCAAACCGCCATCGGGCGGTGATCCCGCAGCATCAGTGCGCTGCCTTTACTGTGTACGATAGTGTGTACAGCAGTTTTTACCGATCCGCGGCCCGTTAAGGCAGCGGCCTCCAGATTGGCTCTGGAGGCCGCTTTTAGGCTGGTACACCCGGAAGGAGTCGAACCTTCAACCTTCTGATCCGTAGATCGACTGCCGAAATGGCAGTCTTGCCATGTCAATAGCCCAAACTAGGCTTGTTAAGCGGTTTCCAGGCCGGCGTGCATAAAACGGCATGCACCGGAATGAAGCTGCCACAACGGTTTAGTGTGTACAATAGTGTGTACACTGGGTTTTAAAATTCGCAGGAACGATACTTGTCCTCGAATGGAGTTTGCGGCATGGCGCGCCCGGTCCCACCTGCACAACTGCGGTCCTGGAGAGGCCAATGGTACGTCTTCTGCCACGACTGGAAGTTCAGTCCGCCGCGCAGAATGCGCGTAAGTTGCAGGTCCAGAAACGCGTTCGACCAGATCGCCCGTAAGCGCCTGCTCGACAGCATCCGGGAAGAGGAAATCCTGCTGCGCGCCGAGGCCGTGCGCCTGGGCGGCACGATCGCCTATGACTCGCGACTGCTGAAGTGTGTCCAGGAGTACGTGGAGGACGTTGAGCAGAGAATCAAGGTCCGGCAAGCCAATCCTGCAGCGCGCGCGGGACTCAGCCCCCACACCGGTCTGATCATCAATGACGCCATGAAGCGCTTCGTGGCCTGGCTCAAGGAAGCTGGCTACGAACGGATGCAGACCGGCCAGCTGGGCCCGCATCACCTGCGCGCATACCTGGAGCACCTGGCGACGGAACCATCGTCGCACGGCGAACGCAGGGTGATCCGTTCCGGCGCAACCCTCAATCACCACCGCCGCCACCTGCGCGCGTGCCTGAACTGGATCGCCGACATGCGCCCCAAGCGCTTCCCCGACGCTGACTCCTTCAAGAGGCCTCTCAAGCCGCAGCTCGTCGCGCCGCGGGAGGACGTGGCCTGCACGCCGGATGAGCTGCTAAAGTCCTACCGCATGGCCGTCCAGCGGGAGGACCCCAACTGCCCGATGGAGGTCACGCGCAGGAAGCGCGGCCGGCTTGAGAACTTCATGCAACGCCCGCCGGCGGTCGCGGCCACGCCCGTAAGCCGCCTGTTCCTCCTGCTGGCCCTGACCGGCATGCGGCTCAGCGAGGCTCTGAACCTCAAGTGGACGAACATCAACTTCGAAACGGGCTGGGTGCGCGTGTACTCCGAGAAGACCGGGCGCCCTCGCACGCTTCAGCTGATCGACGCTCCGGAGGGCAAACTCTGCCCGCGCTTCCTTGAGCTACTGAAGCGCTGGAAACTGCAGGCTGGTGACCGTGAACACGTGCTGCCGCACGGAGCCCTGCCGGCCCCGATCCATCCGAAGACCCCATGGGAGTCAACAGTCCGTGCCGCAAAGACCAGGCGCATCGGCCCCCAGACCCTGCGTCGCAATTGGGTCAGCTTTTGCGCCAGCATCGGCATCCCCGCCGCGGTGGCCGCGCTCTGGGCAGGTCACAGCGCGGCCGTGGCCGAGAAGCACTATCGATTGCAGGTGATGTCGCGGCATGATGGTACGCTCGAGCAGGCAATGGGGCTGGATGTCGTGATTGAAGAACTCATCAGCGGCAGTGAAGTCCGGGGAGCTCAGGCATGAGCCGCTTCCTCACATGGCTCAACAGTGTCGGCACATCCCAGTTGCTGCTCGGCCGGCAGTACGGACGGTTCGTCGAGGAATTCAAGCGCCACTGGGATCGGGAGGAGTTACGGGCCGCACTCGCCCCTCATCGGGAGAGGTTCATCACGGTCGCCAAGCGGGCGGACCGCTATCTTCGAGAGTGGTCCAGCGCGGTTGAGAGCCAGGTACTTGCCACCGTGCCGGCCGGGGCTACAGCAGCCGCCAAGCGTCAGCTGCACGTCGCGCTGGCGGAGTTCCGCAAGTGCATCCCGGACCTGACCGCCCTGAGCGTCCGTCGGCCGGCGTGGATGCTGACTGGCGTGCAAGGGCGATGCGCTGGCTTGGTAGCTGAGTTTCTCGATAAGATGCCGAAAGCGGTGCGGTCAGCTGTGGAGGAACCGCTACTGCGGCAGGTTGCTCAACTGGGAGATCGCTTCTGGGCGCTGCTGGAGCAGCACAGGGGCAACCCATGGATCGCGGCCGAGGTGATCGAGGAAGCCTGCAACCTGAGATCGGCTACGCCAGGCAGGCGGCAGTTCCTGCAAGAGTGGTCGCTCGAAGCCGAGCATCAACCGCTGCCAAGGGCTGACGACGAGCAGGGTTGGGCCACCCTTCGAGTTCTGTTCGACGGCAGCGTCTGCGATCTCGGCGCCGCATCGACCACCTGGGGCCAGTTTCTCGTGCATCACCTGGCATGCATTACAGTGCATTACGAAGCGTCAGAGGCCGCACCATCCCTCACTTTGGAGGGAGGTGCCGAAGTGCAAGCCGGCAGCGAAGCCCCGGTAGCCATCAATCCCAGCCTCACATACACGCTCGATGAACTGGCTAAAGTAACCGGCTGGAAGAAGTCCACCCTGAGGGCCGCCGCAAAGGCACAGCAACTGAACAGCCACCGAGCCACCGGAGCGCCAAACGCCCAGTACAAGATCAAAGGCGCCGACTTCCTGAGCTGGGAAAAGACCCGATCCCGAGACCGCTACCAGTAGCCGCAGACAGTCGCCTGCACACGGCTAACACATCCTCAAAGGTACGACAGATTTGGCCTGCCCCGCAGCATTGGAGAAGCGACCTCCGGCGCAGATGACGGTATAGCCTTCCACACCCGAATGGACCGCGGACCCTAACATACGCTCAACTTCAGTTTGGAGGGTGCGACACTGTAACGGCTCCCTTCCGAATCAACCGCATCCGCCAACTCAGTCTCAGTCGCTCGTTTGCTTGAGAAGCTGAACGGTGACACGCTCAAAGCGTCCACTGCCTTCCCGCTTCGGTAGCCAGGATGGTCCCTCTCTGCGGTGAATCACGCGCCAGACCGTTGACACCAGGTCAATCGTTAAATCCACGGTTTCTTTCGCGGCCGCTAACGTTGCATCGTGGAACCGATGCTCCTTCACGAAATTGCCTCGGCTGGTCATGTGCCCACCAGGCTCGCAGTGAACGAACGAGTCGCGTCTCTCTTTGCACTCACCGAACAGCCGATCCAGCGGGTGCAGTCGGAATT
>JAJVIO010000033.1 GCA_022071975.1 Planctomycetota bacterium
AGGCCGGCATGTCCACGGTGCCGTAGATCAGCAAAGCACCCACGCACAGGCACACCAGCAGGGCGGGCCAGTGCACGGCCTTGCGCACGGTTTCGCGCGGGCCGGTCAGCACCAGGGTGCCGATCAGCAGGATGGTGGAAATGCCGGCGCCCACGGCGGCCTCTGTGTAGGCCACGTCCACGGCGTCCATGGTGGTCCAGAAACAGGCCATCAACAGGCTGTAGATCGAGGCCAGGATGGTGGCTGAGAACAGGTTGCGCACCTCGACGGTGGCAATGGCGGCCACTACCACCAGCGCCAGCAAAATCAGGTCCACGATGATGGTTGCGTTCATCGGCGCGGCTCCCCTTTCCGCCAGGGCTTCACGCCGTCAAGCCAGGCCGCCTGCGTGATCGCGTGGCAGGCGATCGGGCTGGCCATCATCATGAACAGCACCATCAGCACCAGGCGCCCCGCCACCAGGTAGCCGTAGTCGTACTTCAGGCACTCGACCAGCATGCCGGCGCAGAACAGCAGCACGCCTAACGTGTCGTTCTTGCCGGCCGGGTGCAGGCGCGAATAGAAGTCAGGGAAGCGCACGACGCCGACACCGGCGGTGACGGAGAAAAAGCCGCCCAGGCCGATCAGCAGCCAGATCAGGATGTCGAGCACCAGCGCCATCAGCCGAGCCTCCGGTGACGGATGAACTTGAGGATCGCGATGGTGCCCAGGAAGTTGAGGATGGCGTAGGCCAGCGCGATATCAAGGAAATCTGGGCGCTGGGTGATGAAGCCGAGCATCGCGATCAGCAGCGCCGCCTTGGTGCCGATTGCGTTCATGGCCAGGATGCGGTCGTATGCCGTCGGCCCGGCCACGGCGCGCACCAGCACGAGGCTGATACCGACCAGCAATGCGACTCCGCCGACCAGGGCTGGGATATCGGTGTGGAACAGCGTGAGTTCAAGCCGGGCAAGAATCACAGCTCGCCCCCTTCGCCCTCTACGCGCGCCACGCGGTTGTGCATGTCCTTTAGGGCTTCGCCGTTGCCGTCGGAAAGCTGGTGAACCAGCAGCTCGCGCTTGTCACTGTCGATCTGCACCGTGACCGTTCCGGGCGTCAGCGTGATGCTGTTGGCGTAGATGGCCACCGCCAGCTCGCTCTTGAGCTTGTAGGGCGTGCGGGTCATGGCCGGGTCAATGTCCATCTTGGGCGACCACACGCGGCGCGCGACGTCCCAGTTCGAAAGCAGGATCTGCCACAGCAGCCAGCACAGGTAAGGAAACTGGCGCGCGGCCATGCGCAGGTAGTTGCCCTCCTTTTCCAGGAAGCCGACCCGCCAGCTGAGAAGCGTCGCCAATGCGCAACTGACCACACCGCAGGTCATCAGGTAGCGCTGGTGCCCGTCCGTCCAGTCAAGCTGGCCGGAAAGAATCGCCCAGAAACCCAACAGCACGACGAACAGGATCAGATGGCGCAGCAAGTTGACGCTCCCATGCCCGTTGTCGCGCCTGTGCCGCTGAATTGCGGGGCCTGCGTAGGTTGCTGATAGACGGTTGGGCCGGAGTATCCCACTGCGCCCGAACCGTGTCAATCAGAACCGCCGCGGCGATCCGCGCCGCGACAACACGGTGAAACAACGGTGAAAGCTGGGGGTGAACCATACAAACGAAAAACTCGCCCCGCGGTTCACAGCTCGATGGCCAGCAGGATCACGGCTGCCAGCGCGCCGATCACCGCCAGCCTCACCAGCCACTTCAGCAGGCGCCGCGGGCGCGCGGTTTCAGTTTGCGGGCGCAGCTGTTCGCGCAGGCGCCGGCCGGTGTGGATGCCCGTGGAGCGGCTGTCTTCCTGCATGGGCGGCGCGATCGCGCTGTCGTGGGGCGTGTAGACGCTGTAGGCCTTCTCGAGCTGAAGGACCGGCACCTCGACGCAGTAACGTCCGCCCTGGCTGCCGACGCGCGCTTCCACGCCGCCGGTTTCAAGGTAGGTGCAGGTCATGCGCGCCGTAAGTTGATCGGGCTGGTGGGCGAACAGCACCCATTCGCGGGAGTCGCGCTCGAGCCACTGGATGTCGGTGTCTTCGCTGCCGGCCATGTTCAGGCCCCGGGCGCCTGGATCCTGCCTGTGCCGCGGCGCGTGGATGCGGTTTCGAACTCGGACTTCAGCGCGTCCGCGAAGCCGTTCACCGCGTCGAAGGTGCAAACCATGCCGCAGCGATGCTCGATGCTGCCGGCCTGGGCGCTGCTCTGGCGGTAGGTGGCGCCGAATGACACGCGCAACTCTTCGGCTACGTCGGCATGCTGGGTGTCGTCGCGCGGCACGCCGGCCAGGCCCGTCACGTTGATCTTCTGCGTCCACTTGCTGCGTTTGGCGGCCAGGCTCAGCTCGATCTCCTGGGCGTCGCTGCGCAGTTGCATCATGCCCGCGCGCTTTTCGGCGAAGCTCTTCAGCTTCTCGATCATGCGCATCAGACCGCCTCGCGTGAGCTGGGCCTCGCCTTCGACCGGCTCTCCGTAGGCTTCAAAGCGCACTTCGCAGACCACGCCGTCGCCTTCTCCGGCTTCGCCGCGGCCGCGTGAAACACGCACGGGCGTGAGTTCAAAGAAGCTGCCGCCGTCTGCTGACAGGATTCGAGCCATGAACCGAGTGTGCCATGGGTCTTATTCTGTGCAATATGGCTGCCGGTTGCCAACCAGCCAAGGGTGGCGCGGCCAGACCTGAAACAAAACAGGCCCGGCCGAAGCCGGGCCTGTTCTCGAGCAGTCTTACTTGTTCTCCAGCGCCTCCATGGCTTCGCGCTGCAGCGTCTTGGCGGCCGTGTCCTGGGGCGCGGCCTTCAGTGCGCGGTCAAGCTTCTCGGCGGCGCCTGAGGCATCGCCGCTGCGCAGCGCAACGTAGCCTGCCAGCAGCAGCAGGTCCGCGTCTTCCGGGTATTCAGCCAACTCGGCCTCCAGGGCGTCGCTGTAGCCCTTCAGCTTCATTGGGTCGCCGAATACGCGGGGCAGATCGATCTTTGATGCGTCCGCGTCCAAGGCCACGCCGCGGCGCAGGGCGAAGGCGGAGAACGCGAACTTGCCTTCCGCAAACGCGCTGATCGCCAGGCTGTAGCGGGCGTCGGCGCTGTCCGGGTTAAGGATTACCGCTTCCTTGTACGCCTTGGTGGCGGTCTTGAAGTCGCCGCTGCCGAAGGCTTCCGTGCCGCGGCTCATCTCGTAGCGGTACTCTTCGGTGGCGTCGGTCTTGGCCTTGTCGATTTCGCTGTCGGGCACGCGCGGGCGCGGCTTGCTGCCGATTTCGTCGCGGCGGCGGTCGTCCTTGTACGCTGAGGCGTCGTCGGCGCCGTCTTCATAACCGCGGTTGTAGCCCCGGCCGTAGCCGTCATCGTAGCCATCGTCATACAGGGAATCATAGACCAGCGAGACGTAGCCGTAACGGTACGGGTGGTAGTCGTACCAGCGCGTGTAGCCGTACCAGTAAGGGCGGCACACGCGGTAGTAGTGGCCGTGGTAATGATAGCGGTGGTGGCGGCGCCAGGTTCCCCACGGCCAGTAGCTGCAGTATCCGCCCCAGTTGTATCCGACCCATCCGAGCGAAACGTAAGGCACGATGCGCCAGGCGGTGCCGACCAGGAAGGCGGCCGCGAAGCTGCCGGAATAGGGGTTGTAGCCCCAGTACGAGTACGACGGCCAGCCCCACCAGCTGGTGCCGAAGTAGAAGCTGCCCGAAGTGAAGCCGACCGAGAAGCCGGTGTAGTACCAGGGGTAGCTGTAGTAGCCGGTGTAGTAGTAGCTCGGCGTGTAGTAGCTGGGCGCGTAGTAGGGCGTGTAGCTGGTGGTGCGGTAGGTGGAGGTGGGCAGCGGTTCCGTGGGGCGCGTGCTGCTGCTGCGGAAGTTGTCCGTGGGCGTGGTGCGGAACGAAGTCAGCGTGCTGCGCTCCGAGATTTCGCCGGTGCTGCGGGTGCTGAGCGAGCCGGAAGTCGAGCGCGTGGCGAGGTTGCCGGTGTCCCGCGTGCTGCGGCTGGAGATCGAGTCGGAGCGGGTCAGCGAAGGCACGCTGCCTGTACTGCGCGTGCTGCGGGTGTCGCTGCGCGGCACGGACGTGGCCGTCGTCCCGCGAGTGGCGGTGCGGGAAGAGTCAGGTTGGGCGCGCGAGATGGTGGGTACGCCGCTGGCTGTAGTGCGCGAAGGCGCGGGGCGATAGCTGGTGCGCGACAGGGATGAGACCCCGCGCGATGAACTGGTGCCGGTGCTGCCGCTGGAATAGCTGCTGCGGGTGGGCGCCGCCGAACTGCGGCTGGGCGTGCCCGAAGAGCGGCTGATGCCCGGGCTGCTGGAGGAGCGGCTGCTGCCGGACGAGCGCGAGATGCCGGAGCTGCCGGAAGACCGCGACGCACCGGAGCTGCCCGACGAGCGCGTGATGCCCGAACTGCCGGAAGACCGCGACGCGCCCGAGCTGCCCGAAGAACGCGTGATGCCCGAGCTGCCTGAGGAGCGCGACGCACCCGAGCTTCCCGACGAACGAGTGATGCCCGAGCTGCCCGAAGCACGCGACGCGCCTGAGCTTCCCGACGAGCGCGTGATGCCCGAGCTGCCCGACGAACGGCCGCTGCTGGCGCCGCCCGACGAGCCCGAAATCTTCGAGCCGCCGCTTGAACTGCCGCCGGAACTGCGTGTCACGCGCTGGGCGTCAACGTTTGCCACCGGGGCGGCAAAGGCCACCACTGCCAGCACAGCCAGTAATGAGAAGAAGAGCTTTCTGGGGGTGAACATGGCTGACCTCCGTCCGACCGGCCAGGGCCAATGAAAAAAGCCCCGACGGCAATGCATTGCCTGAAAGGGGCCCCGTTTCGCCCGCAATCATAACGTCGCGCACGCCCAATCCGAAGCCAAAAAAGTGCTAAATGGGAACAAGAGCCGCAAGCGCAAGCGCGCGGCAGGGTTCGTCTACCCCCGCAGCGACTTCAGCACCCGGCTTAAGTCCTTGGGCAGCTTGGCTTGCAGCTTCAGCGTCTTGCCCGTGACGGGGTGCACGAGCTCCAGCTCCCGCGCGTGGATGAACTGCCGTTGCAACCCGTGCTTCTGGCGCAGTTCGGCGTTGGCCTTCTTGTTGCCGTAGATGTTGTCGCCCGCGACCGGGCAGCCGATGTGTTCGAAATGCACGCGCAACTGGTGCGTGCGCCCGGTGTGAATGCGTGCCGAAACCAGCGCGTAGTCGCCGAGGGTTTCTTCTACATTATATTCGGTCAACGCCGGCTGAGCGTGGCCGGCCGTGCTGACCTGCATTTTACGGCGCGGGTGCTCGATGCGCTCCATGGCCGCGCCGATGCGCCCGCTGGCGGGTTGCGGCACGCCCACGGTCAGCACCCAGTAGCGCTTCTCCAGCTTGCCGTCGCGTACCAGCGCACCCAGGGCCTCCAGCGCTTTCGTGGTCCGGCCGAAAACCACCAGCCCGGAAGTGAAGCGATCCAGCCGGTGCACGGCCGCGATTTCCGGTTGCCTGAAGTGCGCGCGCAGCTGGTCCTGCAAGGTTTGCTCGCCGTCCTCGGCCATGTTGGTGAGCAAGCCGGCGGGTTTGCTGACTACCAGCAGGTGCTCGTCTTCATGAACGATGGCGAAGCTGCGGTAGCTGGCGCCGCGCTGGGGGACTGTCTTCGCGGTTTGCGACCGTCCCCGTTTTCGAGAGCTCATAGGTACCTCGACTACGGGGACAGTCCCTCGGCCTTCGGCCGGGGACAGTCCCCTAAAGCTCGATGGGCTTGGCGGGCGCCGGCTTCTTCTCGCGCGGGTCGCCGCCTTTGCCGTCTGTGATGGCGCACTCCGGCAGGGCCTTCAGCATCCGCTTGCCGTAGCCCTTGCTGATCACGCGCGAATCCAGGATCACCACCGTGCCGAAGTCGTCCTTGCGCCGGATCAGCCGGCCGAAACCCTGGCGCAGCTTGATGGTGGCTTCCGGCACCATGTAATCGTTGAAGTCGTTGCCGCCCGAGCGCCGAACCTCTTCCATGCGCGCGGCCACCAGCGGGTCGCTGGGTACAGGGAAGGGCAGGCGCACCAGGATCACCGTGGTCAGCGCCTCGCCCGGCACGTCTACGCCGTGCCAGAAGCTCTCCACGCCGAACAGCACCATCTTCTCGCCTTCCTTGAAGCGCTCAAGCATGCGCTGACGGCCCAAACCCTCGCCCTGGCGCAGGGGCGTGTAACCCAGGAACTCGAGCTTGGCGTGCAGCGCGTCATACACCCGGCGCATCTGGCCGTAGCTGGTGAACAGCACGAAGGTGCCGCCGCGGCTGCGCTGGATCGCGGCCGTGACCTCCTCGTTGACGCGCTTGTCGTACTCCGTGTCCTGGCCGCCGCCCTTGGGCGGCTCGGGCATGTCGCGCGGGATCACGATCTGGGCGTTGTTCTTGAAGTCGAAGGGGCTGCCGACCTGCAACTGGTCGGCCTCGTCGGGCACGCCCAGGCGGTTGCGCACGTAGTCGAACTTGTCGGGACCGGTGGCCAGTGTCGCGCTGGTAAGCACCACGCCCTTGCAGCGCTCGAACAGGTGCTTGCGCAGCAGATCGCCGACGTGCACAGGCGCCGCGTGAAGCTCGACGTTCTGTTCGTTACGGCCGACGTTGGTCTCAACCCAGTAGACCTGGCCCTCCAACTGCTGGTTCACGAAACTGAGCATGCCCGCGGCCGCGTTGTTGAGGCGCTTCATGACCGACTCGATGTCCAGGCGCTCTTCCTCGTTCTCGGTGCGCAGGGTGCCTTCCTTTAATAGCAACGCGAGTTCGACCAGGGCCTCGGCGGCCTCGGTGGGGAACAGCTCGGGTTCACCGACGCGGACGGGCGACTGGCCGTGGCGGCGTGTCCAGGTTTCAACCTCGATGAAGAAGCGTTCCACCGCGTCACGAGCCTTGCGCACGGCGTCGTGGCAGCCGCGCAGGAAGTCGAAGCGGTCGATCAGGCCCTTCTTGCTGCGGGCGTTGAAAACCATGCCCAGGGAGTAGCGCACGCCGTCACGGTTGACGTGGATGCCCAGGTGGTCGCTGGCGTAGCGTTCAAGGTCGTGGGCTTCGTCGATGATCAGGTAGCGGTAATCGGGCAGGTAGTTCACGCCCTGGGCCTTGAGCGCCAGGTCGGCGCACAGCAGGGCGTGGTTCACCACCAGAATGTTGGCGTTGTAGATGCGGCGTTTGGCCCGCTGGTAGAAGCACTTCTGCTCGAAGTTCGGGCAGGCGCGGCCGAGGCAGTTGTCGCTGCTGCTGACCACCTGCTCCCAGGCTTCGGCGCTGGGGGTGAAGTCCATGCTGCTGCGGCTGCCGTCTTCAGTTTCCTCGGCCCAGCGGCGCAGGCGCGCGAGCTCGCGCCCGAGGTCGCCGCTGCTTTGCCGGTCTTCCTGCTTCAGCGCGCCGTGCAGGCGGCGCAGGCTGACGTAGTTGCTGCGCCCCTTGGCCAGCACGGCCGTGAACTCCTGCCCCCAGACGCTGCGCAGGAAGGGGATGTCCTTGTTGAACAGCTGCTCCTGCAGAGCGATGGTGCCGGTGCTGATCACCACGGGGCGGTCGTCGGGCTTGCCTTCCACGGCGCGGCGGATGGCGGGCACGAGATACGCGAAGGACTTGCCGACGCCGGTGCCGGCCTCGACCACCAGGTGGCGGTTGCCGTCCAGGGCGCGCTCCACGGCCTGCGCCATTGCCAACTGCTGCGGCCGGTCTTCATAGCCGGGCAGCTTCTGGGCGATCAGG
This sequence comes from Planctomycetota bacterium, assembly GCA_022071975.1. Classification (GTDB taxonomy): domain Bacteria; phylum Planctomycetota; class UBA8742; order UBA2392; family UBA2392; genus JACKID01. The sequence goes on from JAJVIO010000033.1 coordinate 7,712, forward strand.
CCGTTGGGGCCAAGGATGGAGTCAGAAAAGCTCATGCCGCGAGTGTAGCAAGCAGTGCGACAAATCGAGCGATGGGGAAAGGTAGGGATGCCGGCGAACATCGGAAGGACAATGACCAATTACCAATAACCAATGGGCAGGCGTCGCTGACCATGTCCAGCCGGGTTCCAGGCCATTGGTAATTGAAAAATGGTTATTGGTAATTGGCTGTTCAAACCCGCTGCCTACTTCTTGCGGCGGCCGAACTTGAACCAGCTGGTTGCTTCCTTAATGGTCGCCGCGAAATTCTTGATCATCCCGCGCTTGGTCATGCGCAGCTTGATCAGCTCCTGCAGCTTCCTGGTCGGCTCGTCGCCCGGCATCAGCATTTCGGCGCGGGCGGCGTATTTGGCAGCCTCGTCGATCTTGTCGTTCTCGAGCAAAGCGGCCGCGTAGTTGGTCAGCAGAGTGGGGTCTTCGGGCGCGGCGTCCATGGCCTGCTTGGCGCATTCCAGCGCCTTCCCCGGCTGGCCCAACTGCGAGTAAATGCCCGTCAGTTCCTTATCGATGCCTGGCAGCTGCTGGTTCGCCTTCAGGTGCTCCAGAACGCCGCGGGCCTCCAGCCACTTCTGCCGGCGGCGCAGGGCGATGCCCAGGAACAGGTGGGCCTCCCAGAACTCGGGGAAGCGCGCGAGCAGCTCTCGCATCTCGGCCTCGCCGCGTTCGGGGTTGCCGGTGAGGGCCGCGTCGGCCCCGGCGCGGAAGCGCTGCTCGGCGTCCGGGTGCTCGGCATAGCGGCGCTGGCGCGTGACCAGGTCGCGGATCTCCTCGACGCCTACGCAGACTTCGGCCTTCTCCAGCGACTTCAGCGCGCGCTTGTGCTTGCCCAGCGCGTTCAGCGAACTCGCCATCAGCACGTGCGCGATGGCGTCGCCCGGGTGCTCGTCTGCGTAGCGCTCGGCGGCGCCAAGGGCTTGCTCGTGGCGGCCGTTGACCACGAAGAACTCCGCGGCGTCGGCGAACACCTCGCGCGGCAGGCCGGGGGCCTTGATCAGCTCTTCGTATTGCTCCGCGGCCTTGTCGGCCTCGCCGCGCGAGCGGTACAAGCGCGCGAGGTAAAGGCGCGCGGCGATGCTCTGGGGCTCAAGCTCGAGCGCCCGGCGCCACAAGCGCTCGGCCACGGCGTTCTCCCCCAGCGCGGCGCTGGATGTGGCGGACTCGACGATCGCCTCCACCCGCAAGTTCTCGGCCTGCATGGCGACGCTCAGCACGCGCTGGGCCTCCACGTGGCGCTCCGCCAGGTTGAAAGCTTTGCCGGCCAGCAGGGCCGCGCGCATACGTTCGGATTTATCCGGCGCCTCGAACTTGCCGCTCAGCACCTGGCAGAAGGCCTTGGCGGCGTTGGAGGGCTCGTTGGCCGCCAGCATCAGGTGCCCGCGCGCGCGTAAGGTGCGCCAGTCTGCGCCGGAGCGCGCCACGGCCTGGTCGAGCGCCTTGACCGCTTCGCCCGCTTCAAAGCCTCGCTCCAGCACCAGCGCCTGGGCCAGGTCGCCCAGCTTGTCGCGCGCGACGGTGAAAGCGGGGTCCAGGCGCAGGGCTTCCAGCGCGGGGTTGTAGACCCCCTTCGCGTCGCGCGCCACGGCGCCGACTTCGGCGGCAAGGATCAGCGCGCGTGTGATCAGCAGGTTCAACCAGGCCTGGAAGTTGCGGGTGATGGTGGCGTAGGGCGACTTGGCTGCAAGGCCGAGCGCTTCGGCGACCTGGCGGAACAGCCCGGCGATCGAATCACCGAAGCTTGCGGGCATCAGGTCGGCCGTGAAGCGTCCGCGCGAAAAACCGCCGGACAGGTCCGTGACGCTGATGGCGATGTGCAAGCCGTCCTGGTACTGGGTGTCTGCGATCTGCTCGATGATGCCGCTCACTACCAGCTTGAACTCGGGCTCATGTCCGTTTTCGTCGGGGATGCCGTGGATGAGCTCATTCACGGCTTCTGACGAAAGTTCTTCATTGAAACTGACCAGCTTGCGCCACGCGCCGTCTTCTTCGGTCTGGGCGCTGGTGAGCACCAGGCATTCGCCGCCCTGGTCGGTCAGCCAGTCAGAGAGTTCAAGGCTGAGCCCGCGCGCGACGTGCCCGGCCAGCTCGTCGGATATGCGCGTGGAAAACGGGATCACGGCAATGCTGCTCATGCCGCCATTATGCCACAGGGGCGGACGGCTGGGATACAATTCGCACTATGTCCGGGATTCCCAGACGGAGCGGTCACGGGCAAGGTGGAACAGGCCATAGATCAACAAGAGATCCTCGGACACTTCGAAGATTACTCCAAATGGGAAGTCATCCAGCCGGGCCTGCCGAAGACTTCCGCGAGCGGCCTGAAAGCTCAGCGGGCGTTCTTCGACCTTGTGAAGGCAGGCGTTGAGCTGACCTTCGAACCTCGCGCCGAGGCCCGGTGACTTACCCTCATACCAGACGACGGCTTCATCAATGTCGTTCTGGAACAGCGGATGGACGATGGCCCTGCGGCGCACTACTTCCAGCCTCTTTGTTTGCGCAGTTCGTCCAGGCCAATGCCGAGCTCAGGATTTGCTTTCAGCTCGGTCGCGCGGCGTTCGGCTTCATCCAACGCGGCTTCGCTCACACCGGGAGCTTTCCCTTCTTCAACCAGGCTGTTCCAAAGAAGCATCAATAGCTTCAGCCGTTCTTCCGAGCTGAGCCCGAGTAACTGCTTCGTGTCGATAGCGTTAGCCATGCGGGCATTAAATCAATCGGCGCACCTGTTGTCAGTCCATGGCTGTTACAGGTTGCCAGGTGCAGGCGCACTCGGTGCCTGTCCATTTTCGCTCGGCGCGCAGTCTCGGCGCGACGGCCCGCCATTGTGTGCTGAAAGGGGACGGTCACCAAGGTGACTGCTCCCAGTTGCGGGTGAATCAGTTGGCAACCGGCTCGGGTACCAACTGCGCGAAGGCGTGCTCGGCCGCGCTGATGGTGGCGTCGATGTCGCGGAAGGTGTGGGCGTTGCTGACGAACCAGGCCTCGAACTGGCTTGGCGGCAGGTAGTGGCCCTGCTCGCGCATCAGCGCATGGAAGCGCGAGAACTGGCCGGTGTTGCTGCGCCGGGCGTCATCAAGGTTGTGCACCGGCCCGGCCTGGAAGAACACTGTCAGCATGCTGCCGCAGCGCGCGATGTAGACTTTCAGGCCAGCGCGCTCGGCGGCTTTGCGCAGGCCGAACTCCAGCCGCGCTGACAGCACTTCCAGGCGCCGGTAGATCTGCGGGTGGCTGCGCAACTGGGTCAGCGTCGCAAGTCCGGCTGAGACCGCCACCGGGTTGCCCGAAAGCGTGCCCGCCTGGTACACGGGCCCGTCCGGCGCCAGCTGATCCATCAGGTCGGCGCGGCCGCCGAAGGCCGCCAGCGGCATGCCGCCGCCGATCACCTTGCCCAGCACCGTGAGATCCGGCTGGATGTTCAGCAGCCGCTGCGCGCTGCCCCACGCGACGCGGAAGCCGGTCATCACTTCGTCCATGATGAACAGCGCGCCCGATTCGCGCGTGATGGCGGCGACGGATTCGAGATAGCCGCGCACCGGCATCACCACGCCCATGTTGCCGGCGATCGGCTCAACGATAGTGGCGGCGATCTGGTCGCCCCATTCGGCGTAGGCGCGCTCGACGTGATCGACATCGTTGAACGGCAGCACGATCGTGTCGGCCGCCACACTGGCCGTCACGCCCGCGCTGTCAGGGCTGCCGAACGTCAGCGCGCCCGAGCCGGCACTGACCAGCAGGCTGTCCACGTGGCCGTGGTAGCAGCCGGCGAACTTGACGATCTTGGGACGGCCGGTGGCGCCGCGCGCGAGGCGCAGAGCACTCATGCTCGCCTCGGTGCCGCTGTTGGTGAGGCGCACGCGGTCGCAGCCGGGCAGTGCCTCACAGATCATGCGCGCCAGGGTGGTCTCGCTGACCGTGGGTGCGCCGAAGCTGGTGGAGGATTTCGCGGCGCGGGTGATCGCGGTGACGACGGGCTCAGGCGCGTGGCCCAGGATGTGCGGGCCCCACGAGCCGACGTAATCGACGTACTCGCGCCCTTCGATGTCTGTGATCTTGCAGCCGTAGCCCGAGGCGAAGAACAGCGGCGTCTCGCCCACGGCCTTGAAGGCACGCACGGGGCTGTTCACGCCGCCGGCGATGTAGCGGCGCGCTTCGTCAAAAGCCTCGCGGTTGCTGGCCATGAATTTCTCCGCGTTGAACTCTAGTCTGGCGCGACGGCCGGTTCAAGCGACTCGGGCTGCTCTTCGAGCGCCGGCAGATACCAGTAGGGGACAACCTGGCCCGCTGCTTCCGTACCCGCCAAGCCGCGCGTGTGTGTAAGCGGCCAGCGCAGGATCTCGATGCTGAATTCGTCGGGGTCCGCGGCGTTCCATTTCCGCCAGGTGTGCAGATGCGTAAGCAGTTTGCGCGAGCCCTCGTTGGCGCGGTTCTTCTTTTCAGCGGTTGCCAGCAGCTGATCGCCGGTCTCCATGTTGCCGCTTTCGAAAGCCCGCAGCGCGCGCGCGGCGTACCAGCTTGAGCGCGTGAAAGGCGCGATGCAGAACGCCAGCAGCAGCGCGATCGACGCGCACACCAATGCCGCGCCCAGCTTGTGGTAGATGTCCAGCTCACGCCGATAGCGGTGCTCGAAAAAGATTCCCAGTACTAACCCGGGCACGAAGCCGCCGAGGTGCCCGAGCAGGCTGACGCCCGGCCGCAGGCTGAGGTACACGCCGAACGCCAGCCAGATCAGCAGCGTGCGCGCCAGCGGAATCTGCCACAGATCGGCGATGCTGCCCGTGCGCGCGTAGAAGCTGCCCAGCACGGCGCCGAACAGGCCGTAAGCGGCGGCCGACGCCCCCAACAGCGGAGTGCCCGGGTCCATGAACGCGATGGCGAGCGCGCTGCCGCCCAGCAGCGACGCCAGGTAGATCAGCAGCAGCGACTTCCAGCCGTGCATCTGCTCCGTGAGCATGCCCAGCACGTAGATGCCATAGGCGTTGAACGCGATGTGCATGATATCGGCGTGCACCCAGGCGCAGGTGAACAGACGCCAGACTTCGCCGTACTGGATGTCGATGCCGCGCGCCCAGAACAGGCGCTCCAGCATGCCGCCGCTGAGCATGTCGATGATCGCGATGCCGACGTTCACGCCCACAAGCGCCAGCGTGGCCGGCGGCTTGTAGCCGGGGTTGTAGCGCCGGATTGCCACGGCCTAGGCGGTCCCCGCCTTCTGGCGTTTCTCGTCTTTGTTGGGAAGCACGTCGGCATCCAGGCCGGAGATCTGCCCCGTGACCAGCTTGTGGAACCCCAGCCCGGCGATCATCTCCGCGTTGTCGGTGCACAGGTTCAGCGGCGCCGCCATGAAATGGGTGTTCTTCTGGGCCTTGCAGGCGGCGGCCATCACCTCGCGCAGCCGCTTGTTGGCCGCCACGCCGCCGCACAGCACCACGCTGCGGCAGCGCGCCTTACGCGTCGCTGCCAGCGTCGCACGCACCAGGATGTCCACGGCCGCTTCCTGGAAGCTGGCTGCGATATCCGCCAGCGGCAGGCGCACGCTGAGGGTGCGGGTTTCGCTGGCGGGCACCGGCGTTTCCGGGGCGCGCGCGGTGATAAGACGGCCGGCGTTTTTAGCGGCCTCCACCACGAAGCCGCGCTTGCGCAGGTCATTGAGTACGGCGGTCTTCAGGCCGCTGAAGCTGATCTGCAGGCCCTCCGGGCCGGCGTCGCCGCGGGGGTAGGCCACGGCTTCGCGGTTGCCGCCCAGGCTGGTGGCCTGCACAGCCGGGCCACCCGGGTAGCCGATGCCCAGCAGCGCCGCGACTTTGTCAAAGCACTCGCCGGCGGCGTCGTCGAGAGTGCGGGTGATCAGCGCGTGCTCGGTGGGGCCGGTGCTCAGGAAGATGTCGGTGTGGCCGCCGCTGACGACGACCGAGACGTGCGGGTAGTCGAGGTCCGGGTCGGCCAGGTGGGCGGCGTAGATGTGGGCTTCAATGTGATCGACGGTAACCAGCGGCTTCTGCAGCGCCCATGCCAGCGCCTTGGCGGCGCTGAGGCCGACGTACAGGCTGCCGACCAGGCCGGGCTGGTTGGTGACCGCGATGGCGTCAACGTCGGCCAGGGTTTTGCCGCTCGCGGCGCAGACCTTCTGCACCAGGGGCAGCAGCGTCTCGTAATGCATGCGGCAGGCGACTTCCGGAACGATGCCGCCGTACTGGGCGTGGACTTTCTCCTGGCTGGCCCGCGCGCCGCCCAGGATGGTCTGGCCGTTCTCCACCAGCGCCACGCCGGTGTCGTCACAAGAGGATTCAATGCCGAGCACGATCATGGGTGTGATTGTGGATTATGCCGGCGGGAATGGAAGCCTTCGCTGTCGAGGGAAACGGCAACAGCGAATTACCAATAACCAATTTTCAATTACCAATGCCCTTGCCTCGCGGGTTCATTGGTAATTGAAAATTGGTTATTGGTAATTTGCTGTTCATGACTCGGGCGAGTTTTGGTTCTACTCCGCCGGCTTGACCGGCGCCTTGCCGATCCCGAACAGTGTCATCCCCAGCTCGGCTGCTTTCTTGCGGTCGATGCAGTTACGGCCGTCGAAAATCATGGGCACGCGGATGCTGGCCTTCACCTTGGCGAGATCGGCTTCCTTGTATTGGGGCCATTCGGTACAGACGATTAGTGCGTCCGCTCCGCTGGCGGCATCTATGGGGTCCTTGGCGTAGTAGAGGTCCGGATGCAGCTTGCGAGTGTTTGGCATGGCGACCGGATCGTGCACGCGCAGCTTCGCGCCGGCGGCCTTCAGTTTGTCGATCAGGCGCAGGGCCGGCGCTTCGCGCAGGTCGTCGGTGTTGGGCTTGAAAGCGAGGCCCCAGATCGCCAGGGTCTTGTCGTGCAGCACCCACAACTCGGACTCGATGCGCTGGTAAAAGCGTTCGAGCTGCGACTTGTTGGTGTCGCTGATCAGCCGGATCATCGGCGCGTCCACGCCCAGCTCCTCGCTGATGTGCGCAAGCGCGTCGACATCTTTGGGGAAGCAACTGCCGCCGTAGCCGATGCCCGCGCCGAAGAAGTGGTGACCGATGCGCTTGTCCAGGCCCATGCCGTGCACGACCTGCTCGATGTCGGCGCCGCTGGCCTCGCACAGGCGGGACAGCCAGTTGGCATAGGTGATCTTGAGCGCCAGGAAGCTGTTGCTGGCGTGCTTGATCAGCTCGGCTGAGCCGACGCTGGTTACCACGATCGGGCAGTTGAAGCCGCCATAAATCTCGCGCAGCAGGCTCTCGCCCTTGGCGGAATCGACGCCCACTACCACGCGGTCCGGGTTCAGCGTGTCGTAGATCGCGCTGCCCTCGCGCAGGAACTCGGGGTTGCTGGCCACGTCGAAGTGCACGTCGCCGCGCACGTAACGGCCGATGGTGCGGCGGATACGCTCGCCGGTCTTGATCGGCACGGTGCTCTTTTCGATCACCAGCCGGTAGTCTTTCAGGTTTTCGGCGATGGTGCGGGCGACCTTCTCCACGTAGCTCATGTCGGCCTTGCCGCGCTCGGTGCTGGGCGTGCCGACGCAGATGAAAATGGCCTGGCCGAACTCGACGGCGTCCTCGGTGCGATCGCTGAAGACCAGCTTTTTGCTGGCCACGTGCTTCTGCAGCAACTCGGGCAGATCCGGCTCAAAGAACGGGACTTCGCCTTTTTTCAGCTTGGCGAGCTTGTCCTTGTCGTGGTCGACGCACAGGATTTCGTGGCCCTTTTCGGCAAAGCAGACGCCGGTGATGAGGCCCACGTGGCCGGAACCGATAACACTGATCTTCATCGCTGTCTCCGCAAACCGCCGCGCAGCCTAGTTTGAGTCAAGAAGAGGGGAAGGGATGACGTCGTGACCTGCATTGAGTTCAGCGTACAAAGTACAGCGTACAGAGCATGCTGCCCCGAAGCCTGACCGGGTGGCAAGCCATACTCTGTGCCTTGTACGCGGCACTGTGTACTCGCCTTGTTAGCGCAGCAGTCCTGCCGAGCTGGTGGGGGCGCGGAAGGCGGCCGAGATGCTGAGATAAAACCCCACGTCGCCGTCCACCGCGTCGCGCACGAACACAAAGCCGAGGTCGAAGGCCTCCAGCACGCGGCGGGTCAGTTCGATGCGGGTGTCGCGGAACTTGCCTTGCTGCAGGTCGTACTCCTGCTTCACGCCGATGCGATAGAGCTCGGACACCGTTAGGTCGGCCTGGATGCCCACCACCTGGTGCTGCCCTTTGAGCAGCCGGTAGTAGATGCTGGCCTGGCCGAAATTCAATACGTCGAAGCGGAAGCTGCCAGAGGCGCGGTTGACGTTGCCGGTGAAGGTGTCGATGAACATGTTACCCGCGATCGCGAAGCCGGGGGCCGGGCGCCAAACCGCGGCGAGTTCCAGGTCGCTGAAGTTGCGGTCGCCGTTGTCGCGGCGCCGGTTGGGGTAGTAGGCCATCTCGGCCATCAGCTCGAAGTAATCGACGGTGCGGCGCTCGTCGCCCCAGCCCTGGCGGGTCTGCAGCCGCTCCCGGAAGCCGAAGCGCAGCTCATGGAACTCGTCCAGCGTATCCACGGTGTCCAGCGGCACGAAGCTGCGGCCGGGGATGTCATCCAGGCTGTTGTAAACCACGTTGGTGTAGCGCAGGAACGGCACGAACACGTGGCGCAGCCCGTCGATGGCAAGGCCGGGAACCTTCACGTCGCCGAAGGTGCCGGTGAAGAAGGTCTGCAGGTTGACGCCGAAGAAGGGCAGGAAGCGGTACAAAATGCCGCTCACGTGCTCATCCCCCGGGCGCATGCCGGGGAAAGTGCCGTCGCTGCTCAGGAACGGGCGTGAGCTGTCTTCGTCAAACTTCAGGTGCGTGGTGGCCAGTGTGACGCGGGTGCCGAGGAAGGGATCGAGCGCCAGAGGTCCGAGCTCGAATGGCAGGTTGAACCACGAAGTGCTGTCGGCGCGGATGGTGGCGATCTCTTCTCGCGGGTCGCCGTCGCCGGGCCGGAAGCGCAGCACGCTGGCGTCGGTGTGGCTCGAGAACTGCAGGCCGAAGTCGCCGATCATGACTCTTGACGTGTCAAAGCCGAGCCGCGGCAGATACTCGGTGCGGCTCTGCCAGGGGTGCACCTTGGGCTCGACCAGCAGGTAGAAGTTCAGGTTCTCGTAGCGTTTGGTCAGCTGGATGAAGCTGTTTTCCGGCTCATTGTTGTCGTATTCGGGCTCATAGAATTCGCGGCGGAAGTTGCGGTCGCTCGAGTAGTTCAGCAGGTGGTCGAACTGCCAGCCATCGCCGAAGTTCTGCGAGTACGCACCGTAGAAGCGGCCGCGGCTGTGCTTTTCAACGGGGTACCAGCCCAGGTCCTCGGCGCGGCTGCGCTTGTCGCCGGGGTCGTTGATATACAGGCTGCGCACGCTGGCGGCCCCGAAGTTGCGAAACGCGCTGACGCCTCCCCAATCCAGGTTCACGCCGAGGCCCAGGCCGCGGCGGCTGAAGTAGTCGATCTGCGGGCCGATCTGCAGCGGGTTGAACGGCGGCTCGGGGTCGGCAAAGAAGTCGTAGGTCGCGATCGCGTCAATGTAGGTGCGGAACGCGAATCCGAAACGGCTGTTGGTAATGAACTCAAGCTGGCGGATCGGGAACTGGCTGTCGATGTCGTACGCATAGTCATCCACCGGCAGCGTCAGCAGCGGGTAGTCCAGGATGCGCACCCCCGGCCTCGTCATGTAGATGGTCTGGCGCACGCTGGTCAGGCGGATGGTGAGGCTTTCGGCATACAGCGAGTAGGAAGCCACAGCCAGCGAGCTTGAGCTCACGCTGCCTTCCTCAAGCTCGATCTCCTGCAAACCTTCACTCAGGCTTACGATGCGCAGCTCCTGCGCGCGCGCGAAGAGGCGCAAGCCTTGTTCCTGGGGCAGCGACTTCTGCCGCCCCGCCGGCGACGGAATCGCATCTTCTGACGGCGCCGCGCCAACGGATTCGTCGCGCGTGCCCCCGGACGCGGCATCGCCCGCGGCGCCCACGCCGATCCCGGTCTTGAGCGGCACGCCGCCGGGCGAATCAATCGCTTCCTCTGCTGAGGAGTGAACACGTGCGTTGCTGATGCGGCCGCGCAGGTTGAGTTCTTCGCGTGTGTCGGCGTTGCCCTTGGCGTCGTAGGTGACGATCTTGCTGCGCGTGAAATCAAGGAACACGCGGTCGGCACGCACCGTGATGTAGGTGGCGCCAACCGAGTATTTCATCCAGATGTTGCCTTCGCCGTAGAACTGCAGGTTTTTGACGCCCTTGGTCATGGCGAGGAATGGGTCGTTCTCGACCTCCGCATCGGCCGTGCCGTCCGGCGGCTCGAACCAGACCAGCGCGCGGTCAGAGAACAGCAGCAACCGGCGCTCCTTGGTGGGATCGCCGCCGGCTTCGCGGTAGTGCATGCGCACGGCGTAGGGAAGCGCCACGACGAAGGGGCCGGTGTCGCCTTCGCGCCACCACTCAGAGAAGGTGTCCTGGCCTTCTTCGACGACGAAGCTGATTTCGACCTCGCCGGCGGAGGGTTTCGGGTCCTGCGCAAGCAGGCCCGCGCCCAGCAAAGCGGGAAGAAGCAGCAACAGCAGAATGTGGCGCGTTTGCGTCATCCGGGCCCGAAAGAGGGGGCCGCCACCCTACTAGAACGCGGTGGTGGGTGGCCAGTGGTCAGTGGTCGGAGGCCAGAGGCCAGGGAAAGACGAACGCCCCCTCTGACCACGCCCATAGTGAGGTTCCCGGAACTCTGTCCCCCAACCTCTGACCTCTGACCTCTGACCTCTGAATCAGCTCGGCCAGTTCAGCGCGATTGCGTCGCAGCACAACTTCAGGTTCACGTTGCCGTCGAGCGCTTCCCGCAGGTCATCCAGCCTGTGCAGCGACGCCACCAGCCGGTCAGCGCTGTGCGCCTCATGCTGCACAGCGCGGGTCAGGGGCTTCAGGTCAGCGCAGTGCAGACTGGCCAGCATGCGGTCGCGCAGGGCGGCGCTGAGAAGTGCGATGATCTCGCGCAACTGTACTCGCTTGGCCTCGCTGTCGTCGCCGCCCTGCACCGCCCCAACCAGGGTGTCGGACGCATGGAAAGGGTCGTTTCCCACGGCCTTCAGGAAGTCGCGCACGGTGTCCAGCACGCCGGTATCGGCCATGCGGCGTAGTCGGCCGGGGCTGCCCTGCGACGCGCGGATCAGCACGGCGCGCGAGTCGGGATTGACCGGCAGGCCTTCCCAGCCGCGGCTGACCTCGGCTACCAGTTCATCGCTCAGCGGCGAAAAGCGCACCGACTGGCAACGCGAAAGAATGGTGGGCAGCACCTGCGAGAGGTTCTCCGCCAGCAGCACGAACACCAGGTCGGCCGGCGGTTCCTCAAGCGTTTTCAGGAACGCGTTGGCCGAGCTGTCATTGAAGCGATCGGTGTCGGCCACGATGAACGTGCGCACGCCGGGCTCAAGGCGTTTTTTGGCGGCTTCGTCCACGATCTCGCGCACCAGCTCAACGGGGAATGCGGTCTTGTCCTCGGGCTTGGACCAGCTTCTAACGCTGGGGTGTACGCCCCTTGCGATCCGCGTGCATTCGTTACAGCTGCCACAGGACCAGTTATCTACCGGCGCGGCGCAGCGCAAGGCGGCCGCGAACTCCAGCGCCATTGCGGACTTGCCGATGCCGTCAGGCCCGATGAACAGGTAGCCGCCGTTGGCCTTGCGGGAGGCGATCACGTGCTTGAGCCAGGTGCGAACCTGGTCATGGCCTCTGGGTCGAAACAGGGCGTCGGTCATGGCTTGATTGTGATTTCAGCGGTACGGATTGGAATGCCCTGTACACTGAGACAAATCCGACACTGAAACGCCGCCAAACCAAGGCTTGACCGAGGGCTCCTTCCTTTACAGACTCGCGCGCCCTGACGCAGGAAATGCCATGGCCGAATCGCCCAAAGAAATCCGCAAGCGCATCCGCTCGGTGACCTCTACCAAGAAGATCACCAAGACCATGGAACTGGTTGCTACCAGCAAGATGAAGCGCGCCCAGGATCGCGTGCAGGCGGCCGGCCCGTACACCGAGAAGCTGAACGAAATCATCAGCGCGATTGCCGCCGGCGGTGCCAACCTGGACCTGCCGCTGCTGCAGAAGCGCAGCGAAGTCAAGAAGGTCGCCCTGGTGCTGCTGACCGCCAACCGCGGACTGTGCGGCGGCTTCAACGCGAATTTGATCAAGCTGGCGAAGCGCACTTACGCCGACCAGAAGGAACAAGGCCGCGAAGTCCAGCTCACCTGTGTGGGCAAGAAGGGCTCCGCCACGCTGCGCTTCCAGGAGTACGCGATTCACCGCACCATAGTGGACATCCCGGACAAAGCCACCTTCGTGGACGCCCACCGCGTGGTGGACCCGCTGGTGGACGACTTCGTGAATGGCGTGGTGGACGAAGTGCTGGTGGTCTACCCGCACTGGCAGGGTATGGGCGCGCAGCCGCCGACGGTCAAGAAGCTGCTGCCCATTGAGCCGCCCGCGGCTGAAGCAGGCAGCACCGGCAAACTCGACTTCATCTTCAGCCCGCCGGCCGGCGATATCCTGGCTGACCTGCTGCCCCGCTACGTGACGCAGACCATGTACACCATGCTGGTGATGAGCCACGCCGGTGAACAGGTGGCGCGCCGCACGGCCATGAAGAGCGCGACGGACAACGCCCAGGAAATGATCACGCACCTGACCCGCACGCTGAACCGCGCGCGCCAGGCGCAGATCACACAGGAAATCGCCGAGATCGTCGGCGGCGCTGCGGCCCTGCAGAAGTAGAGCCCCGCCCGAAAGGGCGGGGACGCCGCGCCTGCGCGGCGAAAGAAACTCCGAAACAGAATCCCGCCGCGCAAACGGCGGGATTTTCATTTTGCATTGGGCGATTGCTCAAAAGCGGGCCCGGGCGTTCGTCCGATTCAATTGTCATGAAGCTCTTGTGGAACAACCGCTCATGGATCCTGTGTGGCGCAGGCGCGTTATTCATTCTCACGGGTGGCTATGGGCTTTTCGTCCCGCGAATTCATGGGCTGAACAACTGCACCGAATTCGTTTTCTTCACATGGTTAGTGCTACTGAGTCTTTCGACGATCGCCGTAGGTGTTGGCTCTAACATGACGGTCTGGATCAAAGACGCAAGGGCCTGCGGGCTGGGTCTTATCTGGTCGGGGGGAATCCTCGCCGGCAGCGTTTTTGTCAATGCTGTACTGGAACAAGACCCCTGTTTCGCAGTGCTCAACTGGCGCGCACCATTCCTGCGTTACGATCCTGATTATGGCCGACACATCGAGAACCACGAGTGGGTCCAGTACGACGAGCAACTCGATCTGTACTACGCCGGGGGACCCGGGCAGCCAATCCCATTGGAACTGCAAGATAAATACGGGCGTTCAAGGTTCTGATGCAGGGCGACTGCTGGTCCTACACCCACAGCGTTCTCGCGCCCAGCTTTTCGGGCTTCAGCCCTGCGGACTTGCCCAGCAGGTGCACGCGTTCGGGCAACTCGACGTCGAAGTGCCACTCGTCTGCACGGCCGCCGAGTTCATGTACGCGCTCGGACCACTCCTGCCACCAGGGCGCGATCCCGGTCGCCAGGGGCTCGAGCACCAGCAGGCGGCTGCCGCCCTTGATCTGCTTTTCCAGCTCGCGCCACAGGCGTTCGCGGTCGCGTTCATCAAGTTCGTTGACCGTGAATGCGGCCACGATTCCCAGCGGCGGTTTCGGCCAGCGGTACCTGGCGATATGGCAACGCACGATGCCGCCGCGCACGCCCATGTCGCGAAAAGTAAAGGCGGCCTCGCGGGCGACGTCGGGGTCAAGCTCCACGCCGACCACGTTGCCGCCGCTGTGCAGCGCCCAGGCAGCACCCGCCACGCCGCTGCCGCAGCCAAGGTCGATGATTGGGGGACTGTCCCCGATTTTGGGGACTGTCCCCGTAGTCGCGCCTGCTAGATCGTCCGACGACGGGGACAGTCCCTCGGCCGGAGGCCGGGCACAGTCCCCCAACGCCTTCAACACTTCCCGCACGATCACGAAGTGCCGCGGCGCGTAGTAGCAGGCAAAGGCCGCCTGTTTGCCCCGACCTTCTAGCGCCTTGCCGCGCAGGCGCGTGCGGCGCTGCACGTAATCGCGCGTGAGCGCCTTCAATGCGCGCGCGATCTCCTGGTGGGTCAACTCGCCCATCCAGCGCTCGAACAGCTTGTCGATCCAGATGTCGAAGGGGTCGGTCATGTGGGCACACGAAGGCACGAAGCCACGAAGAAACACCTTTGTGCCTCCGTGGCTTCGTGTGCGATTAAAGTCTGTCCAGCTCCTCCGGCTTGCGCGTCCACTGGTTGGTCGGGGCATCGCCTGTGTTCAACGTGCTTGCGGGCTCAAACAGAAGCACACTGCAAGGCGTGACCGCCACTGGCTTGTGCTCGACGCCGCAGGGGACTACGAAGAACTCGCCGGGTTGCAGCTCGATGACGCGGTCACGCAATTCGATGTTGAGGCGGCCTTCAATCACGTAAAACAGCTCGTCCTCAACCTCGTGCTTGTGCCACACGTACTCGTGCTCGAACCTGGCCAGTTTTACGAACTGGCCGTTGAGCTCCGCCACCACGGTGGGGGACCATGGCTTGGTGATTTTCGCCAGCTTCTCGGCCAGGTTGACCTTCCGCATGCCTACCTCAGGGCTGCGCGTTTAAGCGTCCAGAACAGCCAGTTGGCAGAGGTCGCGCAGGTGGCGACTTCCCAGCCGTCTCGGCCGAGCTCTGTCAGTAGTTGGACGACAGCGCTGTACTCGCCGCGGGCTGATTTGGTTTCGCCGCCGGGCAGATCGGCGCGCAGGGCGCCCTGGTCCCAGAGCCATTCGACGGTGGCGTATTCGAAGCGGTTCATCGGATTCCTTTCGCAGCAAAGAGTTCGCAGATCATCCTGAAAGGGGGAAACTTGCGCCAGTGATTTGCGAGCAGATACAGCCATATGCGTGCAGTGCGTTTGCGGCGGTCTTTCCCCTTTTGTGCGGGGCCACGCAAGCGCAGAAACAACTACGAATCGCCCAAGAATGCCTGAAAATGGGCCACGGAAGGAAAGTGGTCAATTTCCAGGCTGAATTTTTGAACCTGTCTACACCGGCCCCGTTGAATCAGCACGCCGTACATCGAAGGTGAGGCAGGGTGTCCGGCGACGTTCTTTCATTTCTTTACCAGGAGGAGGTGTCACATGTCGTACACACGTTGTCGACTGGGCCGACAGCTCGTCCTAACCGCCGTACTGCTGGCAAGCGTCGGGCTTGCCGCCAGCACGGCATCCGCACAGGCTATCGGGAGCCAGGCGGGCAACATTCCGTTCGCGGACCAATGGCAAGTACCGGCCGGCGTCAACGAACTGAATGACTACTTCGCAGCACCCGGCTACATCACAATGTTGGAGTTGTGGGGCATCAACTGAGGGATCTGCCAAAGTGCAGTTCCGCACTTGAACTCGCTTCACAACAACAATGCAGGCTCGGATTTCCAGATCATTGCCGTGAGCATGGTCGGTTGGTCCGGCTGCACAGCCAATTCCCAGATCTGGTCTACCGCCCAGGCCTGGGGCTCACTGTATGGTATCGCGGCCGCCAGCTCAGTGCCTGCGTACTATTACCCGGGCGGCAGCCTCAGCTTCGGTACCAGCTGGGTGTTTGATCGCACCGGCAAGCTGCTCTGGACCGGTCCCGGCACCCAGGTGACGGACACCATGGTGCAGGGCTGGATCGCCAGCTCAGGCGGCGGCGGCGGTGGTGGTGGTGGAGGCGGCGGAAACAATCCGCCCGTGGCCAACGCCGGCGCGAACCAGAACGTGTTTGAGGGTGCCACGGTCGTCCTGAGCGGAAGCGGCAGCTCCGACCCGGACGGGGATACCCTCAGCTACTCCTGGACCCAGACCGCCGGCCAGACCGTAAGCCTGCAGGGCGCTAACACCGTGTCGGCCAGTTTCGTTGCGCCGACGGTGGGGGCCGTGCGCGTCTACACCTTCCGGTTGACCGTCAATGACGGAAATGGCGGCACCCATACGGATGACGTGACGATCACTGTCACGCCCTCCAACTACCCGCCAAACGCCAACGCCGGGCCTGACCAGGGCGCGATGTTCGGCGCTTCGGTCATGCTGAACGGCACCGGCAGCACCGACCCTGATAACGACCCGCTGAACTACAGCTGGACGCAGGTCGGCGGTGTAAGCGTTACGCTCAGCAACGCCAACACGCCTTCGCCCTCTTTCACGGCGCCGGGTGTGAACGCGGTGCTGGAGTTCCAGCTGACGGTTACCGACACCTCCGCGGCGTCGGACACTGACCGCGTCATCGTGCACGTCAATGCCACCGGCACCATTCCGGTTGACATGAGTGGAGGCGGTGGCGGTGGAGCCGGCTGCGCCTCCGGAAGCGGAAGCGGCTATGCGTTGTTCCTGGTCGTTGCGCTGCTCGGCCTGGCGACACTGCCTCGTCGCCGCAGGGCCTGATGCCTGCGCGGGACCAAACGGAGAAGAGGAGCCCGTCGAACAGGCGGGCTCTTCTTTTTGGGTCAGACCCCGTTGCGGTTGGGATGCGGCCAGGTGTGCGGCTGCTTGCCCGTGCTTGCAGCTAAGCAGGCGGAGCAAAGAGATCGGAGGCCAGAGGCCAGGGAAAAACAACATGCGCCGTTGGCGCACTTTCTCTGACTTCTGACCTCTGAACTCCGACCTCTCAAGTCTCTCGTTCACGGCGGCGTTCAACCATCAATCGAGATTACATCCTGCCCTACGCCAGGTGCTTCAACTTGTCGCGCAGCTTTTCACGGCCTCTGTGCAGCCTTGAGCGTACGGTGCCGGGCGCGATCTTGAGCGTCTCGGCGATTTCCTCGTAACTGAGGTCCTGCAGGTCGCGCATTACCACGACGTCGCGGTACTCGTCGTCCAACTCATCGATGGCCGCGCGCACCAACACGCCGAGGTCGCCGGCGGCGACCAGGTCGTCGGGGGCGCGCTGATCTGCGCCGGGTTCCGGCATGCCTTCAATGTTGAGGCTGGTCTCAGTCTTGCTGCCGCCGCGCTTCTGGGCCCGCTCATGCCGATAGTGGCTGGTGATCAGGTTCATGGCGATGCGGTACATCCAGGTGCTGAAGCGGGCACGGTCTTCGTAGGTGTCGATGGCGCGGTAGGCCTGGATGAAGGCCTCCTGGGTGATGTCCATGGCCTTGTGTTCGTCGCGCACCTGGCGCAGCACGCTGGCGTAGATGCGGTCCTGGTTAGCTTGCACAAGCTGGCCGTAGGCGTCGCCGTCGCCTTTGCGCGCCCTGGCAATCAAGGCCAGTTCGGCATCCTTATCGTGGGCCATAGGACGCGAAACTGCCTTGTTTGCGGGCATCTTGTCAACTGCGTCTGTGACGACCCTCAACACGGCGCACCAGTAGGAGCGCCGCCCCCGGGGAAAGATTCAGCAGCGCTTACAGGTAATACCGGCCGAGGCGCAAAAGGGTTCACGGAAAAACGCGTCTGAAACCGCAAAGGTCAGCGAACGCCCGCCAATCACTTGCTTCGCGGTCCTTTGCGGTTCTTTGCGGTTAAACAGCTTTTGCAGTTGCAGCCGGTTCGTCGCTACAATCCGGACCCAAGGAGCCCGAAATGCTGAACCGTGAAGAGTCGAAGGCGCTGGTTGACAAAGTGATCAAGCTGGCGGATGCCGAACAGGTGGAGGCGATCGTCTTCTCCAGCACCACCAACAGCACGCGCTTCTCGAGCAACGTGATTACCCAGAACGTCGGGCTTACCAACCAGACCCTGCGCCTGCGCGTGATCAACGGGAAACGACAGGGCGTGGCCAGCGTCAACCAGTTCGACGACGCCAGCATCAAGCGCTGCGTGCAGTCGGCGCTCACGGTTGCTCGCGTCGCGGCCGAGGATCCCACGTTGCTGCCACTGATCGACAAGCAGCCGCAATACGAGCAGGTCAACGCCTGGCACGAGGGCACGGCAAAGTTCACGCCGGCCCAGCGCGCCCAGGCAATCGGCAAAGTGCTGGCCGACTACGACAAGCGCGGCCTTGAGGGCGCCGGCATTTTCGACACCGACGAAGGCGCGGTTGCCTACGGAACCAACACCGGCGTGTTCGCCTACAAGGCCGGCACCAAGGCCGAGTTCAGCGTCAGCGCGTCCCTCGATAAGGGCAGTGTCGAAGGCTGGGCGGAGGCGTTCTCACTTGACGTCAACAAGGTCGACACCTGGGCTGCCGGACAGCGCGCCGCCGAAAAGGCCGAGCGCGGAGTGAAACCCCAAGCCATCGAGCCCGGCGAGTACCCCGTGATTTTCGAGCCCGCGGCCGTGGCCGAAATGATGCTGTTCTGGGGCTGGCTGACGGCCAACGGCCTGGCGTTCGCGGAAAAGCGCAGCTTCCACCGCGGCGAGCTGGGCCAGCAGATCCTCGACAAGAAGCTGACCATCGTCGAGAACCCGTACCACCCGGAACTCGGCGGCACGCCCTTCGATATGGAAGGCTTCCCGACACAGCGTGTCACGCTGGTCGAGGGCGGCACAGTCAAGGCCGTGGTGCACGACCGGCGCAGCGCGGCATTGTGCGGGCAGAAAAACACCGGTCACGCCAGCCAGCAGCCCAGCGCCCAGGGCGCTGGTCCCGGCAGCCTGGTGGTAAGCACCGGCGACCAGAGCGTCGAGCAGATGATCGCGAACACCAAACGCGGCCTGCTGGTGACCAAGCTGCATTACACGAACGTGGTGAACCAGCAGGAGGTCAGCATCACCGGCATGACGCGCGCGGGGACCTTCATGATCGAGAACGGCAAGCTGACCCACGCGGTGAAGAACATGCGCTTCACGCAGAGTCTGCTGACGGCGCTGGCGCACATCGACGCGATCGGCAAAGAAGCCCACGCCACGGGGGGCGCACTGTTCGGTGGCAACTTCGTAGTGCCGGCCATGAAGCTCAGCAAGTGGCGCTTCAGCTCACCGACGGGGTTTTGATGTGATGCGGGCGCCTCGCCCGCACGATTGCAGGCAAGTTGCCCGCGACGCGGAATGCGGGCGGGGCGCCCGCAACACGGGCTACTCCGGCTTCTTCAGGTTGTATTCGCTGATCTTGCGATCGAGGGTGGGGCGCGAGATGCCCAGCAGGCTGCTGGTTTCTTTCTTGTTCCAGCCGGTCTGCTTCAGCACCTTCTCGATGTGCCGCGCTTCCATGCCGGCGAGTGAGCTGTCGGCGTTGGGCGGCACGATCTCGTCCGTTGTGGTGGGCGCGACCGCCAGGCGCAGGTCGTCGGCGCGGATCATGTCGCCGGGCGCCGCCACGCTGGCGCGCTTGATCACCGCCCGCAGCTCGCGCACGTTGCCGGGCCAGTCGTGCGCCTGCATGCGCTGCATGGCCGCGGGCTCGATGCCCTTGATGTGCGTGCCGAAGCGCTCGTTGCATTCCCTGATGAAGCGCTGCGAGAGCGGCTCGATCTCCGCCTTGCGCTTGCGCAGGGGCGGCACCTCGATGGTGAACTCGTTCATGCGGTAAAACAGGTCTTCGCGGAACTTGCCGCTGGTCAGCAGCTGCTCCATGCTGCGGTTCGTCGCCGCGATGATGCGCACGTCCGTGTGCAGGGTCTGCTCGCCGCCCACGCGCTCGAACTGCCGGTACTCGAAGGCGCGCAGCACCTTGGCCTGGGCCACGGCGCTCATGTCGCCGATTTCATCCAGAAACAGCGTTCCGCCGTCGGCCAGCTCGAACTTGCCGCGCCGCAGCTTGTCGGCGCTGGTGTAGGCGCCCTTTTCGCTGCCGAACAGCTCGGCCTCCAGTAACGTGTCTGGAATCGCGCTGCAGTTTACGCTCACGAACGGCTTATTGTGGCGGCGCGATGCATTGTGGATGGCCTGGGCAATCAGGTTTTTGCCGGTGCCGGTTTCGCCCAGCAGCAGGATCGAGACGTCTTTGCTCGCGGCGCTGGCCGCCAGGCGCAGCGCTTCGCGGAATTCCTCGCTGTTGCACACCAGCGACTCGAAGGTCACGCCCACGGAACGGTATGCGCTTGTGATGGTTGGCTGGTCTTGTACTGACATGAATTCCCGGCCGTGATAGCTTTCGTGAGCGACGAAGCCCCAAGGCCCTTTAGTAATAGTCAATCCCGGACACATGCGCAACGCCTGCATCCTGCTGATTGTTCTGCTTTTCGCGATGCCCCTTGCGGCGGAAGGGCCGGGCAAGGTCGTGGTGCTAGGCGTTGATGCGCTCGACAAGCGCCTGATGGACCAGTGGCAGCAGGCCGGCGACCTGCCCAACTTCAGCAAGCTGGCCCAGCAGGGGCACTACGGCGCCCTCGAGAGCGCCTACCCGCCCATGAGTCCGGTGGCCTGGTCCACCATGACCACGGGCCTGAACCCGGGCAAAACCGGCATCTTCGGTTTCATCAAGCGCAAGCAGGACAGCTACGAGCCCGAGCTCTCGCTGGCCCGCGCCAACGAGCAGCCCCTGGCCGGTGGCAGCCCCTGGCTGCGGCTGCCCATCGCGCTGGGTGTTGCCCTGGGGGTGATCGCGCTCAGCTTGCTGTTGGGCAAGCTGCTGGCGCGCGCCACCCCCGACCGTCGCCCCGTGCACCAGCTTGTGCCCGCCAGCCTGGTGTTGGCCATGGTGGCGGTTTCGCCGGCCGGCGCGCTGGACAACCGGCTGGCGGCGCTCTACGCACTGGGCGGCATGGCGCTGGCCGCGCCGGTTTTCAGCTACCTGGCCGCGCGCAATGGCTACAAGCTGACGCGCTGGCTGTTCCCGCTGCTGGCATTGTGGCTGGGGGCGTTCGCATTCCTGAACAACCTGCCCGAGACCGTGCCGCAGCCCGTCACCTCGCGCACCGGCACCACCTTCTGGAAGCTGGCCGACGACCACGGCCTGCGCGCCCGCGTGATCGGCGCCCCCGTGAACTGGCCCGCGGCCGAGGACCTGGCGGAAACCAAACTCACCACCGGCCTCGCCACCCCGGACGCCATGGGGACGTTCCACACCTACACGCTGTTCACCGAGCCCCACCACGAAGGCGTCGGCCGCCTGACCGAAATGTCCGGCCGTATAGAAAGCCTCGAGTTCGCGGCCGACGTGGCGCAGGCGCGGCTGTTGGGCCCGCCGGCCAAGTTCCAGCGCGCGGAGTGGAAGAAGTGGGAAGCCGGCGAGCTGGCCCTGATGCCGCGGGAGGAAATCCCCTTCACGGTCACGCGCGCCGAGGGTGGGGGAGTGACGCTGCGGCTTGGCGACGCCGCGGTGGAAGAGCCCGAAGTGACGCTTCAGCCCGGTGAATGGAAACGCCACCTGCGGGTAAAGTACCGCATCGGTGGGCTGTTTGATTTGCACGGCACGGTCAGCTTCAAGCTGCTGGCGGGCGGGCGGCAGGTTCGGCTTTACGCCACGCCGGTGAACTTTGACCCCACGGAACAGTTGCCGCAGTTCGCGGTCTCGCAGCCCCTGGAGTTCGGCGCCTGGCTGGCCGAGCAGTATGGCATGTACGAGACCATCGGTTGGGCCGAGGCCACGAGCGCATTGCAGGACGGCGCCATCGACGACGGCACGTTCCTGGAGACCTGCCAGCTCAGCTTCGATGAAAAGCGCGCGCAGATACTGGGACTGCTGGGGCGCAGCGATGAGTGGGATTTGCTGGTCGCCTTCACCTACGAGATCGACCGCGTCAGCCACCTGATGTGGCGCCACTACGACGGGCGCCACCCCAACCACGACCCCCACGCGCCGGACGCCTGGAAGACCGCCATCCACGATTTCTACGTGAAGTACGACGGCCTGGTCGGCGAGATCATGGCCGCGCTGCCCGCGAACACCCTGTTCATGGTCTGCAGCGACCACGGCTTTTTGCCTTTTTACCGCGCCGTGAACCTGAACCGCTGGCTGCGCGACAACGGCTATCTGGTGCTGAAGCACGACACCGGCGCGCCCACCATGGAGCAGCTGTTCAACACAGACAGCGGCTACTACGAGCCCTACGACTGGGGCAAAACGCGCGCCTACGCGCTGGGGCTGAGCAAGATCTACATCAATTTAAAAGGCCGCGAGCCCCAGGGCATCGTGGATGAAAGCGAGGCCGAAGCCCTGAAGGCGGAGATCATCGCCAAACTCAGCGCACTGAAAGATGACGAGGCCCACGGCTTCGCGCCCGTGATCAGCGGCGTGTGGCGGCGCGAGGAGATCTGGGAGGGGGAGAGGCTGGCTGAGGCCGGCGACCTGCAGATCGGCTACGCCGCCGGCTACCGGGTAAGCTGGCAGACCAGTTTAGGCGGCGCCGACGAGCCGCTGATTTTCGACAATTTGAGGAACTGGTCCGGCGACCACTGCAGCTTCGACCCCAAGCTCGTCCCCGGAGTAATCTTCAGCAACCGCAAGCTAGAGGCCAAACGCTACGGCCTGATAGACGTAGGCCTGACAGCGATCAATCATTTAGGCGTACCCATGCCGGAACTAGGCCCCAAAGACGGCAGGCCGTGGACAATCAGATAAAGAAATACGCGTGCCAGTCGGCTACCTCAAAGTTGTAGGTTGTGAAGGTGCCGGTGGTTGGGTCGGCCGGTGTGCCCAGCGTGCCGGTGGCTGCTTGGCCCGGTGTCCAGTTTTCAAAGACTGCTGGAGCATACTCGCGCTCCAGTGTTTCGACCACCGCCTCGCGGCCGTCGGATAGCAGCAGCCGTTCACCCGGCTGCAGGCGGCCCATCTCAACCCATGTCTGGCGCGTCACGCTCCAGAAGGGGTGGTTGGGCGTGCCAACCAGTTTACTGTCCGACTTCGCCAAGGCTTCGTCGGACGAGTCTGGGTCTGGATCAGACTCTCCATCGCCCGACTCGCTGGACTTCGCGCCACGGAAGGCCGAGCCGTGAGCCCTGCCGGTTGCGCGCCGGTAAGTCAGGTGCACCAGCTCAACCGGCCGCGTGACGAAGGTCTGCAGCACCGGCTTGAATCCCTGCTCACCCCTGCATTCCCAGCGGTTCCACCCCGATCGCTTATCTGGACCTCATCAATGGGCTTGTTCGCTAGGAAACCGTTTCCCCTGACTTCTACTACAGTTGCACCGTAGGAATCATCGTGCACCGGCGTCAGACTCTTTCTTGGCAAGTCGCTGTAACGCACTGCGCAACTTTTCAAGTTCTGAAATCTCCTCAGCTTTAGCCTTTGGATGACCGTTGAACTTGACACGCCGAATCTCGTAGAATTCAGCGATTCGGTTCTCGACAAACTCAATCGCGCGGTCATAGGACTCGGTCGCGGCCAACCCACACGCGATCGTGGAATCCGGAGGGTTGAACGGGTGCCCTGTCGTCGTACTCGATGCCCTGTCTTGTAGCCACTTTTCTACTAATGCTTCGAGTGTCGGGATTCGCTCTGAAAAAGGTAATCCGAGCTCCTTGATCTTCGCCTCGATTTCGTCCGCAAGTTGATCCTGGTCCGTTTCAGGGGCCAGGAACCAACGATCGTAGGGCTGGCCACCAACCACAAACAGGTTTCCGCCAATGCAGGTGTCGTGCCGTTTGACACCGTAACTATAAATCTTCGTCAATTCCTTTGCCGATGTGATTCTGTTAATCGCGGGGAACCCTATACCAAAGGCCACATCAACGCTCCCACCTTCTCCTTCGCTTTGCCCAAAGACAGAAACTTTCTCAAACTTAGATAGCTGTTCGCGACGAAAGTAATACACGGCGCCCACACGCGACC
The DNA here is from genome assembly GCA_022071975.1 of Planctomycetota bacterium. Lineage (GTDB taxonomy): Bacteria > Planctomycetota > UBA8742 > UBA2392 > UBA2392 > JACKID01. The sequence continues at coordinate 31,442 of JAJVIO010000033.1, forward strand.
TTCGAAAGCCTAGTGCTTCCAGGCGTACAGTAAACGGGCCCTCCAGAAACTGCTGGAACAGTGACCAGAACGGAGTCTTGCGACTTAACGCCACGTTAGCACCTCGTTAACCTGTCTTTCAGTCAACTTAAATTCTCTAGCTTTTTCCCCTACAAACTCCCCTGTGCCCGCCCGAATGGCATTGTCTTTTGCTGTCTGGCCAGGGCTGAGTTTGGCGCCGCCATGTTTGGCTTCAATGCCGATGACCTTGCCATTGGGCAGCTCAGCAACAATGTCCAATCTGCGGTCACCTAGTGGCGTTCGCACAGTAATCTCGCGACCTACTACTTTGCCTCCAGCTGCCTCGATCTGTCTCGCTACATCATCTGCATGCGCGTTGCCAAGCGCATTGTTCTTGAGCACTCCGCCGGCCGCGACATCTTTGATGCGCTTGACGTCATCAGCGGTGAACTTGCCCATCCGCTGCCCGGTCTCAAGGAATCGGTCTCCGCGAACTCCCAGGTTTTTGTATCTGGTCGCCGCATCCTCGAGGAGAGTCGGGCACAAGTTGCCTGCGTTATGTACCCACACTGCCGCGCCAGCGTCAGTAACAAAATACGTGTGCCAGTCGGCGACTTCGAAGTTGTACGTTGTGAAGGTACCGGTTGCCGGGTCGGCCGGTGTGCCCAGTGTGCCGGCGGCTGCTTGGCCCGGCGTCCAGTTTTCAAAGACGGCTGGAGCATACTCGCGCTCCAGTGTTTCGACCACGGCCTCGCTGCCGTCCGCGAGCAGCAGGCGTTCACTCGGCTGCAGGCGGCCCATCTCGACCCAGGCCTGGCGCGTGACACTCCAGAACGGGTGGTTGGGCGTGCCAACCAGTTTACTGTCCGACTTCGCCAAGGCTTCCGACGCCGCTGAAGCTTTGTCGGACAAGTCGTCGGATGGGTCTGGGTCCGAGTCACCGTCGCGTGAATCGTTGCCCTACTCTATCTTTGCCAGTTCCACCCTTACGTCTTCGACAAGTTGCCGCAGCGCGGGTGTAACACCTTTGTCATGCGGTGTTGGAAAGACAGCGAGTTCTGTATTCGATTCCTTTAGCTTTGGAACAAGTACGTCCAGCAGCGTGTCCAAATCGATTGCCTTTGGCTCATAACCCGCCCACTCGAGCGTCGCACAAGCAGCTGCAAAATCCTCGGCGGGCCAAACTGGGAACGCCTCCTTCCCATCGTCAGTCGCTGCTAACGCCCAACCTTTCGAGTAGAGTCCCCAGACCTGCCTCTGGTCTGCGGCCATCTTGACAAAGTGCATGTACCGCTTAGGAGCCGTCTGGGCAACTAATGCATCGAATTTCTTCTGGTTCATCCTCATCTGAAAGTCCGCTCCGGATTTGCCCGTCCAAAGTCATCAAATTTGTGCTGCAGTCTGTGGAGGTCGCGATCCTGCAAGTTGGAATACTTGTAGCTGTATCCCTTTGCCGCCTCCCGTCCACGTTCGTGCGCCAAGTCTTTCCCGGGTGGATTTCGAATAGTGTCGCGGTTTCCGAACTCAATCTGCCTCATTTCGTTCTCGATCCACCCTCTATCAGCGGAGGAGATATTGGGATCCTCTGCCAACTCACGAAGTCGATCCTGCTTGCCTGCTCGACCGCCTCCCTTCGCCCGTTTGACGACTTCTTCGAGCTCGTCGGGTGAGAGATTCATTTTCTCGACGGAACCCGGCCTTCGCCTATACACATCAGCGAGTCGATCAAGTGCTTTGTCACACAGCCGTCCCTCATTGTGCACCCATACGTGAGCCGCGAAGTACGTATGCCAGTCGGCGACTTCGAAGTTATAGGTGGTGAAGGTGCCGGTGGTTGGGTCGGCCGGTGTGCCTAGCGTGCCGGTGGCTGCCTGGCCCGGCGTCCAGTTTTCAAAGACGGCTGGAGCATACTCGCGCTCCAGTGTTTCGACCACGGCCTCGCTGCCGTCCGCGAGCAGCAGGCGTTCGCCCGGTTGCAGGCGGCCCATCTCGACCCAGGCCTGGCGCGTGACACTCCAGAACGGGTGGTTGGGCGTGCCAACCAGTTTACTGTCCGACTTCGCC
>JAJVIO010000074.1 GCA_022071975.1 Planctomycetota bacterium
CAGTGCAACACGAAGAAGCGAAGGAACGAAGGGCTGAGCGTGCAGGGACCGCTCTAAAAGTCGCCTCCACCTTCGCGAACTTCGCCACCTTCGCTTCTTCGCGTAAAAAACAGAACCACGCGGGGGCGCGGAGGAGCAAAGAGCTGTTCGTGACGGGAACGCATTTCGCGCCGTCGCGTTTCTGCGCGGTGTCAGGATGTACAGGAAGGAAAAGGACGCGGGCTGGCAGTGGCCCGTGCCAACGCGAACCCGCGTCCACTTACTTCCTGTCCATCCTGACTAATTGCAGTTTCTTCGTGTTTCAACGCCGGCGTGCCAAGGCATACCAGCGCGCTAACCGCACAGTTTTACCTGACCCCCGTTTGTCTCGCGCGTCGCCGCCGCTATCATGCAGGCTTCCCCGGCAGGACCCCGTGATCGTCCGCCCGTGACCGATAAAAACGAGAACCAGGCGCCAGCCAGATCCGCCGCGCTGCCCTCACCAACATGGCTGCCGTGGGCCTTTGCCGCGGCCATTGTCGCGTTTTCCTGCATCGCCTTCTGGGGAGGCCTCGACAACGGTTTCACCAACTGGGACGACAACTGGCTGATCACCGAAAACCGCCACATCCGCGAGATCAGCTGGCACAGCCTGCAGGCCATGTTCAATCCCATGGCCCCGCGCGAAGAACTGGGCAACGAGTACCTCCCCCTGCGCGACCTCAGCTACGCGATCAACTACGCCTTTGACGGCCTGCACCCCCAGGGCTACCACGCGAGCAACCTGCTGCTTCACATCTTCAACTCGCTGCTTGTCATGCTGCTGGCCATGCGCCTCACCGGCCGGCGCTGGATCGGCGGTGTGGCCGGCCTGCTGTTTGCCGTGCACCCCGTGCATGTCGAGGCCGTGAGCTGGCTGTCGTCACGCAAGGACCTGCTTTCCACCTTCTTCCTGCTGCTGTCGGCCAACTTCTACCTGGCCGCGCGGCGCTCTCGCTCCGGGCTGATGCCCAGCGAGAGCTTCGTCCAGCGCGTGCGCCACAGCACTCGCGTCAGCTGGATGCTCAGCCTGTTGTTCTTCGTCTGCGCCCTGCTTTCCAAGATGACCGCCGTGGTGCTGCCCGCCCTGCTTCTGCTGTTTGAGTTGTTCCGCGGTCGCGAGCTGCATGCCATGCCGCGTTTCAAACGCGCCCTGGCCCAGGCGCCGTTCTGGGGCGTGGCGGCGCTGTTCACGGCACTGGCCTCGCACATCGGCAGCGGCCTGATGCGCGAGCCCTACGGCGACGGGCGCTGGCAGTCGCTGCTGACGGCCACTTCCGCCATCACGCGCGATTTCCAGGTGCTGCTGTTCGGCTGGCCCATGCATGCGGCCGTTGATTTGCCTGTCCAGACCGGCTTCAGCCTGCCGGTGGTGACGGGGCTGCTGCTGCTGCTGGCGCTGCTGGCGCTGGGCGTGGCGGGCTGGCGCAGGTCGCGGGCGGGCTGGGATTCGCGCCTGTCCATGCTGCTGGGCGTGGTGGGCTTTGGCTCGCTGTGGTTTCTGGTCGCGCTGAGCCCGGTGAGCAACTTCCTGGTGCAGATTGGCACCGTGTTCGCCGAGCGCTACCTCTACATCCCCAGCATCGGTTTCTGCATCGCCGTGGCGGCCCTGGGCGTGCTGGGCACCGAGTTGCTGCGCAAGCGCGACACCCTGCGCGCGCTGGCGCCGCTGGTGGGCGTGCTGGGGGTGGGCGTGCTGGGACTCAGCGTGTGGGGAACCATGCAGGCTACGCGCCCCTGGGCGGGCAGCGTCAGTCTCTGGACGCACGCCCTGAAGCACGATCCCGGCAACAACGTGGCGCATTTCAACCTGGGCCGTGAATACGAAGAGCTCGCGCTGCTGGAGATGGACGAAAAGCGCCGCGACGAACTGCTGGCGCGCGGCTATGAGCAGTACCAGCTCGCGCTCGACAACCCGGCGCGCACCTACCGCCACGACCCGGCCCGCCTCTACGCGGCCATGGCGCTCAACCTGGTGCACCGCAAGCAGCCCGAGAAGGCGCTGCCGCTGCTGGACGAGGCGGCCAACCACATCGAGCAGCCATGGCGCGACCAGCGCGCCCGCAACGACATCGAGGCGCTGATCGCCAACCCGCGCGGCCTGGCGCTGTCGGCGCTCGGCCGCCACGAGGAAGCCCTGGCCGCCTTCGAGGAGGCGCTGCGCAAGTCGGAGCGCTACGCCGGCGCGCACATCAACCTCGCCTCCGAGCTCACACGCAAGGCGCTGGCCGGCGATAGCATCGACGAGGCCCTGCTCAACCAGGCGCGCAGCCACCTGGCCGACTACGAGCGCAAACGCGGCCGCGACGCCCTCTTGGTCGAGGCGCGCGCGCGCCTGCTGCTGGCTGAATTCGACAGGCGCCTGGCGCTGTCCGGGCAGGGCGGCGGCAAGGAAACGCCCGCCGGGCTGCAGCCGATGCTTGACGAGTCAAGAGCGCTGTTCGCCGAGCTGATCGAGTTGCGCGACAACGGCGCCACGCCGCCCGCGGCCATGGCCGCCGCGCTGGTGGAGGCCGCCGACGCCTTCGGCCGCGGGCGCGCCGGCGATCCCACTGCAGAGAAGCACCTGCGCCGCGCGCTCACGCTGTCGCCCGACTACATGGGCCTGCGCTTCCTGCTGGCACAGTTCCTGTTCGAGAAAGCCGACCTGCGGCCTGAAAACTCCGCGCCTCTACGCGCCGAGGCCACGCGACTTCTCAGCGAGGAGTTGAACCGCCACCCGGACTACAAGCCGGCGCTGGTGCTGAAAGCCGCGGGCCTGCGCCAGAACGCGGTGAACGAGGCCGAGAAGCTGATATCCGCCTGGCGCGGCGAGTACGCCGCCATCAAGAAAGACAAGGACCCAACCTGGGAGGGCCTGATCAACACGCTGCACACGCGCGAGGAATTCAAGAAGCAGCTGCGCGTGGTGGTGGCCCTGATGCGCGAAGCGATTGAGCTCGACCCCGAAAACGACCAGGGCCACGCGCTGCTGGAGGGCTCGGGCATCCAGATCGCGCAGGGCATGTGGTGGACAGGCGACGACCAGTTGCGCGTGGACTCCGAAGACCTGCTGCGCACAGCCTTCAACGCGCGCCCGGTGGACGGCGTGGTGGCCGCGCGCCTGACCGCCTTCTACGTCGACCTGGCGGAGCTGATCCTGGCGCGCCCGAACTCGGAGATCCCCGAGGAAGAGCGCCGCAAGGACCTCGAGAACCTGCTGACCAACATGCTGACGCTGTCCGAGCGCGCGCGGAAGATATTGTCCAGCAAACTGCTAAAGGTCGGGCGCGACATCGAGTCCGGCGCCCGACAGCTCAAGGACGAAGCCGGGCAGCCGCTGACGCTTTCGTCGGCCGCGCGGCGCATGGCGGCCAGCGAGTTCATACGTGCGGCGACCATCCTGAACGCCGAAAACGTCGAGGCGCTGGACTGGCTCAAGAAGTACTACGAAGAGGAAGGCAACTTCGAGGACGCCCTCAAGACCTTTGAACAGTTGATCGAGGCGCTGAAGGACCGGCCGGAGCTCATGCACGGCGTGTACCTGTCGCTGGCGCAACTGCAGCTCGACTTCGGCCAGCAGCTGCTGAGCGCGTACAAGAACAAGCTGAAGCTGGGGCAGGACCAGCAGGCCGCGGAGCTGCGCCAGAAGGCGATCAAGGCCTACATGGACGGGCTGGCGACCACGGGCAGCCTGATCGACAACCCGGAAAATCCCGAGAAGCTGAACCTGCCGATCCGCATGCGCGGCATGGCGGCGCAGCGCCTGGCCTACCTGCTGATCAACGAGGCCGAGAAGTATTACACCATCGCGCTGGACGCCTACGCGCTGGCGCCGCTGGACTTTCAGCTGGAGATTGCGGAGGTCAGCGAGAAGCGGGCCTGGTTCGTGCGCGACCCGTATCAGCGCAAGCGCGAGCTGGAGGCGATCCGCGAGCAGAAGAAGCAGGTCGATCCCGAGGCCGACCTCACGGACTTGAATTACCAGATACTGGAACTTGAGCGCCGCATCCTGCGCGTGAACGCCGAGGAGTTGATCAAGCAGGGCAAGCTGGAGCAGGCCCTGCGCAGCCTGGACGACGCCTTCAAAGCGCCGACGCCCGCGCTGTACGCCGTGCGCGGCGAGATTTACCAGGCCATGGCCGCGCAGCAGAGTGATCCTGACGAGCGCGACGCCCTGGTAGTGAAGGCCGCGCGCGACTACGTGCGCGCCGTTACGGACCCCGATTCACTTGTGAAGGGCGCCGACCTGTACTGGACCGACGAAGCCATGCGCTTTGAAGAAGACTACGTGGTGCGCGCGCGCCTGGCTTACGCCAAGGCGGAGGAGGTGATCGGCGCGGCACTGGTCACCATGGATGAAGGCACCCCGCAGCAGCAGCGCTACCAGCAGCTGATTGAGCACGCGCGCGCGAAACTGAAAGAGATGCGCGGCATGGGCGCCGACTACATGCGCATGGCGCGCGACGCCCGCGAACGCGGCAAGCTGGCGGGTGCTTTAGCGCTGGCGAAGAACGCGCTGGAGTACCTGGGCGACCACGCGCCGGCCTGGCAACTGGCGGGCTGGATCCTGACCGACATGGCGAAAGCCGAGCCCGAGAAGGCGCAGGATTACGCCGGGCAGGCGCGGGACGCGTTCCTGTCGGCGCTGCGCATGCAGAACCTCTTGACAAGTCAACGGCTGTGGCTGATGTGCGACCTGTCGGAGCTGCTGCTGGATCAGTTGCAGGATCGCCGCGGCGCGCGCGAGTGGGCAACGCGGGCGCGGGGCCTGCTCGGCAGCGAGGAAGCGGCAGCGCTTCCCGAGGAAAGCCGTGCACTTTACGCGTCAAGACTCGACGCCCTGGAAGCCCGCTTGAAGTGAGACGGGAATCTCCCCTCCGGGGTGTGTCAGTATCTCTTTCGGCACGGGATTACCGGACGCAGATCACAAGCCGAACTCGGTCACACCAGCCTCCAGACTCGCTCTGTAAGCCGATCCCGGGCCGACGCCCCGCAACGTTGAAAGTCGTGGCTGCCGGGTCGCAGCAGGCCGCGGACCGGCCTGCGAAGCGGGCGGGCATGTACCGTCGCGGGAAAGCGCTGTCAAGCGAATTCGTGAGGGGTGGCGTCGAAAAAAGCCCTATTTCAAGCGGGTTTGGCGGCACGAAATTTTCAACAATTTGCAGGGACAGGCTTGACCCGGTTTGCCGCAAGGGCTATTTTCCCAACCAACGCAAGCCCTTGGGGCTTTTGTTAGCGGGGTTCCCGGAGACGCTGGTTCAAAGGCGCTTTCTGGCGGCTAGCGGGGAAGGGAACCTTGAATCACGGTTTAAAATAGTTATCGACTGACTACATCTGGTATAGGCGATACGGCAGGAGAGTAATGTCACTTAGGGGTGGTCCCGGGTGGCTCGGAATTTCCAGAAACGCCCGCAGGGGCAAACGGAGTCAAGAATGAACAAAGCAGAACTGGTTGACCTGATCCTCAAGAACAAGAAGGCCGGCTTCGAGAGCAAGGCCGCCGCTGAGCGCGCCTTCGACGCTGTTGTCGACGCGGTCCGCGAAGGCGTGCAGCGCGACGGCAAGGTCCAGATCATCGGCTTCGGCACCTTCAACGTGCGCTCGCGCAGCGCCCGCAACGGCCGCAACCCGCAGACCGGCCAGGCCATGAAGATCAAGGCCTACAAGACCGTCGGCTTCAAGGTCGGCAAGGACTTCAAGGACAAGATCAACAAGGGCAAGAAGTAACCCGCAGTCGTTTCCGCCAAACACGGGCCGCGCATCAGCGCGGCCCGTTTGCTTTTTTCACGCGAGGGGTGTGGTTTGCTCGCACGACCCTTCGCTCCTTCGTGTTGCACTGCATTTTCAACACGAAGAAACGAAGGAACGAAGAACCGCATTTGTCAGGATGAACAGGATGTGAGTGGACGCGGGTTCTTGATTGCACGTGCCACTACCAGCCCGTGTCCTCTTTCTTCCTGTACATCCTGACGCTGAGCCGTGCAAAGGCCGGCGGCGTAGAGAGCTTACCCTGCAGTGCAATCCCTTCGCTCCTTCGTTCCTTCGTGTTGCACTGCGTTTTTCAACGCGAAGGAACGAAGAACTGCATTGGGTCAGGATGGACAGGATGTAAGTGGACACGGGTTCTTGATTGCACGTGCCACTACCAGCCCGTGTCCTCTTTCTTCCTGTACATCCTGACGCTGAGCCGTGCAAAGGCGCGGCGGCGTTACGGGCTTTCACCGAACGGTGGACTCTTCGCGTACTTCGCCCCCTTCCGCCTGCGCCAAGGCTTCTGCGGACAGGTCGCCTCTTCGCGTGAAAGCATCTGCGCGGCCCGTCTCTTCCTTAGACTAAAGATCGCGGGCGATCGGTCCGATAACCCCTCAGCGGCGCGGCTTCTGCGCCGCAGGGGACTCCGCACCGATGCCTACGCACAACACCGCACTCTGGCGCTCCACCTACCTGCTGGGTGTCGCGCTGCTGCTGCCCATCGGCACCATCGTGCTGGTGACCTACTACTTCGCGCGCATGAACCCCTTCGCGCCCGAGGTCAAATCCGACCCCTGGGCCTTCGCCATCATCGCCATGGCCGGCGGCCTGTCCGCCCTGATGGCCACCCTGCTGGCCCTGTTCGCCAGCGCCACCTACCGCGCCCGCGTGCGCTTCGAGGCCGAGTACCGCCAGCTGCAGCGCTACCTGAATGAAGACGTCGCGCGCGACCGCACCCGCCTGATCCGCAACCTTGACCTGGTTTCCGCGGCCCAGCAGGTCAGCATGGCCATCAAGCAGGAGACCGAGTTCGAGCGCATCCTCTCGGTGGTGCTCGAGCAGCTGGAACACTTCGCGCGCTCCGACTCGATTACCGTATTCACCATAGACGAGCAGGGCAAACCCGCCGCCCGCGCCGAGCGCCGCCACGGCGTGGACCGCTTCCCCCCGGCACTCACCCAGGACAGCATCGAGTGCTCGCTGGTTGAGGAAGCCGTGCGCATCGGGCGCCATGTGCGCGAACTTGATGAAACCACCGGCGAGTTCGTGCTGGCCGTGTACTTCGGAACCCCGGAAGGCGCGCGCGGCGTGGTGCGCATCGCCCGAAACGTCGCCGACGAACCCGAATTCAGCGACGAGATGCCCGCCTACGAGCAGGCGGTGGGTCAGCTGGTGCGCATGGTCAGCCTGGGCCTGAAAACCGCCAGCATGTGGGACCGCGCCATCAAGGACGAAAAGACCGGCCTGTACAACGCTAACCACTACCAGGACCAGATGAAGCGGCAGGTGGCGATCGCCCAACGCACCGGCGCGCCGCTTTCGCTGATCATGCTGGACGTCGACAAGTTCAAGCACATCAACGACACCTACGGCCACCTGGCCGGCGATACGGTGCTGTCGGAGATCGCCGCCATCCTCAAGCGCGAAGCGCGCGAGAGCGACACGCCCTACCGCTACGGCGGCGAAGAGCTCTGCATCGTGTGCTGCGGCACCAGCGAAGAAGACGCCGCCAAGGCCGCCGAGCGCATGCGCCACAAGATCGCCTGCACCGAGTTCCATGACGACCGTGGGCGCCTGCTGCCTATCAGCGCCAGCTTCGGCGTCGCCGAGTTTGACCCCGCCCACATGCACAGCGAAAAAGACCTGAAAGAAGCCTGCGACCGCGCCCTGTACGTGGCCAAGGAGAACGGCCGCAACCTGGTGGTGGTGCACACCGGCGCCGAGCAGTTCCACAAGCTGGAGCGCAGCGGCGACCCCAACAAGGAAGTGAAGCGTCGCATGGGCCTGGCGGGCGACAACTCGCCGCTGGACGGCGACCAGGACCCCGCGCCGATCGCGGACGGGAAGCAGGCCTCGGCCCGGGCGCTGCTGGGCGAAAGCATCGACAAGCTGGCCACCGGCCTGGTGGACGTTGTGGGCAACGACAGCGACCGCGCCCGCGTGGTGGATACCGTGGTGCGCGAAGCCGCGGAGTTCCTGACCCGCAACCTCAGCGCGCGGCTGGGCGAAGAGCCCGGCCTGAAGCGGGTGCCCGAGGCAGCCGCGGAACAACCCAAGCGCAAGCGCGCCCGCCGCAAGACACCGCCCATGGAACAGCCGGCGACAGCCGAGGGCGCTCCCGCCGCAGCCGCCAAGCCGAAGCGTCGCCGCAAGAGCAAGAAAGAGCAACAGGCCGAGGAAGCGGCGGCGGCGCTGAAGAAGCTGCAGGCCGAAGAGGATGCGCAACTCAGCGCAGACCTGTCCGCCGAAGCCTTGGCGAAGGCGGAGTCGGACCGGCTGGATTACCTGACCGACGACGAGGGCGAGCAACTTGCCCGCGGCGAAGCACCCAGCAAGCGACTGCGCAAAGCCACACGCAAAGCGGGTTAAACACAACCGGCCCCTGACGGGGCCGGTTGCAGTTTCTTTCAGTTAGTCTTCGCTGTCTTCCTTCTTTTCCTTCTTGTCTTCCTTCTTCTCGGGCTGGGCCTGCTTGGCCTTGCCTTCGTAGTGCAGATCGGTGGCGGTCTTGGTGCGCAGCTCTTCGCTGGTCTTTTGCCAGGCTTCCTGCTGCTTTTCGTCCAGCACTTCCTCTTTCTTCAGCTTCTCGTCGGACTCGTCCCAGATCTTCTTCAGCTTGTCCTGGTGCACGCGCTTCTCGGCCTCCAGCTTGTCGCTGTTCTCGAGGTACTTCTTGTAGAGCACCGAGTAGCGCTTGTCCTCTTTCTCGCTGTCTTCCCAGGCGCCGCGCACGTTGCTTTTGAACTTGCTGCGCTTTGCCTTGTCTTCCAGGCCCAGCTCGTCCATCACTTCTTCAAGCGTTTCGTCCTTGATCGCGCGATTTACCGTCTCACCCGGCTTCGGCAGGTCGTCCGCTTCATCGCCGCCTGCGATCGCGATGCCGTCTTCTTCTTCTTCGCCGTTGCGCTTGGCCTCGCGTTCTTCTTTAGCGGCTTCACGCTCGGCTTCTTTTCCTCCCGTTCGTTCTTCTGCTGCGCCTTTTTGGCCTGCTGTTCGCCGGCCTTCTGGGCCTTCTCGGAGGCCTTCTTGTAGCTGCCGTTATTCTTGCGCCAGTTACGGCCCTGTGCGCTGAGGTCGGCAGCGAACGCAATCAACATCACGACGGCCAGCAGGGGCAGGAAGCGTTTCATGAGTGTCTCCCATGGATCAGCACTGGCCATTACACACACAGTTAGTGCTTCGGATGCGGCGATTCCGGCAAATCCTGGGTTCAAACGGTCATCCGGTGGATTCCCCAGCCTCTGGGGCTAGCATGGTGGACTATCTGTGGGGTCCACCATATGAAGCGTCTACTGATCTTACTTGCCATCTGCCTGATGACGGCGTGCAGCAAGCCCGCCACCCAACCCGACAACCAGCCGGCCTGCAACCCGCCGGAAAACCAGCCGGCCGAGCAGCCTGAGCCGCAGCCCCAGCCCCAACCGGAGCCGGAACCTGAGCCGACGACAACCCGCGGCAAGCTGGAAGACCCGGACGCCCCGGAGCAGACCCGCGCCCTGGCATTGATCGAGCAAGTCACCGGCATGAAGTTCAAGGTGCGCCCGCCCGTATACGTCTACACGCCCGAGGAGCTGGCTGAAGAAGTAAAGAGCTGGGGCGGCAGTTTCGTGCCCGACAACATCCTGGGCTTCTACAAGTTCGACACCAAGGCCTTCTACCTGGTGCCCGAGGCGGCCGGCAACAAGCGCGCCTTTGGCCTGCGCATCCACGAGGCCACCCACGCCCTGCAAGACCAGTACTACGACCTGCCGAAGCTGCACGCGGTGCCGACCACAACGGACGGCGACTACGCTCTGCTGGCGCTGATCGAGGGCGAGGCCGTGCAGGTGATGATCGACGCGCTGATTGAAGAGCAGCCGCACGTGGCCTTCATCAGCAAGGCGCGCGCGCCCGAAGGCAGCACCGACGCAGGCGCCTATCGCTCGGTCTACGTATACGCCCAAGGCACGGCCTTCGTGCAGGCGCTGAAGGAAGTGGACGGCTACAAGGCCGTGGACGCGGCCTTCAAGGACCTGCCGGTCAGCAGCGAGCAGGTGCTGCACCCGGAAAAGTACACCGGCGAAAAGCGCGAAATGCCGGACCGCATTGAGCCCGACCTGGCGGCGCTCAAGGCCGCGCTGCCCGAGGGGTATGAGCTGGGCAAGCCGGACACCCTGGGCGAGTTCGAGACCCGCCTGGTGTTCGTGCAGCAGGAAGCAACCGTGGCGGACTCGGAGAAGATCGCAGCGGGCTGGGGCGGCGACTGGATGATCGAGGCAACCAAAGGTGAGCAGAAGCTGAGCCTCTGGATCACCACCTGGGACACGGCCGAGGACGCGAAAGAGTTCTGGACCGCACTGCTGGATCTGCCGGACCTGCGCCAGGCCCAGTGGGATGAAAACAGCGACCCGCGCAAGGTGATTGTGGTGCGCGGCAGCGAAGGGCACTCAGCCGAGGAAGTGGCCGCGCTGATCGACGCGCTGGGACAGGCGAAAGTCAGCTGGCACGACGGTAAGTAGGAACGCGGGCCTCCGGCCCGCATGATGCGGACGTGACGTCCGCGCTCCAATGCAAAGCGGGCCCCGATTGGGGCCCGCTTGTTCGTTTGGTTGAAGGCTATTCTTCTTCCTTCTTTTCCTTTTCGGCGCCCTCTTCGCCTTCTTCTTCCTTCTTTTCCTTCTTCACTTCGTTGTCGCCGCCGCCCTGGCCGCCCTTGGCCCACTTGCTGGCCTGGTCTTTCCACTCGGCGATCTTGCGTGCGCGGATTTCATCCTGGCGCGCGCTCTTGTCTGTGGCGGTTTCCTTGCGCAGGTCTTCGGTGTTCTTCTTGAACTTCTCGAGCTGTTCTTCGTCCAGGACGCCCTTCTTCAGCTGCGACTCGTCGGCGTCGGCCCAGCCTTTGTCGAGCTTTTCCTTGTGCTCGGCCTTGGCCTTCTCAAGGGCCTCGGGGTCGTCCTTCACCTTCTTGAATTCCTTGGACCAGCGGGAGTCTTCCTTTTCGGCCTTCTCCCAGCCCAATTTGCCGTACTTGATGAACTCCTTGCGAAGCTTCTTGTCTTCGAGGCCAAGCTTGTCGGCTTCTTCCTCGAGGCGCTTCTCTTTATCGTCGCTCTTGACCGTGTCGCCGGGCTCGACGCGTTCTTCGGTGCCGTCTTCGCCCCAGCCGATTTCATCTTCGGCCTTCTTGCGCCAGTCATCGGCACCGCCGCCCTGGCCGCCGCCTTGTCCCTGTCCGGGCTGTCCGGCCGGGCCTTTGTAGCCACCTTTGCCCCAGTTACCCTTGCCGCCCTTGCCCTGCGCGGAAAGCGGAGCGCCAAAGGCGAAAGCCACGGCGACGAATGCAATCACGAACCATTTGTACATGTCCGCACCTCGATATTGGTTGGCGTCTGATTGGCGAATTGCCACTAGTTAGTGCTTCCAGAACCAAAACCCTTTCACACAATCCACCAATGCGTAAGTGGTATGCTGACAGGCACTTGCACCGTGGTTTGCGTATGCTGCGCACCGCCGTGCGGATGAAACGCGAAGAAACGGAGGAACGAAGAGCTGCCTGCACCGCGCAGTTCCTTCGCTCCTTCGTTTCTTCGTGTTAAACCGCCTGTGGGTATCCCACCTGTGGTTACTGCCACTCAGCCCGCTTCACGTTATGCTGCCGCCATGGGTGACTCGCGTAAACAGGCCTTGATCCTTACTGTTATCAGCGTCGTGCTGCTGGCCGCGGCCACGGCCGTGGTCGTCACCGAAATGCGCGGCAGCGACCAGTTTCCCTGGGGGATTCACCTGATCACCATCCCGGCCGTGTTCCTGCTGGGGCTGATCGCGGGCTGGGTCATGCGCGAGCGCCAGGCAGCCGAGGAGCGGGCCCGGGCGGAAATAGAGAAGGGCGATGGCTGAAACCCTGCGGGCGATCTTTTTCGACATTGACGACACGCTGTACTCGACCAGCGAGTTCGCGGCGCTGGCGCGTCGCAACGCGATCGAGAACATGCGCGCCCACGGCTTTCGCATGGCCACCGAAGACGCCCTGCGCGAACTGGCGGAGATCGTGGTCGAATTCAGCAGCAATTACGAGCACCACTTCGACAAGCTGCTGCGCCGCGTGCCCAAGCACTACTGGGAAGGCGTCAGCGAAACCGTGCTGGTGGCGGCCGCGGTGGTCGGCTACCACGAGACCAAGTTCCGCGAGCTGCGCCCCTACGAAGACGCCGTGGACGTGCTGAAGCTGCTGCGCAAGCAGACCGAGCTGAAGCTGGGCGTGATCACCAGCGGGCTGGCGCTCAAGCAGGCCGAAAAGCTGGTGCGGCTCGGCGTGGTCAACCTGTTCGAGCCGCAGGGCATTTTCATCAGCGACGAAATCGGCATCAGCAAACCCAACCCGAAGCTGTACCTGCGCGCCTGCGCGGCTTTCGGCGTGCGCCCCAGCGAGGCGATCTACGTGGGCGACCGGCCGAAGCTGGATGTGGACCCGTGCAACCGCATCGGCATGATCACGGTGCTGAACAAGCGCACGTCACGTACGTTCGAGCCGGGCGAAACGCAGCCGGACTTCGAGATCCACAACTTCTTCGACCTGCTGGATTTCCTGAAAAGCCGCTTCGGCATCGAAGTCAGCCATTGAGGCCGACTGTTAGCGGTCGATGTTGTTTTGTGGGTCTAGCTTGCGTGAGGCCGCGCGCTCGAGATTGGTAATGCTCAACGCCTCGGCCGCGGGCTCCATGTGAGTGCTGCTGGCGCGTTCCAGGCGGGTGATGCCGTAGTAGTCGTTGACATCCTCCAGGCTGGAGGTGGAGGCGCGGTCGAGGTCGGACATGGTCATGCGGTCCGACAACTCACCGACACTGCCGCTTGAGAGGCGCTCAAGGCTGGTCATTGAGAGCTCGTCAGACGTCTCGTCGAGCCGGTCATTCGAGTAGGAATCCAGCCCGCTCATATCCAGCGAATACCCGGCACAGCCGCCCAGCAGGGCGCAGCAGGCTAGCAGCATCAGCAGCGGGCTTCGCATGATCATGTAACGCACGGCCGGGGCGGGGGTTGGCTAGAACAGCTTTTTGCCTTCGGACTCTTCTTCTTCGACCTCAAAGTCGCGGGTGGCGATTTCGCCCTCGCGCTCGGACAGCAGCTGCACCTTCTTCTCGGCCTGTTTCAGGATGCCGAAAGCCTGGCGCAAGGCGGCCACGCCCTCTTCGTAGCGCTTGAGGGCGTCCTCAAGGGGCAGGTCGCCGGAATCAAGCTGCTGCAATGCGGCCTCAACGGAAGCCACCAGCTCTTCAAACTTCGGCTCATCTTTCTTCTTGGCCATGGCGGGTATCCAACCATCCGCGCGCAGAGAAAGCAAAGGCAACTGCCTCACGCGAAGGAGCTTGCCCTGCAGTGCAGGCCTTTCGTACTTTCGCTGCTTCATGATGCACTGCTTTTGCAACGCGAAGAAGCGAAAGAGCTATGAACTGCATTTGGTCAGGATGGACAGGATGTAAGCGGACGCGAATTCGTGGTTGCACGGACCACCACCAACCCGTGTCCTTTTCCTTCCTGTACATCCTGACAAAACCACGCAAAGGCGCGGCGGCGCTAAGGGCTTGCCCTGCTGCGCAGGCCCTTCGTTCCTTCGCTGCTTCGTGTTGCACTGCCTTTTTCACGCGAAGGGGGCGAAGAACGCAAAGGCTGCTCCCATGTTCTGCCCGCAGTGAAGCGCGCGTGGCTACCGAAGAAACGATACTCACTCAGTAGACTGCTCTACTGGTCTCGCACAGCTACGCGGAGAACGCAGAGAGCGGGAACCACGGTTGCACACGGGTGAACACGAACCGCGTTCCATCTTGAATGTGTGCACCTGTGTTTACCTGTGGTTCCATCGCAGTCGGGGATCCGGGGCAGTCTCGGCGCGAGTTTGCTTTATTGTGACAGCGGCCCTGCCTACTGACTTTCGGCGTGTTCGGCCGCTGCGGCCCTTAGCAGGCCTGCGAGATAGACGGAGCCGGTTACCAGCACCATGCCTTCTTCACCGGCTTGCTGGATCGCTTCTTCCAGCGCGGCCTCGGGGTGTTCCTCTGTGCTGCCGTTCTTGCCGCCGAACTTTTCGTAGATCCGCAGCAACTCGATGGGCTGGCTTTCCCGGGGGCTGTAGTAGTGGGTGAAAATCGCCCCGTCAGCCGCCGCGGCGACGTGCTTCAGGCACGCCTCGATATCCTTGTCAGCGGCGATGCCGGTTACGCACACGATCGGCCCCTTGGCCAGCGCCCTGGCCGTCTGCATGGCGGCCTTGATGCTGACCTCGTTGTGCGAGCTGTCGATCACCAGCAGCGGCCGTCCCTCGAACACCTCAAAACGCCCCGGCAGCTCTGTGCGCGCAATCGCGTCGATGGCGCGCTCGCGATCCAGCAGCTCGGGCAACAGGTCGGGCTCGCTGGCCAGGATCTCGAGCGCACACAGGGCATGCGTCGCGTTCTCGGCCATGAAGCGCCCGGGGTGGCGCAGGTGGATCTTTTCGTAGCGGTGGCCGCGCACGTCGGAAGTGAACGTGATCTCGCGCCCCTCGCGGCTGAAGTAGCGCAGGTGGTAGTCGCGGCCGAAGACAAGCAGCGGAGCTTCAGAGTCGCGGGCGGTGAGCGCGATGATCTTCTGGGCCTCGGTGTCGGATGCCCCGCACACCACGGGCACGCCGGGCTTGATGATGCCGGCCTTTTCGCGCGCGATCTCGGCGATGGTGTCGCCGAGCTGTTTGGTGTGGTCGATGCCGATCTCGGTGATGATGCAGACCAGCGGGCTGATCACGTTGGTGCTGTCCAGGCGCCCGCCCAGGCCGACCTCGAACACGGCGATATCGATGGCCGCCTGGCGGAAGGCGACCATGGCCGCCAGCGTCAGCAGCTCGAAGAACGTCACGTCGGGGGCGCCGCCCTTCTCGCTTTCCAGCGCTTCGACCACCGGGCGGAAGGCTTCGACCAGCGCTTTTTCGGTGATTTCTTCGCCGTTGATCTCGATGCGCTGGGTCAGCCGCTCGAGGTGCGGGCTGGTGAACAGGCCGACCTTCAGGCCCTGGCTCTGCAGCATGGCTGCCAGGAAGCGCGCGGTGCTGCCCTTGCCCTTGGTGCCGGCGATGTGCGCCGTGGCGTAGGCCAGCTCGGGGCGCGCCAGGCGGTTCAGCACCTCGTTCATGCGCTCGAGGTCGAAGATGTCGCGCGTGCGCCCGCCCTGCTGGCGCTCATAGTCGGTATGGCGGGCCAGGAAGCCGGTGATGTCCTGCAGGGTGTTGATGGATGTTGACATGGCGGGTTCGGTTGCAGTTCGGGGCGGGATGGTACCGATGGATGGCTGGGCTGCCAGCCCGAAAACGGATATCTTGAAAAGTCAGCGAGGCCCCATGAGCAAGCCCCTGATCGGCATCTGCACGGACCACGTCCGCCACTTCCCGGCGCCCGACCGCGACCGCAGCTACCTGAAACTGTACCCCCAGTACTGCCACGCGGTGATCGCCGCCGGGGGCACGCCGCTGGTGATCCCCATTGTGCCCCACGTCGATGATATCAGGCCGCTGCTGAAACTGGTGCAGGGGGTCGTGACCGTCGGCGCTGACGATTACCCCTCAACCTGGTATGGCAAGCCGGTGCTGCCCACGGACAAGCCCGTCACGGCCGAACGCGCGGCCTTTGACCGCGAGTTTGTGCGCGTGCTGTACGACGAGACAGAGCTGCCGGTGCTGGCCGTGTGCGGCGGCATGCAGTTGGCGGCGATCTTCAGCGGCGGGGCGCTGATCCAGGACCTGCCCCACGAGCCGGTTGTGCACCGCTCCGGCCTTGAGGGCGAATCGCGCCACAGCATAGACGTCCAACCGGGCACGGTGCTGGCCAATGCATTGGGCGTCACGAAGCTCGAAGTCAACTCGCTGCACCACCAGGCCGTGGAGCGCGTGGGCCCGCGCTTGCGCATCACAGCACACGCGCCGGATGGCGTGGCGGAGGCGCTGGAGTTCACGGATCACCCGTTCCGCGTCGGCGTGCAGTGGCACCCGGAGCGCATGCAGGGCGACCCCCACATGCGAAAGCTGTTCGCGGCCTTCGTGGCCGCAGCCTCGGTCTAAAACGCGATTGGTGACGGGCCGTTGGATTCAGGCTCCGTCACGCTGATACGGCCGTCTTCTTCAATCGCCACTTTCAGCCTGTCGTAGCCGAGCCTGGCCCAGTCGGGCAACTCGTTGTTGATGCTTTCGTGCTCGAGGTCGTGGTTGATGTGGGTGAAGAACACCCGCTCTACGCCGATTTTCTCGGCCGTCTCCAGCGCTTTGGGCAGGCTCATATGAGTGGGGTGCGGGGCGCGGCGCAGCGCGTCCAGGATCAGCAGGCGCACGCCCTTGAGCAGCTCGATGCTGGTGTCCGGCACTTCGTTGGTATCGGTGATGTAGGCGCACTCGCCGATGCGAAAGCCCGCCACACGCATGTTGCCGTGCACCACCGGAATGGGCTGCACGCGCACGCCCGCGGCCTCGAAGAGCTGATGCTCGAACACCTGGGGCTCCAGCTTGACGATGCCCTTGTAGTCGTAGTCGGCGTCAAAGATGTAGGCGAAGGTGCGGCGCAGCTGGGCCAGTGCCTCGGGGTAGGCCCACAGGGGAATCGGCACGCGCCCGCCGCCCCAGTACAGGCCGCGCAGGTCATCGAGCCCGTGGCAGTGGTCGGCGTGGGTGTGGGTGATCAGCACGCCGTGGACGGAGGAAAGGCCGGCGCGCAGGGCCTGGATGCGGATGTCGGGGGTGACATCCACCAGCAGGCGGCGCTCGTCATCACCGACGCCAAGCCGGAACAGCACACTGCTGCGCAACCGCTTGTTGCGCGGGTTTGACGAGTTGCATACCCAGCAGTCACAGCCGATGGTGGGGATGCCGCTGCTGGTGCCGCTGCCCAGAAATTCCATCTCAACGCGCATGCAGCAAGGGTAGCGAGTAGGCGCACGAAGCGTAAGCGCGCCTTGGCACGGCGGAACTGCATCACGCGAAGAGGCGAAGGGGACGAAGTACGCGAAGAGCAGCATTTGGTCAGGATGGACAGGATGGAACCGGACACGGGATCATGGTGGCCCGGGCCATCGCCAACCCGCTTCCCTTTCATTCCTGTACATCCTGACAATAAGCCACGCAATGGCACGGCGGCGTAAAAGGCTTGCCCTGTTCGCTCAGCCCTTCGCTCCTTCGTTCCTTCGTGTTGCACTGCTTTTCAACACGAAGGGACGAAGGAACGAAGAACTGCACTGGGTCAGGATTGGCAGGAATCAAGTGGACGCGGGTTCGCGGATGAGCGGGCCACTACCGGCCCGTGTCCTTTTCCATCCTGTTCATCCTGACAAAAGCGCGGCCGCGCCAAGGGCGTTCCCTGCACGGCCAGTTCTTCGCGAGCTTCGCCCCCCTTCGCCGCTTCGCGTAAGCGCAGTGTGCAGGTCGAACTTCGTAGCCCCGTGCCGCGCAAAACCGCTATGATGAAATCGCTTGTATCGAAATCATAACGACGTTATAGTTTGCATAACGCCGTTATGGAGGATCCATGGCTCGCTGGCTCAAAAAACTCCCGTTCCGAGAACTCACCATCCCCTTCAAGATGGCCAAGGGGCGCATACTCAACAACGGCCACCGCGTCACCCCCTTCCGTGAACTTGAAATCGAGCACGGCTCGCTGCAACTGATCGACGGTGTGCCGCTGGTGCACGTGCGCGGGACGCACCGCGAAATGGGCCGCGCTCTCGGCAACCTGGTCGGCGCGCAGGCTTACGACACCTTCCACAGTTACATGCGCTGCTTCGCGCCCGACTTCAACGGCGACCTGAAAATCGCCCGCGAAATGGAACCGCAATTACCCGACTGGTTCCTCGAGGAAATGCGCGGCTTCAGCGAAACCAGCGAGCTCAGCTACGACGAAGTCCTCGTCGGCCAGTGCTTCCTCGACATCCACAAGGTCGCCGCCTGCAGCACCATCGCCGTCCACGACAAGCTCAGCCGCGACGGCGAAATGCTGATCGGCCGCAACCTCGATTTCCCCAGCCTCAGCATCGCCCACGAGGCGAATATTGTGGTTGTGTATGAACAGTCCGAAGTCCCGAGTCCCGAGTCCCGGGTCAACGACGGACACGGAACACGGGACTCGGGACACGGCACGCGGGCATACGCCGGCGTCACCTGGCCCGGCTTTCTCGGCGTCCTCACCGGCCTCAACACCCACGGCCTGGCCCTTTCCATGATGCTGGTCTACGGCCAGCAGCGGCACGAGCATCTGCGCGGCCAGCCTTTCCCGCTGGTGTTCCGCCGCCTGCTGCACGAGTGCGCCTCGGTGCGGCAGGCCGATTCGCTGCTGCAGACCCGGCCGTTCTGCACGGCCACGAACCTGATATTGGCCGATGCCTCGCGCACGGCCGCTCGTTTCCAGTTGCATCCGGGTGAGCCGGTCACGGAATACACGACCGAGCAGAACCCGGCGGCGATCTGCACCAACCATTATCACGACGCGCGCATCAAGCGTTTCGCGTTCACCTGGTTCAGCAGCGCCATGCGCTACGGCAAGCTGCAGCGGCGCGTGAACACGGGCGAGCCCTTCGACGTGCAGGCCATCAAGGACGCCCTGCAGGCCACGGGCATCCCGCCGATCAACCTGCAACGGGTGATCATGCGCCCCGAGCAACTGGACATGGAAGTAAGTTTCCAGAACAACGGCCGAGGCCCCGGCCACTGGGTAAAGCTGAGCAAACAGCAACTCTTCCCCGAACACGCCCTCGCCAAGGCCGAGCCGCACGAGCTGGCCACGGCTCGGTAAGGTAGCGCATGCCTCACGTCGCATTGGTTGCGTTCACGGGCTTGCGGGTGGTTGACCCGGAGTTGCGTGCGCTTGGGCTGTCGCTGCCCGGCCTGCGCCGGCGCGGCGAGGCGATAGCCGCCCTGCCCTCCCTGGGGCTGCTGACCGTGGCCGCGCACACGCCGGGGCACTGGAGCCAGTCATACCATGAAGCGCCCGGCTTCGACCAAGAACTGGTTGAGCGTATCGCGGCGGAGCGCCCGGCGCTGGTCGCGATTTCGGCTCTGACCGCCAGCATCGAGGAAGCCTACGCCTTGTGCGCCGCCCTGCGCGGGCGGGGTATCGCCATGGTGATCGGCGGCCTGCACGCCACCGCGATGCCCGCTGAAGTTCTGCGGCACGCCGATGTGGTCGTGGTCGGCGACGGCGAAAGCGCATGGCCCGCCGTATTGCGGGCCGCGGAACGCGGCGAGCTCGGTGGCGAGTTTCGCGGCGACTGATTCAACCTTGACGCGTCAAGATTACCGCGCTGGGACCTGTTGCCACCCGGCAAGCGCCGTCGCTACACGCTGCAGACCGCGCGCGGCTGCCCCCTGGCCTGCGAGTTCTGCGCCGCAAGCCGCTTGCTGGGGCCGTTCCGCGAGAAGCCGATCGATCACATCCGCGCCGAACTGGCGGCCATCAAGGCGCTGGACCCGCGTGCGGTGATCGAGCTGGCCGACGACAACACCTTCGCCGGCGCGCGCGACCATGCTCCGCTGCTGCAGGCGCTGAAAGACGCGGGCCTGCCCTGGTTCACCGAGTGCGACCACCGCATCGCCGACCACCCCACCCTCGCGGCCGACATGGCCGAGGCCGGCTGCGCTCAGGTGCTGGTGGGCATTGAGTCGCCAGTGCGCGAATACACGGGCATGGGGCCCAAGGCCGCAGGGCTGGCGCGCATGCGCGAGGCCGTTGAGCGCATCCAGGCGCAGGGATTGCCTGTGAATGCCTGCTTCGTGGTAGGCGCAGACGGCGAGACGGAGCAGTCCATCGACGCGCTGGGCGAGTTGCTGCAGGACTGGCCCAGCGCCGAAGTACAACTGACACTGCAGACGCCCTTCCCCGGCACCGCCCTGCGCCGGCGTTTGGCGGAGCAAGGCCGACTGCTGAAGGACCGCACATGGAAGCACCACAACCTGTTCGAGGTGACGTACCAGCCCATCCACCTGACCCCCGGCGACCTGCTGAAGGGCTTCAGCAGGTTGGTGTCCACGGTTTACGCCAAGCCGATGAGCCGGCGCCGGGCGCAGATCCGCAGGAGGGTCCTGCGCAGCCCGCTGAACGTGCGGGAGTAGCCACGCTCGGCAGCTACCTGATCGGAAGCCGCGACGCGATCCTGACCCTGGCGCGCTCGAAGCACGCGCTGTGGATCGGCCTGCTGTTCGTGTTCAGCGCCGCATTCGCGCGCGAGTACGATGCCGAATACATCCCCCACCGGCCCTGGATCATGCTGGTGCCGCTGGGCGCCTCGCTGGTTTCGTCCTTCCTGCTGTGGTGCGTACTGTGGCTGGCTGCCCGAATCGCCAGCGGCAGCGCTGCGCCGTTCATCGGCGGCTACCGGGTATTCCTCGGCCTGTTCTGGATGACGGCGCCGATCGCCTGGCTGTACGCTATTCCCGTAGAGCGTTTCATGGAGCCGGCCGACGCCGTCAAGGCCAACTACGCGCTGCTGGCCATCGTATCCGCGTGGCGCGTGTTCATCATGATCCGCGTGGCCCAGGTCCTTACCGGGCGCAGGCCTTTCGCCGCAACGGCGTTGGTGCTGATTTACGGCTACGTGGTGATGTCCGTGGCGCTCTGGCTTTCGCCATGGAACGTGCTGGACCTGATGGGTGGGGTGCGCCGCACGGAGATTGAGGCCGCGCACATGAGCATTGTGACCAGCACCAGCTGCCTGGCGATCCTGGCGGGGCCGCTGGTGATCGCGTGGGCCCTGGTCCACCTTGGCTTTGGTTTCGCCAGCCGAAAACCGCGTCGTCCGCTTCCTTTAGAGCTTCGCAGGCCACATCTGGATGCACCGGCGCACAAGGATTTGTGGGCGCTGGCAATCGGTTCCATCCTGGCACTGGCGGCGCTGCTGCCGTTCACCCAGCCGCCGCTGATCGACAAGCCCACCGATGCCGATCTGTTTGCGCAATATGAGGAGCGTCGGCGCGAGTGGTGGGAGGACCATTCGACTCGCGCTTTCCAGAACGTTGCACTAGACGGTGAAACCCTCAGCGTCCAGCTTGGCAGCGAATTTTTGAGGATTGGCGCGAAGACTCCTTCACGCCGCACGGTCGAGAGCTCCGGACAAAGCTACACGTTCCGGCTGAAGTATGACAACGAAGACCACTTCGTCGTCTACTATCGCAGTGCCACGGGGCCGGGAATGCATCTTGATTACAAGGAAGGCACACGCGACTTCGCCAGCGAACAGCAAGCACTTGAGTGGCTGCGAACGCGCCTGGGCGGACGTATGCGTCACACATCGAACGGCCTGGCGGCCGGTTGGATGGTCAGCCCCGACGACAGCACATTGTTTGTCGAAGTCTGGCAGATTGAACTAAACGGTTCGCGCCCGGTGAGGCTTGCCGGCGCAGATGATTCGGCGTTTGAGCGAGGACGGGAATAGTGGATGCAGGTCCGGCGGGGCCCCCGGGACGCGGGCTTTTAGCCCGCTTCGTGCGGCTGGGGACAGTCCCTAGCCCGCCTTCGCAAAGGCTTCGGTGTGCGGGCTGCGGGGACAGTCCTCTGCTGCTATCCTTTAAGTCGTGACGGTGCGGAACTACACCACCACCATCATCTCGGACGATGACTCGTCCATGTGCGCCATTGAGGTTCCGTTTGATCCCAAGCCGGTGTTCGGCAAAGTCCGCGCGCCGGTGAAGGTCACCCTCAACAGCTACACCTTCCGCAGCACCATTGCGCGCATGGGCGGACAGACCTTCATCCCCCTGCGCCGCAGCAACCGTGAGGCCGCGGGCGTGCAGGGCGGCCAGGTGGTGCGCGTGACGCTTGAGCTCGACACCGAGAAGCGCGAAGTGAAGCCGCCCGCCGACCTGGTGAAAGCGCTGAAAGCCGGCAAGGCCTGGGCCCAGTGGCAGCAACTAAGCTACAGCCACCAGCGCGAACACGTCGAAGCGATCGAAGAAGCCAAACGGCCCGAAACCCGCACCCGCCGCATCGCCAAGGCCGTGCAGGCGATGTCGACCCGCCCTTTGCGCTGAAACACCCAATTACTGAAGTCACGGTCCTCCTTGTCCCAGCCATGGATGAGTCGGTGCAATTGCGGCGTTTTTACTTCAATGGGAGCCCAGCAGGCAGCCTGAAACGGAGGTCAACCGTGCAAAGCAACCCGTACAACACCCGCCGTGGCAGCGTGCTGGAAGCGGCGCTGCTGCTGTTTGTCGTCATCGCCGTGGCGGGCATGGCCTTGCTGTCCATGTCCACGCTCACGCGCATCGGCATGGTGCGCGCCAGTTATGACGTGCGCCTGCTGATCGCCGCCGAGGCCGGGCTCGAGTCCATGCGCGGGCGTTTCACCCTTGTGCCGGGCGTCCAGGATGACTGGTCGGCCCTGCTGCCCACCACTGGCTGGAATGACATCGGCGGCCCCCTTGAAGTCAACGGCCTTACCGTGCAGGTGCAGGCCATGCCGCTGGGCTACCCGGGCGTGACGCACGCGCGTCTGCGCGGCATTGCATACGGGGCCTTCGACCGCAACCGGGTGGTTGAATACAAAATCCAGGCGGCCAACTTTGCCGACTACGCACTGTTCTTCGGCTCGCAGAACACCACGTTCATCGGCAGCTACTTCAAGTGCGTGGGTGACTTCTACGCGCGTGGCAGCATCAACCTGGCGAACCAGCCGGGCATCGAGTTCTTCGGCAGCGTGGACAGCAGCGAGCGCGTGCTGAACTACGTGGACTACGTCTACAACTTCAAGCACGGCTTCACCGAGTTCGCACCGATCGTGACCATCCCGCCCGAGGCTTACGGGCTGGCGCCGATGCGCACCGCGGCCGAGGCCAGCGGCACTCTGTTCTACGCAAACACCATTTCCATCCGTCTGGTTGGACAGCAGTTCGTGCGCACCTTCGAGTACCGCTTCACGGGAACCGGGACGAACTACAACCCGAACCACTACGAAGTGCGCACGGAAACGCTGCAGATCCCGGACAACAGCGTGATCTACATCGACAGCGACCGCGCGCCGGTGGGCGTGGACAGCTGGGGCGCGACCACCCCGACCGCCAACTATGCCAGCCACAATGAACTCGACCTGTGGGGCGTGCTGGACTACAAGCGCGTGACCGTGGCCTGCGAGCACAACCTGCGCGTGGTGAACAACATCAGCTACCAGACCCTGCTGGACAACCCGGACCTGCGTCGCTTCACGGAAAAGACCAGCGTAGGCGCGCTCGCGTATCGCGAAATGCTGGGGGTGCTGTCCAACCAGAACATCACCTTCGAGACCATCCTGTGGACCCCGCTGCCCGACTATGCCGACGTGACGGACGACCCCAGCCGCGACCCGCCCGACATCGGCCACCACGTCAACCAGTACAGCCTGGACGGTGTCTACATGGGCGTTGACAAGGCGGCGCGAGGCGCGATCGGCCCAGGCACCAGCCGCGAGTTGTGGGTGTGCGGCGGCATCATCAACGGCGACTACCCCAGCACCGCGCTGGCCAGCAACTTCGACCGCCGCAACTACGACACGGACTACCGGCTGAAGTCCACCACGCCGCCCTACTTCATGAAGGCCTACGGCGAATCCGCGAACATAGTGCGCGGCACCTGGCGCACCTACACGCTGTAGGGCCGGCATCAGGCCTCAAGCGCGACGCCGCGGCTTGCCGCGGCGTCGCACGTTTCGTTGGACCTGTCGCGCTTTGTTGACTACTATCGCGATCGCTTCATCTCAAGGTTCCCGGAGGTTCCCATGGCCCGACTCTTGATCCTGCTTGCAGTGCTGGCCGCGCCCCTGTGCGCGCACGAAACCTCGGTGTTCTGCAACCTCCAGCTGCAGGGCATGACCGCCCACTCCGGCATCAAGGTCACGGTCGAGGCCGACCCGCTGTGGGGCCATCAGGATGCCGAAAGCCTCGCCGTCACCGAGGAGGCCAAGGGCAAGTACGCCAAGGCGGTGGTCAGCGGCGAAGGCGAGACCGACAAAAGCGGCGCCCTGCGCCTGAAAGTCGAATTCAGCCTCGAGGGCGAGGGCGTGCGCCCCACCCGCAGCATCTGGCGCGACAAGCAGCAGATCGAGGCCGAGTACTGCCACGCGAAGCTGGTTGCGCGGTACGAGGGTTTCAAGACCCTCAGCGTCACTGTGGTGTTGACGGCCGGCGAGGAGTCGCAGTCGGTGTTCAACCAGCTGACCCCGGTGGTCGCCGTGCGCGGCAGCGTGATCAACCTGAGTGACCGCTCGCCGGTCGCGGATCTCGAGCTGCAGCTTTCCACCTGGGTGCAGACCAGGCGGCTGGTGCCGGCCAGGGACGGGCACGGCCGTCAGCAGTTCGAGTTTGCGCAGGAAGCCAGGAGCTGGACTCTCAAGACCGACGCCAGGGGCGAGTTCAAGCTGTCGGATGAGACGCTGCTTGCGGGGCGCTACGCGTTGACACCCCTGGGCGGCAAGCTGGCCTTCTCGATCACTTCCAAGGCCGCACGCGACATCGACCTGCGCGATGGAGACAACGACCTGGGCGTCCTGATCGTGGCGCCCGGCGGCTCGCTGAAACTGCGCGTGGTCAACAGCGAGAACGACACACCGGTCGACGCCCAGTGCACACTGCAGGGCAATCAGTACTGGCGCAACCTGCCGCTGACCGACGGCGCCGGCGAGATCAGCGGCATCGTGGAAGGCGAGTTCACCCTGGTGCTGCGCCGCAACGACTTCTGGGAAACTCACCACAAGCTCAGTGTCAAAGCCGGGGAAGTCTCCGACCTGGGCGACCTGAAGATCGACCCGATGATCTCGCTGGACGTGATCGCACTCAGCGATGGCGCTGCCGGCATCGAAAGCTACGGCGTCACCGCACGCATGCTCGACGGAGTGTTTCCGCCCAACGGTGATCGCAAGTTCGAGCGCTCAGCCAGTCTCACGGCCGAGCGCACCACCATCACCGGCCTGCGGCGCGGCAGGTGGCTGGTGATCGTGCAGGCCAAGGGCCATGCCCGAACGGAGGTCGAGGTGGAGCTACCGGTCAAGGAGCCGGTGACGGTGACGCTGTCCGAGGGCGGCGCGCTGCAGGTGAGTGTGCGTCTGGACGCGGACAACCGGTTGGACGGATTTCAGCTCTTTGCCGTGCGCTGCGACTCGACCTACTACAAGACGTTGGCCGCACTGAAGCCCGAAGAATGGCAGAACCTGCGCATCGACAGCAGCAAGGGTGGCGTGTACGTCCCGGAACGCAGATGGAGCGAAGTCCAACAGATCGAGGCACTGGCGCCCGGCGCCTACCTGGTGCTCGCCTTCGCCGGCAACCTGGGCTGGCTGAAGCAGGACAACGTCGAAATCGAAAAAGGTAAATCCACCAGCCTGGAGTTGACGCCCCAGCCGCCGGTCATGGCCGTAACCGTCACCCGCGACGGCAAGCCCGCCGCCGACGTCAAGCTGTACTTCCTGACCAGCGGCTGGAACCGATCCGTCGAAGTCGTCGAGGCAACCACCGGCAAGGATGGTACCTGCGTGCACGAGTTCAAGAACATGGGACAGGCTTACGTGCTGACCGAGCGCGAAATGGAATACATCGGGCGCCCCAACGGGCAGGACTGGGAGTGGGGCAATAACCTGCGCCGCTTCAAGGGCGACGGCACGGAACTGCGCTACGGCCAGCGCAGCGAGCTGGCCATTGAGCTGCACGACCGCAACGCCATCTGGGTCACCCTGAAGATCAAGCTGCCGGAAGGCGTTGGCATCGAACAGCCCGTGCTGCGCCCGAAGATCGTCCCCTCCCACGGCTGGGACTACTACCAGGGAAAGCAGGTTGCCGACGGCCTGCTGTACCCGCGCGTGCCGGCCGGCGACTACCTGGTGATCACCAGCGTGCGGATCAGTCCGCATCAGAGCATCGAGCTGACCCGCGAGATCAAGGTGGACACGCCGCCGGAACAGAGCTTTGAGGTGGAGTTTGAGATCAAGTCGTTCATGGTGGCGCTGGAGTTGACCCAGAGCGCCGAGCCCGGGATGACGACCGTCAAGCTGATCCCCAAGGCGCAACTCGAGAACTTCGACGCGCCCTTTCGGCATCTTGAGAGTCGCCCGGACGCGGCCGGCAAGGTCGCGTTCGTGGGCCTGGAGGAGGGCGAGTACCTGGTCGTCGCCACGACCTGGGACCGCCAGGGCGGGCTGCTCGCGTGCGCCCAGCAACTGGTAGACACCAGCGCTGCGCAGGAAGCGAAGCTGAAGATGAACGAAGACTTCGGCACACTGGAGCTGCGCGTGGAAGGTAATCCCGCGCTCGGCGGACAGCCGTACTCGAACTGGCGTGTGCAGTTCTTTGACGCCATGGAGGAAGAAGTGCTGCCGGTGGACCCCACGTTCGCGTTCGGCGAGATAAATGGCCGAGCAGACATCAACGACTGGCGCGGCCGACGCGGCAACCAGGGCGTGCGCGGTGTGCCCTCCGGCAAGTACAAGGTGGTGGTCAGCGCCTACGGCCTGCAGCCGGTGATTGAAAACGGCGTGGAAATCAAGCGCGGCCAGACCACCAGGCTGACCGTCACACCCAGCGCCGCGGCGCTGCTGAAGCTGACCCTCGAGAACATCGACGCGAACCGCCTGGTGCAGCTGAAAGCCAAGTCCGCGTACTTCGACGCAAACGGCAAAGAGGTGAACGTGATCGCGCCCGGCAAGCGACTGTTCAACCTGATGGAGAGCCGCGCGCAAGGCGGCTGCGAGGCCTGGCTACTGAACCTGTCGCCCGAAGTCGCCAAGGTGGTGATCACCATCGAGGGCCACGAGGACATAGTGATCCCCGTAAAGGCCGAGCCCGGAAAGACCATTCTACACACAGCCAGCGTCAAACCCAAAACAGAGTAGTGGCACGGCCTTCCAGGCCATGGCGGGCCACGCGCTGGAAGCGCGTGGAACTACTCATGCGCTGGAAGCGCATGCCACTGTTGCTTGCCACTGCGCTATCTTGCCATCAGGTCCTGCATGAACTTGTGGACTTCGGCGGTTACCTTGTCGCCGCGGATCGCCTTGTCGATCAGTTGCACGACCTGGACCATGTCGGCCTCTTTGGCGCCGAGCGTGGTCAGCAGCGGGCTGCCTACGCGGATGCCGCTGGTCTCGGTCACCGGCAGCGGGTCGTACGGGATGAAGTTCTTGTTCACGTAGATCGACTGCTCGCCCAGCAGGCGCTCGATCTGGATGCCGTTCTTGCCCGTGCCGCTGATGTCCACCATCACCATGTGGTTGTCCGTCCCGCCGGTTAGCACGCGGTACTTCTTGCCGTCCAGCTGCTGGAAGGCTTTCGCCATGGCCTGCGCGTTCTTGATCACCTGCCGGATGTACTGTTTGAACTCGGGCTTCAGCGCTTCCTCCAGCATCGCCGCCTTGGCCGCGATGATGTGGACCAGCGGGCCGCCCTGGCAGCCGGGGAACACGCCGCGGTCGATCTTGCTGGCGTACTTGCCGCTGCACACGATCATCCCGCCGCGCGGGCCGCGGATCGTCTTGTGCGTGCTCATGGTGACCACATCCGCCACCGGCACCGGGCTCTGGTGTTCGCCGGCCGCCACCAGGCCTGAAATGTGCGCGACGTCGGCCATGAACAGGGCGCCATGCTCGCGCGCCAGCTTGGCCATGCGCGCGAAGTCGATGGCGCGCGGGTAGCTGCTGGCGCCGGTCACCACCAGCTTGATGTCGCCGTGCTCTTTCAGCAGGGCGGCGTATTCGTCCATGTCGATCAGGCCGGTGTCGCGGTTCACGCCGTAGTGGACGAACTTGTAGTACTTGCCCGAGGCGTTGAAGGGCGCGCCGTGGCTGAGGTGGCCGCCGTGCTCGAGCTTGAAGGCCAGCACTTTGTCGCCCGGCTTGATCATCGCCAGGTAGGCGGCCAGGTTCGCCTGCGTGCCGCTGTGCGGCTGCACGTTGGCGTGCTCGGCCTTGAACAGTTCCTTGGCGAGGTCGATGGCGTGCTGTTCGACCTGGTCGGTGAACTCGCAGCCGCCGTACCAACGCTTGCCGGGGTAGCCCTCGGCGTACTTGTTGGTGAAGACGGTGCCCATGGTCCGCTTCACGTAGTCGCTGACGAAGTTCTCGCTGGCGATCAGGTTGATCGAGTGGGTCTGGCGCTCCCGCTCACGCGTGATCAGTTCTTCGATGGTAGGCATGGCCGCTCTCGCGGAAGTCAAAAGGAAGAAGTGGGAAGGTTGAAGTTCCCTCGCAGAATCACTTCGAACTTCTGACTTCGGACTTTGAACTTCCGGGCTCACAGGGCGGCGAACAGCCGCTCTATGTCCCGGCCATTGTTATACCAGTGGGGCGCGATGCGCAAGATTCCCTGCCTCGCCGATGCCGCCACTTTTGCGGCCTCCAGCCGCCGCTGCAGGCCTTCGTCGGCCAGCTTGCCCTCGCGTTTCAGGACCACGATCTGGCTCAGGTTGGCCCCGGGCCAGCTCTCCGACAGCAGCCTGAAACCCGCCTGCCTGGCGCGTTCGCGCGTCTCGGTGGCGATCTCGGACACGCGGCCGAACACGTCGTGGCGGGCATACAGCTCCAGCACCGACTGCAGCGAATAGACCTGCACCATGGCCGGCGTGCCCAGCGCGAAGCGCTTGCTGCCGGGCGCAAGCGGTTGCTCGATGCGCTCGAAGTCGAAAGGGTTCTCCACGCTGAACAGGCCCAGCGTGTGAGGCGTCAGCGCGCCCAGCGACTCGCGCCGCACGTACAGCGCGCCCAAGGTGTCGAGGCCGCACAGGTACTTGCGGATCGCGAAGGTCGCGAAATCGCAGCCCAGCTCGCGCATCTCCACAGGCATCGCCCCCACGGCCTGCACGGCGTCGATGAAGCTCAACACGCCGCGCTGCCTGCAGCCCCGCGCCAGGGCATGCGCGTCCAGCTTCCAGCCCGTGCGGAAGTCCACCCAGCTGGCGGCCACCAGCCGCGTGTGAGGCCGGATGGCGTCCAGCAGATCCGATACGGGGCGCAAGCCGTCGTCGCGGTCAGGCACCAGGGTGACTTCGACGCCGCGGCGGCGCAGGTCCAGCAGCGGGCGCACCACGCCCGGGTAGTCGCGGGCGGGGACGACGGCGTGGTCGCCGGGCTTCCAGTCGATGCCCAGAGTGACGCGGGCGAAGGCTTCCGTGGCGTTGACCAGGAACTGGATCTCGCTGGCGTCGGCGCCGATGAAGCGCGCGAAGGCCGCGTTGGTGTCATCCCACACGCGCTGCCACTCGGGCCACGCGGTGACACCGCCGTCGCGCAGGCCTTCGATGTAGCGGATCGCGGCGGCGGCAGCCGGAGCGCTGATCGCCCCGCGCCGTGCGTTATCCAGATACGCCCACTCCCGAGTAACCGGGAACAGTGCCTGGCGTTCAGCTTCCGTCAGCAACTCGGGCATGCGGTCCTTATATCCGCAGCGCGGCCATCAATCATCCGCCCCGGACACAACCGGGAACGGCTGGATGCCTCGCGCGGCGCAGAGCTGCTCCATGGTGCGGGTTTTCTGCTTGAGGGCTCGCGTGTCGCCGACTTCGTACAGGAGTGTGGACCCTTCCAGCCACGCACGGCGAGCGTCTTCGTGCCGACCGACGCAGAGCAACGCGTGCATGTAGTTGCACAGAGTGTTGCCCAGGCTCTCTCGGCGCCGGATTGCGCGCTGGATCGCAATGGCCTGCTCGAACTGGCCGAGCGCTTCGTCGTAGCGTTTCTCGTCCACGGCCACGGAAGCCAGATTGTAAAGCAGCACCGACTCGGTGGCAGGCACGCCCTGCTGCCGACTGATTTCCAGGGCGCGCCGGCCGACTTCCAGCGCCATGCTGTAGCGACGGCTATTCTGGTAAATCGACATCATCGCGGCCAGCGCAACTGCCTCCATCCTGCGATCAGCCAATTCGCGGTAAATTGCAGTCGCCTGCTGCAGCAGCGTCTCTGCCTCCGCGTATTGCCCAGTATTGGCCAGCACGGCCGCCAGGTTGGAGCGCGCCCCCCCTTCCAGCCTGAGGTTGCCGACCTTGCGCGTCACTTCCAGCACATCGCGCAGCATGGTTTCTGCCTGCTCCTCGCGCCCCGTATGGGAATAGAGGTTCGCGAGGTTCAGGCGCACCAGCGCCACCGAGTGCGGACGGCCGTGTTCGCGGTGTATCTCGAGTGCCCGCATGTACAGCTCTTCGGCGCGTGCAACTTCCCCGCGCCCGTTGAACAGGCCTGCCAGGTTGTTGAGCACCGCCGCCGTCGCTTCGATGTCGTCAGCCGCGTTGAGCAACTCAAGTGCTGTGCCCCAGGCAGACTCGGCTTCTTCTACGCGGCCGCTGTGTCCAAGCAGGTTCGCCAGGTTCGACAGGGCCTTGGCCAGGGCGCGCGGCTCGTCGCAAGACCTCAGCAGTTCGATGGCACGGCGCATGTCCGGTTCCGCGTCGGCAAGGTTGCCCTGCGCCAGCATGACCGTCGCCAGGCCGCTCAAGGCGAGGCCTTCAACCATCGGGTTGTCGGCGTCGCGGGCCGCTTGCATCACGTGGCCGAAAGACGCACTGGCCTCGGCTGCCAAGCCTGCATCTTGGGCGGCTTCGCCTTGCCTGAAGATGGCAGCCAGTCGAGTCACTCCCGTCAACCTGCTGGCAAGCCGTCTCCACAGCCCCGCCGCCTCACGGAATCGGAAGCTGGTGTGCGCGAGCGCCGCGGCGCGGTGCAGGTAACGCGCGGCGGATTGCTCGTAACGTGCATCGGCGCCTGCCGCCAGCTCGGCATGGCGCGCGAGGTCCAGCGACACCGCATCCGTTGCGTGGGCCGCGGGCGGCTTCAGGCCGCCGAAGGCCGGCGGTCCTGGATCCGGCGCCGGACCGCCGTGCAGCAGCTCGATCAGCCGCAGGGCCAGGGCGTGCAGGCGTGCGCGGTCCGTGGGCGGCTGTAGTTCGTAGGCCGCGTCGCGCAGCAGGGCGTGGCGGAACAGGTAGGCGGTTTCCGCCGCGAGATTGTCGGAGGGTCCGTCGCGCATCGTGCGGCCATGCTAACGGGCAGGCCGTCGGCGCGCGACCCGGGCTCATCCTTGCAGCGGGCCGGAAAGCGGGATGCCGCTGTCGCGCGAGATGCGATCGGCGTGGTCCTTCCAGCGGCGGGCTTCCGGCATGTCGTTCCTGGCGACCGCGACCTCATTGAGGTTGATGCAGCACTTGAGCGCGCGCTCCCAGTGCCCGGCGTTCTCGAAGACCTGCAGCGCCGGCAGCAGGTCCTGCCGCGCCCCTTCCGCGTCGCCGCGCTGCGCGCGGATGTGCCCGCGGTTCAGCAGCGCCACGGCCGCCAGTTCGGGGCGGCCGCTGCGTTCTCCCAGGCGGATGGCCTGCTCGGCGCAGTCCACGGCGGCGTCCCAGCGCCCGGTGCGCAGGTAGACATAGGACAGGCCGTTGAGAGCGAACAGCTCGCGGCGCGGGTCGCTGACCTCGCGGGCGGCCTCGATGGCGCCGATGTAACAGCGTTCGGCAAAGGCCGGGTCTTGCCTGTCGCTCAGCGTGCCCAGGTTGTTCAGCAGCACCGCCTGCCCGCGCCGGCTGCCGGAAGCTTCGGCCAGCTTCAGCGCGCGCAGATAGACGTCACGGGCCGCGGGCGCATCGTCCGTGAGTTGCAGGCACGCTCCCATGTTGGTGAGCGCAATCGCCTGGCCGGCCTGGTCCCCTGCCTGCTCCAGCAGCTTGAGCGCCTGCCTGCTGGTGGCGATGGACTCCTCAAAGCACCGGCGGCCGAGCAGTACCGCCCCCAGCAGTTGCAGGCCCTTGAGTTCAAGGTTCGACAGGCCCAGTTCACGAGCTTTCCGGCACGTCTCGCGCACCCGGGCCTCCGCGCGCGCGTGTTCGCCCGCGGCATGGTCAATGGTGGCGGCGGCAAGGCTGAGCTCGCAGCGCAGGGCGGGAGCGCCGCTTGGGCCAAGGCGTTGGAGCGCCTCGGCCAGGGTTTCGGCCGCTTGCTCGTACTGCCCCATGGTTTCCTGGGCGCCGGCCTGCGCGCGCAGCGCCGCGACCTGCAACGAGGGCTCGCCCAGTTGCTCGGCCTCGTGCAGCGCCTGGCGCGCCGCCTGCAGGGAGTCGAGCGTTCGGCCCAGGTGCTTGCACGCGTCGGCCAGCTGCAGGCGCGCCTGTACTAAAGGAAGCGGGGCGACCTGCTCATGGGCGATCAGCCTGGCGCACAGCTCCGCCTCGTCGGCGTGGCGATGGCCGGCGCGGGCGCGCTCGGCGGCGTTGCCCAGGTGCCCCAGCTCGCGCCGCAGCAGGGAGGCGCGGGCGTCGCCT
>JAJVIO010000087.1 GCA_022071975.1 Planctomycetota bacterium
GAAGACCCACCCTTGACACGTCAATAAGCGCGGGGAAGATAGAAACACACGTGCCCGTAGCTCAGCCGGATAGAGCAGCTGCCTTCTAAGCAGCCGGTCGGAGGTTCGAGTCCTCCCGGGCACGCCATCTTTCCAGCCAGCAGAGCCACTTCCATGACATCGCTATTGACCCGTCAAGGGCGAAAAGCCTCCGGTACAGGTTATTGTACATTTTATTTTTGACCGTTTTCGTGAACCATCGACCCACTTCTGCTCCGGCCTCTTTTTCCACCATCGGCCAGCTGATACTTGAGCAGCCGGTCGATAGTTCAAGAATTTCCCCGCCCACTGTACAAGACGTTTTCCACCGGCACCCTAATACCAGCCAGCAGAGCGTCGCCCTGGGACACAGATGCAGGACAGCTCCCGGTTGACCTGCCCCGAGTTGGACGGTTACGAACATACTCCAGACGAACTGATGGTGGTTCCGTTTCGGTGCATCACAGCTAGTATCTGCGACACAGGGGCGGGCAATGTCGTGGAGCGTGGAACAGGTGATGGCTTTGGCGCCGGATGCCCAGGTTGCGGGCGACGGGCGCAAGCTGGCCTCGCCGGCCAAGTGGCCCTCCCGCGGCTGCACCGACGCGGCGCTGTGGGGCGAGTGCCAGGGCAGCGGCAAGAACCCCTACCAGGTGCGCATCGACCTGCAGGGCCCGGCCTTCAAGTGTTCATGCCCGTCGCGCAAGTTCCCCTGCAAGCATTCGATGGGTCTCTTCCTTATGTACGCGGAGGCCGGCGACAGGTTCCCCAAGGGCGAGCCGCCCCCGTGGGTCGAGGAGTGGCTGCAAGGCCGCGCCAAGCGCGCGGAAAAGGCCGCACAGCCCAAGGCCGAGGTCGTCGACAAGGCCGCGCAGGAAAAGCGCGCGGCCAGGCGCGAAGACAGGGTCACCGCCGGCCTCGCGCGGCTCAAGCTGCAGCTCGCCGACATCATGCGGCGTGGCCTGAACGCGATTCGCAGCGAGGGATACGGCTACTGGGACCGCACAGCCGCAGCCCTGGTCGACGCGCAGGCGCCCGGGCTGGCGCGCATGGTGCATGAGCTGGCCGGCGCGGCGGCCGCCGAAAACTGGCACGAGCGCCTTCTCGATGGCGTGGCACGCATCCACCTGGTGGTGCGCGCATTCGAGAACATCGAGACGCTGCCGCCCGGGATGCAGGCCGACGTGCGCACGCAGGTCGGCTGGAACACGCCGCGCGAAGAGGTCCTGCAGCAGCCGCCCGTGTCGGACATCTGGCAGGTGCTTGGCCAGAGCCTGACACACGAAGACAAGCTGCGCGTGCAGCGCACGTGGATGCGCGGCGAAAAGACGGGGCGCATGGCGCTGTCGCTGCACTTCGCCGCCGGCCAGCAGCCCCTGGACGTCAGCCTGGTGCCGGGCACCGTGCTTTCCGGCGAGCTGTGTTTCTATCCCGGCGCGTACCCCCTGCGGGCGATGTTCCGGCAGCGCGACACCGAATCAGCCGAGTTGCCGGTCCTCCCCGCCGGCCGCACCGCTACGCAGGTCACGGGCGACTATGCGGCCGCGCTGTCGGCCCTGCCGTGGATCGAGCAGTTTCCCGTGCTGCTGGCCGACGCGATTCCCGCTTTGGACAACGGCGCTTGGCGCGTGCACACCGCCGACGAATGCTGGCTGCCGGTTGCAGCCTCGTTCGACGGCTGGAAGCTGCTTGCCTTCAGCCGCGGCGGCCCGGTGACGCTGTTCGGCGAATGGGACGGCCGGGCGCTGGCGCCCCTTTCCGCCAG
Organism: Planctomycetota bacterium; assembly: GCA_022071975.1. Classification (GTDB taxonomy): domain Bacteria; phylum Planctomycetota; class UBA8742; order UBA2392; family UBA2392; genus JACKID01. Next base: position 1,784 of record JAJVIO010000087.1, read on the forward strand.
CGCGCGCGGCGAGTTCGTGAGGCTGGCATGAGCGTGCATATGCGCGAGCAAGTCGCCAAGGCCGCCCTGCTGGGCCTGGAGCGCGGCCGCCCCGAGCTGCCCGCCGCGAGCGGCGCGCTGGCTGCGGCCGTGGCCGGCATTTCCTCTGATCAAGTCGAGGCCCGCTGGCTCGATGCAGCGGCGCTTGCCAGCATGCACGCCCACGCGGGCCGCCTGCCGCCCACCGGGAAACCGCCTGCCGCGCCGTGCCCCGCTGACTCACGCGCGCCCTGTGGCGACGCCGCCCGACGCTATCTCGCGACAATGCTCGGAGGCCGCTTCGACATCGCCCTGCCCGAATTTGTTACAGCTTTGGACGTCGCCGGCCTGCGCATGCCGGAGGTGCAGGTGCCACCACTGCTGGACAAAGCACTGGCAGCTGAGGTTGGGCGCGACTCGTACCTGCATGTATGCGGTGAAGTCGGCCGCTGGCTCGGCGGCCGGAACACGAACTGGTCCAGGCTCTATGCCCCCGAGTCCCCCACCACGTGGACCGATGGCACGCTGCCCGAGCGCGCGCTTTGGCTTCGCGAATTCCGCACCCGCGACGTGGACGCCGCCCGTGAAGCGCTGGCAGCCGTCTGGGAGCAGGAGGACGCCAGGACCCGCAGCGTGCTACTGGCCGCATTGGCCGGCGGCGTAAGCATGAGCGACGAGCCATTTCTCGAATCAGCGCTCGATGACCGGCGCAAGGAAGTGCGCGCCGAAGCGGCGGCGCTGCTGGCAACGCTGCCGCAAAGCCGCTTCGTGCAGCGAATGCGCGAGCGTCTCAAGCCGCTGCTGAAGATTGACAAGAAGGGCCGCATCGAGATCACGCTGCCCGCGACATTCGACAAGTCGATGGAGCGCGACGCGATCGAAAAGTCACTTCCCTACAGCGACTTCGGGGACAAGGCCGCATGGCTCGCGGGCATGATCGCGTGTGTGCCGCCGGGCGAATGGTGCCGCGACAAACTCACGCCTGAGAAGCTGCTCAAGCAGGCTGGCGAGACCGACTGGGCGCTCGCCTTGCGCTTCGGCTGGTCGCGTGCCGCAGCATTGCATCGCGACGAGGAGTGGTGCAGCACGCTGCTGCGTCTGCCAGTCGGCCCGCAGTTTCGCGACGTCACGAACGCCTTGCTGCGCGCGTTGCCGGCCGACACGATGCAGGAGATGTTAGCCAGGCTGGACGGGGTGGACGTGCTGGACTGGCCGGCGTACGCACCGCAGCCGTGGTCAGGCGCATTGACGCTCGCCGCTGCCGGCCGCCTGCAGGACTTGTTCAAGAGGTGGAACGCCAACCACTATCGCGCCCACGAGCTGCCACGAATCGCGGCTTTGATGGATCTGGCCGTGACGCCCGAGGTGGCGAAGCTGCTTGATTCCGCCAAGTTTGAAGTCGCCGCCGTCGTCATCACCGACATGCTCGACCTGCTGCGCTTCCGCCGCGAAGCGCACGATGCCATCAAGGAGAAACCGTGACCGTACTGCGTGAACATGCCGAACAGCAGTTCAAGAAAGAACTCGACGCGCTGGCCAAGGCCGACGACCGCACCCGCCCACCAAGCTGGAAGCTTTCGCCATGGGCGGTCAGCACCTACATGCTGGGCGGCAAGGTAAAGGGCGTCGAGATCACCCCCAAGTACATCGGCAACAAACGCATCATCGAGATCGCGATCGCCACCCTGGCCACGGACCGCGCCCTGCTGCTGTACGGCGTGCCGGGTACGGCAAAGACCTGGGTGTCCGAACACCTGGCCGCCGCCATCTCGGGCGACTCCACGCTGATCGTGCAGGGCACGGCCGGCACGGGCGAAGAAGCGATCCGCTACGGCTGGAACTACGCCGAGCTGCTGGCCAAGGGCCCGAGCAAGAAAGCGCTGGTCTCAAGCCCCGTGATGCGCGCCATGCAGGACGGCAAGCTGGCCCGCGTCGAGGAGCTGACCCGCATCCCCAGCGACGTGCAGGACGCGCTGATCACCATCCTGTCCGAAAAGACCATGCCGGTTCCCGAGCTCAATGAGCAGGTGCAGGCCACCCGCGGCTTCAACGTGATCGCCACCGCCAACAACCGCGACCGCGGCGTCAACGAGCTCTCGAGCGCCCTGAAACGCCGCTTCAACACCGTGATCCTGCCCGTGCCGGCAACCGCCGACGAAGAGGTCGAGATCGTGCAGAAGCGCGTGACGGACCTCGGCCGCGCGCTCGAGTTACCGATGGAAAAGCCTGCGCTGGAGGAGATCCGCCGCGTGGTCACCATCTTCCGTGAGCTGCGCGAGGGCAAGAGCAGCGACGGCAAGACCAGGCTGAAGTCGCCCAGCGGCACGCTCAGCACCGCGGAGGCGATCTCGGTGGTGAACCAGGGCATCGCGCTGGCCGCGCACTTCGGCGACGGCACGCTGCGCGCGCCTGACCTCGCCGCGGGGCTGCTGGGCGCGGTGGTGAAAGACCCGGTGCAGGACCGCATCGTCTGGAAGGAGTACCTCGAGACCGTCGCCAAGGAACGCGACGGCTGGAAAGACCTCTACCGCGCCTGCCGCGAGGTCAGTGAATGAGCGTGCACGTCCTCGGCATCCGGCACCACGGCCCCGGCTCCGCCCGCAGCATGCTTGCGGCGCTGGAGTCGCTGCGGCCGGATTGCGTGCTGGTCGAGGGCCCGCCGGACGCTGACGAACTGATCCCGCTGGTCGGCCACGCCGGCATGCAGCCGCCGGTGGCGATCCTGATCCACCGCGACGACCGGCCGGATGCCGCGGTGTACTACCCGTTTGCCGAGTTCTCGCCCGAGTGGCAGGCCCTGCGTTACGCGCTGAAGCACGACCTGCCCGCGCGGTTCATCGACCTGCCGCAGGCCAACCAGTTCGCGATGACCGAAGAATTACAGCAGAACCCGCCCGCGCAGCCGAAGGAAGTCGACACGGCCGAGTTCCTGCTGGACCCGATCAACGAGCTCGCGCGCGCGGCCGGTTACGGCGACGGCGAACTGTGGTGGGAGCACATGGTCGAGGAACGCACCGACTCGACGGGCCTGTTCGACGGGCTTACGGAAGCCATGGGCGCCGCCCGCGAAGCAGGCATCGGCGCGCGGGACGATCGCAATGAGCTGCGCGAAGCCCATATGCGGCGCGCCATCCGCGCGGCCGAAAAAGAGTTCAAGACGATCGCCGTGATCTGCGGTGCCTGGCACGCGCCGGCGCTGAAGGCCATGCCGCCCGCCAGGGAAGACAATGCCCGGCTGAAGGACCTGCCCAAGGTCAAGGTGCGCGCGACCTGGATCCCCTACACCCACGGCCGCTTGTGCAGCGGCTCCGGCTACGGCGCGGGCGTGCGCTCGCCGGGCTGGTACGAGCACATGTGGAGCCGCCCGCCGCACCCGGTTACCCGCTGGCTGGCCGGGGTGGCGCGGCTGTTCCGCGACGAAGGCATGGACATTTCCAGCGCACACGTGATCGAGGCGACGCGCCTCGCTGAGACGCTGTCGGCCCTGCGTGGCAGGCCGCAACCCGGCCTGGACGAGATGAACGAGGCCGTGCAGGCGATCTACTGCTTCGGCGACGGATTGCCGCTGCGCCTGGTCGAGCGCCGCATGATTGTCGGCGAAAAGCTCGGCGCGGTTCCCGAGGAGACGCCGCAGGTACCATTGCAGCTGGACCTGAAGGCGCAGGCCAGGCGGCTGCGCGTCAAGGTGGACGCTGCCGACCGCGAGCTGAACCTCGACCTGCGCGGTGAGATCGATCTTGACAGGTCAAGGCTGCTGCACCGGCTGCGGCTGCTGGAGATTCCCTGGGGCGACCCGCGATACACCTCCGGCAAGGGCACCTTCAAAGAGCACTGGGTGGTGCGCTGGCAGCCAGAGTTCGAGGTGCGCCTGATCGAATGCGGTGTGTGGGGCAACACCATCGAGTCCGCCGCGAGCAACCGCGTCAGCGCCCGCGCCGCCGAGACCGACCGGTTGTCCGAGCTGTCAGCCGGCCTCGGCGACGTACTGCTGGCCGACTTGCCCGCTGCGGCCCAGGCGCTGATCCAGCGCATCGGCACCGTCGCGGCCGTGGGCGGCGAGGTTTCCGAGCTGATGGCTTCGCTGCCGGAGTTCGCCCGCGTGCTGCGCTACGGCAGCGTGCGCCAGGCCAGCGTGGAGGCCCTGCGCGGCATCGTGGACGGCGTGGTCGCGCGCACATGCATCGCGTTGCCCGGCGCCTGCGCCAGCCTGGACGACGAGGCGGCCGCCCGAATGGTAGTGATGATCGACGGCGTGAACAGCGCTGTGTCGCTGCTCGACAACCCCGAACAGCGGGCACTCTGGCTGGACACGCTGGAGTCGCTCGCCGATACCGACACAACACACGGGCTGGTGCGCGGCCGTTGCGCGCGCCTGCGCATGGACGCGGGCGCCGACGACGCGGAGGTCGCGGCGCGGCGCATGTCACTGGCGCTTTCGCGGTCCGTCGCCGGGCCTGCAGCCGGGGCGTGGGCGGAGGGCTTCCTGAGCGGCAGCGGCTCCGTGCTCGTGCATGACGACAACCTGTGGGCGCTGGTTGACGCGTGGGTTTCCGCGCTCGCCTCCGACGTTTTCACGGAAATGCTGCCCCTGCTGCGCCGCACCTTCAGCACTTTCGCGCCGGCCGAGCGCCGCTCCATCGGTGAACGCGTGCGCGAAGCCGCTGCGCCCGCCCGCAAGGTTGCCGCGGCGGGATTCGATGAATCGCGCGCCGATGCGGTGCTGCCCGTAGTGGCAAAGCTGCTCGGTATCAAGGAGGCCCCATGAGCGAGCGCGCACGACGCTGGCGCCTGGTTCTCGGCGGCCACGAAGACGGCACCGGCTTTCAACTGGCCGGCCGCGACGCCGCCATGGACGGGGCCCTGGAGGCGCTCTACGACTCGCCGCGCCAGGGCGGCCTGGGGCCCAGCGCCCCCAGCGTGGCGCGCTGGCTGGGTGACATCCGCGAGTTCTTCCCAGGCAGCGTGGTGAAGGTGATGCAGCAGGACGCATTGGATCGCCTGGGGCTTCAGCAGATGCTGCTCGAGCCGGAGATGCTCGCCGAGGTGGAAGCCGACGTGCACCTGGTCGCCAACCTGCTCAGCCTCAAGGGCGTGATGCCCGCGCGCACCAAAGACACGGCGCGGCAAGTGGTGCGCAAGGTGGTGGACGAGCTGATCCGCAGGCTGCACGAACCCATGCGCGATGCCGTTCAAGGCAGCCTGGCGCGCCACGTTCGCAACTATCGGCCGCGCATGCGCGAGATCGACTGGCATCGCACCATCCGCGCCAACCTGAAACACTACCAGCCCGAGCACAAAACCATCGTGCCCGAGCGCAAAATCGGCTACGGCCGGCGGCGCAGCTCGCTCAAGGATGTAATCCTGTGCGTGGACCAGAGCGGCTCCATGGCCAGCTCCGTCGTGTACTCGGGCATCTTTGGGGCCGTGATGGCGTCCATACCGGCCGTCACCACGCGCATGGTGGTGTTCGACACGAACGTGGTGGACCTGAGCGACGACCTGAGCGACCCGGTAGACCTGCTGTTCGGCGTGCAGCTCGGCGGCGGCACGGACATCAACCGCGCGCTGGCGTATTGCCAGGGGCTGATCCGGCGGCCGGAGGACACGGTGCTGGTGCTGATCTCGGACCTGTACGAGGGCGGCGTGCGCGAAGAGATGCTGAAGCGCGTCGCCGCCCTTACCGGCGCGGGCGTGCAGATGATCTGCCTGCTGGCCCTGAGCGACGAGGGTGCACCATTCTTCGACGAAGCGACGGCCGCCAGGTGCGCCGCCCTGGGCGCACCGGCCTTCGCCTGCACGCCCGATCAATTCCCCAGCCTGATGGCCGCGGCATTGACCCGGCAAGACCTGAACGCCTGGGCCGCCACCAACCAGATTCAGACAACCCGCGCGCACTTGCAAACTTAGAACAGATCGTAAATCGCTGTCGCTCGTTCGCCCTCGACAGAGTCATTGTCAAAGCAACACTTGGAGCTCTGCGCCCCCAACGCAGATTCGTCAATTCTCGCACCCTCAACCGGACGTAATCTCCCTACCCGGTCACGGGTTCGCGTTTGGTCCGGCAGCGGATGAAGCTGCCGCTGCTGTCAGAGATTGTAAGCAAGTTGCGCTGCGCGATAGCTGCATGCGAGCTTGGACGGCGCGGCTCAGTTCTTTCCTTTTCGCTTTTGCCAGATGGAGAGCGCTTCCAGTGCGAACTTCTGGAGCTCCGGGTCGTCTCCGGTGGCCAGTTCCTGCAGGTAGCTGACTCCCTCGTCAAGGTCCGTGCGGGACAGCAACGCGATGGCCTGGATGCGGTCCGGCCGGGGTAGCTCTGTTGACTGCGCGGTTTCCAGCACCTTCTTTTGGGCCTCGGGGTCATCCAGGAAAGCCAGAGCCTGGATCGCCACGGACCGGTCCGCCCCACCTCGTTCCACAACCTTCAGCAACTCATCCATCAGCTCGTAGTGCGGGTGGTCCCGGCATGCCCGGATGCTCTCGCGACGGACATCCGCATAGGGATTTCCCACCCCGTTGCTGAGCACGTTGATCAGGGCAGATCGATCCTCCCGCAAAGCCAATTCTTTGGTGGCCTCAAACGCGCGCACTCGAACCGTTGCGCTGTCCTCCATCAGCATGGACGAACGAAGCACGGCTGAATCCGAACGGGCCGAAGGCTCCTTCACGTAATCTTCGATCGCACCGATCTTCTCTTTTTCGGATTGCGCCTGATCCAACTTCTCTTTCAGGCGTTCATCCAGGCTCGGTGATCTTGGCGGCTGAGCCTGGTCCGCTTCTTCGGTTTCCACTTCAAGCTCTTCGGCCGTGACCACGCGCTGCGGCGCATCGTCCAAGTCCTTCAACGTCAGCAACGTAAAAACGCCCCCGGCTGCAACCGCCATCACAGTCACAGCAATGAGCAGCTTGAGTCCGCTGGAACGAACCATCTCCGAACCCCTTCAAACAGGCCTGGCTTGATAACAAGGCGATTGCCGGCCGTCAATCTGTTGTGTGTTTTGTGCACTCTCAATTGAGATCATCATAGATTGTTAATGCACTTGAGACAGTGCTGCCCCTTACTAGGATCACCCCCGTCTCAGCAATGCAACCAAGATGTTGACACTTCACAACGGCCATCAAAGGGCGCAGCCGTGAACGCAACCATTCGCCGGTTCCTCTCTCTCATCGTCTTCTTTTCCGTTCTCGCCGCACCTCTCCTGGCTGCACCTCAAGCGCCGGTTGAACTGCGAGTGTCCGATACGCCCGGCTGGTCCGGTGCGTACGATGAACCCGTCGGCCTGTCGCCCCATCTTCATTTCAGAGTCAGGCACCTGACCACGGGGGCGGCCTCCCCCGCAGTGAAGTTGAAGGTCCAGCTCTCGACCGATTCGGGATTCAGCGAGGTGCTCTGGGACAGCGGATTCGTCGCTATCGCTTCAACTGCAAACATGTCCTTGACGCCAGCAATCCCGTACAGCGGGCCCGCTCTGTTGCCGGGTACGACGTACATGTGGCGCGCGGCCGTTCAGGATGACCAGAACATCCCAAGTGCGTATTCCGAGGTTGCAGCATTTGAAGTCGCCGCCACCGGGACCTGTGCGGATCTGCGGGTGAGTACGGGTGTCGGGACCGAAGAGGTTCAAGGCAACCCGGTCAACGTGACGGTGTGGCCCCCGAGCCTGTCGGCGGAGTACGTTGCCGGGGACCAGGTCAACTATGCCTTCGTTGAAGTGTCCCGGACCGCCGACTTCTTCACCACTCTCTGGGCTTCCGGTCCGGTGCCCACCGGTGCGTTGAACGCTGGGCAACGCACACCAGCGGTCAGCTATGCGGGTCCAATGCTGGAGCCTGGAGATCCCTACTTCTGGCGAATCCGGGTAGCGCAGACAATGAAGGGCGAGAGCGCCTGGAGCAGCGCGGCATCAAGCTTCGTATTCCTCCCGCCTGATCCGGCGATGCCGGCGCCGGGAGGGTTCAGCCGCAGCAACAACTCTTTCGGCTCGGCGGGCTATGAGACGAGCGACCTGGTCGCCTGCAACTGGGACGGCAACAACTCCCCGGACATCGTGGAAGTCACCAGGAGCGAGCCCGGCACACACACGCTGTACAGGAACTTCGGAACATCGTCGCCGAGTCCTGCGCTGCCGTTTGGTGAAAGCCGCGGCGGCACCTCGTTAGCCGCAGTCTCCGATTTTGACTGGAACGGCGCGGCCGACATCGCAGTGCTCGACCAGTACGGCCTGCGAGTTTACGTGCCCGATGGAGAAGGCGGCATCACGCTGGGAAACGAGCTGCCTATTCCGGGCTTTGGCGAACCCGTTGTGCTCCAGGTGGCAGACATGAGGTGGGATGGATGGCTCGACATCATCGTTGCATACGAGTCTTGTGTCCTGCTGATCGTGAATGACGAGGGCGTGTTCGAGTCCATCGAGATCATGGAGGGATTCGCGAATCCGGTAACCGATCTGCTGGCGACGGACTTTGAGCCGGATGACGGCCTGCAGGAAATGTGGATCGCCTCAGGCGGCATGGTGTACCTGTGCCGAGAGTTCGGCTGGCTGCAGCAGGAGTGGAGCCTGGGGGACATCACGCAAATTGCCCTCGCGGACGGCGCGAATCCGTTACTCCCCGAACTCATCCTGGCGGGACCCCAGGAGTTGATCCATTGCACGGTGGTGGGAGACGGCACCGGGGCTGTGGATCTGGAACCGAACGTCAACTTCACCCACGGGCAAAAAAGTGAATGCATTGACCTTAAAGGCTCGAATCTGGACGGAGTGGACGCTCCTGAGGTGGTGCTGGTTACCGCGGAGGGTGTCACCGTCTGGCTTCGAGCGGGTCAGAATTATGAATTGCACGAGTACGTTGGCCACCCAGGCGGCGCGGGCAACCTGGCGGTCGTGCTGGCTGACATGAACGTGGACAACTTCCCGGATGTTGTGGTTGGCAAGGCGGACACCCCGCATGCGATCCACTTCAACACGCCTCGCATCGGAGCGAACATCGCGAACTCACAAGCGACCCAGGTTCAGTTCGGCGAAGCATTCGTTGAGTTCCAGGTCACGCTGGATGCACCTCCCGTCAGCATGGTGGAAGTGCTCTGCGAGACCTACGAGGAAGAGTCGGGCGGTGGAGGCGGCGGTGACGGAGACGCGCTGCCTGACCCACGCGATTTTCTCAACAGCCAGGTGGGCCCACTGCCGTACACGCCTTCCGCTATCTGGTTGAAGTTCACACCCGGCCAACTCAGCAGCACGTTCCGGGTACCTCTAACCTCGTACTATCAAGCATCGCTGTGGACCCTGCATGTTCGCATCGTGAAGGTGATTGGCGGATTCGTCAGCCAGCAAACGGCGACGGCATCCGTGTACGCGATGCCGCCGACGAGCGGATCCAGTGGACAGACCAGCGGTGCCGGCGTTTCGCGCGACTGGCAGATCGATGGCGAAGTCCACGACATCGTGCACGCCAACAACAACACTTACTTCGGCGGCGACTTCAACGGCATCACCTGGGACGCACAGGGGGTTGCTGCACTCAATCTCTCTGGCGAGCGCAAGGTCAAACTGCCCAACTTATCAGGCAGCGTTCGCACGGTCGCCGTCCATCCGGATGGAAGCATCTACTTTGGCGGTTTCTTCACGATTGATGTTGGACAAAGCCTGCAGATCAAGAACATCGCCAAGTGCGACGCGGCCGGAAACCTGGTAACCGGCTTCGCGCCCAACCCCAATGACGCAGTCAACTCGATCGCTTTCGATTCCTACGACCGCGTGTACTTCGGCGGCAAGTTCACGGAGCTGCTCCAGACTCCAGGGCGGGTTCACAACCGGCTGGCATGGGTCTACTGCAACGGCCAGATTGAAACCGCCTACGGAGGATCGAATCACTTCGGCGTCGCAAACAGCTACACACCGGCCAACGCAGAAGTGTTGGTGCTGAAGGTAGCGAGATCCGGACTTGCTTCCAACACCGAGTATCTGCTGGTTGGTGGCGAGAAATTCAACTACGCGTTGAGAGGCGCCGCGCCTTACACTTACTCGCTGCCGTTGGGATTCTCCTATGCATTCGGCAACTTCACCGGATTCGAGATTTCTGGAAGCAGGGTGCTCACCGGCCCAGCATTTTCCGGGCCTGTAAACGCCATCGAAGTGGATACATCCAGGACGATCGGCTACCAGGCGTCGCATCCAATTGTCATCGGCGGCGCATACTCAGTTGGGAAGTACTCGCCGACCATCTACACAAGCAACTTCCTCACGGTTACCAACTTCAATGGCGAGTATTGGGCGCAGCAAGGCAGTCTTACGCCCGTTCACGCGTTGAAGTTCGATGAACACAATCACCTCTGGGTCGGCCGCCGCGCTCAGTATTCCGTGGGCGGAACAGTACTCACCGAGGATCCGCTCAGCGTCTTTGCATGGGCGGCCCTAGGTCAACAGTGGAGTTACCTGCAGCAGCCTGCCGGCCCGTTCAACATCAGTTCCGGATGGGTGGAGAGCTTCGCCTGCGGTACCGACGAGATACTGGCAGTGGGAAACTTCGTCGTGGTCGAGAACGGCCAGAACGTTGCTGAAAACCTTGCAGTGTTCTCTACGGAAGCGGTTTCCCTGGGAGCACGCCTCACGCATATCACAACCACCACGAATGCGTGGGGGCCCCTGCGATGCGCCGCTGCTTGCTTCAACTCCGGTGGCCATGCGGGCTATGCAATCGTCGGCCCCTTCTCGAAGCTTGTGATCGAGCGCGACAACCTCGCAGCGATGGATGCGGCCGGCCACATTCTGCCGTGGGCTCCCCGCGCGAACGGGCCAGTAAAAGCCATGGCCACGGATGGGACGAAGGTCTACTTCGGTGGGGCTTTCAGCCAGGTCAGCGGAGCTCCTCGCCATGGTGTTGCGGTTGCGTTGGCAAACAACGACGCCACCAGTGCACTCAACTGGATCGCCGACGTGAGCGGCGCTCAAGCAACAGTAGAAGATCTGGTGTTGACCAATGGCCACTTGGTGATCGGCGGCGACTTCATGTCGATCAACGGAAGTCAGTTCAACGACGTAGCGGCCGTGTTCACTAGTGGATCAGGCACCGCACTCGTAACCAACTGGGACGTCAACCTGATGGACGGTTCCGTCGACCAGGTTTACTCACTCTGCCTTGATGGTACCCGCTTGTTCATTGGCGGCAGTTTCCTTGGCATCTCCGGTCAGCCTTCTCGTCCAGGCCTGTTGGCTGTCAGCCTGCCTGAAGCGGGCGCCCCACAGATAAACCCGTTTAACGCCAACGTTTCGTGGCCATGCGCGGTCAAGGACATTTCAGTAACGCCCGATCACGTAATCTTCGTCGGCGACTTCTCAACGGTCGGGGGCCAGCCCAGAACCGGTATTGCTTGCTGCACCAGAGCAACGGCCACACTAACCAGCTTGAACCCCGCGCCCAATGGGCCGATTCACTGTGTTACTTCAACCGCATCCGGTCTTGTGTACATCGGTGGTGAATTCAGCACTCTCACCAACGACCAGGGCTCCGGACCTGTGGTGCTGCCCCGAAAGGGAATCGCTGTACTGGACACGGTAGGTATCGTCCAGTCATGGACGGCCGATGTTCTGACTGTGGGCAACCCCGAATCGGTCCATGTCCTGAAGCTGGAGTACGGCAGCCAGACCAAAGTGTGGGCAGGTGGTTGCTTCACGGGTGCTGTAGTCGCGGGACAGGACCACCTGACATGGTTCGGCAGTTCGCTCTCTATCACGACCGCCAGCTTACCGGCCGTGAATTCGGGCCAACCCTTCCCGCTCACGCAGATTCAACTGTCGGAGCAGGTGAGCTGCACCTGGTCAACATCGGGTCCGGCCGACGCCTGGCTGGATATTGATGCGCAGGGGGTGCTGAGCGGAACGGCCCCGGTCATTCCTCATGGCGCTCCACTGGTAGTGCCCCTGCTGATCGAAGCGAACTTCGGGGCGAGCGGCACCGCCAGTCGCTGGTTCCAGGTGACGATCCTTCCACCGCCACCACCCACTGTTGTTTCCATCACTGGTGTGACGAGCGTGACGGAGGGCAACACGGTGGTGAAGTCCCCCACGCCGACATGGAGCGTCAACCTGAATCAGCCGTTCAGCACGCCTGTTCATGTAATGATCCAGTACGTGGATGCCGGAGCCCGCAACGGCTACGAGTACAGCCCCCAGGTCAACCAGGTCATCTTCTATCCTTCCGGCCTGCCGGTTCCCACCAACCTGCCGGCAGGGACCATCGCGACCAACACCTTGAGCGTGCAGTTGCCGGTCACCCTCTACGGCGACAAGGTGTTTGATGGCGTGCAGCGCAAGTTCATCATCCAGTTGACTTCGCAAACTCTGAACGTCTCCCCGGACCCGTTCAACGGCCTAAAGACGGTAGAAATACTGGATGACGACCCCGCCAGTACTGTTCCGGAACCGGCATACGTACTGTTCGCCCAAGTAAGGGAGGACGCAACCGCGCCCGCCAACCCGCAGGGAGTGGTGTCCAATCAACCATTCATCGCCTGGCAGTTCGGTTCCGATATCCCTGCCGAAACCCAGGGCTGGTGGCAGGTGCAGGTGTCGAAGTACTCTTCCTTTACTTCTTTCGCCGGTGGCTACTCCGGGCCTCAAACTGCAGGCGCAGATGAAGTCTTTCAGCTGCCCGCCCAGTTGCTCGAAAACACGCAGTACTATGCCCGCGTGCGCGTTTGGCCAACGAGTGGTGGTGCTGGCGGCTCGCCCAGCGAGTGGTTTACCTTCGCTTTCCGCCTGAATGCTCCTCCGCTTCAGGCGTATGGGCTTTCACCAACAGGAACGATCTTCACAGCTCGACCGAAGCTGACCTGGTACATTTCGGATGACCCGGAAGGCGCCCCTCAGCACGTTGTCGTGCATCTAACGGAGGTGGGAGGTAGCGGGCAGAGCCACCTGCTTGACTCTCGTGTATCGCCCTACCTGTTTGAGTACCAGTCCGGCGGCAACTGGTCGCAAGTCAATCAGCTTGGTATCCCTGCCGGAGTCTCAGTGGTGCGCCTGCAAGTTCCGGCCGCGATGGCTTTGACGCCGACTCCTGTTACATGGGATTGGAGTGTAGACGTCTCGGATCCATTCGAAACGGCTGTTGGGACCACCATCAACACCATCGAGGTGGATCCCCACTATGTCATTGAAGGCCTGTATGTTGATTCCAACGGAACTCCGTTGCCATCAAGGCAGCTGAACGCAGTACTGCTGCCTAGCCACACGCCTTTGAACTCCGCTCCTGAGACGACAGGCCCGGATGGACGTTTCCGCTTCACGTTGACTAACTCCTTGGCCCCGGGTGAAGCCATCGGCGTGTTTGTCGACCCGAGTGCATTTGATCCAGCAACGGGCAACCCGTTCAACGAATACGCAGGTGCGGTAATCCGATTCCCCGGCAGTGATCTCGTGGAAGCCAGCGGGACTTTTGCGCAGCTGACGCTAGTCCTGGGCACCTGTCACCTCGACGCCAGGGGGCAAGGCAACTTCAACCTGGGTGACCTGGCGCTACCGTCCGCTCCGGTCACGCCGATCCCTGGTTACGCCTTCACGCTGACAAGCAACGTGCTGGAGCTGGCACCCAGTTTCGAACGCCTCGAGCTCCGCGCAGAACTCCGCGTGCGCGGAACATACGGCGGGGCCGGCGAACCGAGTAGTCTGGTACTCTCAACCGCAGCCAGCCAGACTCTGATTATCAAAACGGAGGGGGAACTTAGGGTCGAGGAAGGCGCGTCGGTCGAGTGCCACTCGCTCGCGATCCTCGGTTCAGCATTGATCGAAGGGGGTGCCTCACTTTACCTCACGGGCGGAGTCACCCTAGATGGGTCATTCAACTTGGCGGGCGGAACGCTTACCCTCGCGAACGCTAACTTCCAGCAATGTTCAGGTTCGTCGTGCCTTGTAGATGGCAGCGTGATCGGCACGTCTGGGTCGGAAGTCTTGTCTATTCAAGGTGGGAGCGCCTCGTTGATCCGGACGGAAATCGCGAACGCCGTCCTTGAGATCGGACCCAATGCGCCCAATCCCGCAGTGGAAGGCGTTCTGTTTAGTCCGGCGTCCAACGCCTACTGCCTGGCTTGGAAACGCACAGGACAAGGTCCGGCATCGATGACGGGTTTGCGCTTCGAGTCGGGTGCGACGTCAAATGTGCAAGCGGAACCAGGTGCAGATCTACTGACAATGATTGGCTGTGGCGGCCCGTTATCGGGAGAGAGCTTTGATATCGACCCCGGCGAGTTCGTTAGCGCGGACATCGTGGTTTGGCAGGTTGCGCCGTTAGTGAGCGTCGCCGCACATTCAGGTGATGCAAGAGTTCTTATCACTTGGAATGCTGGTAGCCAGTTTGGAAGCGGATTTGTATTCGAAGTCTATGAGGCTGGGCACGAAACCGGCCCCTACTCTCTGTTGGCGAGCACGTCGAACACGTTCTATGTTCATGGGTCTCTCCAGAACGCCGTGGTACATTACTACTATGTTCGACTAGTGGCTTGGACCGTCACACAAACAAACAGTGGTATTGTTTCCAGCACACCCCATGCGCCGGAGATCGAAGCCACCTACCCGCTTACGATTTCACAAATAGGTTTCTCACCCGCCACGACCACCTCCAACTACACGCACTTTGGTGCAAGCACCACCGTGACTTGCAACGCAACGGGCGTGGATATCCCCGCGTCCAGTATCCTGACGCTTAGTCCAGATCTCCTGTTGTTTGATATCGAGACAACTTCGGCCGTAGTCGGCACGTGGCAAATCCAGATATCGTCGCCCGACGTGTGGGCAGAGCATGGCGTATCCGGCTACGTCGAGGATGTCACGTCCGAGATCGAAGTTGTCGCTCCTCCGAGCCCCTACTATCCGTTGGTGCACTATGTGCAAATGGGTGGTGGCGTCGGGCCGGATGACTTCACAAGCGGGCCTTTTGCAGTTGAAGTAGAATTCGATACTGCTGGTGGGGCAGCGATCGATCCAAACACTTTCGAGTGTGTCCTTGACCGTGACATCGAGGTCAATGGACAGGTGGTACCCGCAGGAACGGACATTGCAGCTCCTCCGTACCAACTCTGGGGTCAGCAGATCGCGCAATCAGGTTCGACTTGGCCCGTTGAGCAGATCCAGTCCGGACAAGGACCCGGGGACGAATACGTGACACCTGGTGAGATCATCATCAGCGTGCGGGTCTCGAACGTGTATGGCTACCAGTGCAACTGGCACACGCTTCGCATCTTCATCGAGGGCGGTGCTGTCGACCGCGCATACATGCCTGACCCAATCTACCAGGACCTCGCGGGCCAGCAGCTAACCGTGTACTGCAACTCGTTGGGAAATAGTGACTGGATTTGGTTCCCAGATGACCCGCACGGCATCAACGTGACCTCAGTGCAGCCGAACCCGGGTGCATCAACACTGAGCGTTACGCTTGACGCCGATGTCAATGCATTGACGGGACGGCACGAATTCATAGTCGGCAAACAAGGAGCACTGCCCCAGTACAACTCCTTCGGCACTTACAGTTTGGACAGGGTGGAGTTGCCAGTCGTAAATGGAACAACCCCACCGTCAAACCCCGCCAGCTACCAGATGCCCTCCACCGGCTACCCTGGGCCACTGGCTGCAGTTGGGGCGTTCAACGTGACTCTGCAGAACGGGGAATTCCGATGGAGCGCGACCGACCTCACGGTACCAGGCAGGATGCTGGACATTGCGTGGGACCGGCACTACCGCTCATATCGGGGCTCGGAGAAGACTCCGCTGGGTCGAGGTTGGTTCAACACCTACACGCAATATGTACTTTTTGACCGGCCAAGCGGACTACAACAGGGCACATTTGTCTGGTCGACGCCCGACGGGAGCTTGTTCACCTTTACCGCGAACGGCACACACCCCGCGGGAAGCAAGTTCGAGGGCAAGCCGCTCTACATTCCCGAAAAGGGAGTCTCGGCAGAGGGGACGGTGGTGGCGGACAACGCTGCTGACTGGGCGGAGATACAGGTACAGAATTCAGATGGTACATTCTATCACTTCGGGGGAAGAAAGAATGATAAAACCCACGAAGAGGTTGGGAACGGGATTCACAAACTAAAGCTGGTCCGGATCTCGGACGCCCACGGCAACTCCCTTAAGCTCGAGTACAACGCCAAGGGGAACCTATTCCGGGTCTTGGCTGACACGTACGTGAAAACTGAACATGAGGAGTTCCTCAAGGTCACCGTAAACAATGCCACAACAGGCCATGGGGCTGGTTTAATTACAAAGCTTGAACGCCACTCGGCCGTGAACGGCATTCAAGCGGGGCGAGATGTCGTCGAGTACTTCTACGAACACAACCAATGCCTCGCGCTCCAGCAGCTGCCGCCAGGGTCAAGGCACGGGACTCTCTACCGTGGTTACCGGTACACCGTCTCTTCTTCACCTTTGCTGGAAGCCCTTTACCCGGCTTCTCAAGCTAGCTTGGACTTATACACCGCAGGTCCAGGTCAAGAGACGTATTACCGAGTAAACACGTCCGGCTCTTACCTACCGGACCTCACGAATACCTACGCATCGTACACCGTTGGAGGGTCGACCAGTGAGCTTCGAGTAGAAACGCAGGTTCAGGGGCCCTCTCGCTTGACGCGGATCAACTACACCGATTCGGGCACTCCCTCTCGTACCGTGACGCCTCCAACGGGGAACGGCACGACCTACTTGATCGATACAAACGGCCAAGCTACCAGCGTCACGCAGGGCGGATTCACGACTCTCTATACCTACAACCAAGACTTCGCGGTAACGTCGATCGTTCACCCACGTGGTGATTCGACGCACTACACCTACGTCCATGGGGAATTGTCGCCTACCGGTGTCTTTACGAACTCGACGTTTGACCCGGTCTCCGGGACGTCCCAATGCACAGTGAACCCCCTCGATATCAGCTCGGCGCTGATTGGCCGCACGATCCAGCTAAAGCACTCTGGCAAGACAAGATACTTCCAGATCCTTGCGGGGAGCTCAGGGGCGACCTTGAAGGTGTCGGGAAATTTGCCGCTGGATGGCTTCGCGTCAGGTATCTATTTCTTGTGCCAGGACAACAGCGACCCATTGGCGCGCTACGTCGTGATCCAAGAGCGGCACGTTCCAGCACCACCACAAGCAGGTGGCAATTGGACGGGCGAGGAGTTCATCACGACGCGCGAAGTGGCTGTTACGGCGGTGCGTGGAAATCGACTGGTCATGATTTCCCACGAATTTGACTCCCACGGGAACAAGACGTCATACACGCAAACCAGCACGCTGTCTGAAGACGACAAGCCAAAAAAGGACCAGAGCAAAACCACCATCAAAATCACGCATAGATATTCCGTTGTGAAGGACGCGCTGCAGAATGAGGGAACGAGCACTAGCGTTACGCAGAGCACCATGACACTCGATGCCTACGGGAGAATGAGCGAGCAGCAGGTGGTCTCGGGGAATGTCTGGGCTGAGCCGACCAATCCGTACGCCCATGGTAGCGGGGGGGGGAGCGGCGGCACCTCCGGCACCGTCGCGAAGGTGGCACGTGCCGACAAAAGGGTTTTCACCTATTATGACGACGTGTCGTCGGCGGGTGGTGGATTTGGGCGCCTAGATCAGTCCGTCGGCGGAGGTACTGATCCTAACTTCCTAGACCCGGAGAATTTCTCAGGGCCGAACGCTCAGCCCAACGGCCCATATGGCGGGTCCCCGCAGGGCGTGAAGTTCGGGTACAACGACTACGGCGATTTGATCACCATAACTTCCTCAAGCCGCAGCTGCTCGTCGACGACGCCGGATGCCTACACCAAGGAACAGGAAACAACCAAGTTCCACCGCAACGACGCCGGCCAAGTGTTCCTTATCGAGACACCATTATCAGGGGATGCGACTGCCGGTCGCCGAAGCGAGGCGTGGTTCTTCTACGATGTGGACGGCCGTCTGTGCCGCGAGGTGAAGACTTTTGATTCCACCTTCAGTGCAGGCCATCTTGCTCCACCGGACCCAAACCAACCGGATTCACGCAAAGACACCCCTGACGGGTCCATGCTCACGGCATTCCCCCGCCCAGCGAGCCTCCGCGACGATGGATGGGTTCACACCGAATACCAGTATAACGACTACGGTGAGCTTGAGTCCGAGACGCAGGACGTTGACGTTGGGCCCACCGTAACCGCCACAACTCACTATGCGTATGATGGCAACGGCAGACGCAGCAAGGAGACGGACGCAGAGGGGCGGATAGTTGAATTCAAGTACAACCAACGTGACCTCCTCTGGAAGACCCTCGTGGGGCCGGCTGGCAGGCAGAGTGTCTATGAACGGACATACGATGCGAATGGCAACTTGCTGACTGTAAAAGACCCGGTGGGACACGTAACGTCATTCGAGTACGACGGCTTCAACAGGTTAGTTGCTGAGCTGCACCCCAAGGCTGCGGCAAGCGGAATCCTCGCCCACGTCATTAAGCACGACAAGGCGTGGGAAGGAAGGACAGTGCAGGATGGATGGGGTAGCTACTCAGGGACCGGCTCGGTCCTGTCCATCGAGTGCACGCGAAGCACTTGGACAGAGTTCGACGAGCTAGGACGACCCATACGGACGTACAACCTCGCAAAGTCGAGCGCCGGCAATGCGCTTGCTCACTCGACCCAGTACCAAGGCTCGTCCGCGAGCGTGCATGCAGTGAGACTGGATGAACGAGGTCAGCCGTTTTATGAATTTGGCTTGGGCGGGGAGAACACCTCACGCGGTGGTGGACAGAGCGTAGTTCTAGGCACCAACCAGCACTGGGCGACGGGCCATCTCAATGCAAAAACCCTAGGCGAAAATCTGGCGAAGGAATACTACGACTACTACTTGTCCGGGGATTTGCTCGGTGTCACCGCCGGTGCGACACACTATGATGATGGCGAGTCGACGTATGGGACACTCCAAACAACCTACCTGAGGGACGCGAGCGGCAACGTCAAGGACGTCCAGATCGGGACCTATAGCAGTCCCCGCAGCGTTACTAGCGCTGCACTCAACAGCCAGGGCTGGGCAGAGAAAACAACCGACGAAACCGGGCGTTTCGTCGAGACAGAGTTCAACCTCGTTGGCTGGCCGCGCAAGACCACCGTGGGCAACGGCACGGCATCGATCTCCACAGAGATGCAGTACGACAAGACCGGTCTGTTGATACAAGAGACGGCGACTCGATCTGGCACTCCCTTGGAAACCAAGTACGAGCACAACGACAAGGGGCAGCTCTCCAAGGTTGACAGGCCGGGAATCGGCGAAACCTCGTATTTTTACGACCTCGCTGGTCGCCTTGTCGCCGAGCTGCGGAAGAAAGACAACCTCGTCGTGAGCAACGAGTACTTCCAGGATGGGAGCCTGCACACGCGCACTGTCAACTTCGGCGCAAAAATCGAGGAGCAAGGTGCCGGCTACAAAATCTCGGACGGATTGCTCGTCCGCAAAGAAGTCTTCGCATACAACGACTTCGGCGAGATCATCAGTGCGATCGTCCAGGATGGCGCTGGGGTGATTCAGAACAAGTTGACCATGGAACGCAACTCGTTCGGCCAAATCGATGAGCAGTGCCTGTACGTCTATGAGGCTGGGGAGCTTGTCGAGGTCGAGATAGGCGGCCACGCATACGATGAAGCAACCTTGGGGTTCGAATCCGCTTACAACATGAACCTCACGGAGGTGTTCAAGAACAAACAGAGCGTCTGGAAAATGACCGCCGAGTACGACTCGCAAGGTCGACGCCGTATCACCGGATTCTGGGACCGGCGCCGGCTGGCTCAGTGGTTCGATGGCCAGGTGCCGACCATGATAAAAGAATTCAAGCCATCGCAGCCGCTTTCTGCGTTCAACCCCGGTGGCCTGGAAGTCATCAGCTACGAGACATTGTTTGGCCACGTGGCGGGGCGGAGGTATGGCACGAACACAAGCGGCTCAATTGCCCAGTTTGATCAATCCGTCTGGGGTTCGATCCAGGGGGTTTACCACGCGGTCCAGAAAAGTTCCGGCAAGACTCTCTTCAGCGCCACGGAACTTTTCCACGACAAGGCCGGCAACCACGTCATTGAGCGGCGTCGCCACCAAGGCGGGCTTAGCAAGCTGGCAACCTACGATCACGCGGGCCGCCTCTCCAAGTCATTTAGCGGCCACCTGCTGAACCTTACCGCCACTCTGCCGGCCAGAATCCTGGACAACACGGATGACTATGTCGCGAATGCCACGAACAAGCAGTACCAGTGGCGCAGGGATTTCTCACAGGACGATGTAGACAACATCAATTCCTATTCAGACTACTTGGACGGTAGTACGGAAGCAGACTCAAAGACGTCACAACCCCTCGCGGACGGCACGCAAGCGCTGCTCAACGTGATTGGAACTCACTCATCCTCCGGGTCATCGCTCTTCCAATACGATCTGGTTGGCAACCTGACCTACAACCCGACCACCGAATTAAGCTACGAGTACAACTACCGCGGGCAACTGACGGCTGTCAAAAAGGGCACGGATATCCTGCGGAGCATGGAGTACGACTGCTTTGGCAGGATGGTCCGCCAGGTCGAGGCACCCGGCAAGGAAGAGGAGCGGGGCACTATCTTTGTGCCCAACCCAGGATTCGGCGGGGACGGCGAGGGTGCCGACACTGCGGCCGAAGTGTCCTATACGCGTGGCCTACCGGACGCCCAGGGCAAGCGTGCTTACATCTGCCTTGAGGTTGTCCAGTTTACCTACGGTGCGGGGTCGATTGGCGGCTCGTTGGCCAGGAAGCGGCTGCTTGAGTTTGTCGCGTACCGGATCGACGGCCCGCCCTATCACCGCTTCCTGCACGAGGACACCCAGGGCAACACCGTCGCGACCACGAACATACGCGGCGACATGCTCGACGAGTACGACTACACCGAGTACGGGGTACCACTGCACGCCCGGGTGCTAGTGCCCGGATACCGCATCACGAATGTCGAGAAGCACCCGGCGCATGCAACCACCCACAAGGACGTAAGCATCGTAAGCATTCAGGCCCAGCCGGGGTTGTTCGAAGCCAACGAGCTTGTCGGCGCGGAGTTGCGTCTCGTGAGGCACACCCCTGGTTCTGCCCAGGACGTCTATGCTTGCGCAACCGTGATTTCACACACGACCTCACAAGCTTGGATCCACGACCCGGGCAATGCGATCGCGGTCGAGTGGAAAGACTCGACGGGCAAGAATCACTTCGAGCTAGGGCTCGGTGGAATCTATGACCTCAACAGCGGCTTCGTGCATGGCGTGATGGACCATAATCCCGGCACCGTGACAACAGGCTCCACCGGAACGTTCAGCGCGAACAGCTGGAATGCCGAGGCCTGTACCTACATTGAGGTAGACAATGCCCCTTTCCAGAGTTGGATGGCAACCTGGGCAACCTCGTCAGTTGCAACTCTCCAGACCCCGCTCAAGATAACGGTGGGGCCGGGGCCGGGCGGTCCCACGGATTTCACGGAAGTGACGGTCCTCGGTGTGTTGGCGCCGGCCGCCTGGGGTGGTTACACGAAGCTGGCCGTCCAGGGCATCGGTCTCGGCGACTACATCGGCCCTGGCAAGTGGTACTGGATTAGCGGCACCCGCAATAAGGAGCGCGGGGCGCAGAGCGGCAGATGGACCACTGACCCGACGCCCGGTACTACCACGACTTTCACGCTTCACAACTACGCGGCGCTTACGACCGAGATGATCGGCTGGGTGTTGCAGCCAAACGTCAATGAGGCCGTCTACGTGCCGATCTCTGGGGTTAGTGAGTCGACGCACCAGGTCAGCGTCCGTGGCAGTTACAGCAGCATTGCATCCAGTGGCACCTGGTTCCGGATCTACGCACCACCAGGTGTCGACCGCGGCGCTGTGCACGGCGGCCAAGCCGGCACATTCTCGCGGTCTGTTTGCGGGGAATCCAGCCGGTGCCTCTACGGCTGCTACCGCTACGAGACACCCAACGTCGGGTTCCACGTGATGGTGAACGCCAACCTGTCGGAAATCCGCGACCGGCAGCCGCAAACCTCGACAAACTACGCCGGGCTGTATTACACACTGCACCGTCATTACGACCCGCTATTGATGCGGTTCACCTCTCAAGACCCGGCTGCTGCGCCTTCGTACAACCTGTTCGTATACGGATCCAACGCGCCGAACATGTTCTATGACCCCGACGGTCTGTGGGCCGTCAGGTACGGTGCGGGTTACAGGGGTGATGGCTCAACAGCAGACAACTGGCTGTACGCGGGCGTGGAGGCTATGGCCAACATCTGGCATGGGCTTGGTGTGGCGGGAGCCTACCCGGTTGAGTTAGGCATGTACGCGTTCGGCTCGCCTATCGAGCCTCACCTCCATGTAGGCCTCAGGCAGATGGCGGACAACTTCGTCGAACGAGCACTAAGGTACATGGACGGGGGATCCGGCAAGGCTGGCGCGATGTTCTACGCAAGCCTTTGGACGGTCGGTGACTTTACGGGTTACACAGGCGTCCACGAATACATCACCAGGACTGATACCGTTACCGGCGAACAGCTTAGTGATCACCAAGCGCGAGTACGCGGGATTACGGGCGTGTTTGGCCTCGCGATGACTGCTACCGGTGCTGCATACGCGCTACCCGTAGTTCGGGGGCTTGCCCGGGCCGCCGGTCGAGCGACCTTAGCAGGCTTGCGCGCCGCAGGTAAGGGGGCGCGCGGACTCCTAGGCGG
Source organism: Planctomycetota bacterium (assembly GCA_022071975.1). Taxonomy (GTDB): domain Bacteria; phylum Planctomycetota; class UBA8742; order UBA2392; family UBA2392; genus JACKID01. Next base: position 24,519 of record JAJVIO010000087.1, read on the forward strand.
GGTAAGGAACGTGCTGACGCCCAGCAATTGGCGGTGGCAGACGTTACCGCATACCATGGGATCGTTTATTGGAGTTCCACGTGGAATGAAGATTCCCTACTATGTGGGACCCCGTAAAACCCTGTTTCATTACACAAATGAAGTCGGTTATGAAGGGATTTTGTCGAGTGGGAGATTAAGACCGTCGACAAGGGCAAGAACGCCGAAGGATGCTAGGTACGGAGATGGACAGTACTTTACGGACATCGAGCCGGGCAGCGTCTCGGCTGGCTCGCTCTCGGCAAAATTGATGGGACGACCGATTTACACATACAAGTTTACGCATTTTATCGAAATAGATATTACGGGATTGAAAGTTGTCAAGGGACGAAATGGGGTTTATGTTGTCCGAGGTTCAAAGGCCTTGGATATCTCCAATCGAGTAAAGAGTCACGGAGCTGTGCCTTTCCCAAACTAGTAGTGCTGACGAAAGTCGTTCGATGCGTTACATGTATATTAGATGGATACTTGCTCAAGCGGACGAAGCCCAGGAGCACTTCATTGAGATAGACGACGATCGGTACGAGGTGCGTGCTGTGGAGCGTTTTGCAGACGGTCGATATGGTTGGGCTTCTATGGAAGGAAGTTCGGAAGGTACCAACTTGGGAGACCAACCGACACCTGATGTTGCAGAGATCAATCAGGATATGCAGTTTCACGCTAAATACATATCGAGAAAGGAGTTTGAAGAGGCTTGGCGCAGGGCCCATGAGCAAGTGAGGTAGGCGTGTGCGTGAGATCTTTGCAGTTCAGCGAGTAGGTTCCTGCCCACAGCACACGTTGCGGAGAGAGGCGGAGCATGGATGCTGTCTCGAGAGCTTTGAGTTACGTTGGTTTCGTTTACCGATCAATTGAACGTTAAACTTACCGACGACCAGTGGGCTCCGCTTGAGCCGTTGATTCCTGTTCAACCGCGCCGCAAGGATGGAAAGGGAGTAACTGTCCGTATCTGTTCGACGAAGCACACCTTGACGGGACAGTTCGGTGGTTCTCGGACGTGTTGGGTGGCTACGACTGCTGCTTGAGCCAGTTGTCGGGTAGCAGGTTTGGAAGTGGTACGAACCAGAGGGATGCCTGCTCGTGCATGATCCTGTGCTGCGAGGGCCACGACGGAACCAGACACGACAGCGCAAGACGCAGCTTCGAGCAGACCTTCAAGCGCTATGGACTTCCCGACGCCATCCGCAGCGACAACGGGACGCCCTTTGCGAGCAACGGTGCGGCCAGGCTGACGAGACTTGGCGTGTGGTGGCTCAAGCTGGGGATCACGCTGCAGCGCATCCGGCCGGGCAAGCCTCAGGAAAACGGGCGTCACGAGAGGATGCACCGGACGCTGAAGGCCGAAATGGCCAGACCGCCGGCGTCGAACATGAAGCGCCAGCAGGGACGCTTCAACGATTGGGTGGAGGAATTCAACTTTAAACGGCCGCACGAAGCGCTCGATGGTGCGACGCCGGCGAGTCGGTACGAGGTTTCGCTGCGCGAGTATCCGGGAGTGTTGGCTGATCCGGAGTATCCCGGCCATTACGAGAAGCGGCGCGTGAAGCCGGAGGGAACGCTGAGGCTGAGAGGCGTGCAAGTGTACCTGAGCGAGGCGCTGGGCAACGAGTTGGTAGGTGCTGTGGAAGTGGAGGACGGCGAGTGGCGCCTGAAGTTCGGAAGCCTGGAGCTGGCGACATTCGACGAACGCGAACGTGAGTTGAGGCCGATCGGCAGCAACCGTGCAACGTCGAAGGGGAAGTTGTACAAGAGGAAAGTGTCAGGCATGCGCCCGGTCTAAACTGTCAGGAATCCACCCGGCCCAACATGGCGGCCCAGTGGCCTCCCGCTTCCTCCATGCTCGAAGCAGTGCTTCAAGATGGCACATTCGCTTCGCGAATTCCGCGAACAGCCAGTTCTTGCGGCCTACTACGACGTTTCTCAGCGCCCGCTCGCCGTTTCCTCGCAAAGCGGTGCTTTGCTGCGGGTCGTTGCCTGCGGCAACGTGTCCAAGCTCAGGTAGCCCTGCTCCGTGTAGCGCGTCAGCGCGGTCCAGTTGCTCCTCGCGTACGAGGTCGCCTCGCCCAGTGGGCTCTTGGGCAGCTTGCGGCGTTGGTGTTGCTGCAGTCTGGACGTGGTTGCTTTGAGCTGATGTGTTGCGCCTTTGCTGCGCCTCTTCTGGCTTCCCTTTGCGTCCCGATGTCGCGGGGCGGGGTATGCTGGCCCCCGGTTCATACTGGAGGCTGGGATGAGGGCTCTTTGTGACTGGTTTTTGGGGGAAGGTTCTCGGGCGCTGCTTGATGGTGACGACGACGGGTTCCTGTTGCAACTCCGGCGCCGGCTATGCGAGGCGATAGTTGTGGCCGATGGAGCAGAGCTGCATGCGCGGTTGCTGGCCAAGGTCTCGTCGCAGCTGCCCGAACTGGCGCGGGAGGCGCGGATCGGCCCCGAGTACATGGGGCTGGCCGAGCGGATTGCCGCGACCCGGGGCATGCATCCGGCCGATGGTTTGTTGGGCCTGGTTGACTCGTCGAAACACGAACTTCAGGAGCAGGCGCGGTTGGCGGTCCAGGTGCAGGAGCTGGGGCCGACCCTTTATTGGGAGCTTCTGTGCACGCTGTACGGCGGCGATCCCCGGTTGGAATTCGACATCGTCTGGGCCTGGTTCACGAAACACGCCGAAACCGGCGCGGGGCGCGACTTCTTCGTCGGCCATCAGACCGAACTACAGGATCTGCTGAGGCCGGCGGCGCGGGCCTGGTCGGTGGGATCGTGCAGCGCATCCGGCAGCGCAAGGCGCGAACGGCCGCGCGGGGTGGCGTCGTCACCAGGCCGAGGATAGCCGCGGCCGACCTGGTGGCGGGCTTTGCGGCCATGCTGTTGGATCACCTTAACCAGAACGTGACACCGGCGAGCTGGATGGGTGGGCTGTTCGTGCTGAGTAAGCGCGCGGGCAAGAACGTGATCTGCTGGGCCCGGGGCGAGCGGTTTGAGCTGTCTTCCGTTGCGGCTCAGCTGCTGATGGAGCTGGGCGACATGCGGCAACTCTACGCCGACGACCGCCACCTCAAGCAATTGGAGGAGCAGCTGCCGCCCATTCGAGGCTTGGTGCGGCGAGGCTCTGTGCAGGGCAACCATCGGACCACGATCCGCGGCGTGGGGCTGGTCGGCCGCGTGGTGGACCTGGTGTCGCCCAAGGCCTGAAGCGGTCCCCCTGGTTGCCTTTCGGGGCCCTGACCGATGTTGTCAACGATTGTCAGCCAATGGACGTGCCCGGCCTTGTGGCGTCGGCGAGAATCTCCATGTGTCCAGCACTGGAGACTTCAATGCCAAGGCCTGCACGCCATTCGGAATTCTTCGGCCAGGATCTGCCGTTGATGATGCGGCGTGACGAGGTCGCCGCCCTGTTTGGCGTCACCACGCGGACGATTGCGCGCTGGACGGCCTCGCAGCTGCTGAAAGGCCGCAAGCTGGAGCCAGGCAGCCGCGGAACGCTGCGCTACCGTCTGGAAGACGTCGAAGCATTCGGCCGGGGGATTGGCAAGTGAGCAAGTTTGGTCAGCCCGACAGCCCGCCGTGGCTGCGGGGAGGAGCCCCTTAGGGGTGCCATTTAGGGTGCCGCGAAAAGAAATTTCGGGTTAAGCGCCAGGCGGGAGGCAGCCGCAAATCCGCCTCCCGCCTGCATTTAAGGCTGGAGCCACCTGTCGGATTTGAACCGACGACCTACGCTTTACGAATTTCCCGACAAACTTTTTTGATGCCGCCAATGGCCGAGAGGCAGCTGCCAAGCCGCTTCCAGACTGCATTTACGGCAAGCACTATTCCGGTCTTGAACCGACGACCTACGCTCTACGCGCTGAGGCCTTGCAGATCGCGCGTCCTAGGTCTTTGACTAAGCCAGCGAAGATAATGTCCGTCGGCATCCCTGGATATTAGGAGGAACACAATGAGTCGCCCAACGCGCTATTCAGAATACTTCGGTGTTGACTTACCACTGATGTTGCGCCGCGATGAAGTAGCCCAATTGTTCAACGTCGCAACGCGCACTGTCGCACGATGGACTGCCTCCTCACAGCTGATCGCGCGCAAGCTCGAACCGGGGAGCCGCGGCACGGTCAGGTATCGGCTTGATGACGTAGAGGCATTCGCGCGCGGAATTCCTGGTTGATTCGAGTAGGGCACATGCGATGCACTCCCCGTCTCGAGCCGATCGTAGCGTTAACTCGGAGTGCCCACGCTCTCGCCTGAACCTGAGCAAGCGCAGAAACGCCAGCGGCCGCTTCGTGTTGGGCAGGCAGCTCAGTGGCATACCCCCTTGTTTCTTCGCGACATGCTGCCGCAGTCTCTATCGCAGGTGCTTGGGTGGGGCGGCGCGTTGGCGTTTGCTGGTTACATTCCTTAAGTAGGCTTCGAGGTCTGTGGTGTGGATCTTGATTGGGGTGGTTCGGCCTGGGGTGAAGCGGTGGCACTTCAGTTCGCCTCGGTGTACGGCTGCCCTTAGGGTGCTTTTCTTGATGCCGTGGCGGGCTTCTATTTCCGCCAGTGACAGGAACGCTTCAGATTGTTTTGTGCCCGAACCTGATGTCGGCCTGGTGGGCGCTGTTGCACCCTGCACCGGGCTGGATGCCCGCTGATGGATTGGCGTTGACTCCGGCAGAGGCTGCACTTCCGGCGCACTTGCGTCGGAGATCACTGCGAGCATGCGGGCGGCGAACTCGCCGATCTTGCTTGCGGCCGAAGGTGTGGGTTTCTTGCGTCCCTTGATGAACTGCTCGAGCGCCTTGATGGGGAAGCTGCCGGCCGTGTCCCCCACCTTCAGCGCGGTCCCCCAATCTTTGAAAGTGCCGGCGCCGAACTCTGCGTTCATCAGGCCGTCCAGCAGGCGAGCCGCCAGCCAGCGGTTGGACTGCTGCGTGCGCATCAGACTACCGATTGCGACTTCAAGTTCCCGTGAGCGGGTTCCCTTCTTCAGGGCATCACGGACGCGTTGCCACGGCAAGCCAACATCCACGGGCAGACACTTGCCGTTGTCGTGCGAACCGTGCCTCTTTGCTTTCTTTGCCTTGCGCTTGCGCCCCTGTTGCTGTGCAGCCTTGGCCAAGACGCCGGCGCTGCCTTCAGGCAGTGCGCGCAGGACACGCTTCCATGCCGCGGCCAGCAGGTCCCGTTCGGCATCGAAGACGCCGGCGATAGGTTGGGTCGGGTATACGGCCCAGAGTTCGTCCAGTAATGCCTGGTGCTCGCGGGCCAGGACGATTTGGCTGACAGGCAGGCTGTGCCACCACGCAAGCAGTTGATTGGCCAGATCGGCTTTCATTGCGCCTCGATAAGTTCGTCAATCAACGGCCGCAGGCCCATGGCTTCCTCGAGGGTGCCCTGGCCGCGGGTTCGTACCTGTTGACGATACCACTTCTCAGCGACAGCGCCCCCGTGCGCTTGCCACATTGCAACCACGGCGGGCGGCAGGCCAAGACTGGCGCAGAAGCTCGTGAAGGCACGGCGCAAGATCTGCGGCCCGATCCGGCGTACTTTCGCCAGATCGTTTGCCTGCTTCCACGGACCCTTGGGAAAGGCTGGCTCGGGCAGATTTCCTGAGGGCAGCACGAACTTCCGCTCACCCGCCTCTTCCTTCCAGCGTTCGAGCAGCTTCATGAAGCGCGGCGCCAGCTCTCCCTCAGGCGCGCCGGCCAGCGGAACGAAAGTGGCACGGCCGGTCTTGTTCGCGACTATGTTGATGTGGCCGAACTCGAAGTCGACCTGGTCCCACTTCATGGACAGGGCGTCGGACAGCCTGCAACCAGTCAGCGCCAGGATCAGGAACAAGCGTGAGACCGGCGTCTGGGAATGGCAGGCGGGCGCCTGCAGAAAACGCTCACGTTTCTTGGCCTTCACCCGGGAAACGACTACGCGGTACTCGGGAGCTTCGCGCGTGATCGCCGCGCGGAGAAACGCGGACAGCTGCTCCGGTGTCGGAGTACTCCGGTTTGGGCTTGGCGCATGCTGCGGCGCGAGCGCCTTCTTCAACAGGGCAAAGTCCGGAAAGCGTCTCGGCCGCCTGTCCTCAATCCAACCCAGCGCGGTGCGGATGTTTCGCCGGATGATGTTCATGGTTGCCGGCGAGCGCATGATGTTGCGGTAGCCCAACCTCGTCGGCT
>JAJVIO010000004.1:0-11626 GCA_022071975.1 Planctomycetota bacterium
AGCACATCAACACCGAGGTACTGCGCCGCATGAAACGCGGCAGCACGCGCGACACCACGCTGCGGCTACTCGAGAAAATGCGTTCGCGCATCCCCAACCTGGCGTTGCGCAGCACTTTCATTGTGGGCTTCCCCGGCGAGACCGACGCGCAGTTCGAAGAGCTGCTGGACTTCATCCGCGAAGGCCACATCGACCGCGCGGGCGCCTTCCCCTACTCGGATGAGGACCGCGCCGAGTCGTACCAGCTCGAGGGCAAGCTGCCGGAAGAGGTGATTGCCGAGCGCCACCGGCGCTTCATGGAGTTGAACCGGGAAGTGCTGTTCGCCGCCAACGACAAGCTCGTGGGCACGACCGTTCCGGTTATCGTTGAAGGCCGAAGCCAGGACCCCAAGTACCCCAGCCTCGCCCGCAGCAGGGCCGACGCACCGGAGATCGACTGCACGGTGTTGCTGAAAGGCAATCACGAGCCGGGCACCCTGCTGAACGCCCGCGTGGTTCGCTCACTTGGCTACGACCTGCTCTGTGAAGCGGTTCGCGCGTCACACTAATCCTAGTGCGCGCTAACCATGACGATCCGCTGCGCTGCTGATCGCCTGCAGCCGGCCGAGGAAGGCCTTGCCCTGGCGCTGTGATGCTGCCCGCCTGAATGCGCGCCGCCTCTTTCCGTTGCCTGTGAACGGCTAGAAATGTGGAAACCTGGCCGACGTAAGGCCCCGTATCGCCGGTAGGAAGATTTCGCACGGATTTCTGGATGCGCTACTTGGCACTCGGTCGTTAAATGAACCGGCGAAAGGAAGTTATCGGCCGTCGCTCGCGGAAGCCTACATAAAGCGGCTTTTCAGCTTTGACACCAGCGCTGGATAGGCTATACTAACTTCTGCGGTTGATGTGAGCGTTGCTCCGCCGGTACGTGACCCCTCACGAAACCAGGCGTACACCCCTTCCGCCAGAGACAGCTATATCCGTTGCAGGTGATCGCCCACCCGCAACGGTGCCATGCGGCCGAGACGTGATAGAGAGGGTAGCTTTACGCTCTCCTTTCCGGCCCTTTCTGCGCGTCTCGGCCCTCCCATTTAAGCTGCCCGGAGCTTGCGTAAGCCCCTGTTTTCGCGGAACAGTTTCCGCGATAACCGTGTTTGCTTCTGGCGACACCAGCTACTAGGCCCTTGGCAGTTCATGAAAATCGGGATCGTCTGTTACCCCACCCACGGTGGCTCCGGCGTTGTCGCCACGGAGCTTGGTGCCGCGCTGGCTGAGAACGGCCACAGCGTGCACATCATCAGCTATGCCATCCCGTTCCGCTTCGAGAGTTTCCGCAAGAACCTGACCTACCACGAGGTCGAGGTCAGCGCCTACCCGCTGTTCCGCTATCCGCCCTACGACCTGGCCCTGGCCGGCACCATCATGGAAGTCGCCCAGCAGTACGGGCTGGATATTCTGCATGCCCACTACGCCATCCCGCATGCGATCAGCGGGCACCTGGCGCGCGAGATGCTGAACGGTGACAGCGCCAACCTGCGTCTGATTACCACCCTGCACGGCACGGACATCACGATCATCGGCCAGCAGCGCATCTTCCAGCGCATCACGCGCTTCGGCATCAGGCAGTCAGACGGCGTCACCAGCGTCAGCCAGGAGCTGAAAGACCGCGTGCTGGACACCATCGACTGCGGCGCCCAGGACATCGAGGTGATTCCCAACTTCATCGACACCGAGCGCTTCAGGCCCGGCTGCTGCCCCGACAAGCGCGCGCAGCTGGCCGCGCCCGACGAAAAGATAGTCGTGCACGTCAGCAACTTCCGTGAGGTGAAACGGCCCTTGGACGTCGTCAGCGCTTTCGCCATCGCCGCACGGGAAACGAAGGCGCGGCTGGTGATGATCGGCGACGGGCCGGAACTGGGCGCCTGCAAAGAGCTGGCCCGTGAGCTCGGAATCTTCGAGCGCTGCACCTTCCCCGGCACCTACGACGCGATCTGGGAGCTGCTGCCCCAGGCCGACGTGTTCTTCCTGCCCAGCGACTACGAGAGCTTCGGCCTCAGCGCATTGGAGGCCATGGCCTGCGGCGTGCCGGTGGTGGCCAGCAACACCGGCGGCCTGCCCGAGGTGGTGGAAGACGGCGTGAGCGGCTTCCTGCACACGCCGGGTAACGTGGATGCCATGGCGGCATCAATCCGCAAGCTGCTAAGCGACGACGAACTGGCAAAGAAGATGGGAGCCGCCGCCCGCGAACGCGCATCCAGCAAGTTCCGGCGCGAAGCCCTGCTGCCCGTCTGGGAAGCGTACTACGAGCGGATCCTGAGCAAGAAGTAGCATGGCCGTCACGGCCATGTAGTGCCCATTGGCCTCTGGCCAATGATGGATGGGCCGGAGGCCCATCCGCACGACATCGGCAGGATGCCGATGCTACCCCAGCCAGCGCTTCAGCCAGGCGAACACTTCGCCGTACCAGTGCAGGCTGTTCTGCGGCTTCAGAATCCAGTGGTTCTCGTCGGGGTAGACCACCAGGCGCGCTTCCAGCTTCTGGGCGTGGTAGGCGTTGTAGGTCTGCAGCGCCTGCGTGTAGGGCACGCGGTAGTCCTGCTCGCCGTGGATGACCAGCATCGGCGTCTTGAACCCCCTGCTGTGGCGCATGGGGTTGTAGCGGTCCAGCCCTGCCTGGTCGCCCCAGGGCTCGCCGCCCAGGGCCTTTTCGCGCCCGGGCGTCACGTCGCGGGCGTACTGGGCCTGCAGGTCGCTGACGCCGGCGTGGTTCACCAGGCACTTGTAGCGGTCGGTCTGGGTGGCGATCCAGCTGGCCATGTAGCGGCCGTAGCTGCCGCCCGCGCAGGCCATGCGGTCCGGGTCTGCAAGGCCGCGCTCGACCAGGTAATCCGTCGCCTTGTCGATGTCCTCGAACGGCCGTTTCCCCCACTCGCCCATGATGCAGCGGGCGAACTCGTTGCCCCAGCCGGTGCTGCCATGGAAGTTCACCATCGCCACCAGCCAGCCCTGCGCGGCGAAGGCTTGTGCGCACCAGCGCCAGTGCCACTGGTCGCCGAAGGTGCCGTGGGGGCCGCCGTGGATCAGGTGCACCAGCGGCAGGCGCTTGCGTTCTTTACCCGGCGGGTACAGCAGCCACATCTGCACGCGAGCGCCGCCTGCGCCCTCGAAGTAGTGCTCTTCAGGCTGGGCCAGTTGCAACTCGCCCAGCAGCGGCCTGGTGAAGTTGCTCAGCTGCTGCTCGCGGCTCTGCAGCGTCACGCTGACAACCTCCGGCGGGCTGAGGTGCCCCTGCTTCGTGGTGTAAATCGTGTCGCCGCGAACTTGCAGGCCCGCGTACCAGCCGCCGCGAATCACCTGCCGCGGCTCAACTTCACCGGGCGATTCCACGGCCCGCTTGAAGTCGAGCGTGTAGATTGCGTTTGCGCCGCGGTCCTCGGCCAGGAATGCCACGCGGTCACTGCCCGCGAACTCCCAGCCTTCGGCTGAATGATCCCAGGGCTCCGTCAGCACCACGTGTCTGCCGGTGGCAAGCTCGTACGCTACCAGCCGTACTTTGTCGGCATAGAATTCCGGCTCGTGCTGCATGCCGTGCAGCAGCCAGCGGCCGTCAGGTGAGTAACGCGGCCGTGTGGCGTGGCTGAGTGTCCATTCGCTGATCAGCTTCGGCTCGCTGCCGTCCAGCTTGAGCCGGTACACGCCGCTGATCAGCTCGTGGTAGGGTGGCTCGTTGCGCACGGCCGTGAAAGCGATCTCACTGCCATCCGGCGCGATATCCCAGCTGCCGGCCGCTTCCATCAGCGGGAACAGGCGTTGCAGCCTGGGCGTGAGGTCCTTGACTTCGCGGCTCTGCAGGTCGAGCACGAAGATGTGCTGAAAAGGCTCCTCGCACACCCAGCGGTCCCAGTAGCGGTAGAAACGATTCTCGCTGACCTTGGCCTTTACCTTTGATTCCTTGCGGCGCTTGGCTTCCGCGGCGGTGGCCTCGAGCGTCCAGTGGCCTTCGTACAGCGGTGACAGGAACGCGATGCGCTTTCCGTCAGGAAACCAGTGCGGGTCGGAAACGCCGAGCGGCAAGTCGGTAAGTTTTACGGGCTCGCCGCCGTCCAGCGGCATCAGCCAGAGCTGGTTCTTCTCGGCGCCGTTGGCGTCTTTGTCGGCCGGCGCTTTGCGCACGAATGCCAGCTTCATTCCATCAGGACAGAGTGCGGGCTGAGAGGCCGAGACTTCGCCGGTCAAGGGCCGCAGTTCAGCGCCACGACCGAGCCAGAGTCTGGTCGTACCTTCGTTCTTGGCAACGTCGTAGCTGGTGACGGGCACAACGTAGTGTATGCCCTGCAGGTCCGGAATCGGGCTGCCGATGCGCGGCAGGCGCCACAGCAGCTCCGGTGTCAATCGATCTGTGCTCACGGCGAACTCCTTGCTTTGAAGCTATCGAGTGACGCACGGCTGTCTATCCCCGGAAAAGCAGAACGCCCGGCCGAAGCCGGGCGCTCGATCATGGTGTGCGTCGGTTACTTGCTGACCTGCGCGCCGGGCAGAGCGCCGATGCTCAGTGCGTCTGCGTCGCCCAGGTACACTTCGACGCGGCGGTTGCGCTGCTTGTCCTTGCTGGTGTTGCCGCTGTTGACGGGCCAGAACTCACCGAAGCCGGCCACGAACACGCGATCCTGCGGCACGCCCTGGCTTACCAGGAAGTCTTTCACCGCCATGGCGCGCATGGTGCTGAGGTGCACGTTGTCCTTGATGCCCTTCGCGGCCAGTTTCTTGACCGGGTCAGTGTCGGTGTGGCCGTCCACGCGTACGAACAGGTTGGGGTCAGACTTCACCTTCTTGCTGATGATGCCGGCCAGTTCGGTCAGCTTCTTCTTGGTGTTGTCGGTCAGGTCCCACGAGCCGCTCTTGAACAGCACGCCGCTGTCGTCCATGCGTACGCCTACCGCGCCGCCGGACTGCACGAATTCCCAGTTGTCGTTACCGCCCAGGCCCGCACCCCAGATGTCCTGGATGCGCTTGACGATTTCGTTCTCGTCGTACTGCGGCTTGGCTTCGGCCAGCGCCTTGAGTTCCTTGATGCGCGCCTCCTGCGAAGCGGTGTGGCTGCGCAGCTTGCTGACTTCGCCGTCCAGTCGCTCGTTCTCGGCGGCGAGGGCGACGTTCGCCTTCTGCTCCGTCTCGAGGTGCTTCTGCACGCGGTTGTATTCATCCAGCGACACGCAACCGCTGCCGAGCAGCGCCGTCACGGACAGGGCGACAAAGGACATTCCGATCTTTTTCATGGCTACTCCAGGCGAGTTAGGAAGCGTTCAGGTGTTGGCGCGCGCACAGGCAGCACCGTGCTGCTTGATCGGCAGGCGGCGACGGGGCCATTCAGCAAAAATGGGAAAATCACTTGCCGGCGTGCTTCACGCGCTCGCGGGCTTCCTTTTCCTTGTCGCGCTCCGCGGCTTCCTGGATGCGGATCTCGGCGCGTACCAGGCGCGCCAGCTCTGCCAGTTTCTCATCCAGCCGGGCGTCGTCGCTGCCTTCCGCCAGCGCTTCGGCCAGCTTGGCGTCTTCCTCTGTGAACGCGCGCGGGTAGTCCTTTTGCAGCGCCAGCAGGTCGTCGGCGGCCTTGCGCTTCTCTGTCTTGTCATCGCCGCGGCGCACGCGTTTGAATTTGGCGCTTTTTACCTTCGCCTCAACCATACCCTGGCACGCGAGCTTCAGGTCGTCCTTGGCCTGTGTCGTGAGCCGGTTGAGCGCGCTGTCGCGGGCGGCGATCACGTCGTCGAAGCGCTGCTCGGTGATGATCGCGCTGCGGTCACGGGCCACGAACATCAACTCCACGGCCGCGTTCTGCGCGGGGTAGCCGCCCAGCTTCAGGTGCTCAATCAGCAGTTCCCAGAAGCGCGTGGTGCGCCCCTCGCCTTCCGCTTCTTTCTCCAGCGAGATGAAGTCGCGGGCCACGCGCAGCTTGTCGGCCTCTTCGACATCGCCGGCTGGGGTAAGCACCGGCTTGCCGACAATATTGAAGCCGCCTTCCGCCAGCTTCTTGAGGGCGAACAGGCCGCGCACGGCCTCGCCCTTCTTCAGCAGCGCGGGGTCGTTGTAGAAGACCACGATGTCCGTCTGCTTCTGCTCGCCGTACAGCACGCTCTCGACGGCGAGCTCCACCCGCACCGAGGCCTTCATCTCCACTCGGGTGGCGCTGGCCACTCCCTGCACGACCAGGTCGCAATTGGCCAGGATCACGCGGCCGAAGTTCGACTCGTGCGCGGCGGCAAGCGGCGCGGCTAGCAGCAGGATGGCGAGCAGGCGGTTCATTCGTCCTGCGGCGTCGGGGTCTCCGGAGCCGGAGTGATTTTCGTGACGGGGCCGGCAAGGATTTCGACCATCTGGCCGGGCACCAGGTACTTGCGCGCCACGCGCTACACGTCTTCGTCGGTCATGTCGTCCACGGCCTTCACGTATTGCACCAGGTGATCGAAGCCGAGTTTGTAGCGCTCCATGTTGATCAGCATGCCCGCGAGCTGGCCGGTGGTCTCGACGTCGAATACGAAACTGCCTTTCAGGTAATCCTTGGCCGAATTGAGCTCTTCTTCGCTGACCGGCTGGTTGCGGATTTCCTCAAGCAGCTCGTACATGGTCTTGAGCGCCAGCTCGACGTTCTCAGGACGCGTGCCGATGTAGCCCAGGAACGCGCCGGGATAGAGGCCCGAGCCGCTGCTGATGTTGGCGTAGGTACTGTAGGCCAGGCCCATTTCGTCGCGCAGCTTCTTGCTGAAGCGGTCCGTGAAGCCGGGCGAGGTGCCCAGCACATTGTCCATCACCAGTAGCGCATAGTAGTCCGGGTTGTCGCGCGTGATACCGAGCGTCTGCAGGCGCACCACCACCTGGTCCTTTTCCGGGTGGTCGATCAGGATGCGTTTGCGTGTCGGGTCAACGCGGGCCGGGTCGAAGTTCTGGAAGCTGAACACCTGCTCGCCTTCCAGCTTGGAGGGGCGCTTGAACTCGAAGGCCGGGAAGCCCAGGGGCGCATCCGGTTTCTTCCATGCGCCCAGCCGGGCCTCGATCTGCTTCAGCATCTCATCGCTGTCGAAATCCCCCACTGCCGAGAGGATGCAGTTGTCAGGCCGGAAGTAGCGCTGGTGCCACTTCACCACGTCCGTCTGCTGGAACGACTTGACGTTGGCGGGGCTGCCGTCGGCGGGTCGGCCCAGCGGGTTGTCGGGGCCGTAAAGCGCCGCCGCGGCGGCGTTGCGCGCAAACCAGGAGGTCTCATTCTTGCTGCTCTCGAGGGTCGCGAGTACCTGCTCGCGGGCAAGCTCGATCTCTTCCTTGGGGAAGGTCGGGTAGACCAGGCATTGGGTCAGCATCTCGAGGCCGATGTCGCGATGCTCGGCGAGCACGCGCACGGAAACGCCGTCGGTGTCCACGCTGAGGCTGCCGCCGATGCCTTCCATGGTCTCGGCGATCTGCTGCTTGCTGTAGTCGCGCGAGCCGGTATCCAGCAGCCAGCCGGTGAACTGGGACAACCCGTTTTCGGCGGCGGACTCGCCGCTGCGACCCGAGCGCACACTGGCGCTGACCGAGATCACCGGGAGGCCACGGCGTTCAAGCAGCAGCACGGTCAGCCCGTTGGACAGCACGTGGCGCTTGACGGGCAGGGCACCCGGCTCGGCGTCGGGGCCGGCGGACTGGTCGTCAGCGGGCGTCAGTTCCGGCACCAGCCAGCCTGTGACGGCGTTTTCCGGCTGCAGGTAGGTCTTTGCCACGCGGCGAACATCCTCGGCCGTTACGGCGCGGATGCGTTCGGGGTACTGCAGGGTCACGCGCCAGTCGCCGTAGACGGTCTGGGACTCGCCGAGCGCGCTGGCCAGGCTGCTGGCGCTCTCCTGCGCGAAGACCTGGCGGCTGATGAAGCGGTTCTTGGTGCGCTGCAGCTCGGCCTCGGTTACGCCTTTCTCGATCAGCTTGTTGATCTCGGCCTCGACGGCGGCCTGCAGATCGTTGCGGTCGCGCCCGTCGGCAAGCTGCGCCCAGATGTAGAAGCTTCCGGCCAGCATCTGGTCCATGTGCCCGGCGCTGACGCCCGTGGATACGCGCTGGTCTTCCACCAGGCCGCGGTAGAGGCGGCTGGTGACGCCGCTGCCCAGGATCATGCCCAGCACGTCCAGTGCCGCGGTGTCGGCGTGGCCGGCGCGCACGGTCAGGTACTGGCGGGCGAACTCGATGACCTCGGAGTCGCCCTTCACCTCGAGCTGCTGGGGGCCTTTGAATTTGATGTCGGTGGGCTGCGGGCGCTTGAGCTCAGGGCCGCGCTCCAGGCTTCCGAAAAGCTCCGTCACCGTGGGCAGCGCTTCATCCATGGTGATGTCCCCCACCAGCACCAGCGTGGCGTGGTTGGGGTGGTAATGGCGGTCATAGAACAGACGCATGTCGCGGCGGGTGATGTCCTGCACGTCCTGGGGCCAGCCCAGCACCGGGTGCGAGTTGGGGTGCATCGCGCCGAACAGGCGAAGCTGCATCTGCTCCCAGAGCTGGCTGCTGGGGTCGTCGGCGCTGATGTCCGACTCGGACTGCACCACTTTCTTCTCGGAGTCGAACTCGGTTTCCTCCAGCGTTAAGTGGCGCATGCGGTCGGCCTCGATCTTCAGGGCCTCCTTGTAGCGGCTCTTGGGAAGCTCGAAGTAGTAGGCCGTGTAGTCGTTGCTGGTAAACGCGTTGTTGCTGCCGCCGTTGCGCACGGTGACGGCGTCAACTTCGCCGACTTTGTAGTTCTTGCTTCCCTTGAACATCATGTGCTCAAGGAAGTGCGCCATGCCGGTGTTGCCCGGCGTCTCGTCGATCGCGCCTACCTGGTACCACACGTAGCTGCTGACCAGGGGCACGCCCGGCCGATTTACCACCAGCAGGCGCAGGCCGTTGTCGAGCACGCGCTCGGAGACATCCAAACCGCCGGTTTTGGCCGCCGGCGCTTCCTGGCTGACGGCGAGCGTGGTGGACAGCAGGCCGGCGACGACCAGGGCGAACAGCGTCTTGCGAACGAATGTGGTGCGCACTTGCTTCTCCATTACCAGTGTGGGCGCCCGGCAGGGGCGCCCACTGGATTATCTACGGATGGGGAACGCCCGACCAGCAGGCGAATCAGTCGGCCAGGAAGTAGCGGTCCGAAGGCAACTCGGGCTCCAGTTCGAAACTCACGACCGCCGCCTCGCTGCTCGGCGTCACGGCGACCCAGCGGATCTGCGGCAGGAAGCCCGGCGCTGAAACCCGGAACAGCTCAGGCTTGCCGGTGGCCTCAATGGTGATGTCGCCGGTGGGAGTGTTACCGATCGCCACCCACACACCTTCGTCGTTGTACCACTCGACCAGCGCGCCGGCCGGGTTGCTGCGGATGGTGGCGCCGGCCTTGGGGGCGGTGTAGTCGTAGTAGTGCTGGGCGGCGCGCTCGGCCGCGATTTCGCGCTCATAGCGCGGGTTGAAGCCTACCTCGCCGACCTGGGTGCCGCGGCCCTGGGCCGCGCAACCGGCCAGGATTGCCGCCACGCAAACAGGAAGCAACAGACGCACGAATGCCATGTCAGGAATCCGCAATTGCCTTCGGGGGTAGGCCCAGCATAGCGCGCAAGCACTCAGTGTAAACGATGCGCTTTAGGCTGCCATGACGGAACGGTTACTTGCCGCCTTCGCGTCGTCGCTCTTCGTCTGCGCGCGCCGCTTCCAGCGCACCCTTGTCGATCTTTCGGGTCTGCATCTTGAGCCGGCTCTTGGCCAGCTTGACGATGCCTTCCGCCACCTGGTCCGGGTTCAGCTCACTGGTATCGAGTTCAACAGCATCCAGGGCCTTCTTCAAGCCGCCGAGTTCGCGCCCCATGTCGAGGTAGTCGCGCTTTGAGACGTCCTCAAGCACTTCCTCGTAGGTGGTGTCGGAGCCTCGCTGTTTCAGCTCAGCGAAGCGGCGGCGCGCGCGCACCTCGGGCGTCGCGAACATGTAAACCTTCAGGCTGGCGTTGGGGAACACCAGTGTGCCCTGGTCGCGCCCCTCGGTGACCAGGTTGCCGGTTTGGCCGATCTTGCGCTGCATCTCGACAAGGTAGTTGCGCACCTGCATCACATCGGCCACGTAGTGGATGTTACGGGTGACCTCGATCGTGCGGATCTTGTCGGTGACTTCCTCGTCGCCCAAAAACACGCGCATGGGGCCGTCCAGTGTCAGCTCAACGCGCAGCACCAGACTTTCCAGCGCGCCCGCGACTTCCTTGGGCTTGTCCAGGTGGATGCCCTTGCGCATGCAGTGCAACGTAACGGCGCGGTACATCGCGCCGGTATCGAGGTAGCGCAGGCCCAGCCGCATGGCGCACAGCCGCGCGATTGTGCTCTTGCCCGCGCCCGATGGGCCGTCGATGGTGATGATGTTTCCGGACATGATGCCCCCTTACCTGCTCTGCAGTACCTGGTTCAGCCTGACGCGCACCTTGAGGTCGCGGCCTGAGACGCGCGTGACCATGGTGCGGCGCACCTGCGTGATGCCGCCGATGGTTTTGTCTTCCCGCTGCTTCAGCGCAACGGTTTTCACGCCCTGCACTTCCACCCCGGTGTCTTCCGGCAGGGTGATGGAAGCGTCCTCGAGGGTCAAGGTCCCGTCCGATGCCCGGCTCAACCTGGAGCCGCTTATCGTGTAGGCGCCGCGCGAGACCTCGATCGGGCCCTCGGCGCGCACCTGCACGATCTGCCCCAGGCCGTCAAACGTGAACAGCGCCGACTGCATCGCCAGCGACAATGGCGGCACGCGCGGGCGCACGGACTCGAAGACGCCTTTCACTCCGCCGGATCCCGCCACGTCAATCAGCGCCGACAGCAGCGCCCGCGCGCGGCGGGCCGAACGCAGGCCGGCCTCCTTCGCCGGCTGCGGACCCGTGAAGCCCAGGTTCTCAACCAGCAGGGCTTGCCGCATGTTCTCTTCGGCGTCGATCGCCTCGTCGAGCGCCAGCCATGGCTGCTGCTCACCGGGGTTATCCGGGCGCGGGCGTCCGGCTGTAACGCGCCGCAGCAGCGCGACCGCTCGCCCCAGGTGGTGCACGCGTCCGGCGGTGGGCTGATTTGCCTTGAGCGCGCGGTCAAGCTCGGCGCGCGTTGCAGCGAGGCTGCGATGGTCGTCATCCGGCGATTCGAGCGGCCGGAACGTCAGCTCGAGGCGTTCGGCGGCCTGCAGCGTCCAGGTCCCGTCGTATGAGAACGCGCCTGTGCGCACATAGTCGCCGAAAAACACGCCGGCGTCCTCCACCTGCAGGCGCGCGTCGCGCAGCAGCACCACCGAAAACGGTGAATCGTCTGCCTGCTGGTTGTCGGAGCCGCTGAGCTCAATGGCCTCGGCCGCCCGCGCGGTAATGTGGTCCAGCCGCGAATCCACGAAGGCGTCGCCCTCCAGTCGCAGCACGTTCACGGCCGTGGAAGCGCGGTCAGCCTTCACACTGGCGGAATAGACGCGCCGTCCCTGCACGCGGTACAACTGCTTCACCTCGGGGTCCCGCAGTTCGTCCAGGTCGTTGACGGCCGTCTGGACGGCGTTGACAGCGGCCGGAGGATCGGTCCAGACGAGGGTGACTTTCAGCAGTTGGTTTCCGTCGAGCACCCGGACGAAATGCACACCGGTCGCACCGGT
>JAJVIO010000004.1:11636-30469 GCA_022071975.1 Planctomycetota bacterium
CCCCGCCCGCGGTCTCTCGAACTCGCCGAACACGAGGCGGAAGTCGGGCTCGTCGGCTTCCATGGTGCGCTGCAGCTCGGCGGTCTCGGCGCGGAACAGGCTGCCGAAATCCAGCCAGGCGGCGTCGGGCTTGTCGGTTGCAGCGCCGTTGTCGGGGCGCTTGGGCAGGCGGTCCAGCTCATTGCGGAAGTAGGCCACGCTGTGCTCGTCCCTGATCACGATGCGGCCGGGACCCTCCAGCACCGTGAGCAGGCCGGCGCCGCGCTCGCTGATGTCAACACGCTTGCAGGACAGCAGGTCATATCCAAGCGTGGCGAGGGCGTCGCCGCCGAGACCGGACTCAACGCGAGCCGCGGCCAGGCGGCCGCCCCGTAGCTGCAACTCGACCTCTTCCCCGGTCAGGGTCAGCATGTTTGCGTCGTCGCGAGGCAGCGGCGTGTGGTCGAGTTCGACTTCGCCCTCGGCCCGCAGCGCGACATCGGCGGCAATACCGGTGGCGGTCAGCAGGTCCAGCTCAAGCAGCCTGCGGGCGCGGATGGTCATGCGCCCGGGGCTGGCCTCAGGCGGTTCACCCAGGCCGCGCAGTCCCACGGCATGGCGGATCATCCATGCCAGCGGGTAGTCGGCGTTCACCACGCCCAGCACCTCCGGGCCGTGAACCGTGACCAGCGTGCGACCCGACACGATGGAACCTTCGGCCCGCGAGCCATACACCGCGGCGCGTTGCAACTCCGGCGTGGGCGGCACGAAGTCCTTCTCGCGGTCCGGTGCGGGCTCGGGTTCCGGTGTTGCGCCCGCCGGCATGCCCACGATGCGCAGCAGCGGCGAGTAGCCTTCGGCATAGCTGTCGAAAGTGTGGTTGTAGACGTTTTCGCGCCCTGCGCCCTCATCCAGCGCCGAGAACAGCCGCACCAGACGGCCGTTGATCTGCCACTGCACGCCGGCGCCGACGCTGCGTGTCACGTGCGCGCTTTCCGAAAGTTCCGTGTCGATGCGCGGGGCTGCTTTGCCGGGCTGCACCTCAGGCACCTGCACGTCCACGTAGTCGCGGGCGCGGAGGTTGACCAGCACCGGCTGGCCCTGGGTGTCTTCACCCTGGCGCAGCAGGAGCGTGGGGTCGCCTTCCAGGCGCACCTCGCGGCGCCGGCTGAATTCGCGGTAGCGCAGCACCGAGCCGGTTCCCTCGAATTCATCGCCGCTGAGGCGCACGTTCTGCGCGGCGTCCACGGCAAGGTCTGCCAGGCTCGCCATGGTCTTCTCCGCGTCGTCACGGTTCTCAACGCGGCCGCGGATGTTGAGCTGGTTGGAGGTAACCTCGAAGCGGCGGTCCTGCCCGTCCAGCGCCATGCGGGCGCGGCGCAGCATTTTCATCTCGGCGCGCGTGGCGCCTTCACTGATCGTGAGCGAGATGTCGCCGAAGCAGCCGACGCTAACCACGGCCGGCTGTTCATCGCTGCCGCGGCCGACGCTGGGCAGCCGTGAGAGTCGCAGCTTCAGTTCGCCGCCGCGGGTGCCGCGGATATCGGCGCTGTCCAGGGCGAGCTCGCTGCGCTGCTTGCCATCCTTGAGGCTCGTGGACTCGACCAGCCACACGTCGATGGCCGGGTCGGTCATCGAGGCGTCCACCAGCGCTTCGTCAACCGCGCCGCTGCGCAGGCGGGCCTCGCCCGTGGAAGTCATGCGCAGGCGCACGCCCTTGCCGAACTCCAGGTCGCCGCTGCCCTTGGGGAGCACCAGCTCGCCTCCGCCGGGCAGCGTGGCGGTCGCGCCACTGGGGCACTCGAAGGCGCGCGTGGCGGGCGTGTAATTGAACTCGTCGGCCGTGAGCACGAACGCGCCCTCGTCGCGCTCCAGCTTCAACTCTGCGCCCTGGATCTGCACCCGGCCGTCGCGCAGCTTGCGGGCGAGCTCGCCTTTCAGGACGCCCTGCCGGCGGCCGTCGGAGTCGAGCAGGATGAGGCGCGCGTTTTCGACTTCGAACTGGTTGATGTCGGGCAGAAACTGCGCGGGCAGGCCGCAGCCAAGGGCGGCGGTCAGCAGCAGCAGCGCGAGGCTATTCCGTCCAGACAATGGTGATTTCCCCGATCGGCAGGTACTGGTCGGCGGTCACGTTTTCGTTCACGAACTCATAGGTTAAACGCTCGGTGTCGATGTCGAGCGAATAGTACAGGTTCAGCACCTTGGCACGCTTGAGGTTGGTGCCTTCGACGTTCACGATTTCAAGCTCGTTGCGGTTGAGGCTTGACAGGTCAAGACGGACGTGGACGTATTGCTCGGTGAAGTTCGGACGCTGCGAGCTGAGCACCTTCATGTCCACCCGGATGTTTGAAGGCAGGTTCTCGACGCGGGCAGATTTCTGCGCGAGCCAGTTGGGCAGAATCACATCTACTTCGAATTCACGGCTGACCGGCACGTAGTCCTGCAGGCGGTTGTAGGTGACCTTCACCGGCACCGTCGCGACCGGGCGCTTCTGGTCTTTGTCGCGAACCTCTACGCCGTCGATCGGGACCAGCTGCACGATCGACACCACGGAGCCCTGATCGAGTACTTGCTCGATGGTGAGGTTTTCCGACTTCGCGAAGTTGTCCAGCACCTGGCGCGCGTCGATGGAGACCTTCAGCCGAGCCTGGCCCAGGGAGTCGGTGTTCGCTTCGACCAGGCTGGCCGGGCCCCATACCTCGATCGGCCGATCCTGCGTAACTTCCGCGCTGTAGGAGTAGGCACGTGTCTCGGTGCGGCCGTCGCGGCGGTTGAGTGTGACCTGGATCTGCCCCTTGGCCGCGGCGCCCAGGTCCACGTTGGCATCGCGCTGGATGAAGCGTTCCAGCGTAACAGTGAAGACGCGTTCGCCGCCCAGGGGCCTTACCTTCAATTCGTCTGAGACCACGATTTCGCTGGTTGCCTCGAAGTTCCGGGTCTCGACCGTCAGCTGCACCTGCTGCCGCCGGTCGGGCTGCAGGTTGGCGATGTCGGCGGGCGTTATTTCGTAGCGGTAGGCGAAGCGGCCCGGGCTCTGTTCGAGTTCGGAAGCGAACTTGTTGATTTCATTGGTAGGCCCGGAAACGTCGAGCGTGACGGGCAGTGAAGCCTGCGAAAAGATGCGCCACTCTCCCTTCAGGGTCTCACTCAGCTCGAAGCGCACGCGGCCTGCATCTTTCAACTGCTGCGAAACCGACACCATGTCCCGCGCGATCCACCACAGCAATACGGCCAGCGCGAGGATGACGATGTGCACGCTCCAGCCGAAGCCTACCCAGCGCTCCTGCCGGCGGGTTTCGCCGCGGCGCGACGCGCCCGGGGCGCGCATGCCGCTTACGCTTGTCTGGCCGCCTCCGCTCATGTCTGCCCCACCGCCGCTGCTTCCGTGGCCATGGATGGCAGCACCGTGCCAAGGCCCTCACGCAGCGCTTTCTCGAGCTGGTCGCGCGACAGGTCCTGTTGCAACTCGCCCTTCAAGGCGATCGAGACCTTGCCGGTTTCTTCGCTTACCACGATCACCAGCGCGTCCGTTTCTTCGCTAAGGCCGATGCCCGCGCGGTGGCGGGTGCCGAGGCGCTTGCTGATGTCCGGGTTTTCCGTCAGCGGGAACAGACAGCCCGCGGCCACCACGCGCGAGCCGCGCATGATGATGGCGCCGTCGTGCAGGGGGTTGCCGGGGTAGAAGATGCTGTCGATCAGTTCCGGCGTGAACAGCGCGTCGATCTCGATACCGCGCTCGACGTAGTTGCGCAGGCCCACGCCGCGCTCCACGGCGATCAGCGCGCCGGTCTTGCCGCGCGCCAGCCGGAAAATGCTGGCGACGATCTTGGGGATCACGTCGTCCTTGGGCGCCAGCAGCCGGTTGAACACGCGGTTCTGGCCCAGCCGTGACAGGCCGCGGCGCAGCTCAGGCTGGAACACCACGATCACGGCGATGAACAGGTAGTCCACCACCTTCTCGAGCAGCTTCTCGATGCGGTACAGGCCCAACGTGTCAGCCACCAGGTAGATGCCGATCAGCAGGGTGGTGAAGATGATGGCGACGCCGCGCAGGGCGCTGTCGCCGCTGCTGCCCTTCACGAACTTGTAGACGACGATCAGGAACAGGTAGATGAGCAGGATCTCGACGCCGTAGATGATGAATTCGGTCATCCGCTTCCCCGCGTCATTGCCCGCGCCACGATCAGCGCCCGTTTCATCGGTCCGGGCTCATGCACCCGCAGCACCGAGGCACCCTTCAGCGCCCCCACCAATCCCGCCGCCAGTGACTCCGGCTCGCGGTCGTTCACCGGCCGGCCGGTAAGCTGCCCCAGTGTGGATTTGCGTGAGGCCCCCAGCAGCACCGGGCAGCCCAACCCGGCCAGTGTTTCCAGTGCATTCACCAGCTCGCAGTTGTGCTCGGGAAGTTTAGCAAAGCCGAACCCCGGGTCTATCCAGAGGCGATGGCGCGCGATGCCGGCGGCCACGGCGGCCTCGACGCGGGCGGCCAGGTAGTCGCGCACCTCCCCCACTACGTCGGGGTAGTCCGTCCGCGTCTGCATGTCGCGGGGTGTGCCGCGCATGTGCATCAGGACCAGCACGCAACCGCGCTCGGCGCACAGGGGCAGCATGGCGGGGTCGTGCGTGCCCGCCGTGACGTCGTTGACGATGTTGGCCCCGGCGTCCAGCGCGGCGCGCGCTACGGCGGCCTTCATGGTGTCGATGCTGAGGGGCGCGGTCACGCCGCGATCGCGCAGTGCCTTGATGACCGGCACGGTGCGGGCGATTTCGTCATCGGCAGTGACGGCCGCCGCGCCGGGGCGGGTGGATTCGCCGCCGATGTCAATGATGTCAGCGCCAGCGGCCAGCAAGGCATCGGCCGCAGCGACAGCCGCGCCGACACCGCCCAGTCGGCCGCCGTCACTGAAGCTGTCGGGTGTGACGTTCAGGATGCCCATCACCAGCGGCGGGCGAAACGGCTGATCCCCGGCAGGGCCGGGGATCAGGATGTCCGGTTGACTCGGGAAGCTGGCGCTCATGCCGTGCCGGGTTGCTCCGTGGGGCTGGCGTAGCCCTTGGTTTCGGGGCGTTCCTTGGCGGCTTCTTCCATGGCGCGGTGCTTGGCCGCGGCCAGCGCGCGTTTGGCCTCTTCTCCGACCTGCTTGCGGTGCGCCTCGAGGTCGCCGCCCTTGAGCAGGATGGTGAGGTCCTCGTGGTCCAGCGTCTCGTACTTCAGCAGCGCCTCGGCAATCTGCACCAGCTTGTCGCGGTTGCCCTCAATCAGCTTCAGCGCGCCGTCCCAGGCCTGGTCGATGATGCGGCGCATCTCTTCGTCGATTGCCTTGAGCGTTTCGTCGCTGTAGCTGCCCGGCGTGTGCACGGCCTGGCCCATGTAGGTCTGGTCTTCATCACCGGCGTAGTTCAGCAGGCCCAGGCGCGGGCTCATGCCCCACTCGGTGACCATTTTGCGCGCGATGTTGGTCGCCTGCTGGATGTCGCTGGCGGCCCCGGCGTCGATCTCGCCGAACATCACGTGCTCGGCGGCGCGTCCGCCCAGCATCACCTGCAGCATCTCCTCGGCGCGGCCCTTGGGCATGCTGTAGCGGTCTTTCTCAGGCAGGCTCATGGTGGCGCCGAGTGCCCTGCCGCGCGGGATGATGGTGACCTTGTGGACCTTGTCGGTCTTGGGCGTCATTTCCTGCACCAGGGCGTGGCCGGCCTCGTGGTAAGCGGTCAGGCGGCGCTCTTCTTCTTCCATGACGCGGCTGCGCTTCTGGCGCCCGAAGGCGACGCGGTCGCGGGCCTCCAGGATGCAGTCGCGGTCGATTTCGTCCAGGTTGCGGATCACGGCGATCAGTGCCGCTTCGTTCACCAGGTTCATGATGTCGGCGCCGCTGAAGCCCGGGATCAGGCGGGCGATCTCGTTGGGCTCAATGGTGGGCCCGGCCTTCACCTTCTTGAGGTGCACGCGCAGAATTTCCTCGCGGCCCTTCAGGTCCGGCAGGTCGATGTATACCTGGCGGTCGAAGCGGCCGGGGCGCAGCAGCGCGTTGTCCAGCACATCGGGGCGGTTGGTGGCCGCCAGGATGATCACGCCCTCGCTGCTGCCGATGCCGTCCATCTCGACCAGCAAGGCATTAAGGGTCTGTTCGCGCTCGTCGTGTCCGCCGCCCACGCCGGTGCCGCGGCGGCGACCGACGGCGTCGATCTCGTCCACGAACACGATGCAGGGGGCGTTCTCACGGGCGGTGCGGAACAGGTCGCGCACGCGGCTTGCGCCCACGCCCACGAACATCTCGACGAAGTCGGAGCCGCTGATGCTGAAGAAGGGACGCTCGGCCTCGCCGGCGATGGCCTTTGCCAGCAGGGTTTTGCCGCAGCCGGGCGGGCCGATCATCAGCACGCCCTTGGGGATCTTGGCGCCCAGGCGTGTGAAACGCTGGGGCGTCTTCAGGAACTCGACGATTTCGGCCACTTCCTCTTTGGCCTCGTCAGCGCCGGCAACGTCGTTGAAGGTGACGGTGACGTCTTCCTTGGTGAACATCTTGGCGCGCGACTTGCCGAACGCCATTACGCCGCCGCCGAGCGGGCCGCCGCCGCGGCGGAAGAAGAAGAACCAGATCACCGCCACAATGATCAGGATGGGGATCACGTTCTTCAGGAACCAGCCCAGGTTGTCGCTGGATTCGTCCGTCTTGAGCGACGACACGCCTTTCAGCAGGCTGTTGGCGCTGTCTTTCTCATGTTGCTCAAGCCAGACCTTCCACTGCGAGGCATCGACCTTGGCCGAGAACTTCTTGGTCTCGCCCTCCGGAACGTTTGCGTACTCACCCTGGATGTAGACCACGTTGCCGCTTTCCGGCACGCGGACCACCATGTTCTCGATCTCGTTCTTCTCGAGCTTGGCGCGCAGCGTGGTGGCGTCCAGCTCTTCGCTGGCACCGCCTGCTTCGGATACCGCCACCAGCACAAGCAGAAGCAGCATCGCGCCCAGCGCGATCACCAGTACCGGCAGGCCCTTTGATTTGCGCGCCGGGCCGCCGGGACGCTTCGGGTCAGTGTTGTTGTCGTCTTCCAGCTTCATCCGTTTCTCTGCAAAAACCAGCGGGCCACTGTATCAGTTCCAGGCCCGCTTTGGACCCCGGAATTCAGGGTGATGACCACTCTTCATCCGCCGCCACATCCAGGATTTCCCGGGCCAGGTCGCGCCACAGGCGATCCAGTCCTTCGCGGCGGCTGTCGCCCAGTCCCGGCGCGTAACTGGTGGAAACGGTCACCTTGCGTTTCACCACGCCGTTCACGAAGGCGTCCCCGCTGGCTTCAACCTGCGCCGTGGCCTTGAGCAATATTTCCGCAGGCTCGCCGGTTGACAGGTCTTCCACCAGGTTCGGTTCGCTGAACCTGATCAGCGATACCTTCAGCCGCACGTCGGCGCCGGCATCACTGAGGACCAAACGTCGGTCTGTGGCGATTTCTTCCTTCAGCCGCTGCGTCAGCTCGTACTCAAGCCCCGGCCGGTGCGGGAACAGGCGGTTTTCGACGGTCTGCATGGAAACTTTGCGCCGGCCCTGTGAGCTGAAGCCATCGAGTCCGATGCCGGGGCCCCACACGCAGCCCGGCAGGCTCAGTAACAGGAACAGCACCGGCAGGCAGCGTCGCATCAGGGCGCCTTGCGCAGGGCGGCCACGCGCTTGTCGCGCTCGTCTTCCCAGTCGGTGGCCCGCCTGATGTAGTAATCGCGGGCGCCGCTTTCACCCAGCCGGCTGTAGGTGTCGGCCGAGTTCAGGTCGCGCTCAATCATGATCCCGTACACCCGTTCCAGCAGCGCAATGAACTCTTCATGCACGGACGGTGGAATGTTGGGATTCTCGATGGCGTACAGTTCGTACTCGCCGAGCAGTTCCAGGGCGCGCTCGTAGGGCAGCAGGTCGTAGCCGGTGCCCTTGGACGACGCCATGGTTTCGTTGATCTGCCACATCAGCGCGTAGGGGCGCCAGCGCGTGTCGGTGTCGCGCAGGCCGGCGCCGCTGAACAGGTAGCCGAAGGTGTTCGCCGCCACTGAATGGGCGCCGTTCTGCCGCTGCGCCTGCGCGCTGATGAACAGCGCGTCCGCCTTGACGGACGGGGCGGGATTCATCACGCCGAGGTCGTCGGCGATGCCGATGACCGAGTCGTAGGCGCGCGCGGCGTACATCAGCCAGGCCACGTCGCGGGTCAGCTCGGCGACCTGCTGGCGGAATTCGCGCAGCTCAAGCGCCGGCAGATAGTACGTTACCAGGGTACGGCAGTCGGCCAGGGCAAGCTCAAGCTGGCCGGAATCATAGAGCGCGTCGGCGTCAGGTTGCAGGCGTTTGACGAAGTCATCGATCGCCGTCTCGCGCAGCTCCGTTAGAAACCTGCGGGACTCCGCGTCGCGGTTCAGCAGGGCCTGCAGGCGCTCGTCGTAGATGGGCGCCAGGTACAGGAACATCCAGCGATCGATGGGAATGGTCTGCGGCAGCCCGACCTCAGGGTCCTGGTCGCGCCCGAGCTCGAAACGCGCGCGTACACGCAGGATCAAAGCCTCCACCACGCGCGATCCTTCCGGGTAGCGCTGGGTAAAGCCGAGACTGAGCACAACGGTGTCCAGCCAGCGCTTCTCTTCGTAGGCCTTCTGCACCGCGCCGAAAGCGCCCTGTTCGTCGCTGCTGAGTTGGGCGTCCGTTCGTGTGATGCCCACCCCTGGCCGATAGATCAGCGGGCCCGATCCGCCGGGTCCGGCGTAACGAGGCTCCGGGCCCGTGGCGCAGCCGGCCGCGAGGACCAGCACAATCAAGGAAAGGAACAACGGCTTCATGAAACCCCGAATCAGAGCGGCCTGGCAGGGTCAAGCGGCGCTACGCTGCGCAAGCGGCGCCCACCCTGCGCGGCCACCAACCAGGCGAGAAGCGTAAAGGCGCCGGTGTAGGCGTCAACCTGAATTCCGCGACCGGCGTGACGGGTTGCCAGCGCCTGCAGCGCCGCCAGCGTTGCCGGGCTGATGCGCACCAGGTCTGACCTGTGCTGGGCGTGGGGCGGCGACAGCAGGCCCATCTCGCGCAGGCTGAACGGTACTTCGACCTTGCCTGACGGTTCGACTCCGGAGACCACGCATTCCGTCACCACCGGCTCAACGCCCAGCACGCTGAGCAGCCCCCATGCGAATTGAGCCAGCACACGGCCCGGGGGTTCCCCGTCGCACAGAGCCCGCAGGGCCTTCACGCCGGTCAGCAGGACAGCGGGCGCGTCATGAGGCGTGACCTCGATGGCCAGCAGCAGCTCACGGATGCGCTCGACGGCCGTGAAGTTCTGATAGCTTTCGCGCGCGCCGGGAAAGAAATCCAGCAGCTCGGCTTGCGCCAGGATGCTGAGCGTGCCGCGGCGCGAACGGTCGTAGAGGACGACGTTGTAGAGGCACATCAGGTCAAGCGGTCCGCCGACGCCCGACTTCGCGCGCTTGGCGCCCTTGGCGATGGCCCCCACCGTGCCGAGCTGGTCCGACAGCAACGTCAGGATCTGGCTGGTCTCACTGAAATCGACCTTGCGCAGGCACAGCACGGTGGAAGTGGTCAGGGCCATGGCGAGGCTAGCGTTTCACTTCGGTCTCGGTGACTTCCGAGGTGCGGGTGATGCGCACTCGCTTGATGCGCTTTTCGTCGGCGTCGATCACGGAAAGCTTCAGGCCGCCGATTTCGACCTCATCGCCCCTGGCCGCGAGACGACCCAGGTGGTGGGTCACCAGGCCGCCGACGCTCATGTACTCGGGAGCTTCGGGCAGGTCGATTTCCAGCACGCGGTTCAGCTCGTCGAGGTCCACGTCGCCGTCGGCTTCGGCCTGGTCGCGGTGGAAGGGCAGAATCGCCCGGTGGGCGCGCTCTACCTCGCCTTCGTCGTACTCGTCGCGGATGTCGCCCACGATCTCCTCCAGGATGTCCTCGAGGGTGATCATGCCCGCCGTGCCGCCGTGCTCGTCGGTGAGAATGGCGATCTTGATGCGGTCCTGGCGCATTTCGCGCAGCAGGTCGTCGAGTACCTTGCTCGCCGGCCAGAAGCGGGCGGGCCGGATGATCTGCCGTAGCTCAAGGCGCTTTTCCTCCGGCGGCTGGTTCCAGGTCGGCACCAGGTCGCGGGTATAGAAGACACCGATGATGTGGTCGCGGTCCCCCTCATACACGGGCACGCGGCTGTGGCCGTGCTCAACCGCCAGCTTCAGGGCGCCGTCGACTCCGGCCTCGACGTCAACGCAGACCATGTCGGTGCGCGGGATCATGGCCCGCGAGGCGGTGGTTTGCCCGAGCTCGACCACTTTCTGGATCATCTCGCGTTCTTCTTCGTCAAGCACACCTTCGCGTTCAGCCTCCTCCAGGCTGTCCGCGAGGTCTTCCTCAAAGCTTTCCTGGGCTGTCTCGGACACATCCACGCCTTCGATGCGCGCGCCCATGCGGCGCACGCTGCTGCTGATCACGGTGAAGGGCTTGAACAGCAGCGCGATCCACGAGAAGGCAGGCAGCAGTACCAGAAGCGCCGCTTCTTCGCGGTGGCGCAGGATCAGCGGCGGCACGATCACGACACACACCACCAGCGACACGATGCTGAGCAGCCCGCCGATCAGCAGGTGGGTAAGCTGGAACTCGATGCCCTCGGGCATGATGATCGTGATCCAGCCCGTGAAATGCAGCACGAAGCCGATGATGCGGCCGGTCTCCGCGACCTGCAGGAATTCGTCGTCGCGACGGCAGAGCTCCTCGAACCTGCGCTGGGTGGCTTCGTCGTTTTCGGGGATCTGCTCAAAGAGCAGCGAGAGTGCATAACGATTCAGGGCATCGCTCACGACGGAAACGTAAGCGATCCAGCAGAAGGTGATGATGACTACGGCGACGCCTATCCAGAACGCCGCTGTTGCAGGGTCCAAGTATCACTCCTGTTCCGCAAAAACCGCCCGTCGCACCGTGCGTTGTAAGGGCGGGTCGCTGCGCTTAGGATAAGGCCGCCTGTGGGCCCGGGAACAACGCATGCCATCCAAGAGCAGTGACGTCTACGACTACTATTATGAAAACTACCTCATTCTGTACAACCTGTACGGAAGAGGACGCCCCCGCGTGACCCGCGAACAGTATGAAGAGCTGGATTCCGAGCTGATGCAGATCGTCGCCCAGGCCGAAACCGGCGAGCTCAGCCACCCCCAGATCGTGCGGGTGCGCGACATCGAGTACATACTGATGGACGACGTAGCAGAGGCGCTGCTGGACCGGCCTTCGACCTCGACTTGATTCGCCTTTTCGGGTAATCCCGCGCGCCCGGGATGTCGATAGTGTATGCCGGGCGCAGGAGCAACGCAGTGTGTGGAATTGTCGGATACGTGGGGCCGCGCGAGGCCACGGAAGTCCTGATCGAGGGCCTGCGTCGGCTTGAGTACCGCGGCTACGACTCCGCCGGCGTGGCCGTGCTGAACGGCAGCGGCGTGCAGGTGCGCAAGGCCGTGGGGCGCCTCAGCCAGCTCGAGAAAGAACTGGCGACCAACGCGGTGCACGGTGGCGTCGGTATCGGCCACACGCGCTGGGCCACCCACGGCGTTCCCAACACGGCGAACTGCCACCCCCACGTCAGCTACGACGGCAAGCTCAGCATCATCCACAACGGCATCATCGAGAACTACCGCGAACTCAAGCGCGAACTGATCGAGCAAGGCGTCAGCTTCAAGTCGGACACCGACACAGAGGTCGTCGCCCATCTGCTCGCCAAGGCTTACAACGGCAACCTGCTGAAGGCCCTTCACAGCGTGCTCAAGCGCCTGCGCGGCGCTTACGCGCTCGCGGTCTGCCACCAGGACCAGCCGGATCGCATCGTGGCTACCCGCATGGGCAGCCCGCTCGTGATCGGCATCGGCGAAGGCGAGAACTTCATCGCCAGCGACGTGCCTGCGCTGCTGAAGTACACCCGCCAGGTGGTGTTCCTGGAGGAAGGCTGCCTGGCGCAGGTTACGCGCGAAAAGGTCGAGCTGTTTGACGCCGACCTCAAGCCCCTGCCCATCAAGGCCACCACCACCAACCTCACCCTCGACGCCGCCGAGAAAGAGGGCTACGAGCACTTCATGCTCAAGGAAATCCACGAGCAACCCCACGCCATCGCCGAAACCCTGCGAGGCCGCGTGGACGGCGAGCACGTGGACTTGTCTGAATTGAGCCTCGACGCCGAGGCGCTGAGAGGCGTGAAACGTATCGCCATCCTGGCCTGTGGCACAAGCCTGTACTCGGGCATGGTGGGCAAGTACCTGCTTGAGCGCTTCACCCGCATCCCCACCGAGACCTGGTCCGCCAGCGAGTTCCGCTACGCCGACCCGGTGATCGAGCCTGACATGCTGGTGATTGCCGTCAGCCAGAGCGGCGAAACAGCCGACACCCTGGAAGCTCTGCGCATCGTGAAGCAGCAGGGTGCGAAGGCGATCGCCATCTGCAACGTGATGGGCAGCAGCATCCCGCGCGCCTGTGATGCCACGCTGTATACCCGCGCCGGCCCCGAAATCGGCGTAGCCAGCACGAAGGCCTACACTACCCAGCTTGCGGCGTTCGTGATGCTGGCGGTCGGCATCGGCCGACTGCTGGGCCGCACGGATGAAGCCACCGAGCGCAAGCTGGTGGCCGGCTTGAAACAACTGCCCGCGCAGGTACAGGCGTTGCTGGACGAGGACATCGTGGCCGTGAAGCGCTGCGCCAAGCGCTACAAGGATGTCTTCAACTTCATGTACATCGGGCGGCATTTCAACTACCCGACCGCCATGGAAGGCGCGCTCAAGCTGAAAGAGATCAGCTACATACACGCCGAGGGCTACGCCGGAGGTGAGATGAAGCACGGCCCGCTGGCCCTGGTGGAAGGCAGCTTCCCGACCATTGCTGTCGCGCCGCAGGGCCGCACGCGCGAGAAGCTGATCAGCAACGTGCAGGAGATCAAGGCGCGCAAGGGCGTGGTGGTGATGGTCAGCACCCACGGCGACGAAGAGGCGCGCGAACTGGCCGATTACCTGATCGAGATCCCCGCCTGCGAAGAGGAACTAAGCCCGATCCTCGCCGTCGTGCCGCTGCAGTTGCTGGCCTACTACACCGCCACCCAACTCGGGCGTGATGTGGATAAGCCGCGCAATCTGGCCAAGTCGGTCACCGTTGAGTAGGACTGCCGCTTGCCCGGCCTGCGCCCTGCCGTTAGCCTTGATCCACCCTGCTTTCCCCTGTGGGTGTCCACGGTGAAGTCGTTTCTCTGCCTGCTGATACTGTTGCTGCTCGCCGCCTGCGCGGGCGGCCCGGCAAAGCCGGAAGATGACGGCGGATTCGTCTCCAGCGACGTCGCGTCTGACGTCAGCGGCGGCAACACGGCCCTTCCAGAACGCCCTGAGGCAGCACCGCTTTCGGCCGAGGAACAGCAGGCTGCCGCACTCAAGGTAAGCCAGCTCGAGGACGCCCAGGCCGACGAAGATCGCAACAAGCTGATCGAGGAACTGATCGGGCTCGGGCCGCGCTACCTCGAGTTCTTCCGGGCGATAGACCGAGAGGCTGTCGCGCTCGACATGATGTACGTGATCCGACGCATCGAGCGCGAAAACAAGGTTGAACAGCCTGAAGGTCTTGGCACCGGCAAGACCGAGCGAACTGCGGCAGTCGAGCCCGCCAACCTGCCCGATTTCAGCCACGAGCGCGAGGACTTCAACCGCGACGAAGTAGAACGCTTCCTCGCCAACCGCCTCGAGCAAGCCCTCCGCATGCTGGACGGCGGACGCTATGAATCCGCCCGGCGCGTGGCCGAGGCCGCCATCACCCTGCTGCCCGACACGCGGCTGCGGGCCGAGTTCGACGCGCTGATCCTGCAGGCAAAGGGCGAAAGCCAGTCCGACCTGCTGATCGCCGGCACCCTCAGCCTCGAGCCGGAAAACCTGCAGTACGCCAGCGACCAGAAGGCCGCGCCCTTCAAGAAGCCGCTGCAGATCCGCTGTTTCCTGAAGAACGTCTCCACGGCGGCAATCACCCTGCGCCTCTACGAGGGCGAGGGGCGTGAAAGCGTGCTGCAGCTGGGCGTCACCTACGAGCAGCTGGACTTCCAGGGCAACGCCATGAGCCAGACCGGCACGGTGCGCCTGCCCATCGACGCCGGGGAGTCGATCACGCTGCAGCCCAACGAGAGTTACGAGATCAACGTGCCGCTGGAAAGCCTGGCCTCGCTGGATTCCGACGCGCCTCGCAAGAACGCCCTGGGCGCCGTGGAGATCGAGGCCGCCTTGCGCGTTTACGGTGCGCTCGATGCCGACGGCAAGCCGCTGGTCCTGCGCCCCATCAAGTTCCCCACCCGCAACGTGAACGTCTTCCCCTCCGGCTTCGACCTCGATGGCGCGACCGCCAAGCCGCTCACCGCGCTGCGCGACGCCCTGGACAAAGGTCTGGCCCAGCAGCTGTACATGGCCGCGCACCTGGTGGGCCGCCGTGAAAAGCGCACGGCCGGCGACCTGCTGATTAGCGAGGACTTCGACGACAGCACGCTCGCCCTGCAGCGCGCGCGGCTGCTCGCCATGAGCGTGATTTTCGAGACCGGCAAGGCCTGGGACATCAAGCGCTGGCGCCAATGGTGGGATGAGAACCGGCTGCGGCAGTGACCGGAGCCCGGCATGCCAATGCCGGGTGAACCGCCAGAAATCCGCGAGTCCAGCTTGACTCGCCCGGGATTGGCATCCCGGGCTTTGGTAAATCGCTAAAGTATCCCGCCCGACATTCCGATTTTGACCCGGGAGACTGCCATGGCGCTGCCTCGTAACTTCAAGCTTACCGCCGACAAGCGTGCCCGGCTGGGGACGCAACTGCTGCGCCTGGCCAAGCGCTATGAACGCGCGCTGTCCGACCGGCTGGCACGCTGGAAGCTCTCCCCCACCCATTACGAAATCCTGAAGGTGCTGTACGCGGCGCCCGACTACGCCCTCACCCACTCGCAACTGGCCGAGTCCATGGGCGTCACGCTGCCCAGCATCACGCTGGCCGTGCGCAAGCTGGGCGCTCTCAAGCTGGTGGGCCAGCAGCGCGGCCAGGACCGCCGCTCGCGCATCGTTAGCCTTTCGGTCAAGGGTGCTGAGCTGCTCTCCATGCTGTACGAGACCTACGAGGCCTTCGCCGAGGACCTGTTCACGGCCGTACCGGACAAGTCGGCCGCGCAACTCGAAGACGCCATCACCGGGTTGCTTTCGCGCCTCAGCGCCATGGAAGAAGCCCGGCTTGCTTCGGTGGCTTAGTTCCTGGGCGGGGCCTGCCCACACCCGCAAAATCGCGGTTTGAAGTTCACTTCGCTTCAGCCTCCGCTCGACGTTGCCGATACTTGATGGATGGCCGAGAGACCGTCCAAGATCAAACGTCTGCTGAAGCGCGCCCTGGTTGGCGCAGCGGCGCTTGCGCTTGGCCTGTTCGGCTGGGTGCTGTTCGGTGGCGGCTTCGAATCACCCGAGACCGCCGACTGCATCGTGGTGCCCGGCGCGGCCGTGTGGCGCAATCGCACTCCCAGTGATGCCTTGTTGTACCGGCTGCAGAAGGCCGCCGAGCTTTACTCCGAGGGTCGCGCGCCCCGTGTGATCGTGACCGGCGGCGGCGAAGGCAACTACGCCGAGGGCGAGGTGATGTGCGATTGGCTGGTTGAACACGGTGTGCCCCGCACAGCGATCATCGTAGAGAACCAGAGCCTCACGACCCGCGACAGCGGCATCAACGTC
This sequence comes from Planctomycetota bacterium, assembly GCA_022071975.1. Taxonomy (GTDB): domain Bacteria; phylum Planctomycetota; class UBA8742; order UBA2392; family UBA2392; genus JACKID01. The sequence continues at coordinate 27,346 of JAJVIO010000004.1, forward strand.
GCTGCGCTGATGCATGCGCGCGGCTTCAAGTCGGCGCTGGTAGTCAGCCAGTGGTTCCACGTGGCGCGCACGCGCCTGTGCCTGGCGCAGCAAGGGGTGGAAACCCACGCCGCCCCCAGCGGCGGCAACATACTTGTCAAAGAGCCCTACTTCGTGGCCCGCGAGATGCTGGCCCTGCCCGCCTACGCCCTTCGTCTCGACGAGCTTCGCTAGCGCTTCTTGAACGCATCTTCGAACGTCTCGGCGGCAAGCGCGGGCGCGGTCGTGCCCGCCGCGTACGCCAGGAACAGCTGCTCCCACTCTTCGGGGTTGATCCATGTCACCACCCGCTTGTCGGAGCTGACGGCAACGTGGAACCGAACCGCCCCCGTGCCCCACCGCAACTCGCCCCGCACCACCCCACTGCCCACTCGCTGCGAATCCGACGCCGGTTTGAAGCGGCCCGAGTAAACAGCGCCCATTGCGCGAATGTCAGCAGGAAGCTGGACTTCAACCTCGACCTCCGACACAAACGTGATGGTGAACGGGCCGTATGGAGCAACGCCTTCCACGCCGGGTGAGCCGTCCCGGCCGGTTTCCAGCGGGACCACCTCAGGCCGGACGTGTTGCCGCCACGCGATGAACTGTCGCGTGTGCAGGCCGCGCTGGAAGGGCACGTACATGGCGAACTCGCCCTCCGCGCCCGTGTACACGGTGGTGCCATAGTGCGTGCTTTCGAGCCTTACACCGCCGAGGCTATTGCCCTTTTCATCAACGGCACGGCCTGACACGCGGTCGCAGCGCTCTTCCACGAGTGTCAGGGACACTTTGGCCGCGGCTGTGTTCCAGTTACGCAGCTTGAGCAACTCAGTGCCCCCACTGTGCCAAGCTGGCCCGGCGGCACCCACGCGCAGCTCGCCGTAGCGTTCCGGCACGGTGAACACCAGGCGGCCGGAATCGGGCACTTTGGCGCTCATGTACAGGCTGTCGTCAAAGTCGGGCGTGTTCGGCAGGCCGCGGCGTTCCAGCCACACGCGCACGCCGGCGGCGATTGCCTCGGGCGGCGAGACGTCCACCGTCACCTCCAGCACCGGCGCAAGCTGCAGCTTGATGCGGATCGGCCCGTCGTCTTTCTTCACCAGCACAGCCTCGAAGCCGCCGCTGATTTCATAGATCGGCGAATGCACCACGATGCGCAGGCCCTTGCTGCCGAAGTCGTCTTCCATGCGCTCCGTTACGGGCAGCACGAACCGGCCGTCTTCTTCGAACACCACGGCGCGGAATTCAGGCAGCCTGTCGAGATAGACCACCGCCTGGTTGCGCTTGTCGTCCTTTAGCTTTTTTTGCTGCTCCGGAGTCAACGCGGGCCAAAGCAGACACCCCTGCAGAAAACGCGTTGGTGCAGGGGCGTCGCTGCCAGGCATGCGTATGACCGAGTCTTCACCGTCCAGCCTGCCGATCTGGGGATCTTCAAGCTGATTGACCGCGCTTTCGCGGCGCCTGGCCGCGTCCAGGGTGGAAACAATGAAAGGCTCCAGCCCATCGCCAACGCTGCCGTCGCCCCTCACGCCTGCCTTCGTGAGTTTCAACTCGGCGATGATGGCGTCCTTGGGTTTGTCCACTGAAGCCTGCGGCTGCGGCTTGGGCCCGGTCTCAACGGGCTCGGGCGGCGGCGTCGGGCGTGTCTCGGCAGGCTCTTCCGGAGTGGGTGTCGTCGAGTCGCCCCTTTCTTCCGTGTTGTCCTTTGTGTTGCTGACAGCCGGCACTCCGCCTTCGCTTGCGAAGGGGTCCTCCGTGATTTCGCGGCTGGCGGGTTTGCCGGAATCGCGTGCCGTGCTGCTTTCAGCGCCGGGCCAGGCGTAGTTCTTCAGGTAGACCCAGCTTCCCAGCAGCACCAGCAGCAGGAACACCAGCGCCACCAGGGCGAAGACGGGATAGCGTTTCATGGCTCCTCCTCGCGGGCGTTGCGCCCTGTGCCCGCCGCCTCCTCAAGCGGCTCGCATCCTTGATACTACGCCTCAATCGTCCTTGGGTTGGTCTTTCGCCTCATAATCCGCGTTCGCCTTCAGGCTCAGGTCCACGTCCCAGCACTTCTCTTCGTCCACGGTTACTACCATCGCCTCCGTCACCAGCGGGAAGTCCTTGATCGTTACCCAGTCCTGGTCCGTGAATTCCTTGCCGCCCTCCATGGCCGCGAACTTGATGCGGAACGTGCTGCCGCGGCTCAGCAGCGGCACGAACACATAGCCGTCTTTCTGCAGGGCCGGGTTGTCCTTGAAGGCGTTGCTGGGGTACGGGCCGAACTCCTGCCCGGCCTTGTTGGTAATCCAGACGAACACCTCGAGGTTCTTGCACACCTCGCCGTTCGCGAGTTTCACCTGGCCGTAGGCGAAGGGTATCTCGAACCTCACCTGGGGCGCCTGCTGCAGCTCGGGGCCGATCTTGATCTGTCCCAGGAAGGTGCTGCCGCGCGCCCCGTACACCTCGTAGTTGCCGCTGGCCAGGCCCATGAAGCGCACCACGCCGTTGTCGTCGGTGTAGCCCGAGGCCGTGTAGCTCTGTTGCAGGTGCTGCGGCACGTCGATCTGCAGGGGCAGCAGGTTGATGTCCAGGTTGTTGACCGGCACATTCTTGACGTGCGTGGTGACCGTCACGTCCACCACGCGCATGTCGTCGCCGTAGAGTTCCCAGCGGATCTTCTTGCCCACCAGGTCGGACATTTTCAGGCCGGAGATCACCTTCATGACCTGCTCACTGCCGGCGGGCTTGATCACCACGGAGAAGTCGTTCGGGTCGATCATCCAGGCCTGGAACTTGAAGGTGCCCACGGGCCAGAAAATCTCTTCGCCGTTGGGGCCTTCTTCATCGGGGAACTCGCCGTCGCTGGTGAACATGCGCAGCTGGCGCAGGTACTGGTTGGTGTAGAAATTAATCGAGGCCGCAACGCCCTTGCCCGTGCGCCCGTCAACCACCTGGCCCTCGATGTACGGCCCCTTCACCAGCGCGAGGTCGAGCTTCATGTCGTCAAAGATGCCGGTCTTGCCCCCCACCTTGATGTAGCCTGTCCAGTCGTCGCTGGAGCGGTCGGCCCAGTAGGCCCACACCTGGTAATAGCCGGCCGGCAACTCGATCTCGTAACTGCCTT
>JAJVIO010000086.1 GCA_022071975.1 Planctomycetota bacterium
GTCCGCAGCTTCGTCCGGGCGAGGCGCCCGGACGTGTGCGGGCAAGGTGCCCGCATCACGTGGCGCTCCTACCCTATGCGGCGGATGGAGTCGGATTTGGGCGAAAAAACCCGGCCGCGACGGCCGGGAACCGGCCTGCAGAGCGGAACAAAGATTCTTCGGAATTAATTAAACGCGCGTACAAAATGGCGGGACGAGCTTTGAATGGGGACAGGCGGGCCGTAGGGACACGCGGCAGCGTGTCCCTACCTGCTACTTCAACGATCTGATGCCGTTGACGTTCTTGGTTACTCCCTGCAGGTCGAGCCATTCCAGCAGCGGGATCAGGAACTTGCGGCTGGTGGGGATCACTTCCTTGAAGTCCTTGGCGGCCGCCTCGCCTTTGGTCTTCAGGAACGTGGCGACTTCTTCTTTCACCCAGGCCAGCGCCTTGGTGCTGAACAGCACGCCTCCGCTGAGCACGTCGGCGCGCCCGCTGCCGACCAGGTAGTCCACGGCGTTCTGCGTGGCGCCGGGGTTGGTGCCGGCCGCGAGCGCGAGCTCTTTCAGCGTGGGCGGGTTGAGCTGCGCCTGCTCGAGCTGTGCGGCCACGCGCTCGACGATTTTCTTTTCCTCGTCGCTGAGCTTGCCGCCGCGACCCGGCAGGCCCAGCAGTTCGCCGCGCTTCTCGACGATGGCGCCCTCAAGCGCCTTTTCCATGATGGGCGCGAAGGTGCGCGCGTCCACGCCCAGCTGCTGCTGCACGCTGGGGATCTTCATGCCGAGCTGCGCCGGGTGCGCGTCGTGGTGGCGCGAGAGAATCTCGACCAGCCGCGCCTGCGCGCGCGGCCAGGCCTCGCGGTGCACGAGTGCCTTGCCGGGGCCGAACTCGGACAGCACGTTTTCGCCGATCAGCCTGCCGGCGATTTCGTTGACGGACTCGCGGGTCAGCTCCGTGGCCGGGATCATGCGCTCGCGGTTGATGCCGCCCGGGCCCGCGTCCAGCGCCGCCAGTTCTACGCGGCGGGCGGGCTCGTCGGCCGCTTCCGCCCATGCCAGAAGGGTTTCCAGCAGGGCATCGTCGTTGCGGCCCAGCTTCGCGCTTTCGCGGCGCACGATGCGCCCGCCGCCCAGGGTGACCGCGGGCGAAGGCTGGCGGATGATGAAGTGGTCGCCGATGCCCGCCACCACGGGGTCTTCGAGCATGATCTCGCAGACGCAGGTTTCGCCGGGATTCAGCAGCGTGCGGTCAAGCAGCTGCACATGCCCGACGATTTCGCTGGTGCCGACGTGGAACTTCACCTCGGCCCGATGCTTCAGCGGGCGCGCGGCGCTGGCGAGCAGCCGCAGGTTCAAGCTGAAGAAGCGTGAGGGCTCAAACACGCCGGGCGTGCACAGGGTGTGGCCGCGCTCGACCTTGCTGTGGTCCACGCCGGTCATGTTGAAGGCCGAGCTGTGGCCGGCACGGGCCTCTTCGATCGCGCTGTGGTAGGCCTGGATGCTGCGCACCTTGGCCTTCTGCTCGCCGGGCAGCACCACCAGGGTGTCGCCGACTTTCGCGTGGCCGGAAAGCGGCACGCCGGTCAACACCGCCCCCTGGCCCTTGGCCGAGAACACGCGCTGGATGGGCATGCGGAACACGCCCCGGGTGTCGCGCGGCTCGGTGGTTTCAATGACCTCGCCGATCGCGGCCCACAGGTCTTCGATGCCCTGGCCGGTGATTGAGCTGACGGGCACCATGCGCGCGCCCTGCAGGAAGGTGCCCTTGACGAGGTCCGAGATGTCTTCCTTGGCCAGTTCAACGGTGTCGGCGTCCACGGTGTCGATCTTGGTGATCGCGACCAGGCCGCGCTTGACGCCCAGCAGGGTCAGGATTTCCAGGTGTTCGCGGGTCTGGGGCATCACGCCGTCGTCGGCGGCGACCACCAGCATCACGATGTCAACGCCGCTGGCGCCGGCGACCATGTTCTTGACGAAGCGCTCGTGCCCCGGCACGTCGATCATGCCGACGCGGAACTGGTCCTTATAAAGGAAGTTCGCGAAGCCGAGGTCGATGGTGATGCCCTTGTCTTTCTCTTCCTGCCAGCGGTCCGGGTCGATGCCCGTCAGGGTCTTCACCAGCGTGGACTTGCCGTGGTCGATGTGCCCGGCGGTGCCGATCACGACGTTGCGGATTGCGGTGGCCTCGGTCATGGCCCCGATTGTCGCGAGGTTCCGCGGAAGGGCAATAGTCCGCGGGAGCCTTGCGAAACTGCCCGCTCGAATTCAGGAACGCCCGGCCGTACACTGGTCGCCACCCCCCGGCATCGCGTACACTTCGGCCCGTGAACAGGCTGGTCTACGAATTCGAAGGCAAGCAGGTCGAGATTCCGCTGGGCAGCCGGCCGGTATCGTTCGGCCGTTCCGACGACGCGGACCACCAGCTGCCGACCAAGGCCGCGAGCCGCATCCACGCGCAGGTGTTCCCGCGCGAGCGCGGCTGGTGGGTGGAAGACCTGCACAGCAGCAACGGCACGCTGGTGAACGGCAACAAGATCCTGAAGCCGACCCCGCTGGTGCCGGGCGACGTGATCACCGTCGGCGACATGAAGCTGAAGTTCGAGGGCGAGGCCGCGCCGCCCAAGGGCCCGCCTGATCACCTGGTCGCGCGCATCGTGTTCGCCGTTGACAAGGGCAAGCCGCCGGCCGAGACGCTGATCCGCGACCGCGTGACGATCGGGCGCAAGCCGGACAACACACTGCAGATCGAGGACAAGGCGGTTTCCGGCAACCACTGCGAGATCATCAACCGCCAGGGCGCCTACCTGCTGCGCGACCTCGGCAGCAGCAACGGGACGTTCATCAACAAGCAGCGCGTCACCGAGCACACCCTGCGCAACGGCGACGTGATCGTGCTGGGCCAGAAAATCAGCGTGTACTTCGTTGACCCGGCCGGACAGGCCCCCGCACCGCAGCAGGCTCAGGGCCCGGCCGCAGCTGCCGCCCCCGCAGCCCCGGCGGCGCGGCCCGCCGCGGGCAGCGCCTCGGATCGTGGCTCATTCGAGCCGATCGGCCCCGAGCCCGCGCGCAGGCGCGTGAATCCGCTGCCGCACGTCGCGGTGGGGCTGGTGCTGGGCGGGCTGTTCCTGCTGGCGGGCTGGCTGCTGGGCGACGTGCTGGGCGGCATGGCCAACCGGCCCAAGGATGACCCGAACTCGCGCGGACCCGAGCCGCCGCTTTCCGACGCCGCCATGAGCTTCGAGGGAGAAATCGACGACCTCGGCAACCCCGAGGGCTGGAGCGCCAGTTTCGAGGCCGCGGGCGGCAAGGCCGAGCTGCTGTCCGACCTGCAGGACCCCTACGATGGCAAGCGCAGCCTGCGCGTTTCCTCGGCCGGCGTGAACGGGCCGGGCACGCTGGTTCTGCAGACTACGCAGGCCCGCAAGCTTGAGCTGGGGGGCGGCTTCCAGTTCAGCCTGTGCATGCGCGGCGAGGGCGCGGGCAAGGTGGCCGTGTCGTTGTCGGCACTGAATGAAAAGGGCGATGTGCTGACGCTGGCGGCCGGCTCGTTCGTCGGCATCAAGGGCACGGCCTGGGGCCAGTTCACCATGACCGGCACCACGCTGGTGCAGCCGCCGGAAAATGCGCAATTGCGCCTGATGGTGTCAGGCGCGTTTTCGCGCCTGTGGCTGGATCGCATCGAGCTGGTGAAAACCGCCGAGCCGCGGATCACCAAACCCTTCAGCAGCGTGGATGCGCCCGGCTTGTCGCTGGGCTTCGACGCGCGCAACGCCGCCCAGGCCGTGGTGAGCAACGGCAACGGCAACGAGGTGCGCTTCCAGCCGCTGCTGCTGGCCTTCAATGACGCGCACCTCACCGAGCCTGAACTGTGGGCGGTCACCAGTGTGCAGCCCGACGCCGTAAGCTGGTCCGCCATGCAGGCCGGCCAGGGCGACGCCGCGGCCGTGCGCATGACGGCAAAGGACTACGCCAACGGCTATTTCAACGACCACGGCCTGAGCCTGAAATGGGACGTCACGCAGGGCGCGGCGAACGGGCTGGCGGTGCAGGTGATCCTGCCGCTGCCGCCGGGCGCGACGCTGGCGGTGGCCGACCGGCGCGGCTACCCGATGGCCCTTGAGCGCAGCGCGGTGCACGCGTACTCGTACTCGACGATCAGCGAGCTGATGGTGAATGAGACGGGCATCAGCATCAGCTTCCCGCGCGGCGCGGTGGTTTGGTTTGACCTGTCAAGACCCGGCGAGGCGATCGCCACCGTGCGTTCCGCGGCCGACGGCGAGCGCCGGTCCGTATCCATAGACGTCAACTCGCGCCCGCTGATGTTCGCGCGCCTCTACCAGCGCCTGTTGGATGAGACCGCGCGGCTGATGGAGGCCGAGCATTTTTCGGCAGCTGAAGCGCGCCTGAAGTACCTGACCGCCCCGGGCCGCCCGGACAGCGAGCTGCCGGTCATCAAGGCCGCGCGCGAGCGCCTGAAAGAAATCGACGCGCACCGCACCGACCTGGGCCGCAGGCTGGAGACCGCGTGGCAGGAAGCCCAGACCGCGCGCAGCAAGGCTACGGTGGCTGCGGCCAAAGGGCTGGTGCTGCAGTACATCGCGGAGTTCCCGGGCGACGACGTGATTCGCGATATGAACGACCGCCTCAAGCAGCTGGAAACCTGGGAGGCGCAGCTCGCGGCGCAGGCACGCACGCCGGAAGAGATGAAGGCGGCCGAGGCCGTGGCGAAGTCGCTGTACGACGCCGCGGACCAGAGCAACAAGCAGGGCAACCTGCTGCTGGCGCTGGTGATGCTGGAGAACATCCAGCGCGACTACGCCGACACTTCGCACTACAAGAACGCGGTCGCGCTGATGGAGGAGATCAACCGCAAGCTGGCCGACCCCGCGGAGCAGAACCGGGTGATCGACAAAGAGCTGGCGCAGATTGATGAGGACATCAAGTTCGCTGACTACAACACGGCGCGCGACCGGTGCCTGAAGCTGTTCAAGCGGTTCCCTGCAACGCCGAGAACGCGCGACATCATGCGGCGCCTGCGGACAATCGAAAAGGCGTTCGAGGACTGACGGAGCGGTTGGGCGAGACCGACATCGGCTCGGGCGCGCTGATCGCCGCCAAGCCCCGTCTTGACGAAGCATAGCCCCCTGCTACGTTCACACCCGAAAGGACCGTTAGCTCAGTTGGCTAGAGCACTACCTTGACACGGTAGGGGTCACAGGTTCGAGTCCTGTACGGTCCACCATGAACAAGGCCCGCGAAAGCGGGCCTTGTTCATGGTGCCCGCCGAAGCCTTGGCGAAGGCGGGCGTGTCCATGACGGGTTCGCCCCCCCCCGCTTCGTTTACGCCCGGCGTCGCCCGCCAACGGGCGGGCCTTGCTCATGGTGCCCGCCGAAGCCTTGGCGAAGGCGGACCGAAACCGCCTCCATCCCGACTGCCGGACTTCCCCGCCGTCTACCACTTGATCTCGCCGGACAGGATCACGTTGGTGCCTGTTCCGAAGGTGCCGCTTCCCATCGGGTGATAGCTGCGGTTGCCGATGTTCTGGATGTTCAGGTTGAAGCGCACGTGGCGGCTCGGCGTCCAGCCGGCGCGCAGGCCGAACGTCACGTAGCCCGGCGCGTCGTGCGGGGTGAAGCGCGGGTCAGACAGCGCGCCCGGGTTGTACTGGTCCTGGCGGCCGACGATGTTCATGTAGGGCTCCAGGAACACCTGGCCGTGCAGCGCGCTGTAGCGCATCGACACCTCCGAGAACACGGGCGGAATGCGGGCAATCGGCACGTCGTTCTTCAGGTCGTCGCCGCGGGTGTAGGTGAAGTTGGCATAGAAGCCGAGCGCGTCGCCCTCAAAGAACAGGTGGTCGGTCGGCAGACCCAGCCAGCCCAGCGCTTCCGACAGGTAGAAGCCGAAGTCGGCCTCAACGCCGAAGATGCGCGCGCGCCCGCCGTTGATCGAGCGGAAGACGTTTTGCCCCTGGTACACCAGCGACTCACGGATCAGCGTGTCCTCAAGGTAATTGAAGAAGAACGCCACCGAGCCCATGGCTTCATATGGCGCGGCCGAGTTCGGGTCCTGTGTCGGGATGAACATCTTGGAACCGAGGTCAACCGAGTACTGGGTCTCCGGGTCGAGGTTCGGGTTGGGGATGGCCTCACCGGCGCCGAAACCCTTGGATGCCGCCAGCTCGTCCAGGTTCGGCGCGCGGAAACCGCGGCTCAGGTTCAGGTAGACCGTAACCTCGTCGATCGGCTTGTAGACCATGGCAAAGGCGCCGGTGACGTCGGTGACGAAGGTGTTGACGCCGTCGATCTCGGGGTCGTTCAGGTCCACGTCGGCCAGGGCGCGGAAGCCCGAGAAACGCACGCCGTAGCGGAACTGAAGATTCTCATCGAGGAAGGTCGTTTCGTTCTGCGCGTAGATGCCGAAGCTGGTGTAGCTGGACCAGTCGGGTACCTGCACGCGGCCGTCTTCGTTGGTCTGCTCGCCGGTGGTGCGGTTGATGTCGATGCTGCGCGAATTGACCATGTCGTGGTAGACCTCGCCGCCGACGGTCAGGCGCGCCCAGGTGCCGAAGTTCAGCACGGCCTGGGTGCGCAGACCCAGCGTGTGCACGTTGAAGTTGGAGTCTTCCAGGCGGTTCGGGTTGCTGCGGCGGATGCGCTGCAGGGATTCCTGCACCTTGTGGTACATCACGTCCACAAACAGCTCTTCCAGGATGCCGCCCTCTTCGTAGCGCCAGTTCAGCAGCGCGAGGTCGTCAATCTGCCAGACGAACAGGCGGCGCAGGTCGCGCCCGACACCCGGCGCCGGCAGCAGGTCCGGGTTGGCGACCAGCGGCGTCACCTGGTCGGTGCGGTTCACGTCGTTCTGCTGGTGGTGGCTGTAATTGAACGAGATGGTGTGCCCGCCCCAGCGCGTGCCGAACGCGCCGTAGGTGCCCCATTCCTCGTAGGCCGTGAACGGTTGCCGGCCGATGCTCGCGCCGCCGACCAGCTCGTCCACGTCGGCGTATGAGCCGGTAACAAGCGCGCCGAAGTGTTCGCTGCTGACTTCACCGAAGATGCCGCCCTCCTTGCGCATGCTGGAGCTTTCGAAGCGGCCCCTGGCGCCAAAGGTGTAGTCCCAGGCTTCCTCGAAGGTGGGCTGCTTGGTGATGATGTTCAACACGCCGCCCAGGGCGTCGCTGCCGTACAGCACGCTGGCGGGGCCGCGGATCACCTCGATGCGCTCGATGGTGTGCGGCCCGATGGTGGCGTAGTACTGGTTCGGGCCGCCGCGGAACATCGAGTTGCTGAAGCGCACCCCGTTCACCAGCATCACGATTTCCTTGCCGGTGCGGCCGCGGATGAAGGGCGAGCCCTGGCCCGCCGCGGTGTGCTGGATGTAGACGCCGGTGGTGCCTTCCAGCAGGTCGGGTGTCTGGCCGGCCATGCGTTCTTCAATCTGTGTGCGGTCGAGGGTGGTGACGGAGTCCGGGGTGTCCAGCAGCTTCTTCTTGCTGCCGCCGGGTGTCACGACTTCGATTTCCGTTTCGCTGCTCCTGCTTTCCGCACTGTTGCTCGTGTCTTGCGCGGCCGCGACGGACGCCAGCAGGCACATGAAAAAACCGGCCAACAGATTTCTGGTCATCGATCAGTCTCCAGGTGTTTGGCTCGCATCCGATGTCTGCTGCGACAACCCGGCTACAGGCCGGCCACGCGCCGGGGGTAACGCGTTCACAGCGGCCTGAATCGAAATCACCGAGTTTGAACCTGATGCGTCGCCGGATAGTTGCTGGTGGGTGCGGTCGTCTGACAGGAAACTTTCGAGCGGGGCGGAAAAAGTGCGCGAACCGCAAGGCATCGCCGGATAACTTCCGGCACCGGCGGGTAGCGCCGGGAAAAGAAAAGGGGGCCGGTGATCCGGCCCCCTTCCATCCCTCTGGCCGAACACTAGCCGAATACCGGCATCCCGCACACGGCCTTGCCGATGAACTCGTAGAGGGCGTCCGAAACCGGCGCCATCACCGAGGCCGCGCGGCTGTCGCGGAAGAAGCGCTCGACCTCGTTGTCCTTACGGTAGCCCGCGCCGCCGTTGACGCGCATGCACAGGTCGTGCACTTCCAGCGACGTCTCGGCGCCGATCACCTTCGACTGCAGCACGCGCAGGGTGGCGTCTTCGCGGCCCTGCTCGATGGCATCCAGCGAGTCCAGCAGGTGCGCGCGCACCATGTCGATCTTGTTGCGGGCACGCGCGAGCCAGCCGCGCACCTGCGGCAGGTCGGCGATCACCGTCTGGTTGTAGGCGTACTTGCCGTTGGTGACATGCTTGATGGTACGCGCCAAAGCACCCTCCATCATGCCCACCGAGACCGCGCAGTTCTGAAGGCTGAACCACGGCATCACGATGCCCATCATGATGTCGAAGCCCTTGCCGTCCTCACCCAGCGCCCAGCTGGCCGGGATCTCAACGTCGTTGGCGTTGATCGGCGACGACGCGTTGCCGCGCAGACCCAGGCCTCCGTAGCTCTGGTTGATCTTCAGCCCCGGCGCGTTTACCGGCACCGCCCAGATGCTGCTCAGCCCTTCCGCCGCGGCCGGCTTGCTTGACCACACGTAGATGTCGCATTCGCCCGCCGAGGTGATCAGCTGCTTCGCGGCCGTGAGTTTCACCTTGTCGCCGGCCCTGGTTGCGCTGCTGGTGGCGACCCAGAAGTGGCTGCGCGAGCCGTACTCGCTGAAGGCCAGCGTGGTGACCTTGCCCTGCTCGCTGACCGCCTTGCGCAACTCGGGGATACCGTGGGCCTCGATCACGGCCGTGCCGCAGTGGTGCATCTTGGTGACCATCGCGGTGGATGCGCAATCGCGGGCGAAGCGTTCGCAGACTGCGACAGCGGCGCGCAGGCCCTGGCCGTGGCCGCCGACCTCCTTGGCGCTGACCAGCTTCAGCAGCCCGGCGTCGCGCATGGCCTTGATGGCCGCCTTTGGGAACTGCGCCTTTTCATCCAGTTCTTTGGCCGCGGGCGCGATCACTTCGCGCGCGACCGTGTCGGCCTTTTCCAGCAGGGCCTGACCGGCCGCGTCCAACTTCCATGGGTTTGCCATTGTGTTACTCCTGTTTGGTAGGGAATCGTTTGCGAAGAAGTACGGCCGCGTCGCCGATGGCCTTCATCTTGGCCTCTGCGAGCGGCGCGGTGTTTACCGGGCTGTTGCTGAAGGTGCCGAAGCCGCAGTCCGGGTTGAGCCATAGCTGCGACGGGTCATAAAACTCGAGCGCCTTCTCGACCTGCGCGATGACTTCTTGCGGCGTCTCGGTGTGCTCGGTGCGGGGGTTGACCACGCCCAGGCCGAGCGACTTACCCTGAAAGCGCATAACGTCGCCGGCGCGTTCGGTGGCATACTCGAGCACGAGCTGCTTGACCTTCAGGCGCTCGAGGTATGGCTTAAGAGGCGAGTAGTTGCCGCGCAGCAGGGTCGTTTCGTCCTGGCTCCAGTTGCCGCGGCAGATGTGCAGGCCGGTGTTTGCCTGTTCAAAGCCTTCCAGCACCTGGTTCATCAGGCTGACCGCGAACTCCAGCTCTTCGGCGGGGTCGCCGCCGGCGGCCAGGGAGGCGCACATGAAGGTGCGCGTCTGGCCCGAGCTGAACGCCACTTCCGTGAGCACCGGCTCATCGAACTGGATGAAGTCAACGCCTTCGCGCAGCAGATCTTCGACTTCCGCGCGCAGGATGCGCACCACGTCAACGGACAGCGCTTCCTTGCTGGGGTAGACCTTGCGGGTTACTTCCTTCACGAACATTGCGCGCGTCAGCAGGTAGGGGCCGGGCAGCGGGATCTTCACCGGCTTGTCCGTGTGCTGTTTCAGGAAACGCAGCTCGTCCAGCGCCAGCGGCGCACGGCGCTCGATGCGGCCGACGCAGGTGGGGTTGCTGAGCGAATAGGCCGGCACGTCCAGCGTCTGCAGGATTTTCTCGAAGGCTTCTTTGTCTTCGATTACGTCGATCAGCTCGGCCAGCGTCATGATCTGGATGCCCGACAGCTTCTCGGCCACGAACGAATAGAAGTTGTCGCGGCGCTGCTCGCCGTCGGTCACCACGTCCACGCCCGCGCGCTGCTGGGCCGCCAGCACATCCAGAACGGCCGCGTCGGCCTGCTTCTCGAATTCGGCGGGGTCGAGCTTGCCGGCGCGCTTGAGTTTCTGGGCGCGCAGCAGCATCTGCGGGCGCGGCCACGAGCCCACCATGGTGACGGGAAAGAGCGGCAGGTTGCTCATGCGCCGCTCCTTTCAAAGTAGTGCAGCTTCTGGACAGCCTCGCTGAGCGGGCCGAAGCCGGTGGTGCGGCCGGGCTCCCACTTCTTGAGGCCTTCCATGTCCATCATTTCGCGGTGGCTGGGGTTGTCGTAGGACATGCTGAACAGGACCTTGAGCCACTGCGCTTCGCGGTCGTGGTCGAAGTCCTTTCGCACCGTGAACACGCAGTGGTCGAAACGGTCGGTGGTGGCGAGGATTTTGAAGCGGCCGGGGTCGATGGTGCCGTCGCCGCTCCAGCGCTCCCAGTTCATGTCGAGCATGGCGCAGGCCTGGGCCTCGCCGCCTTGCAGGCACTTGAAGGCGTCGAGTTCGCCGCCGATGTGGTCACCGTGCTTGCCGACCAGCACGTCGAAGCGGCGCACGGTAAAGTCCTTGTCGGGGATAAGCCCCTGGCGCCGGATCATCCCCAGCGGGATCAGCCGCGCCTGGGGCGAGTCCTTGGCGCCCACGGCCACGGTTTTGCCCTTCAGGTCGGCAATCGCGTTGATGCCGGAGTTGGCTGCCACCACCAGGTGCGAGACGCGATCGCGGTCGGTGTCGCGCATGGCGATGGCGCGGCACCTGCCGCCGGAGCGGCGCTGGGCGTCAACCCATGCCAGGGGCGAGTTCCAGGCGATGTCGATGTGTCCCTTGAGCAGCGCGTCTACCTGGAGTTCGTAGTTGGTGTAGAAAACCACGTCCATCGGGCAGCCTGCTGCTTCGAAGAAGTCGCGGATGATGTCCCAGATCACCGAGACCTTGGGTTCATACAGCACGGCACCGACCAGGATCGGCTTGTTCATGGATGGCTCCTTGCGGGTCAGGACAAATGCAAGCGGCGCCCCTTGCGGGACGCCGGACGTGGGAAGCGGATGGAAAAACGCAAATCAGACCAACGCGGGCACGGCGGCGGTCGGCGCGTGAGCGGTCAGCGGCGCGGGAACCCCGCGCGGCGCGAACTGGCCTCATCAGCGCATCGGCATGGCCAACTCTCCGCGGCAAGACCGCCAGGCGGGCTCACCGGAAAGAGCCGCCGCAGTAAAACGGTTCGGGGGCGTTCTGTGCCCGGGCGCCCCCGGCCGTGACTTCGCACCGGCCCAATGCTTATCAGAGGGCCGGTTTGAATGAAAGTTCCATCTTGACGCAATTGCGCAGCGTGTTGACCAGGGGGGAGAGTTTTAAAGTCTCCTCCCAGGCCGGTTGCAGCTCCGTGTCGGTGTGCAGGGTGCTGACGTAGACGCGCGCTGTCAAGTATTCAAGACCTGGATGTCCAGATTCGCCCACGACGTCGAGATAAACCAGCGGGTTGTTGAGGCGGCCTTCCACCACGGCCTCGACGGCGTCCACCTCGAGGCGGCGTTTCTTCGCGCGCTGCAGCAGGCCCTGGCACAGGTCGGCGCCGAAAGCGCCCAGCAGCTGCTCCAGGGCCGTCACGCCGTTGTATTCGGCGTCGAACTGCAGCGGCGCGCCAACCTTGAACTTCTGCTTGCGCACGAACACGTCGGCATCCGCGCCGGGCCGCCCGCTGACTCGCACCTGCCATGTGTGATGCACGATCGCCTCCGCGCGTATTATCCGCAGCCCTGGCCAAAGCACAACGCGCTCAACGCTTGCGCTTGTGCTTGAGCTCGAGCCACCAGCACATGGCTACCGGCACCACGAAAATCGAGATCAGCTCGATCAGCGAGCCGCCCACCGCCGGCAGGGCCATGGGCTGCAGCACGTCGCTGCCGCGCCCGCTGCTCCACAGAATGGGCAGCAGGCCGACCACCGTGGTGGCCGCGGTCATCAGCGCCGGGCGGATGCGCTTGCAGCCGGCCTCGATCACCGTGGCGCGGATGGCGGCCACGCTGTCGGGCTTGCGTTCTTTCACCAGGGTTTCGATGTAGGTGCCCATCACCACGCCGTCGTCGGTGGTCACGCCCAGCACCGAAATGAAACCGACGGCGACGGCCACGGTCAGGTAGATGGGCGGGCCCTGGGGCACGTCCATCAGCATGCTCTGCAGCCAGGGCCAGTAGCGCAGGCCGATCAGGCCGCCGGCGATGGCGACGGGCACGCCGGAGAACACGATCAGCGATGTGCTGAACTTGCGGAAGTGCAGGAACACCAGCAGGAAGATGCTGCCGATCACCAGCGGGATGATGAACATCAGGCGCTCGCCGGCGCGCAAGGCCTCCTGGTACTGGCCGACCCAGCGGAAGGTGTAGCCTTTGGGCCATGGCACTTCGCCGCTCTCGATGGCGCGATTGACGCGCTCTTCCACACGCTGGATCAGCGTGACCTCGTCAACTTCCACCGGGTTGAACATCACGTAGCCGACCAGCTTGCCGTTGATGCCGCGGATCATGGCCGGGCCCACCACGTGGCGGATCTCGGCCAGCTCGGTGATCGGTACCTGCGCGCCTGCGGGCGTGGTGACCAGCACGTCGCCGAGCTCTTCGAGGTTGTCGCGCAGTTCGCGCTCGTAGCGGATTCGTACGGGGTAGCGCTCGCGGTCTTCCACCGTGGTGGTGATGCGCTTGCCGCCGAGCGCGACCTCGATGATCTCCTGTACCATCTCCACGTTCACGCCGTAGTGCGCCATGCGTTCGCGCTTCAGCACGAACTCAACGTAGGGCATGCCACCGGTGCGCATGGCGGTGACGTCGGTGGCGCCTTCCACCGACTTCACGATCGGCTCGAACTGCAACGCCAGCTCGGACAGTGTGTCGGCGTTGTCGCCCCAGATCTCGAGGCCGATGCGCGCGCGGATGCCGCTGCTCAGCATCACGATGCGGGTCTCGATCGGGTGCAGCCAGCTGGGCGCCACGCCGGTCTGGTGGGTGACGGCGCGCAGGTCGGCCACCAGGCGCTTCTTGGACAGGTCTTCGCTCAGGTTCTCCAGCACGCGCTCGCCCAGGGTCAGCTGCGCGGGCGCTTCATCCAGCAGCTTGCGCACCTCGGAAAGCTCGCGGGCCTGCTCGACCTGATCGGCAAGCGCCATCAGCGTCAGCCCGTCGGCCAGCGCCTCGCGCACGGCCTTCTTGGCCTCGCCTTCGCGCATTTCGCGCAGCAGGTCTTCGTCGCGCCATGGCCCGCGCAGGTTGGCGACCAGCCGCTCGCGCGGGATCGCCTTGCGCCACTGCTCGCGCGGCTTGATCTGCACGATGGTCTCGATCATGCCGATCGGCGCCGGGTCAAGGCTGGTGTCCGCGCGGCCGAGCTTGCCCATTACGGTCAGCACCTCGGGCACCAGCGCGATCTGGCGGTTCTGCCACTGCATGGCGTCCATGGTCTCGGTCAGCGACGCCTGGCTGAGCAGCGAGGGCATGTACAGCAGGTCGCCCTCGTCAAAGGGCGGCATGAACTCGGTGCCCATGCCGGGGTAATGCTTGTCCAGCGCGGCCAGCGGCCGTACGGAGTCCGGCTGGTCGAAACTGCCGTACAGCGGCGCCAGCACGGAGCGCGCTCCGAACAACGTCAGCGCGCCCAGAAGCACGATGGTGCAGGTAATCACCCCCAGCGCGATCTTGTGGTGCAGGAAGAAGCGCAGCACCGGCGCGTACACCCGCACTATGCCGCGCGCCACGGGGTTGTCCTCGATCGAGGTCAGCGGCTCGCGCCAGATGCGGCGCACCGTCAGCAGCACCACCACGAAGCCGACCAGCGCCACCAGCCAGGAGCGCACGCCGAATTCGGACTCGAAATACTCGCCGAAGCGCAGCGCAAGGAATGCCCACAGACCCGCCATCCCGATGCTGCCCAGCCAGCGCAGACCCTCACGGAAGCGTTTGCGTCCGGTCTGCCCGTCGCCGCCGAGGAACAGCAGGCACAGCACGGGCATCAGTGTGACGGCCAGGATCGCCGCCGCGGCCAGTGTGAAACTCTTGGTCCAGGCCAGGGGCGCGAACAGCTTGAAGCTCTGGTCCGGCAGGAAGAACACCGGCGTGAACGACAGCAGCGTGGTGCCCGCGGCCGTGAGGATCGCGCCGCCCTCGTGGCGCGCGGCCGACAGCACGACTTTCAGGCGCGGGCTCTTGCCGCCGTCCTCCTGCAGCTTGCGGTAGATCACCTCGACCATCACGATGCCGAGGTCGGTGACTTCGCCAATCGCGATGGAGATGCCGGCCAGGCTCATGATGTTGCTGCCGATGCCGAAAGCCTCCATGGCGATGAAGGCCGCCAGCACCGAAAGCGGCAGGGTTGAGCCGATGATCAGGCTGCTGCGCAGATGCAGCAGGAACACCAGCGAGATCAGCGCCACGATGATCAGCTGCTGGATCAGCGCGCTGGAGAGGTTGTCGAGCGTCTGGTCGATCAGCTTGGTGCGGTCGTAGAAGGGCGTGATGGTGACGCCCTCGGGCAGGGCGGGCTGCAGCTTCTCGATCTCGGCCTTGACGTTGTCGATTACCTCGCGCGGGTTGGCGCCATAACGGATCGTCACCACGCCGCCGACCTTCTCGCCATGCTGGTCCGCGATCGCGCCGCGCCGGAACTCGGGGCCGAACTGCACGCGCGCCACATCGCGCAGCAGCACCGGCACGTGGCCGTCGTTCTTGAGCACGATCAGCTCGAGGTCTTCCAGGTTCTTCATGAAGCCGACGCCGCGGATCAGGTACTCCACGCCCGCCTGCTCGATCACCTTGGCGCCCACGTCGAGGTTGCTGCCGCGCACGGCCGCCACCACCTGCTCGAGCGGGATGCCGTGGGCACGCAGGGCGTCGGGGTCGACCTCGACCTGGTACTCGCGCACGAAGCCGCCGACGGTGGCGACCTCGGCCACACCGTCGGCGTTCAGCAGGGCGTACTTGACCGTGTAGTCCTGCAGGCTGCGCAGGGTGGCGAGGTCGTAGGGGCCGTCCACGCTGTACCAGAACACCTGCCCGAGTGCCGTCGCGTCAGGCCCGAGCGTGGGCGTGACGTCCGCCGGCAATGCGCCGCCCGCGACCGCCAGGCGCTCCAGCACGCGGCTGCGCGCCCAGTAGACATCGACGCCGTCCTCAAACACCACGTAGATGCGCGACATGCCGAAGCCGCTGATGGTGCGCACGTCCTTCACGCGCGGGATGCCCTGCAGTTGCTGCGCCAGCGGGTAAGTGACCTGGTCTTCCACGTCGCGCGGGCTGCGGCCGGGCCAGTCGCTGGCGACGATCACCTGGTTCTCGCTGATGTCAGGGATCGCGTCCTTGGGGTTGTTGCGCAGCGAAATGAAGCCGAACACGGCAATGCCGGCCACGGCCAGCATCACCAGCCACGGCATCTGCAGACAGAACTTCAGGACGCGGTGCAGCATGGGAATCTCCGGTGGCTAGGTTACCGGGCCTCCCGGCCCAGTTGCCGGGTCCAACGAATCCAACGGGAAGCGCCGCAGGCGCAGCGCGTTGCTGATCACAGACACCGAGCTGAGGCTCATCGCCGCCGCGGCGATCATCGGCGACAGCAGCAGGCCGAACACCGGGTACAGCACCCCCGCCGCGACCGGCACGCCCAGCGCGTTGTAGACGAACGCGAAGAACAGGTTCTGCTTGATGTTGCGCAGGGTGGCCCGGCTGAGCTGGCGGGCGCGCACGATGCCGCGCAGGTCGCCCTTCACCAGCGTCACGTGGGCGCTTTCCATGGCGACGTCCGTGCCCGTGCCCATGGCGATGCCGACGTCGGCCTGGGCCAGTGCGGGCGCGTCGTTCACGCCGTCGCCGGCCATGGCGACCACGCGGCCTTCGGCCTGCAACGCCTTGACCTTCTCGGCTTTCTGGTCGGGCAGTACACCCGCGATCACCTCTTCGATGCCGAGCTTGCCGGCCACCGCGCGCGCGGTGCGTTCGTTGTCGCCGGTCAGCACCACCAGGCGCAGGCCCGCGCCGCGCAAGGTTTCAATGGCGTGCGGCGTGGTCTGCTTGATCGGGTCCGCCACGCCCACCAACCCGGCCGGTTTGCCGTCCACGGCCGCGAACATCACGGTCTGGCCCCCGGCGCGCAGCTCGTCGGCGCGTGACTCCAGCGCTTCTCCGGCGATGCCCAGTTGCCGCATCAGGGCCAGGTTGCCCAACGCGACGGATCGGCCATCCACCTTGCCGCTGACGCCCTTGCCGGTGTGGGACTGGAAGTCGTCGGCGTTACCCGCTTGCACGCCGCGCTCCGCGGCGCCCTTGACGATGGCGGCGGCGAGCGGGTGCTCGCTGGCGTTTTCCAGCGACGCCACCAGTTTCAGCAGCTCCGGCTCGCTGACGCCTTCCGCCGGCTCGACGCTGACCAGCCGGGGTTTGCCCTCGGTGAGGGTGCCGGTCTTGTCCACCACCAGCGTGTCCACCTGGCGCATGCGCTCGATGGCTTCGGCGTTGCGGAACAGCACGCCCAGGTTCGCGCCGCGGCCTGTGGCGACCATGATCGAGATCGGCGTCGCCAGGCCCAGCGCGCAGGGGCAGGCGATGATCAGCACCGCCACGGCGTTCACCAGCGCGTAGGTCATGGCGGGCTCGGGGCCGATCCAGGCCCAGGCGCCGAAGGTGATCACGGCGATCGCGATCACCGCCGGCACAAAGTACGCCGAGACGGTGTCGGCCAGTTTCTGGATCGGCGCGCGGCTGCGCTGGGCCTGGGCCACCATCTCGATGATGCGCGCCAGCAGCGTGTCGGCGCCGACCTTCTCGGCGCGGATCACCAGGCCGCCGGTGCCGTTGATGGTGGAGCCGATCACGCGGTCGCCCGCCTGTTTCTCGACGGGCAGGGGCTCGCCGGTCACCATTGACTCGTCAACATTGCTGCGGCCTTCCAGCACCGCGCCGTCCACGGGGACCTTTTCGCCGGGCCGCACGCGCAGGCGGTCGCCGACGTGCACGTGCTCAAGGGGGATGTCTTCCTCCGTGCCGGCTGCACTGATGCGCCGGGCGGTCTTGGCGGCCATGCCCAGCAGGGCCTTGATCGCGGCGCCGGTGCGGCTGCGCGCCCGCAGCTCAAGCACCTGGCCGAGCAGCACCAGGGTGGTGATCACGGCTGCGGCTTCGTAGTAGACGCCGACGCGCCCGCCGTGGTCGCGGAATGCAGCGGGGAAGATGCCGGGTGCAAAGGTGGCCACCAGGCTGTAGGCGAAGGCGACGAACACGCCCAGGCCGATCAGCGTGAACATGTTCAGGTTGAAGCCGCGCAGGGACTTCACACCGCGCACGTAAAAGGGCCACGCCCCCCAGGTGCAGACCGGCAGCGCCAGGCCCAGTTCCAGCCAGATGCGCGGCCCTTCGCCCAGCAAGCGGCTGACGGGCTGCCCCGGCAGCATGTCCAGCATCACCATCGCCAGCAGCGGCAGAGACAATGCAAGGCTGACCCAGAAGCGGCGGGACATTTCCTTCAGCTCGGGGTTCTCCTCCTCATCGGTTGAGGCCGGCCGCATGGGTTCAAGGGCCATGCCGCAGATAGGGCATGAGCCGGGACCGTCTTGCACGATCTGCGGGTGCATCGGGCAGGTCCACTTGGTGCCGGGCGTGGGCTTCGCGGCGACGGGCACCCGTGGCTCCAGCGCCATGCCGCACTTGGGGCAGCTGCCGGGGCCGTCGTGTGAAACCTCCGGGTGCATGGGGCAGGTGTACTCCACGCCCTTGCCGTGTCCGGCGGCGGGCCCGTGGTGATGTTCGTGCCCATGGTGTCCGTGTCCACTGTGGTCTGCATGCGTGTGCTTGTCGTGTTCGTTCATGACTTCCTCCTTTCCGATGCACCCGCAAACAAACCGGAGTGGACTCCGTGCTTTCCGAAACTTTCAAAAATCCTGCGCCGCCTAATCGCCGTGGCCCGCGTGGGGGTCCGCGCCCTTGCCGCCCTCGGGCCTCAGCAGCGAGGGCTTACCGGTCAGCTCCATCTGGCTGTCGATCAGGAACTGGCCGTTGCTCACGATGCGGAAGCCGACTTCGCCGCCCGGCATCTGCATGCCCGTTGGCAGCCCGCCGATCAGCGGGTAGTACTCGGCCAGCTTGTGGCGCGTGCCGTCGGGCATTACGTGGTACTCGGCCGCGAGCGGCCCCAGCTGCACCTCGAAGCCCTGGTACTCGGGGCGCTTCAGCATCTCCAGCGGCGGCGGCTCGTCGGGGTCGTGATGCTCGTGCGGCATTTCGCGCACCCACCACTCCACGTACACCAGCGTGCGCTTGCCGGTGGACAGCACGGCCTCGCGCGGGATGGCCCACAGGGCGACCGGCGCGCTGCCGTGCTCGTGGTCGTGCTTGACCATGCGCATGCCGCACACATCGCAGCGCGCATCGGGATTGTTGCTGCGCTGCAGGGGATGCATGGGGCAGGCGTAGTCCCCCTTCAGTTCGGGCCGCGCGATCAGGCCGTCGGGGCCGAGCTCAGCGAAGATGGTCGCCGTGCCGAACATGCCCGGCCGCAGCTCGCCTTCGTCGTTGGGAACCTCCACGCGCACGCGCACGGTGCGTGTGCGGGTGTCGAGTTGCGGGTCGATGAAGCCGACGCGGCCCTGGAACTCGCGGCCGGGCCAGGCGTTTACCTCGACGCTGACCGGCTGGCCGAGTGCGATCAGGCCCATGTCGCGCTCGTGCACCTGCACCATCAGCCACAGGCGCGAGAGGTCGGTGATGCGCAGGACGGGCTGGCCCTGCGCGACGTACATGCCCACGCTGGCTAGCTTTTCAGTCACCACGCCGCTGTCGGGGGAGGGAATGGTGACGGTCAGGCTGGGCTGCGTGAGGGTCTCGAAGTAGGCCACCTGCTCATCGGACAGGCCCAGCAGGCGCAGCTTCTCGCGCGCGTTCTCCAGCAGGCGCTGGCTTTCACTGCTGCCGACGCGGCCGTGCGCGTCGCGGGCGACGATCAGCTCTTTCTGCGCGGCGTACAGGCTGGGGCTGTAGAGGTCGAACAGGTGCCAGCCCTTTTCCACGGGCACGCCGGTGAAGTCGGCGTAGAGCTTGTCGATGCGGCCGTCGACCCAGGCGGAGACCACCTTCTGGCGCGTCTCGTCGGGCGCGAAGTCGCCCAGGGTGCGGATTTCGCGAGCGAGCAGGCGGCGCTGGATCGGCTCCGTGCGCAGGCCGATGGCCGCGGCCTGGCGGGCATCGAGGGGCAGGCGCGCGCCGGAATCGACGAACAGTTCCATGTCCATGCCGCACACCGGGCACTTGCCGGGGCTGTCCAGGCGCGTGCAGAACATGGGGCAGGCGTAGAACTCGGCGGCCTCGCCCTCAGCGAGTTCGTGCGTTTCGGTGGTCGCCGCGGCCTGTGGCACGAACAGCCAGGAGGACGGGAGTACAAGGCCGAAGACCAGCCCCAGCAGCGCGCCGCCGCCTATCACGGCCCACAGGATCCAGGGTTTGCGCGCGGCCTTGGGTGCTTCCGGCGCGGCAGTCGGCTCTGTTGTCGTTTCTTCGCTCATGGTATTGACCTGTCAATGTTTCTGGAGTCTTCAGGACAACTGCAAAAAGCTGTGAACCACGAAGGACACGAAGGGCCACGAAGTTGACGGGCCAGAAGCAGCCTTCGTGGTCCTTCGTGGCCCTTCGTGGTTAATCGCAGTTGCCTTTCGAATCTTTCGTTGCAGCAACCAGGCACTCGACTTGAAAAGCGGGCCTCGCGCAGAGCCCGCAGAGGCCGCAGAGAAAGCCGGGATAACCTGATCTCTCCGCGGTGCGGACAGCTGTTGGTCTCCTGTGGCTGTTGCGTCAGCATCTGTTTTCCTCTGCGTTCTCTGCGCTCTCTGCGCGAGGCTGCTTTGCTCAGTCGTTCTTCTTTTCTTCGAGCGGCACCAGCTTGCCGTCCTTCTCCTGCAAGCCGTACTCGGCGTAGTACTTGGTGGGCTCTTTCAGGAAATCGCTCCAGCAGCCGTTCCAGCAGCAGAAGTAGATGCGCCAGCCGCGGTGGAACATGTAGACGCCGTCTTCAGCCACGATGTCGCCGCCCATCATCGGGCACTTGGCGGGGATGATCGGCGGGTCCTTGAAGTCGGCGGCCTTGACCTGCTTGACTTCGCCTTCGGCCGTCAGTTCAAGCTCCAGCGGCACGAAGAATTCCACCGGCCGGCGCTTGAACTTCTTGAGCGACTTCTCGTCGGCAAAGCGCACCCGGAAGCCCTTGTAGACGGCCTCGATCTTGCCGTCCTCGGCGATCTCGGCGCCGCTGACCGGGTCCTTGGTGTTTTTCAGGTCAACTTTGACCTCGCCGCCCCACGGGTCGTCTTTCTTCTCCTCCTTGGTTTCGTCTTTGGCTTCCGCGGGCTTGCCGTGGCCGGAGTGATCCTCGGCCGGCTTCTTCTCTTCCTTCTTGGGAGGCTCCTCTTTCTTCTCGCCGTGGGCCTGGGGCTCGGCGACCGGCGGCTCGCCGGCCTGCACGCGCGCGTAGGTGGTGATACCCAGCAGCAGTGTGAACGATGTGATGAATGCGAGTGCGTACTTCATGGTTCTCTCCTTAGTTGATCGTCG
Source organism: Planctomycetota bacterium (assembly GCA_022071975.1). Lineage (GTDB taxonomy): Bacteria > Planctomycetota > UBA8742 > UBA2392 > UBA2392 > JACKID01. The sequence continues at coordinate 20,644 of JAJVIO010000086.1, forward strand.
CCAGGTCCCTGGCGACGATGGATTCAAGCCTGGCCCGCGCCTTCAACAGGTCGGCGCGGGCGTTGATCAGTGAAAGTTCGGATGCCAGCAGCGCGCGCTCGGCGTCCAGCACGTCGGTCAGGCTCGCGCGGTCGGCCGTGTAGTCGTTTTGCACCAGCTCGAGAGTCTGGCGGGCCTTGGGCAGCACGGTCTCGTCGTACAGTTCGATCAGCCGGGCTGCGTCGCGGTAGGCGTACTGCTCCCCTGCCAGCCTGGCCTGCAAATCCAGGCGCTGCTGCTCGACCATGAACTTGGCGGCCGACTCTTCTGCGCGGGCCATGTCGCCGCGCGCGAGGTTGACGTGCACCTGCCACGGTATGGTCAGCCCGACCGTGAAGCCCCAGCCGTCCTTGGCGACGCCCGGGGGGATCATCATGTCGTTCAGCTCGACCATGTACTCGAAGCCGAAGATCAGGTCCGGTACCCACATCCAGCCTGTCTCGGTGACCTTGGCGCCGGCGACGGCGGCGCGGGCGAACTGCTCCTGCACCGAAGGGTGATCCATCGCGAAGGCCGCCAGTTTCGCGTCTTCGGGGAGGGGCCGGGCGGCGCCGCGCGATAACGCCGCAGCCGTCGCGTTGTCGGCTACTTTCGCTCCCACGATCGCGCTGAGCGCCGCCGCCAGCGACGGCCGGCGCTGCTCCAGCGTGGCGCGCTCGCTGCGCAGCAACTCCCGCTCCACCTGCACGCGCAGCAGGGCGCTCTGGGGCGCGAGGCTGGCGGTGACGCGGGTTTCCACCACCAGTTCAACGGTCGACAGGATCTCCACCAGCCGGTCGAGGATGCGCAACCTCTCATCCAGGGCCTGCAGGTCCACGAACGCGACCACCAGCGCCTCGCGCAGGCCCAGTCGCGTGGCCTCGAAGTTGCTGCGCATGGCGGCTGCTTCCCCTGCCGCCTGTTCCTCCCAGGCCACCAGCTTGCCGGGATTCGGCACCATCTGCTCGAACATGAAGCGGCGTTCGATCGGCCCCAGGCGTGTATCGACGCTGCGGATGAACTCGGAGTAACTGAATGTGGCGTCGGGCAGCGCCGTGGCGGCCGTAATGCCGCGCACGGAGCCGCGCCACTTTTCATAGGCCGCGGCCAGGCGCGGGCTGTGCAGCTCGGCGAGGCGGATCAGCTCTTCCAGTTTGAGCTCGCCAGAAAGGCGGCTTTCGGGCTGAGTTTCCTCCTTGGTGTTTGCGGTGGGCTGGTGCTCGAGGGCGTCCGCCAGGTGCTGCCAGCGCGCGTCGTCAAAGGCGTCGCGTTCACGCGAGGCTGAGGAGGTGCAGGCGCCGAGGGCGAGCAGGGCGGCCGAGAGAATCAGCAGGTACAGGGTACGCATAGTTCACGCTCGTGAGGGCCAAATGACCACCAGACCGGCGGGCCGGTCATCACGGGTGCGAATCTAGATGCGCAGGAATTTGGTGCGGACCACCAGCAAGGACGTCGGCGGCGGTTGTGCGATCGGCAGGCGTTCGGCACGGGGCTGAACCGCGATCACAGACTGCAGCTCAAACAGCGGCGCCACGGCAGGCGGCGCGGCTTCCATCGCCAGGTTGATGTCGGCCGTGATGCCGTTGCCTAGCTCGGGCGCGAGCTGCTTCTTGCAGGGCGCGTCCTCGTGCTTGTCGGGCGAGGGAGCGTTTTCGCCGTTTTTCTCGCTCTGTTTCTTGGCACAGTGGGGGCAGCGCGGCGGCTCGGTTTCGGATTTGGCGGCCGCCTGCGCGTTGGCCTCGCACTGGCACCAGAGCGTGAAGTCGCCGCAGTTGCAGGGCCGCACGAAAGGCAGCACCACCATCAGGGCGACTGCAAGCATGTTCAACGCAACGCTCATGTCTCTTTAGTAACGGCGTAGCTAACTACGGGTTCAACGGTAATTTCGGAAAAACCGGCGGGGCCGCCGGTGGGCGGCCCCGCGGTCGGTGCTCAGCTTCCTTCGTGTTCGTCGTGGGCCTCGAAGTCCACGGTTACGTCCTTTTCGCCGTGGCGCACGCGGATGCGTACCTTCGCGCCCTTGGGTACGTCGGCCGGCATCTTCACGTGGCAGTCGTACAGGTTTTCGTCGGCGACCCACTCGCCGCTGCCGCGCTCCGTGAGGCCTTTTTCGGAGGTGTCGATGATCCAGGCCGAAATCTGTGCGTCCGGGACGGCTTTACCGTCCTTCTCCACGCTGATTTCCAGGATGGCTTCCTTGCCCGGAACCATCTCGCCAATGTGCGAGGCCGAGATCTTGTAGCCGTCCTTTTCGACGGTTCCGAGCTTCTCCGCTTCGCCCTCGTGGCTGTGGCCGTGGTCGTGGTCGCCGCCGCAGGCCTTGTTAGCCGGGGCATTGCCGCCGCCCCCGGTGTTGTTGGCGCCGCCGCCGCAGGCCGCCAGGGCCAGGCTCGCGACCAGCACCATGCAAAGTGTTGCGATTCGCTTCATGTGGTTTCTCCTTCCGGTTCGGTCTTAATGGGGTGAATCAGCACGTACCCCGCGGGCACGACAATCAGGTTCAGGAACGTGGACGACACCAGGCCGCCCAGCACTACCACGGCCAGTGGCGCCAGCAGCTCGCTGCCAGGCTCGCCGGCAGCCATCGCCAGCGGCACCAGGCCGAGCACCGCGGCCAGCGCGGTCATCAGGATGGGGATCAGCCTTTCGCTGCTGCCCTTCAGCACGGCTTCGCGCAGGGGCATGCCCTCCGCCTGAAGGTGCTGATAGTGCGCGACCAGCAGGATGCCGTTGCGCACCGCGATGCCGAACAGGGTGACGAAGCCGACCATGCTGGCGATGCTGATCACCGGCGCCACATAGCGCCCCAGGCCGACCAGCGCCTTCAGGTTCGCCAGCACGTCGGGCGACTCGGAAATGAAGATCGCCACGATGCCGCCGATCAGCGCCAGCGGCAGGTTCACCATCACCAGCAGCGCGGCTTTCAACGACCGCAGCGCGAGGTACAGCAGGAACAGGATCGCCAGCACCACGCCCGCGCCCATCAGGTAGATGGTCCGCGAAGCCGACTGCTGCGCCTCGAACTGCCCGCCGTAGTGCACGCTGTACCCGTGCCTGTGCACGATGGGGTCCACGCGGCCGCGAACTACCTCGACCAGGTGTCCGAGGTTGTAGCCCTCGGCCACGTTGCAGCTGATCACGGCCTTGCGGCGGGCGTTTTCGCGGGCGATCAGGTTGCTGGCCATCTCGATGCCGATGTCGGCCACCTCGCGCAGCCGCACCTGCGCGCCGTCGCGGCCGACCAGGATCAGGTCTTTCACCTGTTCCGGGTTTTCGCGCTGGTCCGGCGCGAGGCGCACCACCAGGCGGAAGGTGCGCGTGCCCTGGTTGATGTCGGACACGGCCACTCCGTTGAAGGCGGCTTCCACCTGCGCGGCGGCGTCGGCGGGCGTAAGGCCGTAGCGGGCGAGGTCGGCGCGCCGGTAGGTGATGGGCACGGTCTCGATCATCACTTCGCGGTTGGCGGCGACGTCACGGGTGCCGGGCACCTGCTTGAGCTCGGTTTCCACTTCGCGGGCAATTTTGCGCAGCACGTCGAGGTCGTCTCCGTACACGTTGATCGCGATCGCCGCCGGCGTGCCGGACAGGATGTGGCTCAGTCGGTGCTCGATAGGCTGGCCGATCATGGTGGTGATGCCGGGCACCTGCGCGAGAACTTCGTCGATCTGCCGGCGCACCTCGTCTTTGCTGTGGCCCTGTTTGACCGACACCTCGATCTCGGAGCTGCTGACGGGCTCGGCGTGTTCGTCGCGTTCAGCGCGGCCGGTGCGGCGCACCACGGCGCGAACGCCCTCGATCTTGCTGAGATTCTGCTCCACTCCGAATGCGAGGCGGTTGCTTTCCTCCAGCGACGTTCCCGGCGGCGCCATCAAAAACACCGTGAACGTCCCCTCATTGAAGTCGGGCAGGAAGCGCGTGCCAAAGGTGCTGCCCAGCCACACGCTGCCCAGCGTGCCCGCCAAAGCCAGCACCACCAGCAGCCAGCGCAGCTTGATCGCGGTGCGCAGTGCGGGCGCGTAGAGCTTCTTGAGATTGCGTGCCACAAACGAGTCGCGCTCGTGGCCTTCCGTCTTTGCCTTCTTCAGCAGAAGTTTGCACATCGCGGGAGTGACGGTGACCGCGACCACCAGCGATGCGAGGATCGAGATGATGTAGGCCAGCCCCAACGGCCGGAAAAAGCGCCCTTCCAGCCCCTGCAGGAACAGCAGCGGCACGAACACCAGGGCGATGATGATGGTGGCGAACACGATCGAGCTGCGGATTTCGTTGCTGCCCTGGAACACCACTTCGGTGTGGGAAAGCTGCGCCTCGGGCGGCCGCATCCGGTTTTCGCGCAGGCGCCGGAACACGTTCTCGACGTCGATAATGGCGTCGTCCACCAGCTCGCCGATCGCGACGGCCAGGCCGCCGAGCGTCATCACGTTGATGTTCAGCCCCAGCCACCACAGCAGCAGCAGCGCGATTGCCAGCGAAAGCGGCAGCGCGGTCAGGGTGATCACCGTGGTGCGCACGTTCATCAGGAACAGCACCAGCAGGATCGCGACCAGGATCGCCGCGTCGCGAAGCACGTGGAGCACGTTGTTGACCGCGTAGCCGATGAAATCGCTCTGGCGCATGACCTGGCGGTTGATCACCAGCCCTTCGGGCTTGCTGGCGTCGGCCTGGTCCAGCGCTTCGTCAAGCCGCTCCGTGAGCTGCAGGGTGTTGGTGCCGGGGCTCTTCTGGATGCTCACGACCACGGACGCGACGCCGCCCTCTGCACCTGTGCCACGCTTGGGCGCGCCGGCGAACTGCACGTCCGCCACGTCTCCCAGAGTTACGGGCGCGCCCTTGTGGTACTTGATCAACGTGCCGCGGATGTCGTCGATCGATTCCACGCGGCCGTTCTGGCGCAGCGGCAGCTCTTTGCCCTCGTGGTTGGGCAGATAGCCGGCGCTGGCGATGGTGTGTGCTTTGGCCGCGGCCTCCGTGACCTCGGGCAGCGTCAGCCCGTAGAGGCGCAGTCGGTCCTGCCGCACGTTGACCTGGTACTCCGGCAATTCGCCGCCGATGGCGACTACCTGGGCGATGCCCGGGATCGCCAGCAGGCGGTTGCGCAGGTCGAACTCGGCGTAGGCGCGCAGCTCGAGGTCGCTGACCGTGCCCTCGGGGCTCGAGATCGAAATCAGCATGACTTCGCCCGAGATGCCGGTGATGGGCGCGATTTCGGCGTGCACCTGCTCGGGCAGGTCTTCCTCGACGCTGGCCAGCCGCTCGGTCACCAGCTGGCGCGCGCGGTAGATGTCCTGGCCGAACTCGAACTCGACCCACACGATGCTCAGGCTGATCGCGCTGCTGCTGCGCACGCGGCGCACGCCGGGCAAGCCGTTCACGGCCGTCTCAATGGGAAACGTCACGTACTGCTCGACCTCGTCGGCCGCGAGCCCGCCGGCCTCGGTCATGATCACGACCTGTGGCGCGTTGAGCTCGGGGAACACGTCCACGGGCACTTCGCGATAGTTCAGGCCGGCGTAGATAACCACCGCCGCGGCCAGCACCATCACCAGCGCGGAGTTCTTGAGCGAGAATGCGATGACTTTCTGGAACACGCCTTCTCCTAGTGGTCGGCGCCTTCGTGGAACGTGCCGTCGGAATGGAAGTGGCCGCCCTTGGGGGCCTTGCCGCTGCCGGTCAACTTCAGTTCATAGACGCCGTCCAGCACCACCTCGCTGCCTTCCATCACGCCGTCGTAGATCACGATCCAGCGACCGTCGCTCGGTCCCAGCGCCGGTGTCGTGCGGATGGCCTTGTCGCGGTTAGCCGAGTCGCGCACGAACACGATTTTCTCCAGGCCGTCCTGGACCACGCAGCGCAGCGGGATCGCCAGCTCAGGAGTCGCGGAGGGCTTGTACACCACCTCGGCCTCGGCCGAGATGCCGGGCCGCGCCCAGGCGGGCAGTTGCTCGAAGGTGATCAGCAGGTCCAGCACGCGCTCGTCGGGGTCGGCCTCGATGGGCAGGTGCAGCGTGCCCTCGACGGTTTCCGCCTGTTCCAGGCTGCCTCCCTGGGGTGGCACCACACGGGCGCGCAGGCCGTCTTTCAACAGGCCCAGGTCGCTCTGCAGGGCGCGGGCGCGGAAGCGCAGTTGCGCGAGGTCAACCGTCGAGAGCAGCGCGCTGTTGGCGTCCACCCAGGCGCCGCTGGTGGCGGAGATCTGCTCGATGGTGCCGGGTGCTGACGCGGCCACCGTCAGGGTGTCCAGGCTGCGCCAGGCGTCGCCGGCGCTCAACGTCTCCAGCGGCAGACCAAGCGTGCCGGCCGCCGCCCGCAATGTGCGTTCAAAGGCATCCTGCGCGTTGCGGATTTCGAGGTTGGCAGCCGTGATGCGCAGATCCAGCACCGGCAGCACCTGGCTGCGCTCGGCCTGTTCGGCCTGCAGGGCCGCGCGCTGCCCACGGATTTCGGCGCTGCGCTCGCTTTCCTCGGCGACACCCGCGAGCGCGGTTTTGAGCTGGCCGCGAGCCTCCGCGAGCTCCGAGGCCTTTCCGGCGCCCTGGCGCTGCAATTCTTCAAGCTCATCGACGCGCGCCTGCCAGTGATCGCGTGCCTCCGACAGCCTTGCCAGGTGCTCCGCGCTGGCGTCCTGCAGCTCCTGCTGCGCTGCCAGGCGCGCAGGGTACTGCTTCAGCACCTCCTGCGCGGCCGTGCGCTCCGACTCAAGCACCGCCAGGCCCGCCTGCAACTGCGTCACCGCGGCCTGCGCCGCCGCGAGCTCCTGCTGCACGCGGCGCCACTCCGGCGCTTCCAGCGTGAACAGCGGCGTGCCCGCTTCAACTACCTGGTACTGCCGCACCAGCAGCTGCACGCGGCCGGGCAGCATGGCCTGGTAGTCGCGGCGCGCCTCGGGCGGGCTCTCGAAGAAGCCGGGCGCGCGCAGGGTCTGTTCCACACGGCGCGACTCGACCTTGACGAAGGTCAGGCCAAGGTTGTCCACCACCTTGGCGGGGATGTCGATGCGGTTGGTGATCTCGACCGGCGCGGTATCGCCGCCCGCTGCCGGGGGTGGCGGCGGTGTCTCGGCCGTGCAGGCCGACAGGATCAGCAACAGCAACAGGCTGATTGCGTTCCTAGTCATCCTGTTCCTCCTTAGGCTCCGGCTTGAAGCTGGGGCCGAGCAGCGCGATGACCTGCTCGCGAGCCAGGGACTCGGCCAGGGTGGCCTCGAGAACCTGCACGCGCGCCTCGTGGCGGCGGGTCAGAGCGTCAAGCTGTACCATGGCGTCGAACTCGCCGAGCTCGGCCAGGCGGCCGGCGTCGGCCACCTGGTCGTCCGTGAGGGGCGCCAGCTCGCGGGTGATGAAGTCGCGGCGCTGGCGCGCGGCGTTCAGCTGCGCCTCGGCGCGCGCCAGCGCGTGCAGCAGGCGCTCGAGTTCGCCCTCGAACTCGGCGCGCACGGCCAGCCGCCTGGCGCGGGCGCGGGCAATGCCTTCCTTGTTCAGGTTGATGATCGGGATCGGCAGGCCAAAGCCGATGCCGATGCGCGACTGGCCTTCTTCGATTTCGTAGCTGGGGCCGATCGAGAGATCCGGGTACTGCTTGTGGATCTCGAGCCGGAACTGCTGCTCAGCCGTCTCGTACTCGGCGCGTTTCACGGCCAGGGCCGGGTTTCGCCCGGCTACGGTTTTCTCGCGCTCGGCGGGCAGGGGCTGCTCGGGTGAAAGCGTGGTCTTGAGCTGCAGCGGCGCTTCCGGGGCGAGTCCCAGCAGCTCGCGGAGTTGAAGTTCATGTTCGCGCTGTTCGCCGCGCAGGGCCAGCAGCTCCGCGCGTCGCGCCGCCAGCTCCAGCGCGAACATGCGCGCGTCCAGCGAGGTCAGCTCACCGGCGGCGGTCAGGCGATCCGCGGTCTGCTTCACTTTTTCGACTTGCGAGATGTAGTCCCCGGTCAGGCGGACCTGCTCGGTGATGGCGGCGTGGCGGTTCCAGGCCTGGCGCAACTCGATCAGGATTTCCCATTCGCGCGCGATGGCCACTTGGATCGCCACGTCGTGTTGAGCGTAGGCCAGGTCCTCGCGCACGCCCGGGCTGCCGGAGAACGGGATGGTGAACGAGATGCCCGCGCCCAGGATCCAGGGTTGCGAGATGCTGTCGATGATCCACATGGCGTCGACGGAAAGCTCCGGGTCTTCCCAGCGGCCGGCCTCGCGGGCGCCGGCCAGCTCGGCGTCGGCATGCAGGCGTGCGGTGCGCAGGTCGGGGTTGAAGAACAGGGCGATCACCTCGGCCTCGGGCAGCGAGATGCCGTCGCGCAGGTCGTACTTTCCGCGCGGACGCGAGTCGCGCTCGGCCAGGCGTGCGGCGTAGGCGACGACACTTTCGGTTGCGGGGTCGCGCTCGTGCCAGGATTGCAGGTGCGCCTCGGGATCGAGGGGCATGGGGTCGTAGCCCTGGCAACCCGCCAGCAAAGCGGCGAGCACGGCGAATGAGATTACGGACTTGATGGCAGTCTCCTGGTCAAGTGACACGACAACACCCCGGCGCAACAGCGCCGAGGCAAGTCGTGAGTCACTAGATCAGGATGAAGGTTGTGCCGACTCGCGGCTCACCGGGCGGCGGCCGCGGGTCTTTCGGCAGCGCGGGCAGCAACACGGGCGGCTGCTGCATGCTCGCGTTGACCAGACTGATGTGAGGCGGCTCAGGCGCGTACTCCGGCGCCAGGTTCAGCAGCGGAGAAATCTGGGCTTGCGCCACGCCGTCCACATGGTGGCAGTCAGTCGGTTCGTCTTCGGGCTTTGGCTGCTGGTGTTCGTGGCCGCAGTGCTGCGCCGCAGCTTGACTGGCCGGGCGCATGTGGGTGCTTTCCGGCGTGAGCAGATCACACAGTTTCAGGCTGTGAAGCAGGCCGTCTATGCTGAGGCCGGGCGCGACGGCCAGGCTGACGGCGAGCAGGATGTTCAGCAGCTTGATCATGCGCTAACACCATAACGCCGTAGGGGGCTGCGGGTTCAACCAAAATTCGAGAATTGAAGTGTCTGATAATCAGCCCTGGGCGGTGCGCGTCTTGCTGCGGCCGGCCTTGCGCGCCTCATAGCGTTCCTTTGCTTCCTTATTAAGGCGCCGGTCGCGCTCGGTCTCGAGCTCGACCTGGGCGATCGGCACCGGCCGGTTGTCATCGCCGACGGCCACGAAGCTGAAGAAGGCCTCGCACACCAGTTGGCGCTCGCCGCTGCGCGGTTCCTCGGCGTAGGCCTCCACGTAGATTTCCATGCTGGTGCGGGCGGTGAAGTGCACACGGCCGGTGAGGTCGAGGATGTAGCCGTTGCGCACGGGCGCGACGAAGTCGACCTTGTCAATGCTGACGGTGACGCAGTCCTGGCGCGTATGGCGCAGGGCTGCCATGGCCGCCACACGGTCCGCCATGGAGAGCAACTGCCCGCCGAACAGGGTGCCGTGGCGGTTAAGGTCGCTAGGCGTAACGATCCAGGTAAGGTGGCTTTCGCTTTCGCTGGCTTTCTTGGCTTGGGTGGTCACGCTGGCTCCTGTGGCGTGGGACATGTGGGAATCGTGGGACAGGTGAGACAGGCGTTTCTCCCACCAGTCCCACTGGTCCCACGTGTCCCACCGACTCTGTTGCGCATTTTGACCAGCACACAACAATACTGCCATGGACGTCGCTGACCATCCTTTGATCGCGCAGCTCAAGCAGGTCTGCGCCAAGGCCAACGCGGAATTTGACCGGGGGCTGGCTGTGCACGGCCCGCGTATTCGCTGCGCGCCGGGTTGCAGCTCGTGCTGTT
>JAJVIO010000067.1 GCA_022071975.1 Planctomycetota bacterium
GGTTGCGGCGGCGCGGACGGCGGCGGCTGCCGGGTGCTGTTGCTGATGATTCTGCTTGCGGCGGCCGTTGCCGCTCGCGGGTTGGCCGCGCGCCGGACCTGAATGCTCACGGCGGAATCCGACCCGATGAAGCAGGCCCCGCGAGGTTCGACTCGCGGGGCCTGGTGATTGATAACTCGCGGCCGGGGCGGTTGCCGTCCCGGCCTGCGTTTCGAAGGCGCGTGGTACCTGCGCGCGAGGTGCGGCTGACTCGCCGCGGATCAGGCCCTCGGCCGGCCTTTTGCCGGCCGCGCCCGGTGACCGGGCAGGCCTCTGGAATCGATCGCGAGGATCGCCTCGGGTCGCCGGGGTTCGACCCCATTGACCCATCAATGACATAGTGGCCGCTACGAGGGACGCCTTACGCGGAATCCCGGAAATCTTGACGCGTCAATGGTCAGTCGGCCTTGCCAAGCGCCTTCAGGAATACCTCGCGGGCCTGCGGGTGACATGAGATGTGGCCGCCGGGGATGATGTCGCGGGTTACGTTCTCGTAGCCGTTGGCTTTGGCAAGCTTTTCGGCGGCCTCCCACTGGGCGTCCAGCATGCTTTCCTTGTATTCGTCTTTGTCGCCCTGGTAGGCGTGGATGATCAGCGCTTTCTTGGCCTCAGCGTCGCTGCTGATTTCCGCGCGCGTGCCACCGAAGTTGGCGCAGGCCGGCACGGCCGCGAGCAGCTTGTCCGGGTGGGTGAAAACCATGTGCCAGGTCAGGATGCCGCCTCCGCTGAAACCGGTGATGCAGACCTTCTGCTCAGCGTTGTAGAGCTCCTGCAGGTCCGAGATGATCGCCAGCAGGCCGGGCTCGTCGAAGTTCATGCGGTTCTGGTCGGCCTCATCGATCAACTCTTTGGGGTACGGGTACTTCTTGCGCATGCCTTCATCCAGCGCGTTGGTGTTGGTGAAGCCGATCGGGGTAACCACGATGAAGGTGTCATTGGCGTTGCCGCGCGCTCCGTTGCAGGCGCCCAGGAAGTTGCTGCCCGCGCCCTCCACGGCCACGTAGACCGGCCACTTCTTCTCGGCGCTCCAGCCTGTCGGCAGCGAGAGGTAGTACTTCATGGTGTGCGTGCGGCAGCTCTTCATGATCGGCGACTTGGCCGAGATTGCAGCCTCGCACTCCAGCATCGCTTTGGCGCGCGCGGTGTTCTGCTTCTCGTCGTCGAGCTGCCGGCCCTGCGCGAGATCAAGCAGCCGGTGGGTAGCAGCGTAGTCCTTCTTGCCGTAGGCCGTGCGGTACTCGGTTTCCACGTACTTGTCCGTGGTCTCGGCGTGCAGCTCATAGGCGCGCACCAGGTACGCGTTGGCCGTCGTCACGTCCTTGTCGCTCTTGAGCTCTCCGAACAGAGCGCAGTAGGCCGTGGCGGCTTTCTTGAGCGTCTTGTCGGCCTTCTTCTCGTACTTGGCGATTGCGGCCGCTTCGGTCGTATCCACCAGGTCAGGCAGCTTCTCCAGCGCCTTGGCGGCCTTGCGGTCTTCGGGCGTGAGTTTCAGGGCTTCGTTCAGGAAGGATGTAGCCTTGCCGTTCAGGTCGTTGTCGGCGGCGGCGTCGGCCAGCGCCACCAGTTCTTTGCTGACGGCTTCTTTCAGTTTGGTGACGGCCGCGCTCTGGGCGGTGGCGGCGGGTGGATCGGCGAGGGTGGGCGCCTGCAGGGCGAACGCCAGCAGCAGCACCGGCAGAATGGCGCGGAACGTGCGATTCATGGATGGTCCCCAGGCGTGTGGCGTCAGTCATTAGTGTAAGAACGGGATGGCGGCTTACCATCCGGCTCGACGCGGGGCCCGGGCAAGCGATAATCCGCCCATGCGGTACGCAGAATCGGAGTACCTGTTCAGCCACACCATCCTGCGGGACGCGGCCTATGAGTCGCAGTCAGTGCCTGAGCGCGCGGGGCTGCACGCACTGGCGCTCGAGGTGATGGAGGAGATGTTCCCTCGTGCCGAGCGCGGCACCATCGCCCGCGCCATCGCGCGACACGCCGCGGAAGCCTTTCGCGGCGGCACCCTGCCGCCCGCGGCGCCCGCCAAAGACATGCTGGCGCTTACGGAACTCCGTGCCCTGCACGCGGCCGCCGAGAAAGCCGATGCCAACTACGACGTGCGAGAGTCGTCCGAGCTCTGGCAGCGCGTGGCTGACCACGAGCTGGTCGAGCCTCACGAGCGTTTTGACGCCCTGCTGCGCGCAGCCGAGGCCCTGCGCCACGCCGGCCGCCTGCAGGAGGCCCGCGCGCGCGTCAACGAGGCCCGCCCGCTCGCGCCCAGCGACGCCGACTACATGCGCTGCCTGCTCGCCCACGCCAGCCAGCTGCGCCTGATGGGCGAGCTGAAAGAGGCCGAAGACCGCGCGCGCCTGGCATTGCGATCGGCCGAGAGCGTCAGCCAGCGCGCCGACGCCACGGGCATCCTGGCCCACGTGCTGCGCGACGGCGGCCGCGGCGACGAGGCCGAGCAACTGTTCCGCGAGTCCATGGAGCTGCACCGCCAGGCAGGCGACGAGCTGTCCGAAGCCAAGATCGCCGGCGGCTTCGCGGCATTCCTGAGTGAGCGCGGCCGCAACGACGAAGCCGAAAAGCTGTACCGCCGCGCTTTCCAGATTCACCAGGCCGCGGGCGACCCGCGCGGCGAGGCGATCTACTGCGGCAACCTGGGCATCCTGATGACCGAGGCCGGCCGCTACGCCGAAGCCGAGCAGTTCTACCAGGCGGCGCTGGCCACCCACCGGCTGCTGGGCAACCGCACCGACGAGGCGATCGTGAGCGGCAACTACGCGATTCTGCTGAAGGCGCGCGGGCGCGGCCACGACGCCGAGCTGCACTACCGCCGCGCCATCAACGTGCTGCGCGAGCAGGGCAACCGACCCATGGAGGCGCGCTACCTGGGCAACCTGGCCAACCTGCTCGACGACACCGGCCGCACCGTGCAGGCTGTGGGGATGTACGAGACGGCGCTGGACATCCTGCGCGGGCTGGGACAGCCGCGACTGCTGGGCGTGTGCCTGGGCAACCTGGGCCTGGCGCGCCAGAAGCTGGGGCGCATTGACGAGGCCTACACGGCGCTGAGCGAGGGCATCGAGCTGCTGGTCGAGCAGCAGGCGCGCCTGCCGGCGGGCGCATTCCTGGCCTTGCGCGGCGAGTTGCAGCTGCTGCTGGGCGAGGAGAACGCCGCGGAGAGCGACCTGCTGGAGGCCGAGGCGCTGCTGAAGGGTGAGCACGCGCGCGGCTTCCGGTTGCAGTTCCTGATGCCGCTGCGGGTGCGCCTGCACGCTCACCGCGGCGAGCTGGAGCAGGCCGAGGCGGCGGTCAAGCAAGCCCGCGAATCGGCGGCCGACCTGGACCCGCAATCGGAGCAAGCCCGCGCGCTCGATTTATGCGCAAGGCTGATCCAGGCCGCGCAGCAGGGCGAACTGGTCAACGGCCACCGGGCATCCGACCTGCCCAAGGAGCTGCGCCGCGCGGCCGCCCGCCGTTTGCACAAGTCGGCGCCGCAGACCGCCAGCGCGCTGGAAGCCTAGGCCGCCTTGCCGCGCAGCAGCCAGCTGAGGAAGTCGTTGTTGTCGAAGCTGCCCTTGTCGTCGGCAAAGCGCACGATGGTGAGCCGCAGCTTCCTTGACACGTAAAGACGCTGCTTGCCCTTGCCCGCGGCGAACACCAGGTCGGCGGGCAGCCAGTCCGGCGCCTTGTCGGCCTTGCGGCCCTTGCCGTCTTTGGCACCGCCCTCGTCGGCGTCGTCGCTGTCGCCGCCGCCCAGCCACCAGGTCAGGCCGTAGCCGGGGTTGCACTTGCTGGGCTTGAAGCACTCGTCCATCAGCTCGGTTTTCAGCAGTTGCCTGTCCCCCACCTTGCCGCCCAGGCGCACGAATTCGCCGAACTTGGCCCACTCGCTTGCCACCACGTACACGCCGTGGGGCGTGGCCGGGTTGCCGGCCGCGTCAGTGCGCCAGGTCTGCTTGATGCCGATTGCGTCGCCGATGCGGTGCATGAAGTAGCCGGTCAGGTTCATCTCTTTGAACTTCTCGCTGGCGGCCAGCTTGCGGCGCATGAACTCGCCCCACGCGAAGTACTGGGCGGGGCCGTACTCGAACTTCGTGCCCGGCTCGTGTTTGCACTTCAGGCTGATGGCGTAGGCGTACTTGTTTTCCGTGGCGGGCCCCTGCAGGGCGTCCTGCTCAGGCGGCAGGCCGGCGCACAGGCTCAACAGCATGCGCACGGTGATCTTGCTGCGTTTGGGATCGTCCTTCCATTCGGTGATGGTCTCGCACACCAGCTCATCCCAGCTGATCAGTCCGTCCTCGACGGCGCACGCGGCGATGATGCCGCTGTAGCTCTTCGTCCCGCTGGCGAGCTGATGTTCGCGCTCTTTGCTGTAATCGTTGTCGTAGGCTTCGAACAGCAGCTTGCCGTCTTTCATGATGTACAGCGCTTCGCCGTTGGTCGCCTTGTGATAGTCGTGCGCGGCCTGCAGGTACCAGCCGCTGGCTTCGTCGACTTCATACTTTTCCTTCATCGCGCCGGCGACTTTGCCCTTGCCGCGCTTTTCGGCCGCGCCTTTCAGTTCGGCGGCGGCTTTGGCGGCTTGGTTCAGCTCTGCGCCGGACAGGAAGCCGTCTTTGTCGGTGTCATAGCGCATGTAGAGCTTGCGGCCGCGCTCAGGCAGTTCGGCTTCGCTGAGCTTGCCGTCGGCGTCCTTGTCGAACTGCTCGAGAGCCGCCTTGGCGTCCTCGCTCAGCTCAATGGGTTTTTCGGCTTCCTGTGCGACAATCAGGCCGGTGAAGGCTGCAACCAGCAGCAGTGCAAGCAGGCTACGCATGAGCGCTCCAAACGGAAACGCTGATGAAACCCGGTTCACGCCCTTCGGTAGCGGCTACTTTTCGGACTTCACGGTGTCCAGCTTCACGGCCAGGGCGTCCAGCTTGTCGGCGATGGCGCGGCGGTCCGTGGGCTGCAACTCGGTGGTGCGCAGCGACTCGGTGGTGCGGGGCGCGGTGCCCTCCGGAGTCAGGCTGCTGCGCGGAGCGATGGCGCCGCCGGGGATCGGCTCGGGCGCCGGGGCGGCTTCGCCGCGCAGGCTGCCGGCGACCTCACGCAGGGTCTGGCCGGCTTCGCTGAGGGCCTCGCGCATGATGCCCTGTTCATCTTTGAGTTCTTTGATCTGCTGATACGCGGGCTGCACCACCTGCGTCCACAGGCCTCCGATGCCAAGTGTTGAACCGAGCACCAGCCCGATCAGGAAAATCGTGATTGAGGAACGCATGGTCGTCTCCGCGCGAGTGCCGTCTTCAGTGTAGCGAACAGGGTGCAACCCGTGTGATGCCGGATTTCCGGCAATGAATCAACAATCACTTAACAACGTCTCCGCGGATTCGATTGCCCGTTGGCTCACTATTCCGTGGCTTGTCAGGCGGGGAAGTGTCAGTATTACTGCGCTTCCATCACACCGGGCAGTGTGCAGGGCAGCCAGCATTACCCAACGAAAGGATTCGCCCGTGCGAGTCATTCTGGTTCACGTTCGCGACCCCCAGTTCTACGCGCTTCAGCAGGGCCACCGCGGCCCCACCGGCAACGTCCAGGTAATGGGCTTCCCGCCCATCGGCATCATGAGCCTCTCGGCGGTGCTCAAACGCGCCGGCCATGAGTGCATCATGTTCGACCAGGCCAACCCGGAAACGCCGAACGAGAAGATCATCGAGGCAATCAAGGAGCAGAAGCCCGACCTGATCGGCCTGAGTTTCCTGAGCACCACCAGCTACCCCTACGCCAAGATCCTGGCCCGGGCGATCCGCGCCGAAGTACCTGACGCGAAGCTGGCATTCGGCGGCGTGTTCGCCACGCTGAACGCCCTGCAGGTCAAAGAGCAGTGCCCCTACGTGGACTTCATCTGCCGCGGCGACGGCGAGCAGCTGATCCTGGACCTGCTGGACAACCTGCAGGATCCCAGCGGCGTGCAAGGCCTGACCTGGGCCAAGGACGGCAAGATCGTCCACAACCCGGACCGCAAGCTGGAGCGTGAGCTTGACCAGTGGCCGGTGCCCGACCGTGAAAGCCTGCCGCTCGACTTCGTGGAGTCGATGCCGCTGGACGTGCCGGTGGTGCTGTCGCGCGAGAAGTTCACCACCATGCAGACCAGCCGCGGCTGCCCGTGGCCGTGCATCTTCTGCGACATCCCGATTTTCAACGAGGGTAAGTGGCGCTACCGCAGCGCGGAAAGCGTGATCGAGGAATTCAAGGTGCTGCAGAAGCAGGGCTACGGCAGCGTCTACTTCGTGGACGACCACTTCCTGCTGCAGCCCAAGCGCATCGAGGCCATCTGCGAGGGCATCATCCGCGAAGGCATCACCGTCAAGTGGGGCGTGGAAGGCCGCGTGGACAGCGTGGTGCAGTCGCTGTTCCCCCTGATGGCCAAGGCCAACTGCCGCATCGTGATGTTCGGGATTGAAAGCGGCAGCCAGAAGATCCTCGACCGTCTGAAGAAGCAGCAGACGCTGGAGCAGATCGAGACCGCCGTGAAGAACGCCAAGAAGGCGGGCATCGAGATCGTGCACGGTTTCTTCGTGGTCGGCAGCCCCGACGAAACCGAAGAAGACATGAAGAAGACCTTCAAGTTCGCCGCGCGCCTGCCCCTGGACACCTTCGGCTTCAACCGCCTGTGCGTGTACCGCGGCACGCCCCTGTGGCACGAGTACGTGGCGCGCGGTTTGGTGAACGACACCGAGGACTGGTACAAGTATTTCAAGTGCAGCGAGATCGACCCGACCTGCATGAAGGGGCCGGATATCAACCGGGCCCGCGCCAAGGGCCTGCGCAGCCTGTTCTTCCGCAAGCTGTTCCTGCACCCGTGGCAGACCTTCACGCTGCTGCGCCGCTTCCTGCGCTACATGCCGATGAAGGACATTTACACCCTGCTCAGCAAGCCGTTCCGCGGCAAGCAGTCCGGCGCCACCCGCGCAGAGGTGCTGTCACGCGCCGTTGAGCACCAGGACATGAAGACCAACGCCGCGGACCTGACAAAGGTCAGCGACGAAGAGCTGGAGGCCAAGCTGCAACAGACCGCCAACAAGTAGCGCTGGCGGATGAACCAAGAACCATGAAAAGGGCCCGCGATGTTCGCGGGCCCTTTGGCTTGCGCTGGTTGCTAGACGCGGCGTCGCCTGATAACCGCCGCGGTCGCCAGCAGGGCCAGCAACAGCAGGATCAAAGGAGTCGTCGAGGAGCTGCCGCTGCAGCAGCCGCCGCCACCCTTGCCGCCGCCGCCACCGCTGCTCAGCTGGCTGTTGTAACTGAACACCTGCGTCAGCGTCTGCGGCGGCAGGGTTCCGCTGAGTACCTCAATCGGAAGGTTCGTCCCGGTTCCGGCCGGTACCAGCAAACCGGTCACCTGGGTCGGTGTTACCAGGGCCACTCCCGGGCACACAATGCCGCCAATGCGCACTTCGAAGGGTGTCATGAAGCCGGAACCGTCTATGGTGATGGCAGCGCCGCCGGCAGCCGCGTCATTGGTCGGGGTGAACGCGGTGACGAAGAAATCAACCACACCCAGGTCAGCCGAGCTCGGGGCCGGCGCGCCAAGCAGGACCGTGGTGCCTCCCGCATTCACGTCACCGGCGCTGGTGATGCCGAGGTTGTAGGTAAGCGGCGACGTGGTGCCGACACCTGCTGTCGCAAGCATGTTGATGCGCACCCACAGGTCACGCGTTCCGCTGTTCGGGACCACCACGTTGGTGGTGAATGTTCCGCCTACCACAGCGCCGCCGGGTCCCTCAAACAGCAGGGTGTCTGAGGCACTGCCGAACACGCCGTCGCCGTTGTCCTGCCAGATCTCAACACCTTTGGTCGCGTCGAAATCAGTCACCCAGTTGCCCGTGCCTCCCGTGTTCAGGCTCACGGCCGACACCGTGGCGTCCTGGTTGGTGGCAGCCATGCGCACCTGCAGCATGACGTGTGCCAGCACGCTGCCGGCTTTATGGGTGTAAGCCGCCGGGTTGGCCGGTCCGGCCGTGACGGTCATGCTGGAGACGTCGATGATCAGCGCCGTGCTTGCGACACCGAGGTCACCGCCGGTCTGGCCGCCTGATGGCGGCGTCGCGGTCATGGAGGTCAGCGCCGCGTTCAAAGTCTGCCCCGTCGTGGCCGTGCCCGCCAGCTTGCCGACCAGGAACAGCCGGCGCGACGACTGCGTCGGGAAAGCCGTGTTGGTAAGCGTCGCGTCATACTCGTTGCTGGCGTTGAAGGTCGTACCGGCGGCCGCGGTTGCAAGCTGGTCGGTGCCCGCATCGAATGTTCCGTTCGTGTTGGTGTCTTCGTACAGCCCGAGGAAGTTGTAGGCCGTTTGGTGGTTTGCTGTGCCGCTGGCCGTAAACTTCAGGTCGGTAACCGTCCACGCGCCATTCAGTGTGGTCAGCGTGCCATCCCAGATGACATGGCCGTTGCCACCCGGGCCCTGCGAGTTGTTATCGACCGTGGTCGCCGCTGAGGGGCCGTTCAGGGCCACTACCAGGTTGTTGGCGTACACGATGACACCCGGCGCGGTACCGGCCGAAGGCGCTGGCAGGCCTGTGAACTGCGTGCCGGTGGTGGCGCCCGACGCGTTCGTGAGCTGGGTGGCGAACTCCGCCGCATTGGGTGTCGCTGCGTCAAACTCAAGGACCACGAAGTACTCACGCTGGTCGCCGGCGGCGAACTGGCTCTCGCTGCCGGTCAGCGCGAACGTGACCTGGTTCGAGCCGTTGAAGCCGGTTTGTGTATCGACCAGCGTGTCGCTGGCCGCTTCAAACGTGCTGTTCGCGTTGGCATCCCGGTAAAGGTAGGCCGCGGTAACGTCGTTCTGGAGGTTGCCGCCGTTGGTTGTGCCCGTGAACTGGAGCGAGGTCAGCGTGTTGTTCGGGCCGGCCGGGTACGCGACGGTGAAGTGCTGCACGGCGTACCTGCCCGTGCCGGCGTAGGCGCTTGCCTGTGTGGCCGGGCTGGTATCGGCGATGGTGTAGGACGGAGCCTGGATGATCAAACCCGGGCACAACGCGGACGGGAAACCGATCTTGCCGGTGTTGGTGACGGACACGTCGAAGACGCGTGTCTGGAACGTCTGTGCCGGAACTGCTGTGCCGTTCAGTTTCACGACGACGAAGTAGGTGCGTGTCTCGCCGGCGCTGTATGTCTGCTCGGAGGCGGGCACATTGAAGACCAGCGTGCCGTTATCGGATGCGAACGTGGCGGTCGTGTTGATCAGCGTGTCGGTGGCGATGTCAAAGCTGCCGCTGCCCGTGTCACGGTAAATCGCGACCTGCGAGTACGCCGCCGAGTCATCACCTGTTCCGGCAGCTTGAAGGGTGATACTGGAAAGCGTCGTACCTGCTGACGCATCGGCGGTCAGGGTGAACACGCCGGCCTGGCGACCGTTGGCTCCGGGGCCTTCGTCGTTGGCGTAGACGTTCTGGCTGACGCCGGCCGCTGCCGCCACCGTGATGGCGGTGAAGAACCAGTTGGTGTTGTTGCCCGAGTCCTGTCCGCCGGGGACGTTGAGGATGCTGTTGGTCGCCACACTGTCCTGCACATCGACGTACGAAACGGTTTCGCTGCCCGCGTCGTTGACGTTCCAGACATTGCCGGCGCTTGTGCTGCGCAGAACGATCAGCGAGGCCGCTGCACCCGTCAGCGTCAACGTTCCGTTAATCGTAGTGGTGTTGCCGGCAGTGAAATTGATCTGGGCGCCGGCCTGCGTGCAGATGAGATTGTAGAAGGTGGTGTTTCCCGCAACACTCAGGGGGCTGGTGCCCGTCAGCTTTACGGTCGCGTTGCTGTGGGTGAAAGTGCCGTTGCAGGCCCAGCTGCGAACCTCGAGGTCGCACGGCTGCGGCGTGCCGGTCAATGCAGCCGCACGGAACGTAGCGCCCACGCTGACCGTGAGCGTGTTCATGACGCGGACCACCGGGTTCACGATGCCGGTGATGTTGGTCCAGCCTGACAGGTGTGCGGCATCACCGGCCGAGTCACCGATCTGCAGGTCCCAGAAGCGTTTTGGCGTCGCGCTTGGAGTGTCGAACCAATAGATCGAGCTGTTGGCGCCGGTGAGGATCACCACACCGCCGGTCGGCCTGAAGTCAGCGCCCGTAATGTACATCTGGCCGGTGATTTCAATGCTGCCCGCGGAGATGTCGTACTTCAGGCCGTTTACGAACCAACAGGTCGAGCCAAGCGAGATGAGCCTCCCAGCCGGGTTGTTCATTTGCAGCCACGACTGAACGCCGTTTGACGTCCAGATGCCACCGGACATGGTCACGGTTTGCGCGCCGACCGAGAATGTTCCGCCGTTCAGAGTCAGGCTGTTGGTGTTGGTGCCGAAGGTGCGAACGTTCTGGGTCAGTGAGATCACCGCCGCGCTGGTAGACTTGGCAGTGTCCAGACGGTTGAAATTCTGCTGGCCGGTTCCGCCGATGGTGCAGCTTGCGCTTCCTACAACGCTGACCGTACTGGTGCCGTAGACGAAAGTTCCGTGGTTCGTCCAGTTCCCGTTCACTTGCAGCGTGTTCGAACCCGCGTCCAGGCTGGCGCCGGCCTGGATGGTGATGTCTCTACACTCCGAGACAGCCGAGAGCACGGGTGACGTGGCGACCACTGGTATCACAACGTCGGTCGTAGATGCGGGAACGCCCGCAGGATTCCAGTTTGAAGCGTCGCTCCAGTCGTTGCTGGTCGCGCCGGTCCAGAGAGACTGCGCCCAGGCGGAGCCGCAAAAGAGACAAAGCAACGTGACGACAACAAAGAAACGCATCAGGTGCTCCCACGAAAGGTAGTAGTCGACCAAGGTTCCCGGTTGTGAGGTGAAAGTCCAGCAAATTGCCCGAATTGCCAACCGCAAACGAGCCATACCGTCAGTTGACGGGACACAACGTCACACGTTGGGGTAGCGATCGTCTACAAAGCAGACGGCCGTCAATCCGGGCGGGAGTAAAGGCGGCATTATCAGTAGCTGCTGGGAGGGAGTTTGCCGAGTTCGGCTTCGAGGGTTTTCTGCAGGTCGGTCAGCGCCTTCTGCAGGTCTGCCATGGATGGCTCGGCTTGCGGTGCATCGCCGGGCGACTCCGGCTTGGCCATTTCGGCGGCGTCCGGGGTTTTGAACTGCTCGAGCTTCGCCTCCAGCTCCTTCTGCATCTCCTCAATTTTCTTGCCCAGCGCAGCGACCATCTGCTCAGGTGTTTCGCCCTCGGGTGCCGGCGCAGGTGCGGCCGCCGCCGGCTCGAACGGCTTTACTATCGAGTCGATCAGCTCCTGGCGCTCGGCTGCCGAGATCGGCAGCGCCGCGAACGCGGCCTCGAGGGCGGGCGTCAGCTTCGTCAGGTCGGGCATTTCTCCGGGCTTCTCGGCCTCGGGCGTTGCCAGGTAGCCCTTCAGGAATTCGAAGAACCACATGGCGTACTCGGGCGCGTAGGTTGTCGCCAACAGTGCCAGGCCGTCGGGCGCTGACATTGGCGCTTGGCCCAGCGCCTGCGCCGACAGCGTCTCCATGCTGATGCCCTTGCCGGCCAGCTCTTTGCCCACGTCCCGCAGGATTTCGCCGATCGGGTCCGTCATCACTTGGCGCTCTTGAACATGTTCGAGAAGAAGCCGATCAGGGCCGACACGCGGGTCTTACCCGAATTGTCCGCCACGGTGACGGTCGTGTCGTCAATCGCCGGAGCAGCCGGCACCATCGGCGGGGCCACGGCCGGAGGCGAGGGCAGCACCACCGGCGGCTGGGCGGGTTGTCCGCCCATGGCGGACATGCCCTGGCCGTTGATTTTCACGTTCGGCCCGTCGATTGACACGGAACTGCCGGCGATCTTGATCTGGTTGCCGGTCAGCTCAAGCGCCTGGGTGGCGGCAACGGTGATCTTTCCCTTGGCCACGATATTGACGCCTTTGCCCTTCGAGTCTTCGACCGTGATGCCGGAGCTGCCGATGGTGATCTTGCCGTTGGCGGTGTCCAGCACGATGCCGCCGTCGTTGCGAGCCGACAGAAACAGGCCGAAGTCTTCACCGAACGCGATGCCCACCTTGTTATCGTTGGTCGAGATCGCCAGCGACTTGCTGGTCACCAGGGTTTCGCCGTCTTTGATGATGATGCCGGTGCCATGGCCGGTCGGGTTGTAAGCGCCGTGCACCTTGATTCCCAAGGACACGAAGTCTTTGCCCACGCGCACCGTGGCGTCCGGCAGTTCGCCAGTGCCCAGCAGCGCGGCGGTGTCTTTGCCCAGGCTGAGGCCCGTGCCGACCGGCTGCTGCTCGGCGCCGATCACCTGCAGCGAGATGCCCTTCTCGGCGGTGTGCAGCAGGCTCTCCGCGTGGATGGTGTGGTCGCGCTCGGCCATCATGTCGATCGAGCCGCCGTCGGTCGCGATCAGGATGCTCTTGCCCGAGCCCGCACAGTTGATCGCGTTGCCGTCGCCGGCGCGCAGGATGGTCAACCCGTGGATATCCGCTTCGTCCACGCCCTCGACGCCGCCGGCCTTGGCGGCCGCCTGTGTGAAGCTGCGCAGCGTGAACAGGGTGGCGAAAAAGGTGCCGACCTTCTGCGCCGCCAGCAGCGCCGCGTTACTGCTGAGCAGCAGGCGTTTGCCGCGGTCGGGCCACTGGCCGCCGCGGGGCGTCATCTTCATCTTCAGGCCCTTGGCCAGGCTGCGCTTGATCAGCTTCATCTGGAGCTGGACGATCACCAGCGTCAGCACCAGGTTCAGGATCGGCATCACGATGTTCGCCACGGCCACCGGCTGGCTGCCGGAGCGCTTGGCGTCGGATTCGTACTTGTAGCCGATGGACAGTCCGACCAGCAGCGTCGCTACCACGCCCAGGATCTTCTTGTAGCCGGCCATGATGCCGACCTGCCCCATCGAGGCGATCGACACCGCCGCGACGCCCTGGACAACCTTGCTGACCAGCGCGATGTCGGTCTGCATGGCCGCCATGCTGGCGATGTTGCTCAGCGACTTGGCGCTGTTGCCGACCTGCAGGCTGGCGTCGGTCAGCACAGCAAGATTCTGGCCTGCGAAGGTGCCGGTGTTGCTGAGCGTGATGGACTCTTCGCCCTGCAGGTCCTGCATCACGATCTTGGTGGCCTTGGTCGAGATGATGGTCTGGTCGCGGTTGCTGCTGACCACCGGCGACTTCTGCGAGGGGCCCGGCAGCGCGCCCACGATGAAGGGCTGATCCGGGTCGCCGCCTAAAAAGCCGACCACCACCTCGGTGCCGTTGATCAGCGGCATGTGCATGCCGCGGTCCGGGCCGCCGTAGGGCTCCATCTTGCGGATCGGCGCCGAGGCGTTGTTCACGCTGCTGTCGTTGTCGAAGAACAGCCGCACCCGGTAGTAGCCGTCGTCGTCGATGCCCGGGTACGTGGCGCCGTCCTCGTTCTCGACCACGCCGTGCACGAAGCCCCCCACCTGCGGCCGCGGCGACACGTGCGGCGGCCGGAAAGTGATCGAGTTGGGGATTGCCTCGTATTCGTTCTGGTAGCGCGCGCCGGTTGCACGGCCGCTGTCGATGTCCACCGTCTGCTCGCCGGTGTGGGTGACGCGCACCAGCAGGTACTCGGTGCCGGCATCCTCAACCGGGTTGCTGTCGATCTTGATGGTGTAGCCGGCCGAGAGCGCGCGCACATTGCTGGCGCCGAAGATGCGGTAGTTGGCGCCCAGGTACTCGTCTTTGCGGACTTCCAGCACGTTGCCGACGTCGAAGCTGGTGGTGTCGGAGTCGATCTGCACGTGGTCGCCGGTGCCGGGAGTGCCGATGTCGATCACCTCGCGGATGGGATTCGTGGGGTCATTGATGTTGTAATCGGCCATCGTCAGCGTGTTGGGCACCAGCACGTGGCGCCAGAACACGGTGCTGACGGCTTCCTGTCCCTGCGCGGTGCTGGCGGCTGCGCTGTTGCGCACGTAGGCGACGCGGTTTTCGCGGCCTGTGGCCAGCGCCAGGAAGCCTTCCTTGACGTTGGTGAAGACCGCGGTTTCGCCGTCTTCCTGCTGCTTGAAGTAGTAGGAGATGCCGTAGAACTCGAGCCAGCGCGACAGGAAGTTCAGCGACGACTCGCGGTACTGCATGGTGAAGGCGCGTGTCGGGTTCTGGTCGGAAATGCGGTCGTGCTCGGTCAGCACGTCAACGTCGGCCTGGTCACCCCAGCTGGCGGACAGGATGTCCCACAATGGCTGGTTTACGAACACGCGGCTGACCACGTTCTGGGTGGCGCGCCACAGGCGGGGCACAAGCACGGTGCGGTAGTGGTAGCTGGTGCCGTCGAAGCCGCGCATTTCGAAGGTCTTGAGCATGCCGTGGATCACGCGCTGGGTGTGGGCGACGCTGTCGTTGGCGCTAAGCGCTACCTCCCGGCGGATCGAAAGCTTGCAGCGGCGTTTCAGGATGTTTCGGAAGTCTGCGGGCGCTGACCGCGAAATCAGGTTGATTTCGATGTGGTAAGGCCGGGCAATCTCTTCGGTACCCGCGAACGAAGTTACGTAAAGTTCGTCAGCGCTTTTGCCGGCGTCGGAGTCAAGCCAGCTGACCTGGAACATGAACGGCCGGTTGATGGACATTGGATTGCTCCCCCGAAGTGGCGGGCATATTGAGGGGGGAGAGGATGGTACACAAGAGCTTTAGGCGTAAAGCGAAGCGGTCGCGCGAGCCGGAGCGCCCGCGCGACCGCCTTCAAGTTCTGGTACCCCCGGTAGGACTCGAACCCCGCGACAGTCCAGTGGACTGTCGCGGACGCGAAGCAGGCCGGCCAAGCCTGTCCGACGAAGCCTTGGCGAAGTCGGAAGCCCGCCCGAGGGCGGGCGACGCCGGCCGTAAGCGAAGCGGTCGCGCGAGCCACAGTGCCCGCGCGACCGCCTTCAAGTTCTGGTACCCCCGGTAGGACTCGAACCTACAACCCGCTGATTAAGAGTCAGCTGCTCTACCATTGAGCTACGGAGGCTTTGCTTCGCTTTCGGCCTTGGGCCTGTTGCGAAGGGGCATAGAAATACCCGCTGCGCACCTGCTGTCAAGGGCCCGCATCCAGCGTACTGCCCCTCACTCAAACGCTTGCGGGTTTCCGGTTACGGACGACGTTTGCTGCCCGTACTTCTAAAAACAGGTTGGCGCGCGCGGGCTTGCGCGGTTGAAGTTGGCAGGTGCTGAGCTAGATTCACCCCGCGATGATTGAGGTCAAAGGCATCACCAAGTTCTACGGCGACTTCAAAGCCCTTGATGACGTGTCGTTCCACGTCGATAAGGGCGAGGTGCTGGGCTTTCTCGGCCCCAACGGCGCCGGCAAGTCCACCACCATGAAGGTGCTGACCACCTACATCAGCGCCAGCGAAGGCACCGCCAGCGTAGGCGGCTACGACGTGCACGTCTTCCCCCACGAAGTGCGCAAGCGCATCGGCTACCTGCCGGAAACGCCGCCCCTGTACGGCGACATGACCGTCGAGGATTACCTCAGGTTCGCCGGCGGCGCGCGCGGCCTTTCCGGCGGCAATCTTAAAGACCGGCTCGATGCCGTGGTGGCCGACTGCGGCCTGCACAACAAGCTCAAGTCGCGCATCGTCGAGCTCTCGAAAGGCTACAAGCAGCGCACCGGCCTGGCCCAGGCGCTGATCCATGACCCGGAAGTGCTGATCCTGGACGAGCCTACAAGCGGCCTCGACCCCATGCAGATCGTGGAGATCCGCAAGCTCATTGAGCGCCTGCGCGAGAACCGCTGCATCATCTTCTCGACGCACATCCTGCAGGAAGCCACGGCCGTAGCCGACCGACTGGTGATCATCAACGGCGGCAAAAAGGTCGCGGACGGCACCGTGGAAGAGCTTTCCGCCAAGTACGTGGACGTGCAGTCCGTGCGCCTGATGGTGAAGGGCGCGGACGCCAAGCTGGCCGAGCCCCTGCGCAACATCGCAGGCGTGCAGGCCGTGGAAATGCAGCAGTCCCCCACCGGCTACGGCCGCTTCCAGCTGCGGGTGGGCGGCGGCGCGCGTTCGATCCGCGGCGCCTGCGAAAGCGTGGCCGACCTGGTCCAGAAGCAGGGCCTGAAACTGGCCGAGCTGGCGCCGGAACGCCTTACGCTCGAGCAGGTGTTCCTGCAGATCCTGCGCCGCGGCGAGGCCAAACCTGCGCCCGCCGATGAGCTGCCCAAAGATGAGGAGCCTGCGCCCCCGCCTGCGGTTAAAAAGGAAGAGAGCAAGCTGCCCGCCGATCCGGATTCAACGGCCGCGGCCACGCGCCTCACGGGCGAGGATACCTCGATGGACCACCAGGCCGCCGACGCCGCCTCCGAGACCGCGTGGGTTTCGCCTGAGAGCAATCTGGCCGGTGACGCGTTTGAGACCGTGCAGCCCGAGACAGACACCCGCCACGCGAGCGACACCGAGTATTCGCCGCGCCTGCCTGACAAGGAGGGCGAGTGATGCGGCCGGTG
Source organism: Planctomycetota bacterium (assembly GCA_022071975.1). Taxonomy (GTDB): domain Bacteria; phylum Planctomycetota; class UBA8742; order UBA2392; family UBA2392; genus JACKID01. The sequence goes on from JAJVIO010000067.1 coordinate 16,451, forward strand.
TACGTGCGTGAACTGAAGGGCTACTTCGACTCGCCGATGGGCTTCGGCATCCTGGGCGCGTTTGTGGTGGTGATCATGCTGCTGAGCGTGCTGCTTGACCCGCTGGGCGGCGGCGGCGACTGGTTCGCGCGCGGCGAGCTCTCGATGCGCACGTTCTTCGGCATCTTCCCCTGGGTGGCGGCCGTGGTGGTGCCGGCCGTGAGCATGCGGCTGTGGTCGGAAGACCGCCGCCAGGCCACCTTCGAGATGCTGATGACCATGCCGATCCCCACCTGGAAGATCGCGCTGGGCAAGTACTTCGCCGGGCTGACCTTCCTGTTCTGCATGCTGGTGGCGACGGCTGCTTTCCCGCTGATGCTGTACGTGTTCGGCGACCCGGACTGGGGCCCGGTGGCGGGCGGCTACCTGGCCTGCTTTCTGCTGGGTGCCGCGTTCGTGGGCGTGGGCCTGTTCGTCAGCGGCCTGACGGAAAACCAGGCGCTGGCGTTCTTCATGGCAATGCTGCTGTGCCTCGGCATCGTCGGCGTCGGCGAGCTGCGCGGCATGATCAGCGAGATGTCGCGTGACAACCCGCAGGCCGCGCTGGTGCACCTGCTGAGCGTGCCGCTGGTGGGCTTAGGCGTGCTGGCGGCCGTGGTCGGGCGCGACAAGGCGCTGGGCCTGGCCGTGGTGGTGCTTGGATTTATCGCGAATGTCGGCGTGCACGCGGTGGGCTCCGGCGGCAAGGCGGAAGACGCCGTGCGCCTGTCTACGCCCGCGGGCGAGGCCGTGACGGCCGCGCTGGCGCAGATCGCGGTGCTGGAGCATTTCCGCGAGATCGAGCGCGGCGTGGTGAACACCAACGGGCTGGTGTTCTTCGCCAGTTACGTGGTGCTGTTCGTGCTGCTGAACGTGTGGAGCCTGGAGTCGAGAAGGTACAGCTGAAGAACGGCAGGTTGTAGGTAACAGGTTGTAGGTTGTGGGTCTTTCAGGAGGAAGTGCGGTAGGAGAAGGAAGTCAGGTTGGGGTGTCCCCTACAACCTACAACCTGAAACCTACCACCTGCTTCTCATGGTCAACCGCAAGCGCAACTACACGCTTCACTTCTACCTGATGGCGGTGCTGGTCACCGTTGCGCTGGGCGCGTTCAACTATCTGGCCATGGAGTTCCGCGCGCGGCTTGACCTTACGGCCGACCAGCGCTTTACCCTCAGTGGAGGCACGCAGCGGCTGTTCGAAAAACTGACCGAGCCCATCACCGTTACCTACTACGTTGACGAAGAGCCGCCGGCCAAGCGCATCAACCTCGAGCGCGACGTGCGCGACAAGCTGGAGGAACTGGCGGTCAGCTCGGCAGGAAAGCTGCAGTACCGGGTAGAGCGCATCAGCAACGACCAGCTGGCTGAAAAGCGCAAAGAGCTGCAGGACAAGGGCATCGAGACCACGGTGGACGTGCAGACCAGCGGCAGCGATGAGCGCGCCGAGGTGCGCGGCGTGCAGGGTTACTTCAGCAGCCTGGAAATCCGCTACGGCACCAACGAGCCGAAAGTGATCAATGGTGTCGTGAACCTGGTGGACAAGGCCGACGAAGCCCGCGAGCACCGGGTAGATACCCTCGAGTTCGACATCGCCTACACGGTGCTGACCATGCGCGGCGAAACGCGGCGCCCCAGTTTTGAACGGCTGTTGAAGTCGCGCGAGAAACCCGCGCGCATGGTTTTCTATGTGACCGACCCCATGCCGGACAAACACCGGCAGCTCGCGGCGAACCTCGACAAGGCCCTGAACGAAATCGCCGCCGTCGCCCCCGCCAAGCTGACCTACCAGCGCGTGGCGTTGGCGCAGTCGGCCGGGCAGGTGCAGAACTACCCCTTCAGCGGCGGGCGCCTTAGCCTGCAGCCTTTCGACGGCAAACGTGAGCCTGTGTTTGACGAGCAGGGCAACCTGGTGGACATCAAGGACACGCTGTACTTCGCGGCCGTGATCATGCAGCTGGACCCTGAGGTGGACAGCTTCGGGGCGATCTGGAGTTTCGAGCCGGACAAGAGCGTGGCGGATTACCGCAAGCAGATCGAAGACCAGTTCTGGGAAGGCACGCGCCCGCGCACGCGGCTGGGATTCATCCTGCCGCCGGCGGACCCGCGTATGCAGGACCCGCGCAACCCGCCCCCGCCCGGCCAGCCGCCGCGAAATGCGTATTCGCCGCTCTGGAGTTACATCCAGGGCCAGCTGGAGTACGACACCGTGTGGGTGGACCTGCAGACGGAAAAACGCGTGCCGCGCGACCTGGCCTGCCTCGTGGTGACGGAGCCGAACCAGCTCAGTGAGCGCGAACTGTACGAGATCGAACGCTACCTGAATGAAGGCGGCAACGTGGTGATGCTGGTGCAGGGCTGGAACGCGGACCTCGACTTCTCGATGTTCCCCATCCCGCCCGACAGCGTCAGCCTGCGCAAAGTGGACATGGAGCCCGCCTTCGAAGAATGGGCCAAACACCTCGGCATCGAGTTCGGCCAGGACCTGCTGCTGCGCCCGAACGGCAAGCTGCAGCCCTATATGATCCGGCAGGATCGCCGCGGCCAGCAGCTTGAGCTGATCCCCGGCCCGGTGCGGCTCGCGCCGGTGATTGAACCCGGCGACCTCAACGCCACCAGTGTGTTCACGCGCGGCTTGTCCGCCATGCCCCTGCCCCTGGTGATCGAGTCAAAGATCGACGACGAGCGCCTGGAGAGCCTTGGCATCGAGCAGACCGAGCTGATCACGCTCAAGGGCGACGTCTATCGCTTCATGCCCGCCAACCCAATGGCGCCTGAGGTGCCGCTGAACTTCAACCTGAATTCCGCCGCCGAGGTCGAGCGGGACCCGGCCGCCACGCCCGGCAAGGGCATCCTGGCCCAGAAACTGGACCACGACGCGCGCGTGGCCACGCTGCTGAGCGGCAAGTTCCCCAGTTTCTGGGTTGACGAAAAGCGCAAGGTGCCGGGCTGGAACGGCGACCCTGAAGAAAAGGACGCCCAGCCGGTGCTGAATCCGCGCGAGGGCAAGCTGCTGGTGGTGACCACCGCGGCCACGCTGAACATCAACTACCTGTACGGCTACCCGCAGTCTGAAATCGAGCCGGTGGTGATCGCGCGGGGCATCACGTTCTATCGCAACCTGGCCGAGGCCTTCATCTACGGAGACGACCTGGTCAGCCTGCGGGCGCGCACGGGCGTTGCGCCACGCATTGTGGGGTCCGTTGACCCGGGCACACGCACCATGTGGTTCATGATCTGCATTGCGGGTATGCCGCTGCTGCTGCTGGCGCTGGCCGGAATGCGCAGCTTTGCACGCACCCGCGCACGTGAAGAATACGAAATCGCACTGGGCATCAGGGATTCTGAAAAGTGAACATGAGCCGCAAGCGCAAGCGCGCGGTCCTGTAATGTAAATGGCTGACGAACCGAAATCCGAAACCAGCGCCGGGCGTTTCACGCCTGACGAAGTGATCGCCAAGCAGCGCAACAAGCAGCTGATGGTGATGTCGGCGATCATCATTGTGCTGGCCGCGCTTGTGGCGATCACCCGCAGCACGCGGGAGACCGAGTCGCCTATCAAGGAAGAAACCCTGGTCGGCGGCACGGTCGAAGAGCCTGCGTTCGAGAAAGAAGACATCCAGCGCATCCAGGTCTGGCAGGGCAGCGGCGAGAAGTTCGAGCTGGTGCGGGACGGCGACGACTGGCGCGTGCCCGTACGCTTCAACGCGCCCGCCGACCGCGCCGACGTCGAAACCCTGGTGTCCCGCGTGTTCACTTCCTCGCGCCTGAACCGCCCGGCGACTACCACGCCCGCCCAGTACCTGAACTACAGCCTGAACGACGAGGATGCCGTGCACCTGCGCCTGGCCGGGGACTCCGACCGTGAGCTGCTGCACATCCTGGTCGGCAAGGCCGAGGGCGGCACCCGCGATTTCGTGCGGCTGCAGGGCGCAAACGCCCCCGAGGGCATCTTTGAGCTCACCGGCCCGGGCGGCAGCTTTGACTCGCTGTACGGCGCCTTGAAGCTGGACGCCGCCGGCAATCCGCAGCCCGGCCGCTGGGTCAGCACCGAGGGCTTCGAACCGCTGCCCTACACGGCCGTGGCGCAGCAGCTAACCATCCGCGACGGCGATTCCACGCTGGTGTTCAACCGCAAGCCCGGCAGTGACCCGGGCGCTGACGAATGGCAGCTGACTTCCCCGCGCAAGGGTGACGCCGACAGCGCCGCCGTGCAAGGCGTACTGGACGCGCTGTCGGGCTACCGCGCTGACGACATCGCCGGCCGCGACACCGACGCCGGGCGCTTCGGCCTGGTGCCGGCCGGCAAGGAAGTCGCGATCGTCTACACAGACGGCGAGCTGCAGGGCACCGCGCGCCTGTACTTCGGCAAGAAAGAAGACAGCCGCGTGGCGGTGATGCTGAAGGCTGCCGACAAGGGTGAGTTCATCTACTGGGGCGGAGACTACATCCTGAGCCGCGTGTTCCGCGCCACGCCCGAGTTCATGCGCAAGGTGCGGCTCAACCTGATCCCCGACGGCGTCAACCCGGACGCGCTGACCGTGCAGGACGGCGAGCTGACCGTGAAGCTGCAGCGAGAGTCCGTGGGCGCCGCCGTGAGCTGGAAGCTGGAGCAGCCCCTGAAGCTGGAGGCCGACCGCCTCGCTGTTTCCAGCCTGCTGACCAGCCTCAACACCATGCAGGGTTACCCGGTCAGCGGCGAGCTTGATCGCGTCGCGCTGGGCGTCGGCCCCGGCCTGTCGCGCCGCGTCATCACGGCCGTGTACCCCGAAAAGCAGGCCGGCGAAGGCGACAGCGACGGCGACGACACACCCGACCAGCCAGGCGAAGAAAAGCCGACCGAGGAAAAACCCGCAGAGGAAAAGCCGGCGGACACGGGTCCCAAGCTGAAAACGGCCGTGCTGTTTTTCGGAAACACCCAGCAGGGAGAAGTTCCCGTGCTGCGCGTGATCGACGGTGTTGAGCAGCTGTACTGGCTGAAGGCTGATACTGTGGCGGCGCTGTTCCAGCCCGCCGGAGAGTACGTCAAGCTGGCCGAGATCGGTCTGGTCAAGGGCGGCGAAAAACTGGCGGACATACGCGTGGCAAACGGCGACGCCGTGCTGCAGTTGCAGCACAAGGAGCAGGCAGGCGGCCAGAAACAGTGGAGCATCGTGCAGCCCTGGGAAGAAATCGCCGACCAGCAGCAGGCCGACACACTGGTGCGCGCGCTTTCGCGTCTGCAGGGCGCCAGGCTCAATGAGCCGCTGGACAAACAGGCCCGCGAACTTGGCGATGGCCTTTCGAAACGGCAGCTGGACCTGCAGACGACCGGGCAGAGCACGCTCAGCGTGTTCATCGGCAACGAGCAGCACGGTCTGCTGGCAATGATGGTCAAGCGCGGCGACGCCGAGGAATTCTGGCTGGTGCGCGATGACGACCTGTACGACCTGTTTGTCGCGCCCGCCGACTACCGCGACCTTGGCACATTCAGCGGCAAAGTGCGGCACGTGCTGATCTCATGGAAGGGCCGCGCGCCGGGCATGCAACTCAAGGACCCCGAGCGTACCAAGGCCCAGGCCCGCGCCCTGGCCGAGGAAGTCCTGCGCCGCGCCAATGCCGGGGAGGATTTCGAGGCGCTGCAGAAGCAGTACAATGAAGACGATGCCGGCGGCAACGCCACCAAGGTGTATGACGTAAGCCCGGAAGTTGGCTTTGTGAAGCCATTCCTGCGCCTGTCAAAAGAGCTGAAGATCGGCGAGGCAGGCCTGGTGGAGTCCTCGTTCGGTTACCACGTGATCAAGCGGATCGAGTAGCCCATGGAAGCAACCGAGTCACCCGGTTTCTTCAAGCGCCTGTTCCTGAACCCGCTCGCGGTGCGTGAGCTGCGCGTGGCCTGCCGCAGCTGGAAGCTGGTGATTATCCTTACCGCTTATCTGCTGATCCAGGGCGCCATCCTCGCCATCTGGGTGTACGCGCAGTCCGACAGCAAGGGCATGTACACCGACCCGACCAGCATTGGCAGCGGGCTGTTCATCACGCTGTCCACCGTGCTGGTTGTGGTGGTGATGCTGGTGTTTCCAGCTTTCTCGAGTACCGCCATTGCCAGTGAACACGAGCGAAAATCGTTCGACCTGCTGCTGCTGACGCCCTTGAGCCCCTGGGAGATCGCGATCGGCAAGTTCATCGCGGCGGCCCTGCAGGCTAGCATCTTCCTGATAGCCACCGTGCCGCTGTTCGCGATTGCCAACCTCTTTGGCGGCATCGACCCCGCCGTGTTTTTCTTCACCCTTTGGGTGCTGATCCTGCTTTCGCTGCTGATCAGCTTCGTCGGCGTTTACGCTTCCAGCCTGGTGAAGAAGGCCATCCCGGCCGTGCTGGTGACCTACCTGTTCGCGTTCGTTCTGGGTTTCGTGCTGCTGCTGGTGTTCATCACGCTGCAGGTGCTGGTGTCATTCGTGGGCGCTGCGTTCCCGCTGGTGTCGTTCTTCAGCTCTCCGACCCTTGAAGAGGGCGTGTATTACCTGGTTTCGCTGACCGTCACCTGCGCGATCTACTGCACCTTCCTGTTCATCTCGACCACCAACCGCCTCAAGCCGACTTCGCACAACAAGAGCACTGCCCTGCGGTTGTTCTGGTCCGTGGTCGTGCTGGTGGTGCCGGTGCAGGTGGGCAGCTACTTCATGGTTTCGCGCCTGCCGTCTCACGACGCGGCCTTCGGCACGCTGGTGGTCGGCGCCGTCTACCTTACATTGCTGCTGGCTGTGCCGTCGCTGACCGCGCCGGCCGAGGCCCCGGTGCCCAGCCGCCGCGTGCGCCGCGAAATGGAAAAGCTGCCGGCCGGGCTGATGAACGGCGGCGGCAAGCTGTTCTTCCCGGGTGGAGATCGCGGCGCGCTGCACACCGCCATCATTACGGTGCTGGGCATGGTGTTGATGACCGGGGCGGCGTGGTTCTGCTACTCAGAGCTGGAAGCCCGCACCGAGGGCGACATGGCGGCGCTGATCGAGGATTACGAGCAGGCCATGGGCGACCAGAGCAGCAGCTCGCCGCTCGGCGGTATGAGCCTCTCTGCCTCGCGCGTCGCCGCCGCGACCATGCCGGAAGACGAGCTTCGCGAGGCCGTGAACAGCTTCCATAGCGCGGAGTACCGCGGCTTTATGGCGTTTATGCTGGTATTGGGCGTCACGCTGCTGCTGATCAGCCAGGTTACCTGGCGGCTGACACTGAGCGGCATCTCGAAGTCGCTGGCGGGCGTGCTGGCAGGCCTGCTGGTCGCTGTGCTGCTCATCGTGCCGTACATCGCGCAGTGGATCGGCAACGCCGAGGCCGACGTTGAAGAGGCGAAAGTAGCTCAGTTCTCGCCTATCCACGCATCGATCAACGCCGTGTTGTGGGGCAAACTTGACGGCCGTGCGGTGATCCATACGGGCGAAACCGCGACCCGCTTCCAGAACCGGGCCGATGCCCACCAGTGGCGCTGGATCACGTACTGCGCGGCAGCCGGCGCGATCACCATCGGCCTGCTGGGCCTGAACCTGGCAAGCCGCCGCAAGATTCTCGAGCGCATCCGCCAGCTCACGGAGGGGGGCCAGACGCCTCAGCCGGTGCAGGCCACGCAGGAACAGGTGGCGCAGGCGATCGCGGCGGTCACGGCGCCCGAGCCTCCTCCACCCCCACCGCCCGCCATGCCGATGGAAGCGCCGCAGGCGCCGCCCGAAGTCGCCGGGGACGGCCTGCCTGACTTTCAGCCCGATACCAAGTAACGATCTGCTATTCGCCCGCGGCGCCTTCTGTCGCGCCGGTGGCGTTGGCCTGCTCGGCCTCCTGCAGCTTCGGGTACAGCTTCAGCAGCCGCTCGTGTACGGCCTGGTGGTCGTGGGTGGTCAGGCCGCGAGCCGCCCACAGGTACTTCACGGCGCGCTCGTAGCGTCCGAGTTCGGTGAGGGCGTCGGCGGCGCCGATGTAGAGGTTGGGGTCCGTGGGCAGCAGGTGAATGGCGAAGTCGTAGTTCTGGACTGACTTGCGCCAGTTGCGCAGGCGGAAGTAGCAGCGCGCCGCGCCCTCGTAGGCGGCGGGATTCGTGCTGTCGTACTGGGTGGAGCGCTCATAGGCCTGGGCGGCGTCGCCGAAGCGCTGGTCCTGCTCGTGCAGGGTGCCGTAGTGGTACCACAGGTAGCCGGACTTCTCTTCGCGCCTGGCTGCTTCGTCGTAGTATTCTCGGGCTTTGTCCAGCTTGCCTGTCTGCTGGTGGTAGATGGCCATGGCCACCAGCGGGTAGGCGCGGTCCTTCTCGACGTCGGCGGCCTGTTTCAAACGGCTGAGCGCGGCGACATCACGACCCTGTTTGAGGTACGTGAGTCCGAGATTTACCAGCGTGTCGCCATCGCGCGGGTCGTACTCGAGGGCGCGCTCGTACCAGTACACGGCCTGGTCCAGGTCGCCCATGTCGAAGTAGCAGACGCCCAGGTTGTAGCAGACGCCCAGGCCTTCGCCGTTGTTCTTGATGTGCTTCTTGAACTGCTCGATCGCGCGGGGGTAGTCCGAGTAATCCATGTACTCGACGCCTTGCTCGAACGTAGAGAGCCGCGGCACCCCGCCGCAGCCGGCGGAAGTCAGCAGGACGAAGCTGATAGCCAGAAGCAGCAGCGCAATCCCGGCGAATCGCCGAAACCTGCTTGCTGACTTGGAGCTGGCGCGTCTTGTGTTCATTCAAACCACTTCGAGCTTCTGACTTCGATTTTCGCACTTCCGGCCATGCCGGCTAGTCGCTTTCCTTGCGCGGGCGACGGCCTGAATTCCGGATCTCGAGCTCGTCCACATTCGGAACGGCGCGGCCCTGGTCAAGCCCCGGCGTGGCTTCTTCCTTGCCACCCCAGATCAGCAGGCTGGGGTCGGCCTCGATGCGCCGCGCGAAGTAGCGCAGGCTGTCGGTGGCCTCGCGCACGTTCTCGAGGCTGATCTGGATGTTGAGCTGGTTGTCCAGCACCAGGTCGTTGATATTGGCGATCAGGGCGTCCAGGCTGTCGGCGATGCTGTTCAGGTTGCCCACCAGCTTGGGCACGCCGTCGCCATCTTCCGCCAGCAGGGCGTCAAATTTGCCGGAGGCCCGCTCCAGGTTGGTCAGCGTCGCGTTGATGGCCTCGCTGTTCTGTTTCACGAGCGCGCGCAACTCTTCGATCAGCGACTGGGCGGAATCAAACGTCGGCCCCACCTTGGTGAAGGCGGGCTCCATCTCGGCCAGGCCTTTGTCCAGACGCTCCAGGGCGCTGCGCATGGACTCCAGGCTCTTGTCCAGGTTCTCGGTGAAGCGCGGGTCATTGAGCAGCGCGGCCACCTTGTCGATGCCCTTCTGCAACTCCTTGATGGTGTCGTTGGCAGTCACCACGATGTCGTTGATCTCAACCGGTTTCACGCCCTTGGCCGGGAAGCGCTGACCCGGCCGGACTAACTCCTTTGAGCTGCCAAGTTTCAGCACCAGGCGGTTGCCGCCGAACAGGCCGCCCATCTGCACGACCGCTTCGCTGTCCACGGGCACCACGATGGTGTCCATGTACTCTTCGAGGATGATGATGCTCACCTCGACTTCCACCTTGCGCGAGCCGTCAGCTGACACGATCGGCACCGTGTTGATGCCGTCCACGCGCCCCACGCGCTGGCCGGCCACGATCACCGGGGCGTTGCCGCCGAGCCCGCCGACGTCCTCGAACAGGATGGAGTAGCGCGCGCCCTCAGCGCCCGTGGGCAGCACCTGCAGGAACATCACCACCGCGACCACGCTGGCGATCACCAGCAGGGCGAAAACGCCCGTGATCAGGTCAGATCGACTTTTCGAACGCGCCATGTCTTCTCCTTCACTTCACACGCTTGGGTGTATCGTTTCCCTTCGGTACTCCAACCTTCTCGGACGGCGCTTCGGGCGGCGGATCATCAATGGACGTCCCTGCACGAGGCTCGCCGCCGTGGTAGTACGGCCGCGTACGCCGCCAGTTGGGCATGTCTCCGCCCTGGGAAGGGTCTGACTCCGCCCGTTTCCAGGACGAGCGTAGTTGTGCCGAAAGCTTTCGCAGATCGAGGCCCAGCTTCGAGAGGCCCTCCTGCTCGCCCAGGTTGTCCGTGGACTGTTTCAGGCGCTCAACCTCGGCCAGTGCCTTGGACAGCTCGGCATCGATGCGGTCCAGCTCGGGCTCAAGTCTGGCCGTGCCCTCGGCCATGGAGTTCATCCCCTCGGCGGTGCTCTCGCGCTGCGCGCTGAACTGTTCGCGGGCGTCGTCCATTCCCGCGGTGGCGTCCGTCAGGTTTTCTTCAAGCTTGTGGGCATCGGCCACGGCCGACTGCACGCCCTGGTCGGCCTTTTCCAGTGCGCCGGCGATGTCCGACAGCTGCTGGTTCAGTTTCTCGAAAGCTTCCTTGTCGTCGAAAGCGGCGATGAAGTCCTTGATCTGGGTGCGGGCGCGGTCCAGGTCTTCGTACCACTGCCCGAACTGGTCCTGGCCGCTGGCGCTGCCTGTGTTCACCCACTCGCCGCCTACGGGTACGATCTCGTTCTTGTCGTCCCCGACCGTGATCACCAGTTGCGGACGCCCCAGCATCGCCGGCATGCGCACGCTGACACGACTGTCGGACGGGATCGGCATGTTCTGCAGCCAGGGCGAGCCGCTGCCGGGCTGGATCACGAATTCGACGCGCACCATCGCCTTGCCGTCGCGCATCACGACTTGCGAGCCTTTGACGTACCCGGCGCGGCGGCCCTGGATGCGCACGCCGTCGCCTTCACGCAGGCCGCCGGCGTTCTCGAAGTAGGCCACGTAGGTGCGCGGCTCCTCGACAGGCTCAGCCATGATGCGCCGCGCCACAAGCCAGGTGCTGACGCCGAGGATCAGCGCCAGCGTCAGCAGGCCGGTGACCAGGTTGGCGCGCTTGAACCAGGGGTCGGTCTCGCTCATGGGGCGGACCTCCGGGCCTCGCGGGCGGACGGTCCGATCAGCCGCTCAGAAAGTTCGGACAGCTGCCGTGGCGCGCCGATGGGGCCTTCCGGGTCTCCCTTCAGGAACTGGCGCACCAGTGGGTCACTCGAGTTGCGCAGGGCCTCGGGCGTGCCCCGGAACACGAAGCGCCCGTTCCAGAGCATCAGCACTTCGTCGGCGATGCGGAAGATGCTGGGCATTTCGTGGGTAATCACGACGCTCGTGATGCCAAGCTTGCTGGTGAGGTCCTTGATCAGTTTGTCGATCACGCCGATCATCACCGGGTCCAGGCCGGCGCTTGGCTCGTCATAGAACACGATGGCGGGGTCAAGCGCGATGGCGCGGGCCAGTCCCGCGCGCTTCTTCATGCCGCCGGAAATCTCGTAGGGGTACTTGTCCAGCGCGTTGCCCATGCCCACAAGCTCGAGCTTCAGCTTCACCATCAGGTCGATGGTGCTCTGGGGCAGGTCAGTGTGGCGCTGGATCGGCAGGGCGACGTTCTCGGCCACGGTCAGGCCGTTCAGCAGGGCCGAACTCTGGAACAGCACGCCGAACTTGCGGCGCGCTTCGTCACGCACGCGGCGCGAGTCGGAGTGGATGTCGATGCCGTCAATCAGCACCTCGCCGGCGTCCGGGTGCTCGGCGCCGATCATGTGGCGCAGCAGCGTGCTTTTGCCGCAGCCGCTGGGGCCCATGATCACGTAGACTTTGCCACGCTCGAAGTCGAAGGACAGGTCGTTCAGCACGTGGTTGTCGTCGTAGGACTTGTCGAGGCGCCGAACCGAGATGGCCGGACCGCCTGAGCGCAGATGCGACTCTTTGCGGGCTTCCGGCAGGTCGATTCGGACGTTGCCGCTCATTCCACGATCCCGAGCTTGGACAGGATGTTGTAAACCATCGACATCACGAAGTCCGTGAAGATCAGCAGGATCAGCGAGATCACGATCGCCTGCATGGTCGCGCGCCCGACTTCCATGCCGCTGCCGCGCACCGTGAAGCCCTTGTAGCAGCAGACCAGCGTGATGATCACCGCGAACAGCGCGCTCTTGGCGATGCCGAACGTGAAGTTCGACAGGTTGACGAACTGCTTCGTGACGTCCATCCAGCTTTCGTGCGAGATGTTGAACTGCATGGTGCCCGCCAGGTAGCCGCCGATCAACGCGCTCAGGTCGAACAGCACCGTGCAGGCCGGCAACATCAGCACCGCCGCCAAAAAGCGCGGCGCGACCAGGTAGCCGACCGGGTGGATGCCCATGGTGTCCAGCGCCAGGATTTCTTCGCTGACGGCCATGGTGCCCAGCTCAGCCGTGAAGCTCGCGCCCACGCGGCCCGCGAAGATGATCGCCGCCAGCAGCGGGCCCAGGGTCCGCAGCACCGACACCCCCACCACGCCGGCCACCAGCTCAGCAGGGCCGTAGCGTGCGATGGACGGGGTGGTCTGGATCACCAGGGATGCGCCGACCAGGAAGCCGAGCAGCACCATGATCGGCGTGCTGCGCGCGCCCGTGTAGTCCATGTGCACGATCAGGTCATGGCGCGGATAGATGCGGCGGTTGAAGATGCCCTTGACGCCATACCAGATGGCCGCGCCGCCGAACTTCACGGCGTTACCCAGCACCTCGATGTAGCGGTTCACGAGGGCGCCGAGGCCGGAGATCAGGTTGGTTGCCGCCGCCATGGAGTCCTAGCCCAGCAATCGAGTCGAGTCATGCAGCCGCTTGGCCTTCTGACCGGCCGCTTTCAGTCCCGCATCCAGGTCAGAGTACATTTCAAACACACCCATCAGTTCCAGCATGCCGTGCACGGCCTCAGGCGTGTGAATCAGCGCCAGCCGCTTGATTCGCTTCTTCATCAGTTCGTGTATCTCGACCAGCACGGCGATACCGGCGCTGTCCATCTTGCGTACGTCCGACAGATCCAGAAAAACCGCGGTTACATCCTTGTCCGCCAGATCGTTCAGCGCCTCCCGGAGTTGACCGGCGTTGCCGGAATCAACATCGCAGTTGAGCTTGGCGCACAGGTGCTTTTGAATGATCCGTGTCGTAAGCTCCAGTTTGCGCATGCGAGGTGCCGCTCGAACTTTCCGTTGACCCGCGTCAGATAAGACCGGCTAACATACCAGACGCCCCGGTTGATTCCACGGTTTGGAGTTTGCTTGGCCTACCTTCGCGACACGGATCCGCCCCGCAACCTGCTGCTCACCTGGCCGGTTTTCACCGGCAGCCTTGCGCTGTCAGGGTTTGCCCCTCGCGCTCGAGGCACGGCCGGCACGGCCGTGTGCCTGGTCGCCGCGCTGCTGCTTTGGTGGCTCGCTGACTGGCACCGTGATGCATGGATGCCGCTTGCGGCGGCGTTTACGGGCCTGAGCCTGCTGTCAGGCGCGGCGGTGTTGAAGTTGTTGCCAAAAATCAAGGACCCGGGCTGGTTTGTGCTGGACGAGGCCGCGGCGTTTTTTTTGACACTTGGGCTGTTGAGAGCTGATTCGCTCTTGGCGATTTTCGCCGGGTTTCTAACATTTCGTTTTTACGACATTGCTAAACCTTGGCCTGTTCGGAGTTTCGAACAGATTCCAGGCAGCCTCGGCATCCTGATGGATGATCTCGCGGCAGCAGTGCTCGCAGCATGGACCTGGCAGGCGCTTGTGATCGCAGGTTCAGCGGTTCGTTGGTGGAGTGTGAATGGCTAACATGCCGGATCCCAGCCGTGGAAAGGCGCCCTCGACAGGGCAGAACCGCCGCATGATGACTCCGCCGCCTCCCAGCAAGGCGCGCCAGTCAACCGGCGCCGTTCCGGCCGCGCGCGGTGCACATCAGACCTCAGCGGGCGCGATTCCGCCCGTGCGCACGCCGCCCCCGGCCGGCGGTGG
>JAJVIO010000013.1 GCA_022071975.1 Planctomycetota bacterium
GCGCGGGTGCGGGCCTGCCGCCGCCGGGGCCGGGGCGGCGGGTTGCCGGGCCGCGGGTGCCCGGGGCGACCGGGGGCGCGCCGATCACGGTTTCATCTTTGCGCAGCACGCTGGCGCCGCCGGTCATGTCCACGGCGGGCGCGGGACCGGCGTTCGCCACCGGCTCGTCGCGGGTGGAGGCGGATGGGTCGATGTCCGCGCGGCGAATCGTGCGGGTACCGCCCACGATGGTGGGGTTCGCCACCTGGGGCGTCGGCACGGTCACGGCCGCTCCGCACTTCTTGCAGGTGGTTTTCTTGCCTGCGTGGTGCGGCGACACGCTGTACTTGGTGCCGCATGCGGGACATGGGAAAACGATGTTGTCGTCTGACATCGCGGTCTGCTCCGTACTTTCTTGCCCATTTTTCGGGCTTCTACTGTATGACTTTTCCCCTTCCGCTGAAAGGCGCGGTCCGCCCGGATTGCCGAGCGCAGCCGCCCTCTCCGCCGCCGCCTGCATGACCTTGCGGTCTACCAGGGGTGGCGGCGTGGGTCCGCGGAAGCGGTTTCCGATAGGGTCTGTGTTGTTCATTCGTACACTGGATGCAGCCACTCACGCAGTTTCTCAAGCGCCAGCCGATGGCGGCTTTCCACCGTCTTGGTGCTGGCCTGGAGAACGTCTGCAATGTCTGCAAATTTCATCTCGCCGTAAATCCGCAGCAGCACAACCTCCCGCTGCTCCTCGGGCAGGCGCGCCAGCGCCTGGTTCAGTTTCTCGGCGTCTTCCCGGGACGCCACCGTGTCTCGCGGCTTGACCAGCGTGACCGGCGTGTTCTGGGCAAGGGCGCCTCGCTCACGCTTCTGGCGCCGGAACTCGTCCAGCACCCGGTTGCGCAGGCTGCGGTACAGGTACGCCCGCACGTTTGCCACGCCCGCCAGGTTTTCCACGTCGGCCAGGAAACCCAGCCACAACTCCTGCACCGCGTCCGCGGCCGGCGCTTCCTGCCCGTAAAAACTGAGGGCATAGCCGTACAGGCCCTGGCGGTGACGCTGGTACAGCCTGGCGAATGCGTCACCGTCGCCGCGGCGGAACCGTGCGACCAGCGCGTCATCCGTAAGCTGCTCCGTCTCCAGTTCCACCATCCTTGTGACGCTCAATCAGGCCGGAAACCTCAATACATTCCGCAATTTTCTGCGTGGTACCGCAGTACAGCCCCAAAGTACAGGAAGAATCGCCCGGAAAGCGCGAAAGCCGCCCCTTGGCGGCCGACTAAGCATTTCCTGGAGGTTTTCTGTGACTTACTCGACCCGGCACAGCCCGACGGTGATGTTGTCCGTTCCGCCGGCGGCGTTGGCGGCCTCGATCAGCGCCGTCGCCATGGCCGAGAGGTTACTGCCGGCGGCGGCCATCTTGCGGCTGATCTCGGCATCAGGCACCAGGTCAGTCAGGCCGTCGCTGCAGAGAAGGTAGATGTCGCCTGCCTTTGCCTTCTCCCACTTCACGTCAACTTCGACGGTCGGCTCCATGCCCAGGGCGCGTGTGATGATGTTCTTGAGCGGGTGGGAGCGGGCGTCTTCTTCGCTGATCAGGTTCTTCTTGCGCAGCTCGCCTACCCAGGAATGGTCTTCCGTCACCTGCTGCAGCTTGCCGTCGCGCATGCGGTAGATGCGGCTGTCACCCACGTTGGCCGTGACGATGTAGTCGCCGGAAAGCACGACGGCCACGATGGTTGTGCCCATGTTCTTGAGGGCCGCGTCCGCGTTGCCGCGCCGGTAGATTTCTTTGTTGGCGGTCTTGATGCACTTGCTGAGCAGCTCTGCGTCTTTGCGCTCGTCCTGACCATTGCGGGGACGGCCCTTGAACGCCTCGGAGACGGTTTCAATGGCGATATTGGAGGCGATCTCACCTCCAAGGTGACCGCCCATGCCGTCAGCCACAACGCACAAACCAGCCTCCTCGACGACTACGCAGGAGTCCTCGTTGTTCTTGCGCTGCAAACCGACATCTGTAGCCGTGACCATCTGCACGACCATGACGCCGCCTTTAAAACCGGCATCCGTTTGGGGCATAGACAGCTCAACCCCCCGTCAACCGCCGGGCTCCAAAAATTCTCGGACAAGCCAACCAAACTACCAGCCACCCGGCAGGTGTCAATCAGCCCTGACGCCCGAGGAACTTCCACATTATCTTCCGGATTGCACAGGGATCAAGCGCCCGTTGACGGTAACCTGACCTGCCAACACAATCGGCCCCTTGGCGCCGGAATGCAAACGCAAATGGAAAGTTCCCGGACAGCTGCCTACGCCCCGCGTTCCATGTCGCTGCAAGTGGCCTTCTGCCTGGCCTGCCTGCTGCTGGCAGTACCCCTCTGCGCCCAACCACCCCTGCCACCCGATGAGCAACCGAACGGCAACAAAACCGACGCGGCCGGACTGAGCCGCGAAGAGATCGAACGCATCATCGAGGACCGGCTTGCCGAACAACGCGAAGGTTACGAGCAATACCTGGATGAGAAGGTAGACCAGGCGGTGCGCCGGCGTTTTGAAGACTTCGCCCCCATACGCTCAAGGCGCGAGCTGTTCATCGAGTTCTCCGGGGGCTTAACCGTAAAATACCGCCAGGCCCAGAAGTCGTCCGAGGGCGACCAGCCCGACGGCGGCCAGCGCGCCCCCACCGGCATCAACCTGACCGAGGCCTGGCTTTCCATCTTCGCCGGCTACTCCGACGTGGTGGAGAGCGAGCTGACGATTCGCTTCAACGGCGACTACACCCTGCTGGATGAAGAAATCATCGAGATCCCCCGCGGGGTGATTGTCTACAACCGCCCGCTGGGCCAGTTCGTGCCGGCCGGCATGTTCACGGACAGCTTCCTGTTCGGGATCGACGCCCATTTCTGGCGCCAGTCCCGGGCCAGCGCGACGATGGCGCTGGGCCAGCGCGCGTTCCACCAGGATGAAGTCGCGCAGTTCCGGTACACCGCGCGCTTCCTGGAAAACTTCTATGTGGTGGGCGCGCTGTCCGACGGCACCCTGCTGGGGCGCGGGCAGGTGGACGACTCGAACAACTACCCGCTGCTGCAGGATGACAAGACCCGCTACATCAGGGGCCTTGGTGACACCCGCGAGGTGAGCCGCTACCTGCAGGTCGAGTTCGGCGGCGGGTTCATCTTCGACTTTAACACCGCCAGCTTCCTTGCCGGCTCGTCCCACTTCGACCCTGGCCAATGGACCGCCCAGAACACCAACTACTTCAACGTCATGGCCTGGGGCTCGATTGATCGCCTCAGCTACAACGAGATCAGCCTGGTTGAGGGCATGCAGCGCCTGCCCTTCTTCGGCGGCACCCAGGAAGACCCGGGCAAGCGCATCCGCAAGGGCAAATGGCGGGTAGGCGCCAACCTGGATTTCGCCCTGCGCATCGGGGGCGGCGACCTGTTCCTGCAGGGGCACTTCATCCACGCCGAAGACGGCCGTTTCGTGCGCAACGCCTGGGGCGTGGACGTGCGCTACACCTTTGAGCTTCCGCGCATCCCGTTCTTCCTGCGTATCACGCCGATGTTCCGTTACAGCGAGCTGGTGACGAACAACAACGACAACCCGCTGGATATCACGGACCCCTTCGGCGGGCCCCTGCGCGTAAGCAGCGGAGCGGTGGCGGGTTTCAGCCTGGCGGACGCCGCGGGCTTTGCCGCCAACCGCCGTGAGTTCATGCTGGGCATCAACTTCACGCTGGCGCGCAACGTGACGCTGGGTTTCGAGATCGTGTTCAACGACGAAGACTTCAACCAGGTGCGCTCAGTGCCGAACGACATTCCCAACACCTTCTATATGCTGCGCATCGCCGCGGAGTTTTAGGGGACTGTCCCCGCCGTTGGGGACTGTCCCCGTTTTCGATCCATGAACCCAGCCCCCCTCAGCCACTCCATCCTGATCACCGTGCGCTTCGGGCACTCGGACCTGCTGGAGATCGTCTGGCATGGCCACTACGTGCAATGGCTGGAGGACGCGCGCCAGAGCCTGGGCACGACCATCGGGCTGGGCTACGAAGACCTGATGCGCGAGAAGTTCGCGGCACCCATCGTGGACATGCAGCTCAAGTACAAGCGCCCCGCGCGCTACGGCGACAAGTTGAAGGTCACCGCCACACTGCACTGGCAGCAGGTGCCCAAGCTCGTGCACAGCTACGAGGTGCGCAGGATGAGCGACAACGAGCTGCTGACCACGGCCGAAACCACCCAGGTGCTGCTGCACCCAACCGGCGAGCTGGCGCTGAACTTCCCGCCGTTCCTGGAGAAGCTGCGCCAGAGATGGCAAGCCGGCCAGATCAAGCTCGAAGACAAGCCCACGGAGTCCTGGGCCTAAAGGACCGCGGCCGTCCCGGCCGCAAGTGGGGCAGGCTGCCAGCCTGCCTGGGGCCCTAAATGGTTGGTGAGACCTGTCGTGGCAGTGGGGCCCCGCAGGGGCCCTCTACGGTAGCCGGGGGCGTAAGCCCCCGGAAAATCGTAACACAGATTGGCGCGCCCGCAGGGCCGCCTAAAGCGTTCCCTCAACCTGCGAAACCGAACCATCCGGGTTCCGCTTCATGCCGTGCATCTCCAGGATCTCATCCAGTTCCTCATCAAAGGTCTGTTTCTGGTGCCGAGCCTCCTGGTTGCGGATGTAGTCCCGCGTGCGCTGCACCAGTGACGCGCTGACCGAAAACACGCCATAGCCGTCCTGCCAGCCGAATTCCTGCTGCGGCCATGTCTCGTGAATCCAACGCGAGGTGTTGGTCTTGATGTCACGCAGCAGGTCGGCAATCGATTTGGTCATCGACAGGCCGATCAGCAGGTGCACGTGGTCCGCGACGCCCCCGCCTTCAATGAGCTTGCAGCCTCGCTTATCGCAGATGCCGTGAATGTACTTGAACAGATCTGCCTTGATCTCCGGCACAATCAGCGGCCTGCGTTCCCTGCAGGCGAAGACCACATGGATGCGGACGCTGTGGTAGGTGGAGCCCATTTCTGAATGTTATCCATCAGGTGCGCAATTGAAACGGTTTAAAACACCGGGGCTTGCGTGTGGGGCCGAGCCCATTAGGCGGCCCTGCGGGCGCGCGCTTTTCGGGCCATGCACACCGGGGGCTGACGCCCCCGGCTACCGTAGAGAGCCCCTGCGGGGCCGAACTGCTACGGTGCCTCTTGCGCTCCCGGCTGTCCTAGAGGGCTCCTGCGGGGCCGAACTGTCCCAGCGACTCCTACGTCCCCGGGCTACTCTAGAGGGCCCATGCGGAGCCTTGCCATGCACCTCTTCAGGTATGGCGGCCGTGGGGCAGGCTTCCAGCCTGCCTCCGCGCCGCAGGGGCAGCCTAAGGTTGCCGGGGGCGTAAGCCCCCGGACGAAGGGATCGCCGGGCATTCGCGCGCCGAAGGCGCCGCCTGGAGCGTGCGGCCGAGCCCTTTAGGCGGCCCTGCGGGCGCGCGAATGCAACGCCATTCGTACCGGGGGCTGACGCCCCCGGCTACCATAGAGGGCCCCTGCGGGGCCTGAACCGCGACGGCAATCCCGCAACGCATGGGGCGCCCGCGGGGTTGTGGCAGGCCGGAGGCCTGCGCTCCCTTGGCGCGAACCTGCCGTGCGACTAACCTTTGCGAAATGCGTGGTCCGATTGAGATTGCACATCACAGCGCCTACACGCCGCAGGGTTTCGATTTCGAGCTCTTCGAGGGGCTTCTAAAGTCGAAGCTTGACCCTTCCGTAGACCGCTCATTCGACTGGGGTGACGACTCCCTTCAGACAGCCTATCGCGGCGCAAGTTGGCTGGCTGCAACTGTCGGACTTCCCGAACGCCAGGAGCAGCAGAGGCTTTCGCACTTTTACGCCACCACCAAGGCGCTGGCAGAAGAGGATTCGGTCAGCCCATTGGCCCCCATCGACTTCGCCTTCCCGACCACAATCGTCAGCAATGCTTGCGTATCCGGTGCGCAGGCAGTCATCGAAGCAATCGACTCTCTGGTGGACGGCGACTGTGACGTCGCCGTGGTAACCGCCTCCGACGTAATCACCGGATTCGTCACCGCCGGATTTCAATCGCTGCAGGCGATGGCAACCGGGAACGCGCTTCCGTTTGATCAGCGACGCAACGGCCTGACCCTTGGAAGCGCATGGGCCGAAGTGATCCTGACAAGGCCGAAGTCCGGTGCGCCCCGCATCATCTCCTACGGTTGTTCCAACGATGCCAACCATATCTCGGGGCCCTCGCGGGATGGCTCTGGCTTGGCTTTGGCTATCGAACGCGCGCTGGTGGGCATTGACCGCTCCGAAATCCGCGCCATCTGCGCCCATGGCACCGCCACCGTCTACAACGACGCTATGGAGGCGCGCGCGTTCCATACAGTCTTCGGCGGCAACCCGCCGCCGGTGTTCGGCATCAAGGGCGCCATCGGCCACACACTGGGCGCGGCCGGGCTGATCGAGGTGATCATCAGCGCGCTGGTGGCCACCGAGGGCGTGATCCCGCCCACCGTAGGCTTCGAGCACGGAGAAGACGAATTCCCCCTCGATGTTGTCCACGGCCAGCCGCGCAAGATCAAACCCGGCTACGTGCTCACCACCAACTCCGGCTTCGGCGGCATGAACACCGCCATCATCGTCGGCCCGGGGAAACAGTAATGCAAAGTCTAAGCGCACACGAAGACACAAAGTCACGAAGATCTGCAATCGCTTCACTTAGTGTCTCCGTGGCTTCGTGTGAGCATGCAGTTCAAGCCAAGGAGATAGTGTGCCGCGCTTGATCGCTTACGGCCGCGTCTCCCCAACCGGGCTGCTGTCGTGGGCGCCGGGCGGCGTGCTGCGTACTTCATGGGCCGAGCTCGACGCCGGGCCGGTCGGCGAATTCGGCGTGCCGAAGCTGCGCGCGAAGTTCTTCTTTGACCAGCCCTTCACCAAGTACGGGCGTATGGACCCGCTGTGCAAAGTCGCCGTGGGAGCGGCGCAACTAGCGGTAAAAGCGAGCAACAACCTGGCCGGGCTCGAGCGCGACGAAGTCGCCCAGGTGGGCGGCACCATGCTGGGCTGCCTGGAAGTAGACGCCCAGTTCGAGGCCACGCGCCGCGCCGGCGCGCCTTCGCCCGCCCTGTTCGTCTACACGCTGCCCAGCATGTTCCAGGGCGAGATCGCGATCGCGTACCACCTGCGCGGGCGCTGCACGCTGCTGTCCACCGGCGAGTTGTCTGCCATGACCGCGCTGGCCACCGGCATCCGCTGGGTCGAAAAAGGCCGCGCCAAACACGTGCTGGTGGTGGCGGCCGACGCCGCGGGCCCGGCGGCCCGTGAGCTGGGCCCCGACTTCACGCCGCAATCCGCGGCCGCGGCTTGGCTGTTGAGCGGCGATGACGCGCCAGGGCGGCGACTGTCCGACGTGCGTTTCGACGATCAGCCCGGCGATGCCCTGGTGCTGCAAGCGGGCGAGCTGAGCTACGGCGTGACGTTCCTGGACACGCTGGAGCCGCTGTTGCTGGGCGAAGGCAGCCCGCGCGTCTATGCAGAACGCGGTGGACAGGGCGTAAGCTTTCAGATCGGTTGAACGGCCGCCACGGCGGGATCGTGGCGCTACTCTGTCGCGAGCCGGTGGTTTTTCCACCACAGCTCGACCTTGCGGCGCAACTCGGAGTTCTTGCGGCGGCCCAGTTTACCCAACTCTTCCAGGGCTTCTGCAAGTCCTTCGCCCTCGAAGATCACGTCGTCGCCGCTCCACCAGCGCAGGCGCTGCAGTACCACGCGGTTGGCGCCGCCCAGGTCGGACTCCATCACCGACAACAGGTAATCCCCGTAGCGCCGGCCCTTGAAAGTGTGCTCTTCACTGAGGCCCTCGCACAGCACCACCTTGGCCTTCTCGAAGTCTTCCAGTTTCTTGTTGAGGCGCGCGATCGCCTTGGCGCGGTCGCCGTAGGGCGCAATCGCCGAGTAATTGAACGCGATCGCCGGGTCTTCAACCCAGACCGCCTCGCACCACAACGACGCGCAGCGGCGCAGGCGTTCTTCGGCGCGCCGCTGGGTGTCAGGCTTCTTCTGCTCGTCCCCCGGCTCATCCCCGAGCATGTAGACCGACAGACGCTTCATCAGCAGCCCCATCGCGCGCACGCCGTAAAAGCGGTCCAGCAGCGGCATCAGCCGCATGGCGCGCTGCACGGGGACCACCAGTTTGCCCTCGTCGTCCTCGGCTACGCCCTCGCACAGCAGCTTCACAAAGTCGGACTCCTGTACCAGCGTGCGCAACACCTCAAGGCGCTTGGCCGTCAGCTGCTTGGCGCCTGCCTCGGCCGTGTGCGCCGGCTTCATGCGCGACAGGGTATCCAGCGCCGCGACCCGCACCTGCTGCTGTTCGCTGTCCAGCACCACGCAGGCGGCCGTGGCGGCGGCCGTGGTGTCCGCGACTGCCAGTGCCGCGAGCACGGTTTCGGCCTCCCCCACCGTCACGCGATTGACCTCGACGCCGAGCTGGGCGGCGGTTTCGACGCTCATGGTCCCGAGTTCGTTGTTGCCGCGGTCGCGCAGGGAAAGGTCGCTGGAAAGCAGCGCTTCCACGATATCCACCGCGCTCATGGCCGCGGGGGCCGGCGCCTGGGCGGTTGCGGGAACGTGCAGGCTGAGCGCCGCCAGGATCAGGATCGCGACCAGGTACTTCATTGCCATAGTGTGGCAGGCAAGCGGGCGCGATTCCAGTGCGGTTTCCCGCGTCGCGTCGGTTGCTACACTGAACGCCCCTTGGGCAGGCCCCTGAGCGCGGATATGAAGAAGGCGATTCCGGTAATCGTGATCGTGCTGCTGGCGCTGGTCGCCGCATGGGTGATCGCCAGGCTGACCAGTGACACCCCCCCGCCCCCCATCGACAACACCGACTACAGCGGCAACATCGACTTCAAGGCCGACGACTTCATTCCCACCTTTGATCTCGACGGCGACGGCAAGGTCACGCTCGACGAGTTCAAAGAGCGCTACGGCAAGCCGCTGCAGGACGGCCAGCCGCCCCTGATCTTCCACACCCACGCCGGCGGGCCTGAACTCATGGCGGAAGAGGCCTTCACGAAGTACTGGGACCGCGACTCCAACGGAGTGGTGGACGCCGCCGACATGAAGGCGGCCGCGGACAACCGCTGGGTCGCCTTCCGTGACGACGCCAACCGCAAGGGGCTTAAGGCCGTCGATTTCGAAGGCCGCTACCTGGCACTGAACCGGGCGCAGAACGGCACCTTCGAGGCCGAGCTGGGCGCTGAGGCCCGCAAGGAGCTGCCTTTCGCCGGGCGCTTCTGGGCAACGAAGTATTTCGGACGCTGGGTGCGGGTGACGCACGACGACGGCTCGTCGCTCGAGGGTTTCGGCTCTGAGTCCAACGGCCGTCTGTACCTGCTGACGCCCGACGCCAGGCTGAGCGTGAAAGACACGACCAAAGTACAGGTCACCGAACTGGCCGAAGACGCGCCGCAGATGCAGTACGCGCGCGAGGTGGCGAAGTTCCGCTTCGATGACGTGCAGGCGAACCTGCAGCTCGCACGAAAATGCCGCGAATGGGGCATGCTGACTGAGGCCGGCATGCTGTACGCCCGCGTGCTGGTGTTTGAGCCCGCGAACCAGGAGGCCCTGGACGCGCTCGGCTATGAGGTCAAAGACGGGCAGTTCGTGAAGAAGGGCGAATGATGGAGGCCATCTCCGTCACCGAGTTCTCCAACCGCGTCAAGCGCTGCCTGGAGCCCCAGTTCAGCAACGTGGCCGTCACGGGCGAGCTCAGCAACTATCGCGGCCCGCACCATTCCGGCCACGTCTACTGCAACCTTAAGGACTCCGGCGCACAGGTGCGGCTGATCATCTGGCGCGGCACCTTTGAGCGCCTGAAGTTCAAGCTGACCGACGGGCTCGAGGTCACCATCGTCGGCAAGCTGGACGTCTACGCGCGGCGCGGCGAGTACAGCCTGGTCGCGACCTCCGTGCAGCCCAAGGGCGTGGGCGGCCTGCAGCTCGCCTTCCAGCAGATGTACGAGCGCCTGGAGCAGGAGGGCCTGTTCGACCCCGGGCACAAGAAGCCCCTGCCGGAGTACCCACAGCGCATCGCGGTGATCACCAGCCCGACCGGTGCCGCGATCCATGACATCATCACCACGGCACAGCGCCGCAATCGGCTGGTGGAAATCCTGGTCTACCCGGCCAAGGTGCAGGGCGAAGGCGCCGCGGAGCAGGTGGCCCGCGCGATCCGTCGGCTGAACGCGCTGAACGCAAGCCTGGGCATCGACGCCATGATCGTCGGGCGCGGCGGCGGCAGCCTCGAGGACCTGTGGGCTTTCAACGAGGAGGCCGTGGCCCGCGCGATTTTCGACAGCGAGATCCCGGTGGTCAGCGCCGTCGGCCACGAGGTGGACACCACCATCGCCGACCTGGTCGCCGACTACCGCGCCCCGACGCCAACCGCCGCCGCCGAAATCCTGGTACCGGAGCTGGCGGGCATGGTCGAACTGGTAACCGAGTACCAGTTGAAGCTGGGCCGCGGCCTGAGGCACACGCTGGAGCTGTGGCGAGGCCGCCTCGAGACCATGGGTGAAAGGCTCGCGGGCCTGGGCCCGCTGAACCAGCTGAGGAGAGAGCAGCAAAGGCTCGATTACCTCATGGAAGGTTTAAAGTGGTCCATGCACCACCGGCTGAAAGACCGCAAAGAGAAGCTGAACGCCCTCGGCGCGCACCTGGAGGCCCTGAGCCCCCTGAAGGTGTTGGAAAGGGGCTACAGCATCACCCGCAACGCCCAAGGCAAAGTCATCAAGAAGGCCAGCGAAGTAAAGGCGGGCGACACAATCGTCAGCAAGATCGCTGACGGCACAGTTACCAGCGAGGTATTGAGCGCCGAGTAGAGGGGCCTTCATTGTCTTTCAAGGATGCCATAGAACGATTGGCGAAGAAGTACTCCGGTAAGGACGATCGGATCCTAAGTCCATTCGGCACTCGCCTGATAGGCTATCGACCAGACGTGGGCACCGAGGCCTATACGATCAGGCTCTACCCGCCTGTCGACGATCACGACTTCGACAGCCTGATGCAGGACACCAACGAGACTTTCCACTCCTCGCTGCGCGCCTTCTACCGCACCTACAATGGTCTGCACTTCTTCAACTCGTTGGGATTCGTAGGCATCGACACGTATATGAACGACCCCGGGGAACAACCGTGGAGCATTTACCGTGCAAACACACATGAGCGTCCTAGAGACGCTCCGGACGACGCTGTGTTCTTTGGTTTTTACACCGCCGATGGATCGGTTCTCTTCATGGTGCCCAACTCTGACAAAGTGTTTCGCTGCAAGCGAAAAAAGGCGAAGGTGCTGACCACATGGGAGACCTTCGACGAGATGGTTGAAGCCGAAACAGATCGACTGGATCAGGAGTTTGAAAAGAAATAACGGAAGATGACGATCCTCTCCTGTTTGAGTGCACCTAAAAGGACAAGCTAGCGCACAATGCATACGGAGCCTGTCAAACGTCGTGTTCTGCAGGGCCAGTGCGTCTGGCCTATCAGCCCTAACCAGGCTCGGGTTGAGGGCAACTCCATCCTTTACACGTCCTACGACGACCCCTTCCACCGGCCGGAATCGGGCTACCTGGGTCTGCCCCACGTTGAGTACGAGCCGATCCCTGTTGAGGGCATCATCACCCCCGCCTTCTGCGACTGGCACTTCCACTGGGTGCAGCACCGCATCGCGGGCGTGAAGGGCAAATCCCTGCTCGGCTGGCTGGCTGAGGACGCATGGCCCGAGGAAGCCCGCTTCGGCAACCAGGCCTTTGCCGACGTCGCCGCCGAGGGCTTTGTTCGCAAACAGCTCGCGGCCGGCACGCTGGCCGGCGCCTGCTGGTGCAGCCCCCACGCCGAAAGCGTGCGCGCCGCCAAACACGCCGGCATTCGCTACTCGTTGATCGGCCCCACTGTGATGACCACCGGCGAACCCCCGGAGCTGGTGCGCCCGCTGCCCACGGTGATCGCCGAGTTGAAGCAACTGCAGATCGAGTTCGAGGAACAGCTGGCCGTCACGCCGCGCTTCGCCCTGTCGTGCGACATGAAGACCCTGAAAGAGCTGCAGGAGTTCGCCTTCGACTACACGCTCTGGGTACAGACCCACCTGGCCGAAAACGAAGACGAGTGCGCGGCCGTGGCCCGCGCGTTCCCCGGCGCGAAGTCGTACCTTGACGTTTACGACCAGGCCGGCCTGCTCACGCCGCGCACGCTGCTGGCGCACTGCGTGTGGCTGGACGACTTCGACTGGCGCACCATCAAGCAGCGCGGCAGCATCGTGGTGCACTGCCCTACCAGTAACGAGGCCCTGGGCAGCGGCCGCATGAAACTGGAGAAGGTGCGCGCCATGGACATCCCCTGGGTGCTGGGCACGGACATCGGCGCCGGACCCGAGCTTTGCATGCTGGACACGATCGAGACGGTGACGCGCATCCACGACTGGAGCGCGCCGGTGAACACGCTGGAGGCGTTCTTCCGCGCGACCGTCAGCCTGGAGATGCTGGAAAGCTACGCCAGCCGCAAGAGCCGGGTCACGCGCATCATGGGCACCAGCCGGGCCGGGTTCATCGAGTTTCATCGGCCGCCGAGTATCGACCGCAGCGACCGCGATCCGGAGCACATCCTGGACGCGCTGGTAGATCAGTACCGCCGCAACCCGGGCAAGAGCATCGCCGCGGTCTACGACCAGAATTTCAACCTGCTGTACGAGAACCGGTAGTGGCATCGGCGTCCCGCCGATGGCCTTGATCCAGCCAGAGAAGGGCCCATGTGGGTGGATGGGGACGGGCACCAAAGGTGCCTGTCCCCATGCCTTTTCCGGAATTGACAGCTGCCCGCCCCTGTTATTATATTGAGACTCAGTCGCAATAGGAGCCGTCCTTATGTCCCCCGAACTGTTTGCCTTCCTGCTCGCCTCACTCGCCGGGCTGGCCACCCTCGCCGGCGCGGGCCTGGCCCTGCTGCGGCGCGACCACTCGCCCCGCCTGCTGGCGGGCTCACTGGCCTTCGCCGCCGGCGCCATGCTGCTGGTCAGCTTCTGGGAAATCCTGCCCGAGGCCGCCGCAAACCTGGGCACCTGGTGGCCCGCCCTGTTCCTGGCCGGCTCGGGCGCGCTGCTGGTGGTTGCCCTGCAGGCCGGGCTCGACAAGCTGGCGCCCGACCGCGGCCGTCACTCGCGCGTGGGCCTGCTGGTAGCGCTGGCCATCGGCCTGCACAACCTGCCGGAGGGCGCGGCGCCGTTCGTGTCGGCGCTGGCGTCGCCGGAGGCCGGGCTGGTGATCGCGCTGGCGATCGCCCTGCACAACATACCGGAAGGGATCGCCGTGGTTTCCCCCATGCTGGCCGGCGGCGCGTCAACGGTGAGGGCGCTGGCGTTCGCGGCCGTGGCGGGCCTGGCCGAGGCCATGGGCGCCGGCATCGCCTGGCTGTTCGTGGCATGGCTGAGCGCGCCGGTGATCGGCGGCATGCTGGCGGTGGTGGCGGGCATCATGGTGTGGCTGAGCCTGGCCGAGCTGCTTCCAGCCGCGCGCCGCGCCACGCGAGGCCTGGCGCCGGTCTACGGCACAGTCACCGGCATGGCCGCCATGGCGCTAAGCCTGCTGGCGCTGGGATAGCCGGGGACAGACACTCTTTTCGGGGTGATGAGGAGGGTCTGAATCCCGTTGATGGTAGATACAGCGCTCTCTGGAAGCCAACTCCGCGACAAGGTGTATTGCTCCTCCCGGATCGTTACCTCGAGACTTTCATATCCGGGCGAGCTGCGTGAAGCTCTGCCACTCCCTCGTCGGTCACCTGCGTGCACTCTCGAATATCCAGACGCTCGAGATGGGGCACGGACGCAACCTGTTTCAGAGCTTCGTCGGTGATGCTGGTTCCGTAGAGCGACAATCTACGCAACGCCGGGAATTCTCTGAAGTACTCCACGGCGCCATCGGTTATCTGACGGGACTTGGACAGGTCCAGATGTTCCAGCGATTTCAGCTGCACAAGCGCTTCGAGACCGGCATCTGTCACCCTGGTCTGCCCGATATCCAGGCGCTTGAGTGACGCCAGTTTCGCCAAGTGCCTCATACCCGCGTCGGAGATATTCGTGGAAGCGAACAGGTCAAGTTCCTCAATGGCACTACACGCACTGATCGCCTGCAGACCCGCATCGCCCACCAAAGGACATCCGGAAAGGTTTAGGCGTTCTAGTTTGGAAAGTGTGGCAATAGCCCCAGCCCCGGCCTGTTTGATGGATCCGCAAAGAGTGAGATCCAGAAACCGGAGTTCTCGAAGGTCACCCAGCGACGAAAACGCCTCGTCCGAAATCCCGTAACAGTTGCGCAGTGTCAGGCTTTGCAGAGTCTTGATCCGCGCCACCGCTTTCATCGCCGAATCTTCGATCAGCTCCGGCCAGTCTGCCGACCGCTCCAGCATCAGCTGCTGAAGATTCGGCAGAGCCGAGAGTTGGCTCAGTCCGACCGAAGAAACATTGTCCTGCTGAATGTTAAGGCTCTCCAGCGCCTTGAGGCGCGCAACGTCCTTCATGCCGCCATCCGTGATCCTGCGGCAGCCGTACAGGTCAAGAACCCTGAGCGATTGCAGGGGCGCCAGGTGTTTCAACCCGGCGTCCGTAACTTCGCTATTGATTCTCAGCGACAGTTCCAGGAGTGAAGTCAGGCTGCCTACCTGTTCCAGCGCAGTGTCGTCGAGGAAGTTGCAGTCCAGGCTCTGCAAACCCGTCATCGTGCCCAGCACCGCGAGACCGGCCTGTGTGAAGTTTTCACAATACTGGAGAGCAAGCTCATTCAGGCTCGCGATCGCCGCGAGCTCTTTCAGCCCGGCATCGGTCACCTCGTTGGGCCCCCACAGCACCAGGCGCTTCAGCGCCGTAGCCCCACGGATCGTCTTGAGTCCCGCGTCGGACATGTTGCTGCCGCGTTCCAGCGAGAGGCTCCAGAGCGAAGTGAGGCCCGAGAGCTCTTTCAGGTCTGCCTCACGAATGCCCGGGCGGTAAAGCTGAACATCGTCTATGCGGGCGCCAATGAGTGTAGCTGCCAGGCGTTTGAACTGTTCGCCTGGGTTCGTGTCCTTTCCAGGGTGGTACGACAGGAATGCGTCGGAACGAATGCTGACCGTTGACCCCGGCACCAGGTCCATCCATGTCCACGAATGACTCGTGCGGTCAAGCCACTGGCCCGGCTTTGGCGGGCGCGAAGGCTCAAGGCGCAGGGTGCCGCCGATATCCGGAACGACGTACTCTTTCGCTTCGGGAGACTGGACAGGCGGCTCACGGGGCGGGTTCCCGTCGCCATGTTCGACAGCACGATTCGTACCCACAGCGGCGTTCGCCGAGGCTTCGCCAGCCGGCTGCTGCTTCGCGCACGCCGGAGCGAAACCCAGGACAATCACCGCGAAAATGCCAACTGAGACGCCACCCCTGATCACGTTCTGCTTCCCAACCGTCGTATTGTGCAACGTCACGCTTGATTCCTAGTCTACCGCGCCGGTGCGACATGCCCGCGTAAGCTTGAAACGAAAGAGCCCGGCGTTAGCCGGGCCCTGAATTCTGAATTCAGAATCCTGAATCCGGCTAACCCTTGCCCTTGAGTTTCTTGAGGGCGTCGAGCGCGCCTTTGGCCTTCTTGCCGCCTTCCTTGTCGGTGGACTTGCGGGCGTCCAGGCTGCCGATGTTCGACTCGATGTTGTCCATGTTGCGGAACGCGGCGCCCAGCATCACACCCGACGCGGCCAGCGCGTTCTCGGCCGTGACTTCTTCCTTGCCGATACCCGCCGCGGCCAGCTTTTTGCTAAGCGAGCCCTCGAGTTTGTCGATCACGGCGTTCATGTCGATGTTGCCGATGCCGCCTCCGCCGCCACCCTTTTCAATCAGCTCCTGCATCTTGGCCATCTGGGCCTGCAAGGCCTCGGTGTTAGCTGCGCCTGCCGCCACGGTTTTCTCGGCCAGGTCGTCGCGCAAGGCGGCGATCTCGGTCTTGAGGGCGTCGGTGTTGGCGTGCTTGATCGCGCCGGTCAGGTCGTCGAAGCGCTTGGCCAGGTCGTCCTTCAGCTCGGTCAGCACCTTCATGATGGTGTCGGTGGTGGCCCCGTTGCGGCGCTTGTCCTGCTCTTCGAGCAGGCTGGTCATCTTGTCGACCACCTCCTCCAGCGCCTTTTTGGTGTTGTCTTCGGCGATTGCGGCCTGGGCCGAGCTGTTGCCCGACGTGGCCAGCACGGCCTTCAGGTCGTTGAAGTGATCTTCAAGCAGCGCCTGCTGCTGCTCCAGCATGGCCGTGCGGGTCATTTCCGCGCCCTGGCTCTTGCTGGCCTGGTTGATCATGAAGGCCTTCAGCTCGGCGATCTCGTCGCTGACGTTCTGCATCTGCGTCGAGCTGGCGGACTTGCCTTCGCTGGCGCCCTTGGCCATCTGCTCGCGCAGCATGGCCAGTTCTTCCTGCAGGCTGCTCTGCTGTTCCTGTTCCTTCTTCTGCTCGGCGAACAGTCGCTTGAACTCGGCCATCGAGTCCATGACGATCTGGGCCTTGTCGTCCTTGATCGTCTGGATATCGGCGTCTTCCATCTTGCCGATAATGTTCGTCACCGCCTGCGAGATCAGTTCGTTGATCTTCTTGGCGTTGATGACGTTGACTTTCTTCATGCCGCGTTCTTTGAACGCGTCAATGTCGACCTGCCGCGTTTGCGCGCGGATCAGGTTCGCGTAGTCAACACTTCCTTCAGATTCCGCCATGAGCACCTGCCATCAATGCGGGCCCGACTGCCGGCCGCCCCGACCACTCAGCTGCAATCGACAAGACTCGGAGGCTATAACCCATCGAATTGAATCACGTTACATTCGTTTCGACAAGGGCAAAGACGCATGGCAAGCTGGCCCGCGGGCGGCTATCTTACCCGTTTCCGCCTTTACCGTCGGCCCGAACCATGAACCGCACTGTCTGCACTGTGATTTTACTCTGCTTCACCTTCGCGGCGACGCCGCTTTTTGCCACTTCATTATCGGTCGTTGCTTTGGCCGAGGCGCTGAAAAACCCGGCACTCGAGGACATTAAATCCGAAGCCTTCCCGGCCGCCCTCGCCCCCATCCAGCAGGCGTTGCTGAACCAGCCAGCCGACGAAGACGAGCGCGCGGCCTTCCAGCAGCGGGTCAGTGCTATCGCCCGCCACCGCGACACGCGGGTCGGCAAGCTGTTCTTTGCGGCGCTGGCCGCCACCCCCGCCGTGGAAAACCTGCAAGAGACCGCCGAGTTCGCGGCCGTGGACTGTCATTGGCCGCTGGCCCTGGGTGCCAGCGCCCGGGTGCGGGTTGAGTGGCAACTGGTGGAGAAGCAATGGCGCATCTCGACGCTGCAGGTTGTGCTCGACGGCCTGGCGGCAGCGCCGATCTCGGGCATGGCGCCCTACTTCGGGGGCGGCGAGGTGCGCGCCGCGATGCTTGACCTTGAGGCCATCGACTACCTGCTGGGGCGCGACCCAGCCGACCGCGAGCTGCCGGAGACGGAGCGACCGGGCTTTGACTACGACGCGGCGCTGACTGCCCTGTTCGAATCCGAATCCGGCGCATACGGTGGCTTGCTGGAAAAGCTTGTCGCGAAAGTAACGCCGGAAGCAGAACGCGGCAAACGCCTTGAAGCGCTCAGGCCCCATCTTGCCACGGACGCCGAGTACAAGGCGCTGGAAGATGCCGACGGCGACGCTGATCGCCGCGAGGCGTTCTGGGCCGCTGTGATCGAGCAGCTCAAACAGGCGCAGCAGGGTCCGCGCCCGGCCGCGGTGCCCTCGCCTCCCGGCGCCCGGGTGGATGTGCGTGTGAAGTCGGCGGGCAAAGAGGCGCATGCGGCCGCGCTCAGGCTGGTATCGGGAGAAGTTGCGCTGGCCGGATTCGGAAGCGGGGAGTGAGATGGACAAGGCAACGGCGGCAGAGATCCAGGCGGCGCTGCAGAAGCTTCCGGGCTGGGAGTTCGAGGACGATGGCCTGGTTAAGTCCTTTCAATTCAAGGATTTCAAGCAAGCCTGGGCGTTCATGCAGAAGGTGGCGGAAGCGGCCGACGCCATGGACCACCACCCTGAATGGACCAACGTCTACAACCAGGTGCTGATCCGCCTCAGCACCCACGACGCCGGCGGCGTGACGGCCAAGGACTTCGAGCTGGCCTCCCGCATCGAAGCGGCGATCGCGCCCTGATCAGTCCCGGTGGCTTGGCCGTCGGCGGGTGCGCATGCGTGCAAACCGATCAGAACGCCACCACGAAGCCGAGCACGAAGAATCCCCCTCCTCCGCGCTGCGTGAACAGGTAGCCCCAGCCCAGTCGTATGCCCAGCGGCAACATGGGTCGGCCGGCCAGCAGTCCTGTGTAGAACTCACCGTCGACGAATCTGCCGGTTCGCAGATTGAGGTGCACGGCCAGCCGAGTTTCCGGTTGCAGGCCCACCGCTCCGACGGCCCCCCGAATCTCAAGCCTGAACGCATCGACACTTCGCGGTTCCCGAGCTGATCCGCCCGTTCCCACGGATGAATGGAACCCGGCCAGCATCTGCAGGCCGTACGAAAAAACGGGGGTCCTGGTAACAGGAAATCCCTGGTCCATCCCGAAGAGCCGCCAGTGGGAGTCGTCTCCCTTCTCATACGTATCGACGCCCCAGGAGTAGCCGAGCATGACGCCGGCGCGTGTCGGATTCGGATTGTAGGCGTAACCAGTTTCAAACAACCCCGCGATTGCAATCTGGTGGTACCTCCCGTGCGGCACGCCCAGCCTGTCAAGCGGAAGGCGCAGCATGGCATCGACACCGTGCCAGCCTTGAGTCGGCTGGATGCGCCAGTTGTAGGCGGCATCGATCAACACAGGCATTCGCCAGTGATCGCTCGTTGCGGGCTCAGCAGGATCAGGAGGCAGAACGCTCTTCGCGTCGCATGTGGCGGCGCAGGTCAGGAGCAACAGAATGCAGATTGCGCGTAACGGTCTCATCGGTCGCCCCGTATCATAAGTGTAGCGGGGGGGCGGATGGGTTCGGAAAACGACAGGCGATCCGAGTTGAGCAGGCTGGCCGTGTTGCATCACGGCCCCTTGTTCGGCTATTGCCGGCGGCGCCTGGGCAGCGACTCGGAAGCGGATGACGCCCTGCAGGAAACCTTCATGCGCGCGTTTAAGTATTACGGCAGCTACGACCCCAGCCGCGACGCGCGCAAGTGGCTGTTCGGCATCGCCCACAACGTCTGCGTGGAAATTGCACGCACTCGCAAGAAGCACACCACCGTGGCCGACATGCCGGACCCCGAGGGCGGCCGCAGCGCCACGGAAGTCGCTCTGGAGAAGCTGGCCCACGAAGAGAACCTTGAGCTGGTGCGGCGCGAACTGGAGAAACTGCCCGACCGCGCCCGGCGCATCCTGGAACTGCGCTTCTTCGGCCAGCTCAGCAGCGCCGAGATCGCTGAGCTTGAGGACATGAAGGAAACGGCCGTGCGCGTAACCGTCCATCGCGCCCTGGAAGGATTGAGGGCGAAGCTGGCGAAGCAGGAGTAACACCATGCAGCACCCCGAAGAGCATGACATCACGGCGCTGGCCTACGACCTGGTCGAGGGCGCGGAGCGCGAAAGCCTGCTGACGCACCTGGCCGAGTGCGACGCCTGCCGCGCGGTCTACGACACCTACCGCGACGAACAGGCCAGTGTGCGCGAGGCCATCGTGCGCGACGCGCGCTCCGGCGCGGCGGAAGCCAAGGCGCTGGAAAACACGCTGCGCATGCTGGGAACTATCGAAGCCGAAACACCCGCTGAAAAACGCGGCCGGCTGTTGCGCCTGCCGCGCTGGGTGCTGGTGGCGGAAGTCGCGGCGGTTCTGGCGGTGGCGGTCGGCCTGTTCTTCATCATCAAGCCCGGCGAAGCGGTGGAAGATGTGCTGCCGGTCGCCGAGGCGGACCGCGCGCCGGCCGAAGTTCAGCAAGGCGTGGTCTACATGCGTGACACGGCAGGTGAATGGAAACCGGCCGAGGCGCTGCCCATGGATGAGTGGGTGATGGCGGGCGACGCGAAGCAGCTGAACTTCACCCTGGCGGACGGCAGCAAGGTGCAGCTGGAGCAAGGCGCGGTGTTCCGCATCGCGCTCGAAAACGGCGAGGCGGGCAAGCCGGTGGTCTACATGCTGCACGGCAACGGCGAGCTGGACTCAGCCGTGGTGCGCGCCGGCGAGACCGGCTTCTACGCGCTGCCGGGCGCACGCATCCGTCTGCAATGTGAGTCAAGCGAGCTGGGGCCGCGCAATCTGCGGGCCTGGTCAAGCCCGCGCAGCATGAACGCCCAGGTGCTGGACGGCGACGTGGTGATGAAGGCCAGCCGGCGCGGGCTCGGGTATATGCCCCTGAGGAATGGCGAGAAGGTGGAGTGGGACGGCGAAAACTTCAGCGTCATCGAGGCGGACGGCGAAGCGCTGCCCTTCGGGATACAGGTGTGGTCCGCAGCGGACGGCGCGCTGGAGGAAACGACCCCGCAGTATGAAGAAGCCATGCGCAAGCACTTCGAGTACATGCGCCCGCGCATCGAGGATTTCGAAAAACGCATGCGCGCGCACAATGGCGAACGCATGCGCGACGTGCGCCAGGAGATGCAGCAGCTGGAACTGTTCCTGCGCGGCATGCAGTTTGAAATTGAGCAATCGGGCGTGCACGACGTAGTGCTGCTGGTGGTTGACGGCTCAACGCTGCAGGTGACCACCGACGGCGAAACCATCTCCGCTACCGTGCAGGAAAAGCGCAGCTCCGTCACCTACAAGGCCGCCACGCCCGAGGACCTGCGCGAGCTGCTGCCTGCCAGGTTCCAGGAGCAGTTCGACGAAATCGAATTCGAGCGCGATGAACATGGCCGTCTGCGACTGGCCGGCTCACAGGCCGAGGCTAAAGGTTCCGGCGATAAGCAGGTCAAGGTGAAGATCGTCCGCGAAACGCGCAGCGACGACTAGGTGCAGATTCATTCGAACACGGGGTGGACGACCGCGTCCACCCCGTGCGTTTTCCCTGCACGGTGCCGCTTTCCCCCACCGCCGCGGTTGTTAAACATGCTGACACAAGAACGGAGACGAGCATGAACGCCATTGCCCGCCGCATCACTCACCCATTGATCCTGCTGCTGATCGCGACCGCGGCCTTCGTGGCTTCCTGCCAGGTTGACCCGCTGACCGGCAAGACCACCGTCAACATGTACAGCTACGAAGACGAAAAGCGCATGGGCGACGAAAACGTCCAGCCCATCCTGGCGGAGCTCGGCGGCCTGTACCCCGACCGCGCCATGCAGGAGTACGTGGACCGCGTGGGCCAGAAAGTGGTGGCGGCCGGGCGCACGCGCCTGAAGGAAGAGGCGGAGTTCCCCGACTGGGATTTCAAGTTCTACGTGGTCAACCACAGCATGATCAACGCCTTCGCCCTGCCCGGCGGACACGTGTTCGTCACGCGCGGCATCCTGAACCGCATCAAGGACGAGGCCGAGCTGGCGGGCCTGCTCGGCCACGAAGTCACCCACGTGTTCGCGCGCCACAGCGTGGAGCGCATGACCGAGGTGATGCTGATGCTGATCCCCGTCGCGCTGCTGGCGTCGGTTGAGGAAACCCAGGGCGTGGCAGTGGTGGGCATGGTGGCGGTGCAGTTGCTGGCCATGAAGTACAGCCGCGGCAACGAGGAAGAGTCCGACCACTTCGGCATGCGCTTCGCCGCGCGCGCCGGCTACGACCCGGCGGGCGTGATCGGAGTGATGCAGATGCTGAACGACTACACCCAGGAGCACGGCGGCGGCGGGCCGGAGTTCCTGGCCACGCACCCGGACCTGGGCAACCGCGTGAAGTACCTGACCGACCAGCTGAACAAAGAGTACCCGGACGCCGCCCAGGGCGGCTACGTGCGCAACGAGCCCGAGTTCACGACAGCCATGGTCGAGATGCGCGCCGCCCAGGCTGCCTATGACCTGGCGGACAAGGGCGACGCCGAAATGGCCGAAGCCTTCAAGCTGTACGAGAGCGGCGGTCAGCAAGCCGCTGTACCCAAGTACCGCAGCGCCCTGAGTTACTACTACCAGGCCGTGGCGCGCGAGCCCGACCACGCGATCCTGCACGTGAACGTGGCCCAGGCGCAGTACTACCTGCAGGAATACGATGCGGCCGAGGACTCGATCGGCAAGGCACTGCGGCTGGAGTCGGGCACCTTCTGGCCCAACTTCATGGGCGGCCTGGTGGCGATCCAGCGCAACGACAACGCGGTGGCACAAGCGCGCCTGAAGAACGCCCTGGCGCTGATCCCGGAGTCGCCGGTCGGGCTGTTCTACCTGGCCGTGAGTTTTGAGCGCGACAACAACAAGCCCGACGCCGCCAAGAACTACCGGGCCTGCTACGACGCCATGCAGGGCGAGGGCGACCTGGCCGAAAAGGCCCGCCAGAAGCTGATCGAGCTGGGCGAGCCGGACCCGAAGCAGCAGTAGAAGGAAAAGGGGACTGTCCCCGCAGCCTGCCCGCCGTAGCTTCTGCGAAGGCGGGTTGGGGACTGTCCCCGTCCTCGGCCATCGCCTGAGCAATCCCACCAAGTGGCGCGGACAGGAATGTCCGCGCCAATGGTCGATGCCAACAATGAAAAGGGCCGGCGCTTACGGCCGGCCCTGCTGCGCACTGTACCCGAAAACGGGGACAGTCCCCGACTGCGGGGACAGTCCCCTTCTCTAGAACTCTTCTTCCTCTTCCTCGCCGCCGCCTTCGAGTTCTTTCTCGATGGTCTTCACGCGCGGGTTGTCGGGGTCGAGTTTCTTGGCCTCTTCCAGCGCCTTGCGGCACTTGTCGTTCTGCTCGGCCTGCAGCCAGGTGGACGCGATGTCGCACAGAGCGTTCACCTCAGCGGCCAGGGCTTCCTCGGGCGTGGCGCCCGACGCCAGCCGGCGCACGTACTCGAAGCTGCCCACCGCCTGCTCCCACTGCTTCAGTTTACGCAACGCAAAGCCGCGGTACTGGTGCGTGCGCGGGTCCAGCGGCGCGACGTTCACTGCCTGCTCCGCCACTTCGGCCATTTTCGTCCAGTTACGTCCGGGGTCGTACACGTTCTGGATCAGCCACAGGCGGATGTTCAGGTTGTTCTCGTCCACGCTGATCCACTTCTCGGCAGCGGCGACGGCCTTGTCGTTTTCGCCCGTCTGCTGGTACAGCTGGTACTGGTACGCATAGGGTTGCGGGTTTTCCGGGAAGGCGCGCTGGGCTTCTTTCAGCCAGTGCAGGGTCATGGCCACGTTGCGCTCCTGCTGCGCGAGCTGCGCCATGGTAAGGTAGGTCTGGAAGTCTTCCAGGCCGCAACCGAGCGCCTTGTCCAGCGCCTCGCGCATCTTCTTACCGCGCTCTTCGCGGGGCAGATCTTCATCGTTGCGGGCCAGCATGGACACGCAGTACCAGTAGATGGCGCCCTGGGGGCCCTTCTGCTGGTCCGCGCCGGCGCGTCGCGCCAGGCCCAGGAAGGTCTCCGCGTCAAAGCGGGAGCCCTGCTGGGTGTAAGCCAGCGCCAGTTGCACCAGGTCGTCGGTGCTGGCTTCGCCATCCTCGTATTTGAAGTACAGCTCGTCCGTGCGGTCCGGGCTGACCAGCGGCACCATGCGCAGATGCGCGATGCGCTCGTCGCGCACGTACTCGCGGAAGCCCTTGTCGAAGGCCTCGGGCTCCATTTCCAGGCAGGCGCGGAACACTTCCTCGGGCGTCTTCTTCTGGCCGAACATCTCGATCATGCTGCGCACCTTGCCCAGGCCGCCGAGCTTTTTGTCGATGTACTCCAGCATCACGTTGCCGAGGTAGTAGGCAAACAGCACCTTGCTGCCGTCGCGGAACCACTCGTTGAACTTCTTCACACTGGGGATGTCGTCCATGTGGTAGTGCATGAACAACTGGTCTTCCATGTGGCGCTCCCACTCCGGGCGGGTGCGCTTTTCTTCGTACACACTGCTGCCTTCCGCCAGCCAGCGCGGGATCTGGCCATTGCTGATCTGCAACTGGAACACGTGGTCCATCTCGTGCCGCAGGGTGCTTGCCCAGTTGTAAGTGCCGGGCGGGCGCGCCGACGGCGAGTCCAGCGTCACCAGCTGGCCGAAACAGGCGCCCAGGGCGGGCAGGCCCGTGATGCCTACGGTGCGCACCTCGAAGTCCGCGTGCACGTTGAAAGCCTCGATCACGATCGGTGTGCGGGGCGTGAAGTCGTACTTCTTGGTCATCGAGTCCCACGACGCGTTCAGGTGCTCGATGTACAGGTCTTTCATCACCGGCGCTTCGGACTTGTGCACCAGCAGGCGCCAGCGCCCGTCCTCGGTCACCACGCGCTCGAAGTTCTTGTAGCTGTCCAGCAGGGTCAGGAAGTTGACGGTCTGCAGGTTGTTCCGCAGGGGGTCCTTGTCCAGCGCCATCTCCAGCGACGTCTTGCCCAGCTCATCGTCGCCGAAGTTCATGGCCGCCATGCCCTGGCCCTTGTAGGCGGTCCAGTGCTCGGGGTTGCACTCCAGCGCTTTCTTGTACAGCGGCAGGGCCTCCACGTAACGGAAGCGCTCGCTCAGGCCGTCGGCCAGGATCTCATAGAACCGCGCGGGCTTGGGATTGATCGCGAGCATGGCCTGTTCGGCCGCCGCGTAGACGTCTTTCAGGCCCAGGGTTGCACCGTGCAGGGCCTTGGCGCCCAGTGCTTCCTCATAGTTTGGATTCAGCTTGAGGGCGCGTTCGTAGTCTTTCTTGCCCAGGTCGTACTGGTCGGTGCTGATGTATTTGATGGCGCGGTACGCAAGAGTCTCCGGGTGATCCGGGTTGATCTTCAGCGCCTCATCCAGCTCTTTGATGCCCGCGCCGCTGCGCCAGCGGTAGTAGTGGATCTGCGCCGTGCGCAGGCGGATCAGCGCCGAGTTCGGGTTGTGCTTGGCATACAGGCCGGCGTAGTTGACCAGCGCGCTGGAGTCGTGGTTCTGCTCAAGGTAAAGCTGCGCCATCCAGCCGTTGGTGCGCTCGTGGTATTCGTCGGCCAGCAGCGCGTTGCCCCAGCAGTCATTGGCATCATGCAGGCGGTGCAGCCAATAGTAGGCCTCGCCGCCACTTGACCACAGGTCGGCCAGGTCGGGCTGGCGTCCTTTCTCCTTGTCGATCTTCAAGGCCGCGCGCTGGGCCATCAGCACTTCGCGAACAGCGCCATATTCTTTGGCCGCGTCGGCGTAGAGGCCCTTCAGCCTAAGCACGTTGCCCTTCAGCAGGTGGGCGTCGATGCCCGCTACGGCGTTGGTCGAAGCCAGCAGCTTCTCGGCCAGCTTCTCCACGGCCGTGAAGTCGCCCATCAGCAGGTGAAGGCGCGCCAGGCGCACCAGGGTGGCGTCTTCGGCCTGTTTGCTGTCTTCAATGCACTTCTCGAGAGCCTTGACCGCCAGCTTGTAGTCGCCGGTCTGAGCGTAGCTTTCCGCCAGACCCCGCGCGGCGGCCTGGTTGTCGGGCTGGTCCTTCAGGACCTTCTTGAACTCCAGCTTGGCGGCCTTGTATCGGCCGGTGTCCAGTGCCAGTTCGGCATCGGGCAGTCCTGCGGACTCTTCTTCTTCTTCGTCGTCGCCGGCGAGAAGCTGCGTCGGGTTCGCCCCGCGCAGGTAGTCGGGCACCCGGTTGGCCAGTGCAAACGGCGAGAATGACGCAAGCAGAAGTCCGGCAAGCAGATAGCGCATGAACACCTCCAGGCAGTTAACGAGCGCCCAGGGGCGCTCCTTCCATATTACGCACAGCCGCATGCAAGCGTTCACCAAAAAGGCCCGGTTGCCCGAACAAGCGGAAGCGCTGCTTTGAAGCCGACAGCGATCCCGGGCGACACTGCATGGAGGCGGTTGGACAACGTGTGGGTCGCGGCTAGAATTCGCGTCCCCCGACAATCAGCCAACCTTCAGCCGGAGACCGAGGATGAAGCCGGACCTTGAGATCGCACGCGCCGCCAAACTGGAACCGATCGAAACCGTCGCCAAGCGCTACGGCATCAACCGCGACGACCTCGAGCTTTACGGCGACGTAAAGGCCAAGGTGAAACTCTCGATCCTGGACCGGCTGAAAGACCGCCCGAACGGCAAGTACATCGATATCACCGCCATCAGCCCCACACCCCTGGGCGAAGGCAAAACCACCAACACCGTGGGCGTCACCATGGGCCTCACGCACATCGGCAAGAAGGCCGCCTGCGTGATCCGCCAGGCCAGCCTTGGCCCGGTGTTCGGCATGAAGGGCGGCGCCGCCGGCGGCGGCCAGGCGCAGGTGATTCCGCCCGAGGACCTGAACATTCACCTCACGGGCGACATCCACGCCGTGCAGGCCGCCAACAACCTGGCCTGCGCCTTCCTTGACAATCACCTGTTCAACGGCAACGCCCTGGGCATTGACCCGGACACCATCAACATCCGCCGCGGCATGGATATCAATGACCGCGACCTGCGCAACATCATCACCGGTCTGCGCGACAACGGCATTCCGCGCGAAACCGGCTTCGATATCGCTGTGGCCAGCGAAGTGATGGCGATCCTCGCCCTGGCCGAGAACCTGCAAGACCTGCGAAAGCGCCTCGGCCGCATGGTTGTCGGCTTCAACAAGGAAGGCAAAGCCGTCACCTGCGAAGACATCAAGGTCGCGGGCGCCATGACGGCGATTCTGCGCGACGCGATCAAGCCCAACATCCTGCAGACCATCGGCGGCAGCCTCGCGTTTGTGCACTGCGGCCCGTTTGCGAACATCGCCCACGGCAACTCCAGCGTGGTGGCGGACCGCGTGGCGCTGAAGGTGGCAGATTACGTCGTGACCGAGTCCGGCTTCGGGGCTGACATGGGCGCGGAGAAGTTCATGAACATCAAGTGCCGCCAGAGCGGCCTGGTGCCCGACGCTGTCGGCCTGGTCGCCACCGTGCGCGCGCTGAAATCCAACAGCGGCAAGTTCAAGGTGGTGGCCGGCAAGCCCCTGCCCGACGGCTTGGTGAAGGAAGACCTGAACGCCCTGGCCGAGGGCATGCCCAACCTTACCCGCCACATCCGCAACTGCGTGGGCTTCGGCCTGCCGGTGGTGGTGGGCATCAACGTGTTCGGCACCGAGACCGAAAAGGAACTCGAGATGGTGCGCAAGGCGGCCATGGCCGCGGGCGCCCACGACTGCGTGATCAGCGAGGTGTTCGCCAAGGGCGGCGAAGGCGGCGCCGCGTTCGCCAAGGCGCTGGTGAAGGCCTGCGATGAGCCCAAGAAGTTCCAGCTGACCTATGACAGCGACGCGCCGATCAAGAAGAAGGCCGAGGCAATCGCCACGAAGATTTACGGCGCGGCCGGCGTGAACTGGAGCCCGGAGGCCAGCAAGCGCATCAAGGCGTTTGAAGAAGCTGGCTTCGGCAAGCTGAGCGTGTGCATGGCCAAGACCCAGTACAGCTTCAGCCATGACCCGAAGCTGCTGGGCGCGCCGGAAGGCTGGACGCTGCCGATCCGCGACGCCAGGCTCAGCGCGGGCGCGGGTTTCGTCTATCTGATCTGCGGCGACATGATGACCATGCCCGGCCTCGGCAAGACCCCCGGCGGCCAGAACATAGACATCAACGAAAAGGGCGAAATCATCGGCATGTTCTAATCAGAACGTCCGCCCCAGGCGGGCGAACCGAATCTGCGGCCGGTTGGGGTCGCTGCGGTTGCCGAGGGCGCGGAAGTCCGGGAGCGCAGTCGTCCCGGCTGCATACACGCGGGCATCCTGCCCGCGTGTTTGACGGGCGCGTGACGCGCCCGTCGGTGCAGGCGAGACGCCTGCGCTCCCGAAGCCCGCAAACGGAATCCGTGGGAGTTCGCGTTTGAGGCAGTCTTTGAGTTTGTCGCGGTAGCCGGTGTGGTGAAGCATGGCGTAGACGTGACGGTTTGTCTTCACACCCGGCGACGACAGCCCAAACACCGCGGCCAGCTATTTGATACGCGTGGTGGTGTTGCCATGCACGGTGATGGACTTCTGCAACTCATCCCGCGGCCGGCTGCGAAGACGGTACCTCAGCGTGTAGCTGCCTGCCGGCACGTGCGGCAGGATGCAGCGGCCTTCCTCATCCAGACGAAGTGTGTGCTTCCTGGATTCGTCGTCGGCGGTCTGCAGATTCAACTCGTACACTTCGTCGGCCGAGGCCTCGATCACCAGCTCGTACATCTCGGGCAGGCGCAGGGTAACCTCGCGCGTTTCGCCGGCTCGCAGTGCCAGCTCCT
This sequence comes from Planctomycetota bacterium, assembly GCA_022071975.1. Lineage (GTDB taxonomy): Bacteria > Planctomycetota > UBA8742 > UBA2392 > UBA2392 > JACKID01. The sequence goes on from JAJVIO010000013.1 coordinate 28,220, forward strand.
GCCGCACCAGCACCATTCCATTGAATTCAGGATGCTCGACCCGCAACTCCACGCGGCCGGGCTGGCCCCTGAATTTCTCGCTCTTGTCAGTCCTTGTGAACGAGCCTGAACCTGCGTTCCCGGTGTCCAGCCAATTCAGATAAGCCTTTACGTGCTCGTTCAACTTCCCCGGGCGGCCTTCCAGCCGCACATCCAGCTCAAAGGGCGACTCGAAGCGGAATCGCAGCGTGGACCTGCCAACTTCCTGCGTGATTGTCCCAAGCGGGTACCAGGTGGCGCTGATCGCCGTGGCACCCTCGGCGTCCAGCAGCAGGTAGCGGCCGGACGACAACTTCCAGACCCGGTGAAGGCGCTCTGGCCACACCCGTCGGTCTTTCGCGGGCGTCAACGCGTCAAAGTACAGCGCACCCGGCTTGCCCGTGTCTGGCGGCCCCTCCACTTCGCACAGGATGCCGGCCGTCTCGGCAGGCGCGCTGAACTCGAACTCGACCGTGTTGCTGCCGGCGACGACCTCCACTCGCCTGGTTTCGGACTGGCCCTGCGCCAGCTCCACCCGCAGCAGGTACGGGCCCGGCTCAAGGTCCGCGGTCAGGTACTCGTGTGGCCGCTGGTAGAGCTGCTCCAGCGGCGTTGCAAGCCGGCGTCGCTCGTCGAAGTGCTCGGCATCAGTCAGTTCCGCGCGGACAGGAGCCAGCAGAACGCGCTCGTTCCATTGCGGCGCTCCGCCCGCGAACTTCACCAGCACCCGCACCTGCGCCACGGCTTTCAGGCGCAAAGTCAGCGGCTCGAACTCGCCGTCATCCTTTACCGTCACTGTGGCCGGTGAGCTGGCATGCCGGCTGTCCTTGGCGCGTGCCTGGACGCTCCAATCGCCCGGCTTCAGCCGCAACTCGGCAGTCTCGCCGGGCGACAACTCGAGAGTGGTCGGCTCGGCGTAGTCTGCATAGCGTGCAACCACGCGCAGCGTGCCCGCGTCCGCGGGCGCCTCAACGGTGACGCGCAGGCCTCCAAGTGCACGCACACTCCATGTCACGCTGTCGCCGGGTTTCAGCTGCTCCGTCGGCCCCTGCGCCTGAAGCAAAGAATCCGGGAGCTGCGCCCGCATGCTGTAGGGGACATCGACCAGGGCGCTGAAAACGGCCTCGCCCCGAGCGTCCGTCTCAAGCGTCTGCGAGTGCCGCCGCAGCAGCACCATGGTTTTCGCGGTGCCGAGGTTGTTCTCGGCCACGCTGCGCCAGAACTCGTCCTCCGGCGCCCAGATATCGGCCCGTCCGGTGCTGCGACCCCACGGCAGGATTGGGTACAGCTCGATGCGCACACCCGCGAGCGGCATGCCATCAGCGTTGACGGCGCGGGCGGTGATGCTGCCCGGCACGGGCTCCAGGTCGGCCAGTCCCCACTGTTTCAGGGCTTCAATCAGCGGGTCGTGGTCGGGCGCGACAGGTGTTGCGGGTACGGATGGCTCGGCCGGGTCGGCGCTCGCCGGCAGAGGGGCAGTCATTCGTGACATCTCTGCGCCCGGCTGCTCATGCGTCTCCACGGCGGGACGCGCGGATTCCCGCACTGGAACCATGCTGTAGCCCAGGCCCACCCCAACTCCCAACACCAGCAGCAGAGAAACCAACCAATGGGGAGTGCGCATGGTTACTCCGGTGTTGCCAGCCGTGAGACTGCTGTTGTAACTTCCGGCCTCGGGATCCGTTGGAGAATGTCGTGACGCTCGCT
>JAJVIO010000091.1 GCA_022071975.1 Planctomycetota bacterium
TACTTCGACGTGTACGGCAGCGCCCGCCACTTCAGCGTGCGCCGCAACGACGCCGTGCTGCAATTCCGCGACGCCGAAGTGCTGGCTGAAAAGGCCGGCCTGCGCCTGCAGATCACCTGCCTGGGCGGCGAAGTCAGCGTCGGCGAGGAAACGCTGAAAGGCGGCTGGAGCGCAAGCCTGTCCGAGAAGGGCTTCTCGCGCGCCAGGTTCCAGGGCGCCGGCGCCCGCGCCAACCCGCTGGTGCAGCGCATGGATGCGGCGTTCACACTGCTGCGCGAGGAACTCAATGATGCGGCCGCCAAGCGCGTCTACCAGGGCGAATGCAAAGACGGCGTGGTGCGCGGCAGCGGCGAGGAGCTGGCCTTCGGCATTGAGCTGGAGAAAGACCTGGCCGTGGTTGAGCGCATGTACGTGCGCTTGCGCGTGCGCATCAACGGTGACGGCCGCGGCCTGAGCATCGGCTTCGGCAGCGGCGAGGAAGGCAAGCGCCGCTACTTCCAGTCGCACCACGAGGAAGTGAAGCCGGGCGAGTGGACGGTGCTGCGCGTGCCGGTGGCCGCGCTGATGGACGACGGCGAGAAGAAGAAGATCTGGCCGGGCGTGATGCTGCACAAGTTCCAGGTTGTGTTGTGGGACAAGACGGACGCAAGCGTTGAGGTGGACTGGTTCGAACTGGGCATCGAGCCGGAATGGGCGGAACAGGGCGAAAAGGAAGAGAACAAATGAAGAGAGCCGTGTGGAGCATGCTGTTGCTGCTGCCGCTGTGCGGGCTGGTGCTCGCGCAGGACGCGAAGCAGGAACTGGACGACAAGAGCTACGAACGCATCCGCGATTACATTCTGCCCAACGCCGATGAAGAGGCGTGGCTGAAGGTGAACTGGCGGGCCACGTTCTGGGACGCGGTGATCGACGCGCAGAAGGAAGACAAGCCGATCATGCTGTTCGCCATGAACGGGCACCCGTTCGCCTGCACGTGAAACAACGGCGTAATTGCCAGACAGTCTGTCTGGAACGACAAGGAAATCCAAAAGCTGCTGGAGGAGTTCGTGCCCTGCGCCGATGAGGTCTGGCGCCTGCACAACCTGGACCAGCCCGACTGCGTGCACTTCCGCAAGTTCTGCGACGAGGGCGGCGTGCTCAACGGCGGCGACCCGGGCGACCGCACCACGCGCCAGGGCACCTACTGCTGCACGCCCAGCGGCATCTCGCTCGGCAACCTGAACCACCGCGACCCGGCCCGCGTCAAAGAGCTGCTGCGCGATGCGCTCAAGAAGTGGAAGGAGATCGACAAGAAGGACCGCCTGCTCGATTACGACCCGAAGGAGAAGCTCAGCGAAATCACGCGCGGCGAGAACCAGTACCCCAAGGACGGCCTGGTGCTGAAGGTGTACTCGCGCGACCTGGAGCGCAAAGGGCTCGATGAAAACGACTGGCGCACGCATGCCTGGAACTTCGACTTCGCCTGGTTCCGCAAGGCGGAAGTCGCGGAGATGCTGCCAGAGCGCTTCGAGAAGAAGACCGAGTGGGACTTCCCGAAACACCTGACGCGCCGCCTGTACCGCATCTACTTCAGGGACAACGTGCGCGGCCAGACCGACCCCTTCCCGGAGGATTCCATCGAGAAGGCGACGCTGAAGTGCAAGGTCACCAAGCTGCGCAAGGGGATCGTCACCTACTCGCTGGAAGGCGAAGTGAAGCTGGTTGACGGCGAACGCGGCGTGGAAGGCAAGATCATGGGCGAGGTCGAGTACGACACCAAGAAGCAGGCCTTTGCCAAGTTCGAGCTGGTGATGGCCGGCGAACGCTGGGGCCGCACGCGCTACAACGCGCGGGAGGATGACACCGCGCGCGCGCCGATCGGCTATGCCATGAAGATCGCGGAAGACAAGGCGACGGAGAAGGTAGCGCCCTCGCAGCTGGGGGCCTACGGCTGGAGATGAGTTGCAGCGCTGGGCAACAAAGGCGCCCCGTGCGGTGGGCGTCCCGGTGGGAACAGGTACCGGCAAGCCGGTACCTGTTCCCGTTTACCGGGTGCTGGCCCGGAAGCCGGCAGTCGTTATGTTGTAGGCGACCGCGGAGGAGTGGCAGAGTGGTCGATTGCGTCGGTTTTGAAAACCGAAGATGCCGCAAGGTATCCGGGGGTTCGAATCCCTCCTCCTCCGCCAGTACAGGGGCATCCGACCGGGTGCCCCTGTTTGCTGGCCTGTGCGCGACTCGTCGAACCCCCGCGGCGCTGCGCGCCGGCCGCTCCGCAAAGCTCCGCTGTCAAACGCCTGCGGCGTTTGAGGTTCGAATCCCTCCTCCTCCGCCACGACAAACAGCGCCTGTTGGCGCTGTTTGTCGTGGCGTCCGCCGAAGCCTTGGCGAAGGCGGACTCGCTCAATTCAGAAGCCAGTCCACTTCCCAACCCAGGCCATTTTCCACTCGCGGGCCGCATCCGCCCATGCCATCGTTGCCGCTTCCCGAACACAGGAGACGCCCATGCGCACGCTGATCCCGGTGGTTGCCCTGCTGGTCCTTGCCGCCCTGCTGGCCGACTCGGCGCTGATCGAGCAGCCCTCGCTCGCCCAGGACCGCGCGCCCGCCAGCACCGACGCGCGCATGCTGCGCTACCCGGATGTCTCGGCCACTCACATCTGCTTCGTGTACGCCGGCGACATCTGGACCGTGCCCAAGACTGGCGGCTCGGCCACGCGCCTCAGCAGCGCGCCCGGCGAGGAATACAAGCCGCGCTTCTCACCCAATGGCAAATCGATCGCCTTCAGCGCCAACTACGATGGCAACACCGACCTCTACGTGTTGCCGACAGCCGGCGGCGTCGCGAAGCGCCTCACGCACCATCCGGACGCCGACCTGATGATCGACTGGTCGCCCGACGGCAAGTCCATCCTCTACTCCACCAGCGCCACCAGTCCCACCGGCCGCTACTCCGAGCTCTACACCGTCAGTGTCGAAGGCGGCCTGCCGGTCAAGCTGCCGATCCCCTGGGGCGACAACGGGTGTTTCTCGCCCGACGGCCAGAGCGTCGCCTACACTCCGTGGTCGCGCGACTTCCGCACCTGGAAGCGCTACCGCGGCGGCATGGCCTCGCGGCTCTGGACCTTCAACCTCAAGACCTACGACGCGCAGGAGATCTCCAGCAACGGCTGCAACTTCGGCAACCCGATGTGGACCAACGGCCGCATCTACCACTTGTGCGACGACTGCGTGGGCGAGCGCAACAACATCTGCGTGCACGACCTCAAGACGGGCAAGACCACGCCGGTCACGCACTTCACCGACTTCGACGTGCGCTTCCCGGCGCTGGGCCCGACCGAGATCGTGTTCGAGCACGGCGGCCGCCTGCAGCTGCTTGACCTTGAAACCCACCAGGTGCGCGCCGTGGAAGTCAGCGTGGTGACCGACGGTGCCTCGCTGCGGCCGCGCAGCGTTGACGTCAGCAAGTCGGTGGCCAGCGCGGGCGTTTCGCCCACGGGCGAGCGCGCGGTGTTCGAGGCGCGCGGCGACATCTTCACCGTGCCCGCCGAGCACGGCGTCACGCGCAACCTGACGCGCACGCCCGGCGTGGCCGAGCGCTACCCGGCCTGGTCACCCGACGGAAAGAGCATCGCGTACTTCAGCGACCGCAGCGGCGAGTATGAGCTGACCCTGCAGCCCGCCGAGGGCGGCGCCGAGACTGTGCTGACCAAGCTCGGCCCTGACTACAAGTACCTGCCCCAATGGTCGCCCGATTCGCGCAAGCTGGTGTTCATCGACCAGACCATGCGCATCCGCCTGCATGACCTCGACAGCGGCAAGACCACCCAGATTGACAAGGGCCTGTGGTGGTACCACGGTGAGCTGAGCGGCTTCCGCGTGAGCTGGTCGGCCGACAGCCGCTGGGTGGCCTACGCGCGCGGGCTCGAGAACCAGAACGACGCGGTGTTCATCTACGACACTAAGGAAGGCCGCTCGCAGCAGGTGACGGCCGGCTACTACAGCGACTACAACCCGGCCTTCGACCCGGCCGGCGACTACCTGTACTTCCTGTCGGGGCGCGACTTCCGGCCGATCTACAGCGACATCGACAACACCTGGATCTACACGAACACGACCAAGCTGCTGGCGGTGCCGCTGCGCAAGGACGTGAAGTCGCCGCTGCACACGCGCAACGACGACGAGAAGGCGAAAGAAGAGAAGAAGCCGGAGAAGGAAGACAAGGCGGCCGTGAAGCCAGTCGCCATCGACTTCGCCGACTTCGAGCGCCGCGCGGTGGAGCTGCCTGTGCAGGCCGGGCGTTACTCGCAGCTGCAGGCGATCGAGGGCAAGCTGCTGTACCTGCGCCACCCGCGCACCGGCAGTGCCGACCGCAACAGCGCGATCGTGAGCTACGACCTGAAGGAGCGCGAAGAGAAGGTGATTGAGGAAAACGCAGGCAGTTTCCAGGTCACGGCCGACGGCAAGAAGATGCTGGTCGAGAACCGCGGCAGCTGGCTGATCCGCGGCACGGGCGGCGGCGGCATGCGCTGGAGCCGCGAAGAAGGCGAGGGCGAGAAGAAGGACAAGAGCACGCTCTCGCTGGCGGACCTCAAGGTCACGGTGGAGCCTGCGGCCGAGTGGCGACAGCTGTTCACCGAGGGCTGGCGCATCCAGCGCGATTACTTCTACGACCCCAACATGCACGGCGTGGACTGGCCCAAGGTGCGCCAGCAGTACGGCGCGCTGCTGGACCAGTGCGTGACGCGCTGGGACGTCAACTACCTGCTGGGCGAAATGATCGGAGAGCTGAACGCCTCGCACACCTACCGCTGGGGCGGCGACGCGGAGTCCGGCCCGTCGCTCAGCGTCGGCATGCTGGGCTGCGACTACACGCTGGAGCAGGGGCGCTACCGCATCAGCCGCATCTTCGACGGCGCGGCCTGGGACAGCGAGGTACGCTCGCCCCTGCGCGAGCCGGGACTGGACATCCCGCAGGGAACCTGGCTGCTGGCGGTGAACGGCGTAGAACTTGACACGTCAAGAGACCCGTGGGCCGCGTTCCAGGGCATGGCCGGCAAGGTGGTGGCGCTGACCCTGAACGACAAGCCGAGCCTCGAGGGCGCGCGCGTCGAGTACGTGACCGCCATGGCCGGCGAGTCGCGCCTGCGCTACCTGGACGCCATCGAGCAGACCCGCGCCCGGGTGGACAAGGCCAGCGGCGGCAAGATCGGCTATGTCTACGTGCCCAACACCGGCCGCCAGGGCCAGACCGAGCTGGTGCGCCAGATGCGCGCGCAATACAAGAAGCAGGCGCTGATCATCGACGAACGCTGGAACGGCGGCGGCCAACTGCCGGACCGCTTCGTGGAGATGCTGAACCGCCCGATCCTCAACTACTGGGGCGTGCGCGACGGCGCCGACTGGCAGTCGCCGATGGTCGCCCACAACGGGCCCAAGGCCATGCTGATCAACGGCCGCGCGGGCAGCGGCGGCGATGCCTTCCCCTGGTACTTCAAGGAGGCCGGCTGCGGCAAGCTGATCGGCACGCGCACCTGGGGCGGGCTGATCGGCTACACGGGCGTGCCGTCGCTGATCGATGGCGGCACGGTGATTGCGCCGACCTTCGGCATCTATGACACCAAGGGTGAGTGGGTGATCGAGGGCTACGGCGTTGACCCGGACATCGAAGTGATCGCGCATCCGACCAAGGTCGCGCGCGGCGAAGACCCGGAGCTCGACCGCGCGGTGGAAGAGCTGCTCAAGGAGCTGAAGGACAACCCGCCCAAGGTGCCGGCCAAGCCCAAGTATCCAGACCGCTCGAAGTAAGGGAGTGGCATTCGCGTCCCGCGAATGAGTGCCACGCGCCTCTGGCGCGTGACAGCGGCCGGAAGCCGCTGCCACTCTTTGCCTGGAAGGCAATGCCACTTACGGCTGTTCGAGGAACTTGAGGCTGGCGTAGCGGATGTTGGCGTCGAGCTGTTCGGGGATCCACTTGTCGTTGGTCCACACCAGGCGCACGGTGTGCGCGCCGCTCAGCTTGCCGAGGCTCATGCGCGCGGTGCGCTCGTTGAGGCTGTCGGCGAGGATCACCAGCTTGCCCTTCTTCACGCCATCGAGGTACACGTCCACCTCGAACTGGTAGTCGTTGTCCACGATGCCGCGGTTGGTGCAGCCCAGCACCACATCGAAGCTGCCACCCTCTTCACCCTCTGCGGGCGCGTCGCCGAAGTCCACCTCCCACTCGATCCAGTGGTGCGACCAGGCCGTGTAGATGCCCGGGTCTTCGGGCTTGGCGTCCTTGAACCAGCGGTCGCTCTGCTCCACACCCGTGTAGTCGCGCGGGCGTACTTCCAGCTTGCGGCCGGGGCTGAGCTCGACTTGCAACTCGCCCGCGGTCTGCATCGCGACCGGATCGGCGAGCGTCCTGGGGAAGTAGCCCAGCTTCTCGAGCGTGATCGACTTGATCGCGTACTCCCACTCCAGCAGGAAGTGGCCGTCGCTTGAGGTCAGCTGCGTGAACGCCTCAGGCATGGGTTTGCCGGCGTCCTTGCCCCAGGGGTGCAGGCCGATCACCTTCACACTCAGCTCGGTCAGCGGGATCTGCGTCAGCCTGTCGGTCACGTACAGCTGGATGCGCGGGCGGCGCACGGCCAGTGTGATGCGCACGTCCGGGTCGCCGGGGCTGACCGGGCCGACCTGCGTCTCCACGAAGTCGGCGTGGGTGCAGCGCAGGGCGCTGGTCTTCTCGGGCGGGTCCTCGAAGTAGAACCAGCCGGCCGCGTCCGTAAGCGCGGACTGCGAGATCACATCACCGACAGTGAACACCACGGCGTTGGCCACGGCCGCACCTTCGCCATCGAGCACCTGTCCGCCGATCGGCGTCAGCGCGTCGTTCTCGAACACCAGCCTGTCGAAGGGTGCCAGCAGCTCGCCGCCGCTGCTCTTGCTGGAGACCATGCCCGCGCGCGCCGGGCGGCGCGTCTGCACGATCTGGCCGCCGCTCAACAGGCTGACGTAGGGCTCGTCGCGACCGTCCCAGGTCCCGGTCAGGATCGCGGATCCCTTGGGCAGGCCCTCGGCGCCGGGCTTGGGGTCGTCCTTGGCAACGGCAAACGCCGGGAAGTAGCTGAGTGTTGCGGCGCGCTTGGCGCTGTACCAGCGCTGAGGGTTGAGCTCGCCGGTTGAGACCACGCTGAGTTCACCAGTGAACTGGCGCGCGTCGGTCTCCAGCGTGAAGGGCGTCTCGGGCGCCCAGAAGATGCCGAACTCGTTCTGCCTGCCGACCTCAAGCACGTCGATGGGCATGGCCGCCACGATGCGGTAGGTCTCGTAGCTGATCACCAACGCGACCGGCGGGTAATTGAGCGGCGCCAGCTTGCTGGCCGGGATCTCGCCACTGAAGAAGCCGTTGTCGTCGGTGGTGAACTCGGTGATCACCGGCAGCAACGGCCCGCCCGCCACGCCGTCCAGCGGGAAGAAGCTGATCAGGCCAACGGTGGCTTTGGCCAGGCCCTCGCGCGCCTCCTGGCTCATGACCTTGCCGCGCACGGGCGTGGGCGTCATCTCCGGCGGCGTGAAGCCTTCGGCGTACCATTGCTCTTCCCACTCGTCCTGCTTGGTGGACTTCGACAAACCCTGCTCGCTGACGTTGCCGGAGGTGCTGACCGGCGAGCGCCGCAGCTTCTCGGCCAAGGCTGGACGGCCGGTTGCCTCGCGCCGCTGCTCTTCGCGTTCGGCGGGCGTCAGCTGCCGCTGCTGCTTGGGCTGCCGTGGCGTGCCTGACGCGGGGGTGGTCGTGCTGCCACCGGGATTGGATGAGTCGCCGGTGTTCGCACGGCCGGCCGGATCACTACCGCCTTCGCGAGTTTGACCTGCACCGGCGGCTTCGGCTTCCCGCGCGGGTTTGTCGCCCATGCTGAGGGGCGCGTCCGCCGCGGTGGGGGAGGCCGGGCGGGACGATGCCGATTCGCCTTCCAGCGGAGTGATCGACGGCGGCGCGGCACGTTCAGTCGCGACGTCAGCGGCCGGGTTCACGCTGGCGTCGCCCCCGACGATGAACCACGCGGCCGCGCCGCCAAGCAGCAGCACGACCAGCAGCACGATCAGCAGGTGGCGGTGGTTCAAGCCTGTCCTCCGGCAGCCATTGTGATGAAGAACGGCGGCCCCGGCAAGCAAACTTGGTGACATCTGAAACGAACCGGGGACGCCTGCGCGTCCCCGGTCGCTATGTGCTGCTCCGCCATTCTACTTTGTCGCCACCTCGAGGTCGGCGGCGACGTCGGCCGTGACTTCGGCGCCTTCGTAGGCGTCGTTGACGTTGATCTTGGTCTGCTTGCGCTTCTCCTGCTTGACCATGTTGATGTGGCCGTCTTCGCCGAGGCTCTTGGCGCTGAGGTTCTTCTCGTCGAACATGTAGTTGAACTTCACGTCGTGGGCGACCACCTTGTCTGCGTACTCGCGCAGGTGGATGAAATACGCCAGGTAGTTGAAGGTCTGCATGATCGCCGCGGGCTGATACTTCAGCGTGCCCCACAGCATCTTGAGCGCGAAGTTGCGCTTTTCCTTGCCGCCGGCGAAGTAGTACTTGAGGATCATCAAGGTGGCCAGCAGCAGGTGCGGGCGCGGGCGGCCAAGCGGCTTCTGGATCCACTTGCGATGCGGGTCGTCCACCGGGTTCTTGTCGCCTTCCTTCTTGCCCGGCACGGTCGGTACGTCGCGCCGGGGGCCCCACTGCTTCACGTTGTTCAGCCAGCGCTCGCCGATGGCGTCCCAGGTGTATGCTCGCAGGAACAGGTCGCGGTAGCCGGTGACCAGCTCGTCGTAGGTCATCTTCAGCGGCTCGATGTTCGTGACGCTGAGCGTGTTATTGCCCTGCGCCGCGGAACGCAGGCGGCCCGCCTTCTCGATCCGCTCATACAGCGGCGTGCGCGGGATCGCCTGCAGGATGCCCAGCATGGCGACCGGGATGCCCGCAAGCTGCAGGAACTGGTACTGGTCTTCGAAGATGCCGGTGTCGTCGTTGTCGAAGCCGACGATCATGCCGGCCGCGATCACCATGCCGTAGCTCTGGATGATCTTGATGGCGTCCAGCAGCGGGGTGGCCGCGTTCTGGAACTTCTTGGTTTCCTTCAGGCTGTCGGAGCGCGGGCTCTCGATGCCGAGGAAGGCCTCGATCACGTTGGCCCAGCGCAGCAGCTCAAGCAGCTCGACGTCGCGGCAGGCGTCCACGCTCATCTCGATGTAGAAGCAGAGCGGGTGCTTGCGGGCGCGGTTCCAGTCGCCGACCGCCTTCAGCATCTGCTTGGCGTAGATGCGGTCGCCTACCAGGTTGTCGTCGGCGATCGTCACGAAATCGACGCCGGCGTCCGCCCATTGCTGCAGCTCCTTGATCACGTTCTCGATCGGCTTGCTGCGCACTTTGCGGCCGTAGGTGACGATGATGTCGCAGAACTCGCAGTTGAAGGGGCAGCCGCGCGTGGTCTGGATGCAGCCGACGCGGTACGCGCTGGTCTTCAGCAGGTCGATGCGCGGCGCCGGGGTGTCGGCCAGGTTGACTTTCTCTTCCTGGACGTAGTTGTCCTTGTGCTCGCCCTTTTCCCAGTCTTGCAGGAACAGCTTCCAGGTGTACTCGCCTTCGCCTTCGAACAGCACGTCGCAATGCGGACGGCAGCGGCCGGGCAGCACGTTGCAGATGGGGCCGCCCATGCACACGGTGTAGCCTCGGCGGCGGAACTCGTCCGCCACCTCGAACAGGCGCTGTTCCTGGATGGCCATGCTCGAGAGCACGATCAGGTCGGCGTTGATTTCGAAGTCGAGGTCCTCGACGTTCTCGTCAACGATCACGACGTCGTATTCCGACGGCGTAAGCGCGGCCAGTGTGGCCAGGCCGAGCGGCGGCATCACGGTCTTGAAGCCGCCGATTTCCTTGATGAAGCCGAAGCTCCAGAACGAGGGCGGGAACTTCGGGTGTACCATCGCGATGCGCTTTCGGCGCGGTGGCTGCACAGTAGCCTCAACCATGGAACAACCTCTTTCCTTATTAACCCGTAAACTCGTGCCCGGACGTAATGGGAAGCGAAGATGTTACCCACATCGCCCCCCGGTGTGTGCATAATTCCTGAATGCATCAGGACAGCAAGTACCCGCCCGTTGTGCAAGTGCGTTCAGGGCAAGCGGCGATTCCCGACCGTGACCGATAAGTTTCGCTGAAGCGCACGCCATCCGCGTGTCGAACTGTCTTGGGCCCCAGCCGGGGCACAACTGACCTTTCGCGCGCCGGGCAGGTGGCGCGTCACCAATGACGGCAGACGCATGCCGGGAGGATCCTGAATGACCGATAAAAAGAGCTTCGTGGCCGAGCAACTGCAGGCCAACCCCGAGATCAACCAGCTGGAGCTTTCGCGCAAGGTGCGTGAGACCTACGGCAAAGGACTCAGCTTCGTGCACGTGCGCCAGCTGCGCGACGCATGGGGCAAGGGCAGCTTCGACCGCGTGTGGCAGGAGCTGTTCGGCCTGGAAGAAGAAGCCGAGCAGAGTGAGCCGCCCGCGCGCCAGAAGAAGAGCCGCGGTGACCGCCGCCGCAAGACGCAGCTGCGCGGCCGTCGCGACCTGGACCGCGACAAGATCGTGATGCGCGACTTCAGCAACCACCTGGTGGTGTACCGCACCCACGACGGCTCGATGCACAGCCAGGCGTTCAAGTCGCGCGACCGCGCCGAGCGCATGGTGAACGAACTGCTGAGCGAGGGCGTGCCGGCCAATGAGATCGGCTACTTCAAGCGCAACGAAATCCAGGCCAAGGTAGTGCTGTAGCAGCGAAGGAAAGCAGAAGCCCCCGCGGCTTGCGGGGGCTTCTTTCATTCTCGGCTACTTCTCGTCTTCCTTGGGCCCCGGGAACCAGGGGTCGTCCTCCTTGATGCGGGGGCCGACTCCCTTGGGCTTGCCTTCGCCCTCGCGCCAGCTGTCGGCGGCCGGCACCGGCTCGCCCTTGGCATTGAGCTCAAGCGCCTGCTTCAGCGCGTCGGCCGAGAGCCAGCCGATCTGCCCGTCGGCGTACAGGATGACGTGGCCGCCGAGCGTGTCGGCGTTTTCCTGGTAGGCGACGATGAAGCCGGACTGGTACTCGGTGAGCCAGGCCGTGATGTCGCCCTTGGCCAGCACGATCGAGCGGAAGCCTTCCTTCTCGTTGGCCTCGATCATGGCTGCCGCGTCCTGGTTTACCCACTCAGGCAGTTTGCCCTGGCTGTCGCGCACCACCTGGTCAAGGGTGGTCCAGCCAAGTTTGTCGAGGTCGCCCTTCCAGCGCTTGTCGAACGGCACCTGCAGCGTGCCCGCGCGGATTTCACCGGCCTTGAGCATCGCCTCGAGATCGACCGGCTTCTCGTTGTCGCTGCGGCTGTGCAGGGCGCTCGAGAGTGCGCGCAGGTTGTCCTCGGAGTAGTTGTAGGCGTTGCGCCTGGCGCTGGGGCCGCCGAACATCGAGGCATCGCCATCCAGGAGCTGGCCGAAGTCGGGCAGGCCGGCGACGCGGATCGCCAGCTCGACGCCGTCCTTGTATTCCTTGAGGCGCAGGGCCACGGTCAGGTCGGTCATGAAGCTGCTGGGGTCTTTCTCGAGCGGCGGCTCGACGTAGCGGTCAAGGCGGCGGGACAGGTCCTCGCTCAGCTGGTTGGTGATGCGCGAGGCGGCGCCGAAGTCGAACTCGATGAACTTCGAGCCGTTCTTCACGAAGGCGGCGCTGCTGCTGGTGGTGCCGGCGGCGGCATCCGCCATGGCCTTCAGGCGCGCGATCACCGGCTGGGTGGCGTCTTCCTCGATCACGCCCATGGTCACCACGATCAGCAGGGCGTCGTCGGTGAACGCGTAGCCGTAGGGGTGCTCGCTGCTGACCTCAAACGTGCGGCCCTGGTACTCCACCTGGGTGAAGCCGCGGAACGCGCCCTCCGGGTCTTTCTCGCGGGCGGCGGCAAGAATCGTCTTGGCCCTGGCCACGTCCTTCAACCCGATCGCGATGCCGAAGTCGCCGGTTTCGAACAGCACGTCCATGCCGGCGCGGCTGCGGGCTTTGGCGCGCTCGGCGTTGGGCGACACGAACAGCACGGCCTCACTGCCCAGCACGGACAGCAGCTCGTCGGTGCTGGTGCCGTACTCGACAAGCATCTTCTCGAGCTCGCTGAGCGCGCGGTCGATTTCGCTTTCGCGTTCTTCGCCGCCCTCTTCCTCTTCGCCCATCTCCTGCAGCGTCTTCAGCAGGTCGAGAGGATCTGCGCTGCGCGGCTCCATGCCGCCTTCTTCGGGCGGGGTTTCATCCGGCGGCATGTCGGGCGGACGGTTGCCGTTGCGCAGGCCTTCCTGGATTTCGTTGGCCCACTTCTCGACGTCGTAGCCGAGCTCTTTGAGGTTGTTGAAGGTGGTCTTGGCGTCGCCCAGCTGCACGCCGGCCGTGAGCAGCGCGCCCTGCGGCACGTACTTGAGCAGCTTGAACTCGGCGGGCTCGATCGCGAGCTTTTCCAGCAGGCGGGTCTGGCGGCGGGTCTTGAATGATGCCGCGACCGTGATGCCGCGGGCGGCATCCTCGTAGTCGAGGTCGAACACCACGTACTTGTACTCGCGGAACTGCAGCCACTTGTCCACTTCGCGGTAGATGCCCTCGGCGTCTACGCCGACCTGGTCTTCGCTGGGCAGCACGCGCTCGATGGCGTTCTGGATTTCGCGCCCGATCACGAACACCGACAGGTCGTGGGGCTTGCGCACCTTCGACCACTCCGCGAATTCTTCACGGCCGGAAAGAGACTCGCTGTAGTCGCCGCTGGAGAGGCGGTCGATGGCCTCGCGGATGGTGGTCTCGAAGTTTGAGATCATCAGGCCGTTGGGCGTGCTGGCGATGTAGTAACGGTCCATGCCGTACAGGTTGTCGCCGAGCGCGTTGCGGGGGCGCTCTTCGTCGGGGTTCTCGGGCTGCTCTTCCTCGGGTACACGGTACAGGTGGTACTTGATGTCCTTGTAATCCTTGGTTTCCGCCAGGAAGTCTTTCAGGAACTCGGGCTGCGGGTTGATGGTTTCGCCCTGCCGCGTGTACAGCCACACCAGGTACTTGGGGCCGTCGAGGGTGACGTCGATCAGCGCGATTTCCACGCGCTGCACGGCCTCGTAGCTGCCGAAGATGTAGTCGAATACGGCTTGGTCGCGCTGGGCCTCTTCTGAGTCGGGGTCCTGCTCGTGCTGCTTGCGCATCATGCTTTCGGCGAAGCTGCGCAGCTTCCAGCCGCCTTTGCTGTCGCGCCCGAACAGGCGGTACAGGGCGTCCGGCCGGTCGCTGATCATGTAGGCGATGGTGCCGGTGCGGGGCGCCAGGTCACCGGGCCCCGGGGCCTGCTGTGCCGCCAGTGCTGAGGCGCACAGCGCGATGGTTGCCATTACTGCGAGTCGAATTCGATTCATGCCTGTCTCCGTGATAGTCAGCCCGCTTTGGGTCGCTTGGTTCAGTCTTTCTTTGCGGCGTTGTTGGCGTCGAGGATTGCCTCTGTTTCATTCCTCAAGTCTGCTTCTTCAACCTTGGCGACGCCTTCGTTGCCTTCGTCGTCGATGATGGCTACGTCGACCCTGGTGTCCTCTTCCTCCCAGTAGTCGCGCTCGAGTTTACGTCGCGGGTCCGGCTGCGTGTGCAGGGGCTTCAGCGCGTCGCGGTACCAGTCGCCGTCCGGCGGCAGCGGCTTGCCGGTCTTGGCCAGCTCGAGCGCTTTCTTCAGGCCGTCGGGTGTCAGCTCCACGATGTGGCTGTTCCAGAGCACCGCCAGGTGGTTGCCGCGCAGGCCGGGCTGGGCCTGGTAGGCGCACAGGATGGGCTCGCGGATGTTGACGTCTGCGGGCACGGGCGCCAGCGCGTAGTGACGCGTCTTGCCATCTTCCGCGTCGGCGCCGTAGGGGTCCACGCCCCACTCTTCGCGGCCCAGCAGCCCGGTCTCGATCAACTGTGCGACCTCGGCCGCGGGTTTGCCCTTGATGGCGAGGTGCGATCGCGCGGCGTCACGCACGCGCACGAAGTCGTCGCGCACCTGCTGGTTGCGCCCGACGTCGCGATAGTGCAGACCCATGCCGCGCATCTGCTGGCGGTCAGGCCAACCGGCGGCCGCCACGCGCACGCTGATGCCGCTCTCGCTGCTGCGGGCGCTGCCCAGCACGATGGTGTTCTTGAAGAAATCGGACAGGAACGGCGTGGGGTCGTCGTCTTTCTCGGTGTCGTCGCGGTCGAACTTGTCGTCCATCTCCTCCTCGTACCAGAAGCGGGCCATGGAGAAGGTGTTCGACATGATCTGAAGCATCGCGCCGAAGTTCAGGTACATGTGGGTGCTGCCCGCGTCCCACAGCAGTCCTTTGGCGGCTTGCCACGAGGCAAGGCTTTTCAGGTTGCCGGCCTGGTAACGCGCGGTGACGATGCGCTTGACGGCGCCCGGCATGCCGATTACCAGCACGCCGCTTTCACCCTCGCCGTCCATGAAGGCGTAGGCCACGTTGCCCGCGTCGTCCTGGTGGATCTCGACTCCGTTCAGCATTTCCACCGGGGTGATCTCGCCTTCCATGTAGCGGAACGGCGCGCCGAGCTTCGAGCCCAGCAGCTTCGCGTAGAAGTACTCTTCGGCCTGCTTGCGGTTCTTGAGGCCCAGTATGCCCGCGACCTCAACGGGCACGTTGTCGCTCTGCTCCGGCGTGCCGCGCGGAAGCACCACGAAGGCCTGCCCGACGCCGAGCTGCGCCAGCGCGCTCTCCAGCGAGGCCTTGTCATCCTGCACCGCTTTCTCGGCGTTCTGCCAGCCGTCCACCAGTGCTTGCTGACCGGCGGCCTTGGCGCGCTCGAAGAAGAATTCGCGCACGCGCTGGTACATGCCGCTGACGTCGTCAACGCAATCGGTGATCGCGAACATGGCGTCGCCCGGGATGAATTCGGTGAGCGGCATGGGCCGGGGCTCGATGCGCACGGTGTCAAACCATCCCGGCGGGTTGTGGAACACCAGGTTGGCGTCCATCCGCAGCGTTAGTGCCTTTTCATCGAGCCAGAAGCCGGCCGCGAAACTCTTGAACTGTTCGTACTGCAGCAGGCCGAAGAAGAACTGCACCTGCTGGTTGTTGCTGCCCATGTAGTACTGCAGGATCTCCTGCAGCGGGCCCGAGCTGCCCTTGTCGCCGGCGAGGCGTTCCATGGTGTTGATCACGGCCTGCACGTTCACGAAGAACACCGCCTGCGGTTTATCGAAGTCAGCCACGGCCTCGCGGTAGCGCGCGTTGCCCAGCAGCGTGTCGAAGGGATCGTCGGGGAAGGCCAGGAAGTCGATGGCGTCTTTCACCGCGTTGTCGCTGCTGGCGATCACCAGGTAGCGGTTGCTCAGGATCGCCACCCACAGCGACTCGTTGGTCAGCCAGTTTGCGAGCGGGTTGGGATCGGCGCTGAAGTCGTCGCGCGGCGCTGAGGCCGGCAGGGGCAGCTCCAGCTCATAGATCGGGGTGCCGTCGTAGTCCTGCACGTCCGGCACGGTGACCATGCCCGCGTCGTGGGCAGACTTCAGGGCGCGGGCCAGGGCGCCAAGGTGCTGGTGGTCAACCACAACCTGGATCTTCGGCCCGGATACCCCGACATCCAGCAGCCCGAAGGCCGATCCGCGCACGCCGCGGGTCAGCTCGGCGATTTCTTCGTCGGTGAGTTCGAGCTCAAGGCGTTCGCGGGCGATCTCGCCAAGGTCCGGCAGTTGCAGGTCGTTTTCCAGGCCGGCGAACATCTCCTCGGGTTTCAGGGCGTCGAAGTAGTCGTTGGTGTCGGCGCGCATGTACACCATGGTGGTGGTGGGGAATGCCACGGCGAGATCGACCGGCTTCTTCTCTTCGTCCTGCGCATAGGCCGGGGCGGCCAGTAACAGAAGAAGGAGAATTGCGATTACTGTGCGCATATGCCCTCCCGTAGGGGCGCCCATTCTAGGTGACTTTGCACCCGAATGCTAACACCGCCTGATACGTGAATCGCCGTGTTTTTCGGAGGCCGATCCGAATCCGGTGGCCGGTGCAGCCATGCTACGCCAAACTTGCCCGCACGACGCGGATGATGGCTTGCCGGGCGGCTTTCCACTCGCGTGCCGGCCTGGCCGCGAAGCCCTGATTCAGCTCCAGCTCGAATCCCGCGTAGCGCGTCGCCGGCAGCTCGCGGCGCAGCCAGCTGGTCACGCCGTCGCTGATGCCCCGGTACGGGTAGTTGCGGCGCACGCGCATGGCGGGCAGGGCTTCGCGCAGCGCTGCGTGCCAGGCGTCGGCCGTGCGCTTTTCAAGTCCGCGGCGCGGGTCGTAGAGCAGGCCGATTTCCGCGCTGCGCACTTCGCCGTGCAGCTCGGGCGTGAAGCTGTGGCAGGACACGTGCAGCAGCCTCCCGTGTTTTGCCAGCCGCTGCGCATCGGCCAGCACGGCCGCGCGCCAGTCACGGTGGAACTCGAGCAGGGGCTCGCGGGCGGCGTCAGGCGTGAAGGTGGAGAACGCGGCCTTTGAGTTCTCGCGACGATTCAGGTCGATCAGCAGCCGGGTGAACTTGCCTTCATGCAGGGGCGCGTCGCACGCAGTTGCCAACTCGCGCGCGAGCAGCGCTGCACCCGGGTCCCAGGCGCGGTGGGTGTGCAGCACGGCCGGGTCGGCACGGAACGCGGCCGCATGGCGTGCTACCGCGTTGCTGGCGTGCTCGCAGGTGACGAGCAGGGCGTCAAATCGCGGCGGGGTCAAACAGTTCCCCTTCGCGCAGGCAGCGCGCGAGTTCGAAGTAGATCGCCTGCAGCCTCTCGCGCGTCGGGTCCGTGCCGGCAGCGCGGCGGATGCGGGTTGCCAGCGTGCCCTTGCCGCGGATGTGCGCCAGCGTCCCGCGCCAGCGTTTGCGCGCCTTACCGCCGGCGGGCATGGTGCTGTCGATCAGGCTGTCCCACACCTCGCCGACCGTCGCGCTTTCGGCTTCGACGCCCAGGCCGCGCAGGTATTCGCGGTCATGGATCACGGTAGTTTCGCCGGTCACGCACACGCGCTTGAACAGCTCAGACAGCGGGTCCACTCCGACCGCCTGCAACTGTTCCAGCGTCAGCCAGCGTTCTTCCGCAAGGGCCTGCAGCGCGGACTTGATCACGGCCGCGATGGCGATGTCAGCCTCGGGGCATTCCTGGATGTCCAGCACGCGGATCTCAACGGCCATGCGGTCGAAGCGTGCAATGGCGCCGCGGGCGTTGGCATACTCGCCCTCCAGGTTGCCCTCCGGGTCGTGGGGCGCAGTGTCGGCCCAGATCTTGTGCAGGATTTCGCGGTAGTACTCGTCTTTGGTGTACCAGTTCTCCGGGATCACCTTGCCCGTCGCGCTGGGGATGCGCGCGCTGTTCTGCGCGTACTGTACCAGCCGATAGTCCAGCGCCGGCGCCAGCTTGCCGTCCGCCACCGGCGAGCTCGCCGCAAGTCCCGGCAGGAACGGCAGCAGGTAGCGCACGGCCGCGTGCAGGCGGCCGAACTCTTCATCATTGGCGAACGGCAGGTTGATGTGCGTGCTTTGCAGATTTGACCAGCCGTGGCCGCGGCAGTCGAAGATGCGGTTGTAGGTCTCGTAGACGGCGTTGTACTCGTGGGGCCAGATCTTCGTCTCGGTCATGGGGTCGAAGAACGGGTGCATGCCCCCGGGGAGCAGGCAGGCGTCGTGGGCTTCCAGCCGCGTGTTCACCTCGGCCACCTCGGCCTGAAACATTTCCGGCAGCGTCTCCAGCTCCGGCGCGGGGCCGTTGGTCTTTAGCTCGACCACGTGCAGCACCAGCTCGTTGGACCAGGCGGCGGGGCCGTGCTCGTAATCGGCGGTGTAGTCGCCGGTGACGGATTTCAGCAGCTCGTCGGCGATGGGACGCACGGCCAGGGACTTGCGGTCAACGATCATGTACTCGAGCTCGATGCCGTAGCCTTGCCAAAGGTGCAGAGTCATGGGCAGCCTCCGGCTGCGATTTTGGATTTTGGATTTTGAATTCCGGATTGGAAGGCGGTTGGGCACACGAAGCCACGGAGCCACAAAGGCGCGTCATGGCAGTCCTTCGTGGCTCCGTGTCTTCGTGTGAAATCGCGGCGCGCGGTGTTGAACAGCGAATTACCAGTTACCAATAACCAATTACCAATGGGCCCGAATTGAAAATTGGTGATTGGTAACTGGTAATTTGCTGTTCGGGTCACTGCGCGTATCCGGTTCCGTTGCGTTTGGCCTCGATGCGTTGCAGGAACACCTGCGCGATGGTGCGCCAGAGTTCTTCCTTCAACACGGCGTCTTCGTAGCCGGCATCAAGGTTGGGGTTATCGTTCACTTCAATCACGTGCGGCTTGCCGTCGACCTCTTTCAAGTCTACGCCATAGAGGCCGCGGCCGATCAGTTTCGTGGACTTGACCGCCGCCTCCACTACCTTGGGCGGCGCCTCACTGATGGCAAGCGTGTCGACTTTGCCGAAGCGTGACTCACCGTCACCGTGCTTGGCGATCTGCCAGTGCTTTTTCGCCATGTGGTAGCGGCAGGCGTAGAGCGGTTTTCCGTCGAGAACGCCGATGCGCCAGTCGTACTCGGTGGGCATCCATTCCTGCGCCAGCACGAGGTCGGAATCTTCCAGCATTCCTTCGATCGCGGTGCGCAGGTCGTCCACGTCGGCGGCTTTCATCACCCCCTGGCTGAACGCGCCGTCGGGGCGCTTCAGCACGCAGGGCAGGCCCAGGTGGATGATCACGTCGTCGAGGTTTTCCTCGTGGGCGATGATCGTGCGGGGCGCCGGGATGCCCGCGTGCTCCAGCAACTCGGCCAGGTACACCTTGTTCGTGCAGCGCAGGATGCTCAGCGGGTCGTCAATCACCACCAGTCCCAGGTTCGCGGCGCGGCGGGAAAAGCGATAAGTGTGGTGGTTTACCGCGGTGGTTTCTCTGATGAACAGCGCGTCGAACTCGGCGAGGCGGCCGTAGTCGGACTTGTCGATCACCTCCGTGTTAATGCCCAGGTCCCAGGCGGCGTCGGCGAAGCGCTTGATGGCGCGTTCGTTGGATGGCGAGTGTTCCTCGGCCGGGTCAAACAACACGGCCAGGTCGTACTTGGGGGGCTTGCGCCGCGAGGCGCGGGGCTTGCGCGTCAGGTACTCGGAGGCGCTCTGCTTCACGAACGGCTTGTGGCTTTCCGGCACCTCGGAGTAGGGGATGGTGCCGATGTGGGCCAGCGTCCACCAGCCGCCCTCGCGCACGAACTCGGCGCGTAGAAACGGCGCGGGGAACAGGTTGAAGAGCATCAGCGCAAGGCGCTTGTAACGCGCGGCCATGTTGCGCCCGAAATAGATGCTGAGTGTGAACTCGTCGCCCTTGATCGGCTTGAGCGCTCGCTGGAATTCTTCCTCGACCTCCTGGGCCTCGGCCCGCGGCATGCTGAGGCTGCGCAGGTTCATGATGGTGGCAATGTCCGGCATGGGCCGGTGCCCGCGCGCCTCGGCCAGCAGCGACACGTAGTACCCCATGGCCTGGTAGGTGTAGTAGCGGCACAGGTTGAAGACCTTGACGCCCTTGCGGTTGCTGAAGCGCCGGTCGGTCAGGTAGGCCTTGGCCGACACGACCTCGACGTCCGGGATCTGAAGGGGCCACTTGGCCGGGTTGTTGACCACGATCAGTGTGTTCATGCCCTGGGCTTCTTAGGCTCGATGATCAGAAGATTGGCGTCGTAGGTCACAATGCCCAGAAGTGTCGCGCCGATCAACCGGTCAACATCGACGCTGTAGTGCTGGTCTTCGCCGGTGATGGGATTCTGGCGCCAGGGGTCGGCGATTTCGACCGCGCGGCCCTTCGGCGCGTAGCCCACCAGCACCACGAAATGCCCTGACGAAACACCCCGGATGTCGTCGTAGTCGTCGTTCGGGCCGTGTTCACGGGCGGTGCCGTACAGGTAGGTGGCGCTCAGGCCGGTCAGGATCGGTATGCCCTTCTTCAGGTAGCGGCGGATCAGGTTCGGCGACAGGTTCTCGTACTTCACCTTGCCGCCCAGGTCGAGGTATTCGACGTAACCGCGCGTGGCGGCCGTGAGGCGCGGGTCATCCTTGTACGCGGCCTGGCGCAACAGCTTGTCGCGCATGTTGACGCCGCGCTGGAACCAGGTGGGATCGAAGACCTGCAGGTTGTAGGTGTAGATGGTGACGTCGAAGCCGCGCTGCAGGGCATCAAGCCCCAGCAGCACGCCGAGCGTACCGCCGGTGTCCAGGTGCTCGACCTCGTTGATCAGTTCATCAAGCTCCAGTTGCAGGCCGTAATAGCCGTACACGGCGTGCAGGCAGGTCACGCCGCAGGTCTGGTCATCCGGTTGTGGAAGGATTTCAAGCTCGATGGTGCGGGGCATGGCCGAGATATTGAGATGCGGCGGGCGGGCGCGCAAGCGGGGCGAAACCGGTTGCGCGGCGCTGAGTGTTATGGTTCTCTCACGCCATGGACAAGATCATCGAAGGCATTCGGCGCTTCCGGCGCGACACCTACCCGCAACTCAAGCCCTTGTATGACGACCTGGTCAAAAGCGGCCAGAAACCACACGCGCTGGTGATCGGCTGCAGCGACTCGCGCATCGCGTTTGAAACCCTCACCGGCTGCGGCCCTGGTGAACTATTCATCGTGCGCAACGCCGGCAACATCATTCCCCAGTACGGAAAGTACATGGGCGGCGTGACGGCCAGTATCGAGTTCGCGATTGAGCGTTTGCCCATCCGCGACGTGATAGTCTGCGGCCACACCTACTGCGGCGCCATGGCGGCCCTGCTGCGGCCGGAAAGCGCCGAAGACATGCCGGCCGTGCAGAAGTGGATCAGCTTTGCGCGGCAGGCGAAGCGGCGCATCGGCAAAGAGCACACGGCGGTGTTCGACAACCACCTGCGAGAGGCGGTGGCAGAGAACGTGAAGCTGCAGCTCGAGCACCTGCGCACCTACCCCTGCATCCAGAAGGGGATGAACGCCGGAAGCATCCGCCTGCACGGCTGGGTGTACGAGATCGAAAACGGCGACGTGGTGTCCTACGACGAAGGCGGCAACCGCTGGCTAAGCCTGACGGAGCCCGAAGAACCCAAACGCGACGTAAGCGGCCGGTACCGGCCGGTGGAGTGAGGTCTGGTCGATCGAATCCCTTGCACAAACATGGTGAGTTTACGGTACAATCACTGACAAGGAGACTGACATGCCGCAGATGAAGTCGCCAAACGAAGAACTGCTTAGCGCGCTTGAGAACATGAAGGCACGGCGCAAGGTTTCGCTGCAAGATGTTCTGGCGTGGGAAAAGGCGCACGAGTGGCTGCGGGACACCATCAAAAAGGACTTCCTGCGTGACGCCATTTCGCAAGGGCTGCTTGAAGTGGTCGAGGACAAAGGCGAACAAGGCGAAGATCACTTTTATGGAAACTACACAGCGTACTCCCTGAAGTTGAAGGCTCCGAATGGCACGAGCATCTACGTTCGGCCACTAGGAAAGCTCACATCGGAATCGAAGCCCCGTCTAGGTGTCTGGACGTCAGAGGGCGGATTCAACCTTTGGTGGAGCGGTGAGCAAAACTGGACAATTGAACCGCTGGACTCCGTGGAACCTGATGAGTCGAAGTCTGTACCGCTGACCAAGGAGTTGTTTCTCCAGAAACTGGTCCAGGTGCTGGGCGCATGAAACGCCATCTGCGGCCGGAATTCCGCCCGAGGGCAATCCGGCAGTTTTTTCGCGACACCCATACCCTGATAGCGAGACACGCCGAGTCTCAGCAGACTGAGAGCACTCAGGAACTCGCGAGAGAGTCATATCTCGCGTTGTTTGCCAGCTTCGAAGGGACGCTCCGTAGGGAGTTCGACTATCAGGTCCAGTACGGGAAGGGCGCAATCGGCGACAGGTGTAGAGCTGAGCGTCGCCGACGCAAGAGCGATTGGTTAAAACTCGATGAGATTCTTGACTGCTGGAGAGCGGATGCCGACAGCGGCGCAGGCATTCAGTTGATTACAAATCATCAGGTGATTCGGGATTGGCTCGCGCACGGCCGCGCGGGAACGCTTCCCGACAATAGCAATGCCCTACTCGATCCCCTCCGGCTGTTTGCGGACCTGGAGAAAGCAGCTTTGTTATTGCGCCTTCCATCTCTCGGCTGATGCGGTGTGCGCATGGTGGTAAATTCGGCTGCACGCATGTGTTGGCAGTACCGTTTGCCGCCATGGATTTGTGAATCGAGTGTTTGATTCTAAGCGCACCGCTTCCGTAAAAGCAGAAACCCCCGCGTTACCCTTCGATTGGCTCAGGGCAGGCCGCGGGGGCTCTGGTTTCTGGCTCGCGGGACGCGGGCTGGCAGCCCGCGCCACACTAGATGTCGTAATACAGCTCGAACTCGTGCGGGTGCGGCCTCAGGCGCATGGCCTGCACTTCGTTCTTCATCTTGTAGCTGATCCACTCCTCGATGATGTCCTTGCTGAACACGTCGCCCTTCAGCAGGAACTCGTGGTCTTTCTCCAGGGCGCGCAGGCTTTCCTCGAGGCTGCCCGGCGTCTGAGGGATGTTCTTCAGCTCCTCGGGCGGCAGGTCGTACAGGTCCTTGTCCATCGGCTGGCCCGGGTCGATCTTGTTCTGGATGCCGTCCAGCGCCGCCATCGTAATCGCCGCAAAGGTCAGGTACGGGTTGCTGCTCGGGTCAGGGCAGCGGTACTCGAAGCGCTTGGCGGCCGCCTCGTCCTTGGTCAGCGGGATGCGCACGCAGGCGCTGCGGTTGCGGCTGCTGTAGGCCAGGTTCACCGGCGCCTCGTAGCCCGGTACCAGGCGGTGGTAGCTGTTGGTGGTCGGGTTGGTGATCGCGCACAGCGCGGCCGCGTGCTTCAGCACGCCGCGTAGCCGTCGCCGGCGTACTGGTTCTTGCCGTTCTTCCAGATGCTGCTGTGGCAGTGCATGCCGCTGCCGTTGTCGCCGTAGAGGGGCTTGGGCATGAAGGTGGCGGTCTTGCCGTACTTGCGGGCGACGTTCTTGACCACGTGCTTGTACATCATCAGCTGGTCGCCCGTGCGCGTAAGCGTGTTGAAGCGGATGCTGAGCTCGCACTGGCCGCCGCTGGCGACCTCGTGGTGGTGCAGCTCAGGCACGCAGCCGAGTTGGCCGAGCGTCAGCAGCATCTCGGTGCGGATGTCGTGCAGGCTGTCCATGGGCGGCACGGGGAAGTAGCCCTGCTTGGTGCGCGGCTTGTAGCCGAGGTTGCCGCCTTCCTCGCGGCGGTCGGTGTTCCAGGAGCCTTCGATGCTGTCCACCTCGTAGTAGCCCATGTTGGTGGTCTGGCGGAAGCGCACGTCGTCAAAGATGAAGAACTCGGCTTCCGGGCCGAAGTAGATGGTGTCGCCGATGCCGGTGCTCTTCAGATACTGCTCGGCGCGCAGGGCCACCTGACGTGGGCAGCGGCCGTAAGCGGTGCGCTCGATCGGGTCGACGATGTTGCCGATCAGCACCAGGGTTGGCTCCTTCATGAAGGGGTCGATGAAGGCCGTTGCGGCATCTGGGATGACCAGCATGTCGGACTCGTTGATGGTCTTCCAGCCGCGCAGGCTGCTGCCGTCAAAGGGCAGGCCCTCTTCGAAGAGCTCGGCCTCGAGCTTGCGGATCGGGAAAGTGTAGTGCTGCCACAGGCCTGGCAGGTCCATGAAGCGGATGTCGAGCATGGTACATCCGCGGTCCTTGGCAAAGCTGATGACGTCGTCCACGCTGGTGCCTTCCGGGTGGAGCGTTCCTTCGCTGGCCATAATTCGTTCTCCGTTTGCGCCTTGCGCCGTAGCGGGGCCTGAAATCAAAAAGACCACGGCCCGCCACGGGGCGGGTCGATGAAAATTTTTGTGTAACGGGTGGTTGTGTGCTTCCCCGGTACGGGGGCGTCAGCTTAGCGAGCTGTCAAACAGCAATCAAGCCCAAACCCGCTAAAAATAGGCTTCCACAAGCTTTCCACGCGTTTCCGCCGGCACAAGGTTCGCGTTTGAAATGAGTTAGGTGAGCAATCCACTCAAGGAAAAAATCGGGGTGGCGCCGACAATCCTGTCGGCGGTCGCGCCGTTTTTGGCGCGACAATTTCGTGCGGCGCGGCCGACAGGCCGCCTCGGGTTCAAGTAGTTCAGGTTGAACCAGTCCGCGTTCGCCAAGGCTATGGCGGGCAAAACAAAGCACCCCGACTGCCGTCGGGGTGCTTTGTTTTGGTGCACAGGGCGGGACTTGAACCTCAAACGCCGCAGGCGTTTGACAGCGAAGCAGCCCGTCGCAGACGGGCGTAAGCGAAGCGGCGCGGCCGACAGGCCGCCTCGGGTTCAAGTAGTTCAGGTTGAACCAGTCCGCCTTCGCCAAGGCTATGGCGGGCAAAACAAAGCACCCCGACTGCCGTCGGGGTGCTTTGTTTTGGTGCACAGGGCGGGACTTGAACCCGCAATCCATTGCTGGAACCAGATCCTTAGTCTGGCGTTGACGGGTTATGCGCGTTTCGGCATTCTTCCGCATAGCTAGGCATTATGCGTCTTCCCGGTCGGTTGCGCCAGTGCTAAGTTGGGCAGAACGGGGACAAGGTATGCTGGTACTTGTCCCCAACCTTGTCCCCGTGTTTGTGGAGGTTGTCACTTGCCGAGACGACAGAAACCCCGGGGCTACTCCCCCAAGGCGCGCGAGGCCCATCCGGGCGTCACGATCTCCAATGAGCGTGGCGTCATTGTACTGCGCTGGCGTGAAGAGCTGCCGGGCGGTCGCAAGGGCCGGCGCCGCAAGGAAGTGGTGAAGGACGCCGCCGGCCGGCTGGTGCTGACCAGGTCGGGCGCGGAAGCCCACGCCGTCGCGAAGGCGAAGGAACTGGAACGCGACCGCATCGCCCTCAAGGGCACCGACCACACGGACGAAAGCGACCCCGGCGCATCATGGGACAAGCTGCGCACCGAGCATCGCGAGCAGTTACGCCGCAAGGGCAAGAGCGAGCGCACCGTCGACGTGTACGACCAGGCCTGGCTGTTCGTGGACGCCTGGCCCTCGCGGCCGATGCTGCCCAAGCTGTTGAGCCTGAAAGCCCTTGAGGACTTCGCCGCGTTCGTGGCCGCCAAACCGCACAAGGACACGGGCGCGCGCCTGAGCCCGCATTACGTCGCGCTGGTGCTGAGGCACTTCAAGGCGCTGCTGAACTTCGGGCGCCGCCGCCTCAAGTGCGTGCGCCTGGACGCCGAAACAGTGGCCGATGGACTCACGCCGCCAGTGCGCGGGACCACCGAGCCCGTGGTCCTGCCGACCGCCAAGTTGAAAGCGATCCTGGACGCCGCCGCAACCCGTGACGTCGAGATCGACGGCTCCGAGGTGTTCCCGCTGCTGGCCTTCCTGATACTGACCGGCTGCCGGCGTGGCGAAGCTGAGCGGCTGCGCTGGTCCCCGAGCAAGCCCAGCGCCCGCGAGTCGTGGCCCGACTTCGACGGCGGGCGCCTGCTGATCTACGCGGGCAAGACTTCACGGCAGCGCGTGGTCCCGTTCGACAACCGCCCGGTCCTGCGCGAGTTGCTGCTGTCCCTGCGCAAGCGCGTGGACGTGGAGGCCCTGCCGTTCGTGTTCGGTGGTGCGAGGCCCTTGGCGATCTCGAAGCGTGGCGAGACCGGCGACGAGCGAGGCCGCAGCTTGAAGCGCGCCCTGTACGACGTGCGCGAGGCCACGGGCGCCGATTGGGCCTTGAAGGACTTGCGCTCCACGACCGCCAGCTTCCTGGCGAACTCGCAACTCTACGGCTCGGACCTGTACAGCCTGGCCGGCCAACTCGGCCACGATTACGCGGTCCTGGTGAAGCACTACGCCGGCCACTTCACGCTGCCGCCCAGGCAGGCGCACGCGCAGACGGTGGAGGAAGTGCTGGGCATCGAGAAGATCCTCGAGGCCTGGCAGAACCAGCAGGCCGGCAGGGGCGGGAAGCTGCACCGGCTGAGGGGCCGGGCGTGAGCTATCCTCACCAGCAGCCGCGGGCGCTGAAACCCCAGAAACAATCCTGCCGCGTAATCTCGCAGGATTTTTTGTCGCCGGATCCGAAGTCGACCTCACAGTTGTCGCCCACGCCTGCAACGCTTGGCAGGCGGCATTCCCGCCGTGCATGCTGCGGCAGCACTGCGCACGCTTCTGGTCAAAACAGCATCTCGTTTGAGCCCGTTGTCGCGGCGGGATTTACACAAGTCTGCAGACCTAAACGGGAGACAGTTATGAGTCTGCAAAAACGTGAAATCGTCAGTTTGGCGGTCGGCATCGAGGAGGCTGCCTCATTGCTGGGTGTAAGCGCTGACACAGTGCGCCGACTGGTAAAGTCCCAGGAACTAACAGCCTTCCGGGGTGGCACCGGCCGGCGCTGCTCCAAACTCCTGATCCGGCGTGAAGCGATCAACGAATTCGTCGCCCGCCGCGAAGCCCAAGGCGTGGCCTAGACTACCAGAGAGTACCAGTGTTGACGTGTCAACAGCGTGCTACTGGTGAACAGTGCTAGCGCACGGAAAGAACAGCAATGCGACGGCCGCGTAAAGCAAGCGCTCCCCGGCGAGGGGGAGCGCGGTTGAAACAAGAGGCTACCGGGTGTGCAGCCGTGGGAAGTCTACCCTGCGCGGACTCGGGAAGCAAGCGCAGAGGTGGTGTATGAGCACACCATCCGGCGGTTGGGTGAAACTCTGGCGTTCGTGGCGCGACCACGAAGTTTCCCGCGACGCAAAGGCGTGGCTGGTGCTGACGCACCTGCTTTGCAGGGCTGCCATCACCCCGCGCGTCAACCGTCGTCTGGGCTACACACTCCAGCCTGGCCAGTGCGACGAAACCGAGGATCAGCTTGCACAGGCCACGGGCTTGACGCGTAAAGAGGTGCGCGGAAGTTTGGCGCGCTTGGGCCAATACGGAACCATCGCAAAGGGCCAAGTGCAGGGCCAACGACGGAACGTCATAACCCTTGTCAACTGGGCCTTCTACAACCCGACCACCGAAAACGGGGCCAAGGATGGGGCCAAGAAAGGGCCGAAGAAAGGGCCAAGAAAGGGCCAAGAAAGGGCCAATCCAGAAGAAGTACAAGAAGTGAAGACCACCACCCCGGCGGTGGCGGTTCAACTTGAAAAGTTCCTGCAGGACTACTGCGGCAGGACACCCTCCGCGCAGCAACTCGACAAGCTGATCGCCGCGCACGGCCTGGACGCCATCACGGCCGAAGCCGAGGCCCGAGCTGCTGCTGGCGAGGCCGCGTTTGTCGGCGTGAGCAGCCCAGCAGCCGTGATGCGCGCAGCCGTCAAGGCCGGTCCGCCTGGCCAGACCGGCGCCTTCGCGCGCTGGTGCAACAAGGCTGCCCGCCCGGCTGTCAACCGCGAGACGCTGCCGGCAGGCCCGGATGAGGCCGAACGCAAGGCCTGGGAAACCTGGCTTGAAGGGCCCGGGAAAGCGTTCGAGCGCAAGCCCTCCGCTGTAAAACTCAAGGCGTTCGACGAATGGCGCACGGCGGGGACGGTGAGCGCCGAGTTTCGCCGGCCCAGGCGATCCGCGAGGGCAGGCCGGGCGCCATGACCGAGGAATGCCTGCGCGTCTACATGCGCAAGCTGGGCATCACCGACCGGCGCGTGATCGAGCCGGCGCACCGAGGCGGCATCACAGCCCGCCAGAAACGACTTGAAACCCGCGCCAGGTAGGGGCTGGGACAAACGACCAGGAGATCGAGATGGGAGACCCGAAACAACTCAAGGCACAGCAGCGCGCGGCTGAAGACGCCCGCGAAGCCGAAGCATCGCGGCGCGAGGTCGAGCAGGTGCGCGGACAGTGGGCAGCGCACGAAGAGGCGATGCGGCGCCACCACGGCGCGGACCACGTCACCGTTTACGTCGCCCGCGAGAATGCCAAGCAGGCCGTGTCGCTGACCCGGATCCGCCGCGAACTTGAGCACGCAATCCGGCGCGCGAGCGCGGACAACGACCACGCCCAGGTCGAGCGCCTGCGCGCGGAGCTGGCAGCCCTGCCCGTGCGCCCCATGCCGCCCGCGCAGCCGAGCAGCCGGAAGTACCACACTTGACCCGTCAAGGGCTTTTGACCACCACCACCAACCGGAGAAACCCATGAACACGAACCAACCAACCCCGCCCGCCACCGCCGCCGAGCGCGAGGCCGCCGCACAGGAGGCGCGTCAGAAGGGCGACTTTGACCAGCGCATCGAGGCCGCCGCCAAGGCCGGCGACTTGAACCTGGTGGACCACCTGCGCCACGCGCGCGCCGCCCGCGACCTGGACGCCACCATCGACCGCCGCGCGTCGCTGATCGGCGACGTTGCCCGCGCCGAGGCCCGCCTGGCCCGCGCAGGCCAGCTCGACAAAGAGGCCGCAGGCGCGGAGCTGGTGAGGCTGCGCAAGGAACTCGCCAACGTCGAGGGCGAGATCGGCAACCTGCAGGCCGCCGTGCAACGCGGCCCGTTGGTGACAGCGCGCGCCCCAAGCGAAGACTGGTCCGATGCCATCTCACACACGGTGCTGGTGCGCGGCTTTGACGGTGTGCGGCAGGCGTGGTTCCCCGTCGAGCAGGGCCTGCGCGGCCTGCGCGCAGCCGCCGAGATCGTGGCCGAACTGGACCCCGACCTTGACGTGATCGTCCAGGACTCGCGCGGCTTCCAGTACACCGTGAGCGCTGACGCCAT